>NC_017741.1:600000-1200000 GCF_000277405.1 Helicobacter pylori Shi112
ACTTACACAATCACCAAAGAAGAAGATCTAGGATACCAGCGGTTTTTAGCAAAGAAGTGTTTAAGGGGTAAAACCCATTCTCCATGTTTCACTGAGCCTAAAAAGCCCAATAAAAAACTTTTTAACATAGACAAAAGTTCCCATTATTACGGCACAAGCGTGGTGCAAATGTCATGGCTACAGAGTAGGGAAAAATTTGAAAACCATTCAAAATACCGAGATATTCCTTTTGCTGAAGTCAGTTTGATTTATGGCTATAAACAATTTTTTCCTAAAAAAGAGCGCTATGGTTTCCGCTTTTATATTTCTTTGGATTATGCCTATGGTTTTTTTCTTAAAAATAAAGGTTTGTTGGGCGATAGTTTGAGGGAGAGTTCGCAAATCCCTAAAAGCTATAGGGAAAAATTGCAAAGAAAAGAGACTTTTATTAACGCTATTTTTTATGGCGTGGGAGCTGACTTTTTATACAAACGCGCTTTTGGAACGCTGATTTTAGGGATGAATCTCGTGGGAGAAACCTGGTTTTATGAAACAAGGATTTTTAAAAAGTGGGCTAAAGATCCTTCAAGCGTTTATCACCCTTACATGTTTCAAGTGATGTTGAATGTGGGGTATCGTTACCGCTTTTCAAGGTATAAGAATTGGGCGATAGAATTGGGTGTGCGCATCCCCTTTTTAACCAATGATTATTTTAAAACCCCTTTATACACCCTTCATTTCAGGCGCAATATTTCTGTCTATCTCACTTCAACTTATGATTTTTAGTTTTTTAAATTTTTGAAAACTAGAATTAAAACCGCTTTTTATAAACCGGAATTAAAACAAATTAAGCTATAATGATACAAAAATTTAATTTTTTAACCATTTAAGGAAAAAAATGAATCTTGAAGTGAAAAAGATTGACACCGCTAACGCCCGTTTGAACGCTAAACCTTCCGTTGAAAATTTAGAAAAGCGTTATGATAAAATCGCTCAAAAAATCGCCCAAAAAGTTAAAATTGATGGCTTTAGAAGAGGTAAAGTCCCCCTTAATTTAGTGAAAACCCGTTATCAAGCCCAAATTGAACAAGACGCTCAAGAAGAAATGATTCAAGAGGTTTTAAAAAACGCTCTTAAAGAATTAGGGATTGAGAATAAGGATCTAATCGGTAGCCCCAACTTCACTAAATTTGAAAAAAAAGACACGCATTTTGAAATAGAAGCGGACATCGGCTTAAAACCCACGATTGTTTTAGACAAGATCAAAGAGTGCGTGCCTAGCGTGGGAGTGGAAATTCCAAATGAAGAAAAAATTGATGAGCGTTTGAAACAGCTCGCTAAAGACTATGCGAAATTTGTGGATACTGACGCTCAAAGAAAAGCTCAAAACGACGATAAATTAACGATTGATTTTGAAGGCTTTATAGATAATGCGCCTTTTGAAGGGGGCAAGGCTGAGAATTTCAGTTTGATTTTAGGCAATAAGCAAATGCTAGAAGATTTTGAAAAGGCTCTTTTAGGCATGCAAGCGGGCGAAGAAAAAGAATTCCCTTTGACTTTCCCTAGCGAATACCACGCAGAGCATTTGGCCGGCAAAGAAGCCCTTTTTAAAGTGAAATTACACCAGATTCAAGCGCGTGAAGTGTTAGAAATCAATGACGAACTCGCTAAAATCGTGCTGGCTAATGAAGAGAATGCGACTTTAAAGCTTTTAAAAGAAAGGGTTGAAGGGCAGTTGTTTTTAGAAAATAAAGCCAGGCTCTATAATGAAGAGTTGAAAGAAAGATTGATTGAAAATTTAGATGGAAAGATTGTTTTTGATTTGCCTAAAACGATCATAGAGCAAGAAATGGATTTGTTGTTTAGGAACGCTCTTTATTCCATGCAAGCTGAGGAAGTCAAATCCTTACAAGAAAGTCAAGAAAAAGCCAAAGAAAAGCGTGAAAGCTTTAGGAATGATGCGACAAAAAGCGTGAAAATCACTTTTATCATTGACGCTTTAGCGAAGGAAGAAAAAATTGGCGTGCATGACAATGAAGTCTTTCAAACTTTGTATTATGAAGCGATGATGACAGGGCAAAACCCAGAAAATCTCATTGAACAATACCGCAAAAACAACATGTTAGCGGCGGTGAAAATGGCGATGATTGAAGATAGGGTGCTGACTTATTTGTTGGATAAAAACCTGCCTAAAGAACAACAAGAAATTTTAGAGAAAATGAGGCCCAACGCTCAAAAAACTCAAGTGGGTTAAACGGCTAAAAAGGAGAGATGATGGGATACATTCCTTATGTAATAGAGAATACCGATCGTGGGGAGCGTAGCTATGATATTTACTCGCGTCTTTTAAAGGATCGCATTGTTTTATTGAGCGGTGAGATCAATGATAGCGTGGCGTCTTCTATCGTGGCCCAACTCTTGTTTTTGGAAGCTGAAGACCCTGAAAAGGACATTGGCTTGTATATCAATTCTCCCGGTGGGGTGATAACAAGCGGTCTTAGCATTTATGACACCATGAATTTTATCCGCCCTGATGTTTCCACGATTTGCATCGGTCAAGCGGCTTCTATGGGGGCGTTTTTACTGAGCTGTGGGGCTAAGGGCAAGCGCTTTTCACTACCCCATTCAAGGATTATGATCCATCAGCCTTTAGGGGGGGCTCAAGGGCAAGCGAGCGATATTGAAATCATTTCTAATGAGATTCTCAGGCTTAAAGGTTTGATGAATTCTATTCTGGCTCAAAACTCAGGGCAGAGTTTGGAGCAAATCGCTAAAGACACGGATAGGGATTTTTATATGAGCGCTAAAGAAGCTAAAGAGTATGGCTTGATTGATAAAGTGTTAGAAAAAAATGTGAAGTGATTGCATGGCGTTATTAGAGATTATCCATTACCCTTCTAAAATCTTAAGAACGATTTCTAAAGAGGTCGTTTCTTTTGATTCAAAACTCCACCAACAACTAGACAACATGCATGAGACTATGATTGCTAGTGAGGGGATAGGGTTAGCCGCTATTCAAGTGGGTTTGCCTTTAAGAATGCTCATTATCAATCTCCCACGAGAAGATGGCGTGCAACACAAAGAAGACTGCTTAGAAATCATTAACCCTAAGTTTATAGAAACTAAAGGGACGATAATGTATAAAGAGGGGTGCTTGTCTGTTCCGGGGTTTTATGAAGAAGTGGAGCGCTTTGAAAAGGTTAAGATAGAATACCAAAACCGCTTCGCTGAAGTGAAAGTTTTAGAAGCGAGCGAGCTTTTAGCGGTAGCCATCCAGCATGAAATAGATCACCTTAATGGCGTGTTATTCGTGGATAAATTGTCCATTTTGAAGCGTAAGAAATTTGAAAAAGAATTAAAAGAATTAAATAAAAATCCCAAAAACAAGTCCTAATCATGATTAACACGATATTTTGTGCAACCATGCAAAGGGGAGTGGCAGAAATCGTGGCTGTGGAGGCAACTTTCACAAGGGCTTTGCCGGCGTTTGTGATTTCAGGCCTGGCTAATAGCTCTATCCAAGAAGCCAGACAGCGGGTCCAATCGGCTTTACAAAATAACGATTTCACTTTCCCGCCTTTAAAAATCACCATCAACCTTTCCCCTTCAGATTTGCCTAAATCCGGGAGCCATTTTGATTTGCCTATCGCTCTTTTAATCGCTTTGCAAAAACAAGAGTTGGCTTTTAAAGAGTGGTTTGCTTTTGGGGAGTTAGGGCTTGATGGCAAGATCAAACCCAATCCTAACATTTTCCCCATGCTTTTAGACATTGCCATCAAACACCCCCATGCTAAAGTCATTGCACCTAAGGCCAATGAAGAGCCTTTTTCGCTCATCCCTAATTTGCAATGCTTTTTTGTGGAGCATTTTAAAGAAGCTTTAGAAATCTTGCAAAACCCTGAAATCAAAGCAGACACCCACACGAAAAAACTACCCTTTAAAACGATAGAATTGAACGATAAAGAGTATTATTTTTCAGACGCCTATGCCTTAGATTTTAAAGAAGTTAAGGGGCAAGCTGTCGCTAAAGAAGCCGCTTTGATCGCTAGCGCTGGGTTTCATAACTTGATTTTAGAGGGAAGTCCAGGGTGTGGGAAAAGCATGATCATCAATCGCATGCGTTATATCTTGCCTCCATTAAGCCTGAATGAAATCCTAGAAGCGACGAAATTACGCATTTTAAGCGAGCAAGACAGCGCCTATTACCCCTTAAGGAGTTTTAGAAACCCTCACCAAAGCGCTTCAAAATCCAGCATTTTAGGCTCAAGCTCTCTAAAAGAGCCAAAACCTGGCGAAATCGCGCTAGCGCATAACGGCATGCTCTTTTTTGATGAATTGCCTCATTTTAAAAAGGATATTTTGGAAGCTTTAAGAGAGCCTTTAGAAAACAATAAATTGGTGATCTCAAGAGTGCATAGCAAGATTGAATACGAAACCTCTTTTTTATTTGTGGGGGCTCAAAACCCTTGCTTGTGCGGGAATTTACTCAGCACAACCAAAGCATGCCGTTGCCAAGATAGAGAAATCACGCAGTATAAAAACCGCTTGAGCGAGCCTTTTTTGGACAGGATTGATTTGTTTGTGCAAATGGAAGAGGGGAATTATAAAGACACGCCGTCGCATTCTTGGACTTCAAAAGAGATGCATCAATTAGTATTGTTAGCTTTCAAACAGCAAAAATTAAGGAAACAGAGTGCTTTTAATGGTAAGCTTAATGAAGAGCAGATAGAACGATTTTGCCCTTTAAACGCTGAAGTGCAAAAGTTGTTAGAGCAGGCGATTGAAAGGTTTAATCTGTCCATGCGCTCTGTTAATAAGGTCAAAAAAGTCGCTAGGACGATTGCGGATTTAAACGCTTGCGAGAATATAGAAAAATCTCACATGCTTAAAGCGCTGAGTTTTAGAAAGATTTCTTAAAAGGATTTTTATAAGGGAGAGAAAATGCAAGAATACCACATTCATAATTTGGATTGCCCTGATTGCGCGTCTAAATTAGAAAGGGATTTAAACAAACTAGATTGTGTGAAAAAAGCTCAAATCAATTTCAGCACCAGTAAGTTGTTTTTGGATACGAGCGATTTTGAAAAAGTTAAGGCTTTCATCAAGCAAAATGAACCGCATTTGAGCCTGTCTTTTAAAGAGGCCACAGAAAAGCCCTTGAGTTTTACGCCACTCATTATGACGATCATTGTCTTTTTAGGCGCGATTTTAATCTTACACCTAGATCCTAGCCCTTTTATTGAAAAGGCTATGTTTTTCGTGTTGGCTTTAGTGTATCTCATAAGCGGTAAAGATGTGATTTTAGGGGCGTTTCGTGGGCTTAGAAAAGGGCAATTTTTTGATGAAAACGCTTTGATGCTCATTGCGACTATTGCGGCTTTTTGCGTGGGGGCTTATGAAGAGAGCGTGTCTATTATGGTGTTTTATTCAGCGGGCGAATTTTTGCAAAAACTCGCTATCTCTCGCTCTAAAAAATCCCTTAAGGCTTTAGTGGATGTCGCTCCTAATTTGGCTTATTTGAAAAAGGGCGATGCGCTAGTGAGTGTTGCACCTGAAGATTTAAAAGTCAATGACATTGTGGTGGTGAAAGTTGGCGAAAAAGTGCCTGTGGATGGCGTGGTGATCAAGGGCGAAAGTTTGCTAGATGAAAGGGCGTTGAGCGGGGAGTCTATGCCTGTTAATGTCAGCGAACGCTCTAAAGTTTTAGGGGGGAGCTTGAATTTAAAAGCGGTCCTTGAAATTAAAGTAGAAAAAATGTATAGAGATTCTTCTATCGCTAAAGTGGTGGATTTGGTCCAACAAGCCACGAATGAAAAGAGCGAAACCGAGAAATTCATCACTAAATTTTCACGCTACTACACCCCAAGCGTTTTATTCATTGCACTAATGATCGCTATATTACCGCCCTTGTTTTCTATGGGGAGCTTTGATGAGTGGATTTATAGGGGGCTTGTGGCTTTAATGGTGAGCTGTCCTTGCGCGTTAGTGATCTCTGTGCCTTTAGGGTATTTTGGGGGCGTGGGAGCGGCGAGCAGAAAGGGTATTTTAATGAAAGGCGTGCATGTTTTAGAGGTGCTTACCCAAGCTAAAAGCATCGCTTTTGATAAAACCGGCACTTTGACTAAAGGCGTTTTTAAAGTGATAGATATTGTGCCGCAAAACGGGCATTCTAAAGAAGAAGTTTTGCATTACGCTTCTTGTTCGCAGCTTTTATCCACGCACCCGATCGCTTTATCCATTCAAAAAGCATGCGAAGAAATGTTAAAGGGCGATAAGCACCAGCATGACATTAAAAATTACGAAGAAGTGAGCGGAATGGGGGTTAAAGCGCAATGCAATACGGATTTAATCATCGCAGGGAATGAAAAAATGCTAGATCAATTCAATATCGCGCACAGCCCTTCCCCAGAAAACGGCACGATCGTGCATGTGGCTTTCAATCAAACTTATGTGGGCTATATCGTCATTAGCGATGAGATTAAAGATGACGCCATAGAGTGCTTAAGGGATTTAAAAGAGCAAGGGATAGAGAATTTTTGCATTTTGAGCGGGGACAGAAAAAGCGCGACTGAGAGCATCGCTCAAACTCTAGGCTGTGAATATTATGCGAGCTTGTTGCCTGAAGAAAAAACGAGCGTGTTTAAAACTTTTAAAGAACGCTATAAGGCCCCGGCGATTTTTGTAGGCGATGGCATCAATGACGCTCCGACTTTAGCGAGCGCTGATGTGGGGATTGGCATGGGGAAAGGATCAGAATTGAGCAAGCAAAGCGCAGACATTGTGATCACTAATGACTCCTTAAGCTCTTTAGTGAAAGTTTTAGCGATCGCTAAAAAAACTAAAAGCATTATTTGGCAAAATATCTTGTTCGCTTTGGGGATTAAAGCCGTTTTTATCGTGCTAGGGCTTATGGGGGTAGCGAGCTTGTGGGAAGCGGTCTTTGGCGATGTGGGGGTTACGCTTTTAGCCTTAGCCAACTCCATGCGCGCGATGAGGGCTTAATGATCGTATCATCAGCCATTTAGAAGAGGGGCAAAATGCATAAAATAGAGCGCTTACTCCAAACCTTAGCGCCTAAGGGGGTGGAGTTTAGGAAATTGGGGGAGGTGTGTGAAATAATTAGGGGTAAAAGGGTTACAAAAAAAGAAATATTAGATAAAGGAAAATATCCCGTTGTATCTGGTGGAATAGGATTTATGGGATATTTAAATGAATATAACAGAGAGGAAAATACAATCACTATAGCTCAATATGGAACTGCCGGATTTGTCAATTGGCAAAATCAAAAGTTTTGGGCAAATGATGTTTGTTTTTCTGTTATTCCAAAAGAAACCCTAATCAATAGATACCTTTATTATGTATTAACAAACATGCAAAATTATTTATATTCTATTTCAAATAGAAGCGCTATACCTTATAGCATTTCTAGTAATAACATTATGCAAATAACAATCCCCATCCCACCCCTAGAAATCCAACAAGAGATCGTTAAGATTTTGGACGCTTTCACAGAATTAAACACAGAATTAAACACAGAATTAAAAGCGCGAAAAAAGCAATACCAGTATTACCAAAACATGCTTTTAGACTTTAATAACATCAATCAAAACCATAAAGATGCAAAAATTAAAACCTACCCTAAACGCTTAAAAACCTTACTTCAAACCTTAGCGCCTAAGGGGGTGGAGTTTAGGAAATTGGGGGAGGTGCTAGAGTATGATCAACCCAATAAATATTGCGTAACGAGTAAAGAATTTGATAAAAGTTATCCTACTCCCGTTTTAACCGCAGGAAAAACCTTTATTTTAGGTTATACAAACGAAAAAGACAATATTTATCAAGCGAGTAAAAGCTATCCGGTTATCATCTTTGATGATTTCACAACAGCGACCCAATGGGTTGATTTCCCTTTCAAAGTAAAATCAAGCGCCATGAAAATCTTACTCCCCAAAAATCCTACAATTAACATCAGATTTATCTTTTTTTACATGCAAACTATTCCCTATAATATCAGTGGGGAACATACAAGGCAGTGGATTTCTCGCTATTCAAAAATAACAATCCCCATCCCACCCCTAGAAATCCAACAAGAGATCGTTAAGATTTTGGATCAATTCTTGGCTCTAACCACCGATTTATTAGCCGGTATCCCAGCTGAAATAGAAGCGAGAAAAAAGCAATACGAATATTACAGAGAAAAACTATTGACCTTCAAACCACTAACCCCCCACAAAGAAGTTAAAAAATGCTAAAAGCGTTTTTACAACCAATAATAAAAGAGCTTGCATAAAAAGAATTTGAAATATTTTTTAAAAACAAGCCCTAAAATAGGCGATAAAGCGTTTTTTAATGGCTGATTTTTTGCTAGGCGTTTTAACAAACCCCTTAAAGGGTTGTTATTTAAAGAGGGCTTAAAGCTTCCACACTATCTCGGTGAAAATATGGCTCCTATCTTGATCGGTTGCAGGCTGGCTGTCCAATTTTGGCCCGTTCCACCCCATTTTATAGCCTTGATGCATCAACACATTATAATATTCAAATTTGATGTCGGCCGAGAAATTTTTAGTGAATTTATAGCCCAAGTTGAGCGATAGGACTTGTTCGTTCGCCCTAGGCCCATAGGTCAAACGCCCCAATAAGCCCCAAAGGAGTTTCCTATGCACCCCACCGCCAAAGGCAAACACGGTAAAAGCGTTCGCATCCATCATGTAAGACAAAGAGTTAAGGGTGTTTGCATAAACGGTGTTCGTCCAAAAGTCAAAGCCTAAGCGGTTACCATGGTAGCCTATCATCCAGTTAGCGTTCCCAAAGGATTTATAAATCCCAAAACCAAAATTGTATTCATTCCATTCAAACTTTTGTTTGATCATCAAGCTGTGTGCATTCTTACCGGCTGGCATGCCAAATTGATAGGTGTCCCAAAATCTTTTAGCATAAAAAGGATTAAGCACGGTAACATCTGTTTGAGAGCGAAACCCTAATCCGGTAAAAGTGGGGTTACTATCATAAGTGATCGTGAAGTTAGGGTCGTATTCGTTAAAGGGTGAAAAATAGACAAAAGGCTGAATGCTCCAACCCTTGTAATTCCAAATGATATAAAAGGCATGCACCCCAGGGTTTATGGTTTGCCCGTTTTTAAGAGTGTAGGTTTTAGGCGAATAGAAATTATAAAGCCACTCATTATAGGCAAAACCACGACCAAAAGAGCTAAACCACCAGAATTTGAAATTCCCTAAGTTTAAGGTCATGTCCAAGCCTTGGTTGTAACCACTCATATAATCCGCTGGGGATTCGTATCTTCCGCCCCTAATTTGAAAAATATCTTTGTAGTTGTAGCGCAAGTAAGCGTTATAAATCACATAGTTTCTGGTGTGATCGGCATAAGATTTTGCGCAAGTGGAAGCCTCTAAAGCCTCTTGATTGGACAATTGTGTCATTTGGGCTTGAGTCATCTTATCGTATTGGCCTTGGGTCAAATTCCCTGTGGCTAACCCGCAACTAGCCCATGGTTTTTGCCCTACAAGACCGCCCCAATAGCCCACATAGTTCCATGTCATAGCCCCATAGGGTTTTCCTGTAACTTCGTTAATGAAATCCTTAGTGCTATCATAAATAACAGCACCCCCCCAACCCCCAAGACTCCCGTCTAAATGATGCCCGTTAGCCGTAGCGCTTTTGGGCAAGAGTTCCGTAAAATCTACTTGCATGTAAGCCATAACCGTCATAAAGGTTTCGGTAGGGTAAAGCCCTTTATTAGTGTTGATAGGTTTGTTATTGAAACCGACTTTAGAGAAACTTTCAGCACCCGCTTTAATTTTAGCGATTTTACCCAAATCAAAAGCTTGACTTTGATAAGAGAATAAAAAAAGAAGCGTTGCGATATTTTTAGCAGATGCAACTTTATAGTTCATGTTTAACCCTTAGTATAAACAAAAAATTCTAAATAGAGTAAGCCAACACCATTCAAAGAAAATTTTTTCTTACAGATCTTGAGAGTCTAATCAGTCTGTTCATCTTTCGTCCTTTTTTCTACGAAGTCCGACTTATAAAGTTAATTCTTAACTAAGTCGTTTCTTATACTAGCATAATATTATTGTTTTTTTTAATTTTGAGGATAAAATTTTTCTTTGTTAGTCAAATATAGACATTCAAAGCCTTATTTAATCTAATATTATTTAATTTTTTAATTTATTCATTCCTTAACACGCTTAAAGCGTCAATATGAGAAGCTTTTTTAGACGGGTAATAAGAAGAAAGGGCTACGATAATGATAGAGCCTATTAGAGTGAGCATAAAATCCATTAAAGACAGATCCAAAGGCAAGGTGTTAATACCATAAACATCTGCTGGGAGCGAGATGATAGGGAACACGCTTAAAAGATACATGCTTAAAAACGCTAAAATCACCCCAAGCGCCACACCGCCTAAACCAATGATATTGCCCAAATAAAAAAAGGTTTTTTGGATTTCTTTTTGGCTGCTCCCCATGCTAAAGAGTAGAGCGATTTCTTTACGCCTGTTCATCACCACCATTAAAAGCGAGCTGATGATATTTAAAGACGCCATTAAAATAATGAGCATGAGCACAATGAATAACGCTCTTTTTTCTAATTCCATAGCCGAGAAAAAATTCCCGTTTTGTTGCCACCACCCTTCAATGCCTATGCCATGGTGGTTGATGGTTTTTAAAGCGTTGCGCAAAATTTCAATATCCTTCATGGGCGTTTTAGAATAGACATGCACCCCATCATAAAGCCCTAAGGGCAATCTCCTGATCGCGCTTATGGCTTGAAGGCTAGAATACATGTAGCTCATGTCATAAGATTTTAGCCCTGAATCAAAATCGCCTTTGATAGTAAAACGCTTCATGATAGGGGAGAGCGTGAGGCCTGTTGGCTCTAATTCGGTGAAAAACAAATCGGCTTTTTGATTGAGATCTAAATTCAAGCTGTATCTCAAGCTTTTCCCCACGATCAAATTAAAAGGGTTTTTAAAAAGATCGTTTTCATTGGTGTTTTTTAAAGCGTCGTTTAAAACTTCATTGATGCGCCTTTCTTTAGAAAAATCAACCCCAAACACCACGCCACCATTCATGGAATGAGCGCTTTTAATCAGGCTTTGAGTTTGCAAATAGGGGCTAAAAAGCAAATTAGGGAACTTTTTTTCTAAAGCTTGAACCACTTCTTCGCTGATCCCATAAGGGCTTGTGGTATAGAGCGTTAAGGGGTAGTTCATCACAAAAAGCTTTTTTTCAAATTCCTTACTCATGCCGTTCATGATCGCCATAGCCACAATTAAAACCATCACGCCAACCGCCACTCCAAAAAAAGCCAAAAGGGCGGTGATGCTAATAAAAGGCTGGCTTTTATCAAAACGCAAATAACGCTTGATAAGGAAAAAAATCAACGATCTATTTGGCAAATAAGCCCTTTTTAGGCCCGCTTTTAGCGCAACAATCTTTGTATTTTTTGCCGCTCCCACAAGGGCAAGGCTCGTTCCTTTTAGGGGTTTTAGCGAAAGCTTTCATGGCCACATTCAAATCTTCATCTAAGGCTTCTTCATGGCGGTAAGTTACGCTTTCATGCTCTCTTTCTTCGCTAAAGTTATCCAAATAACGCTCCGCATCGCTAGAATCTTGCTCATTTTCAAACTGGATCTTAGAAAAGGTTTTGATCGCTTCCATTTTAATGTCTTCAATGAGTTCTAAGAAAAGGTTGTAACTCTCTTTTTTGTATTCTACAAGAGGGTCTTTTTGGTTATAGCCTCTTAAATTAATACCGGTTTTGAGATTATCCATCGTATAAAGGTGCTCTCGCCATGCGTTGTCTAAAATCTGCAAATACACGATGCGTTCAATCCGGCTTCTTTGTTCGCTATCCAAAACTTTCATTTTGTTTTCATAATTGCTTTTTAATTTTTCGGCGACAAAATTTTCAATAGGGGAGGCTTTTTTTAAATCTTCTAATCCAACATGAGTGTTAAAATCTTCTTTTAAGATGTTTTTAAGCCCTAAAAGTTCCTCTTCAGACAGGTTTTGATGGTCAAAGGCTTTGAGTTTAGAAAAGATTTGATTGAGCGCGTATTCTCTGTTTTCAGCGATTTTAGCGCTAATATCGTAATTGACATCTAATAATTCATCTCTAAATTTATACACGCTTTTTCGTTGCTCATTAGCGACATCATCGTATTCTAACAAATGCTTACGGCTTTCAAAATGCAAGTTCTCCACTTTTTTTTGCGCGTTTTCCACCGCTCTTGTAACAAGCTTTGATTCAATGTGTTCGCCGTCTTTAAGCCCTAATTTTTCCATCACCCCCTTAATCCTATCGCTCCCAAAAATGCGTAATAGATTGTCTTCTAAACTCAAATAAAACTGGCTTGTTCCCGGATCGCCTTGGCGCCCGCTTCGCCCCCTTAATTGGTTGTCAATCCTGCGGCTCTCATGCCTTTCAGTGCCAATGATATACAACCCCCCAAGCTCTTTAATTTCATCAGTGAGTTTAATATCAACGCCCCTGCCTGCCATGTTAGTCGCAATCGTAACCGCCCCTTTAAGCCCGGCGTCTTTGATGATTTCAGCTTCTTTGGTGTGCTGCTTGGCGTTTAAAACGGTGTGAGGGATGCGTTCTTTTTTGAGTAAAGCGTGTAAGGTTTCACTCTTTTCAATGCTGGCCGTGCCGACTAAAACGGGCTGTCCCTTATCGTGCAACTCTTTAATCTTAAGGATCACGGCGTCAAATTTTTCTTTTTCACTCTTATAGATCAAATCGTTCAAATCTTTCCGCTTGATCGCTAGATTAGTGGGGATAGACACCACTTCTAAATTATAGATTTCTAAAAATTCTGTGGCTTCGGTTTGAGCCGTGCCTGTCATGCCAGCGAGTTTAGAAAACATCCTGAAATAATTTTGGAAAGTAATATCGGCTAAGGTTTGGCTCTCTTCTTTAATGCTCACGCCCTCTTTAGCCTCTAATGCCTGGTGCAAGCCCTCACTAAAGCGCCTCCCCTCAGACAAACGGCCGGTAAATTCATCTACAATCACCACTTCATTATTGGCTACAATATAATCTTTATCAATAAAAAAGAGGTAATTCGCTTTCAAAGCCTGGTCTAAATGGTGCGATAAAGCGGCGTTTTCAATCTTGTATAGATTATCCACGCCAAAGAGGTTTTCGGCTTTTTTAATCCCCTCTTCAGTGATTAAAATCGCGCGGTTTTTTTCATCTATGGTGAAATCTATTTCCACTTGCATGCTTTTAGCGACTTCATCAGCCTTGTTGTAATTTTCCATGCGCCTATCCACAGGCCCTGAAATGATTAATGGGGTTCTGGCTTCATCAATTAAAATGGAATCCACTTCATCAACAATAGCGAACGCATGCGATTTTTGCACCTTATGCTCTAAAGAATATTTCATGTTATCCCTTAGATAATCAAAGCCAAATTCATTATTAGTGCCATAAACAATGTCTTTAGAATAAATTTCCAATCGCTCATCATCATCTCGCACGCTTGCGCTGATCGTGCCTACGCTATAACCTAAGAAATGATACAACGGCTCCATTTCTTTAGAATCCCTATGGGCTAGGTAATCATTAACGGTTACCACATACACGCTCTCACCCTTTAAAGCGTTCAAAGCCACCGCTAAAGTAGCGACTAAAGTCTTGCCCTCGCCGGTTTTCATTTCAGCGATTTTGCCATCGTTTAAGACCATGCCCCCAATGAGTTGCACATCAAAATGGCGCATCTTTAAGATCCTTTTGCTCGCTTCTCTAGTGATAGCAAAACTTTCTGGTAAGACTTCTAAAAGGGTTTTTTCTTGCAAATCTTTTTCTACGGATCGCACTCGTTTTTTTAACTCTTCAAAAGCGTTTTGCAGCTCATCATCGCTCATTTTTTCATAAGTAGGCTCTAAAGCGTTGATAGCTAGGACTTTTTTTTTGTATTGTTTGATCCAGTGATCGTTTCTGGTGCCAATGATTTTTCCAATTATTGCTTTTATCATAGTAGTAATAACCTTATTAAGAGTGCTTTAATCCTATTTATTTTATTAAAGCGTCAGTTTTTAATCCCATTTTAGCATGGATAAAATAAAAGTCATGTAAAATAAAGGGTTTTATTGAGATGAGAGATTATTTTAAGGTTTGGATAATGAAAGCTTTTTTAAAGATTTTAATGGTTTTGATTTTTATGAGCGTTGCTTGTGCTAAAAATCCTTCAACGCTTTCTAAAGAAGAAGAGGTTTTGCAGCATTTGCAAAGTTTTAGTGCGAATTTCAAGCAGGTTTTAAAAAATGAAAAGCCTTTAGTTTATTACGGGGTTTTAAAGGCTAAAGCCCCTAATTGGGCTTTATGGGTTTATGAAAAGCCTTTAAAAAAAGAAATTTACATGAACGATAAAGAAGTGGTAATTTATGAGCCTAATTTGTTTCAAGCGACCATCACGCCCTTAAAAGACAAGACGGATTTTTTCACCATTCTCAAGCGCTTAAAAAAGCAAGATGACGGCTCTTTTAAAACGACTATCAACAAAACCACTTATCGTTTGGTTTTCAAAGACGGCAAGCCTTTTTCGTTGGAATTTAAAGATGACATGAACAATCTTGTTACGATCACTTTTTCTCAAACAGAAATTAACCCCACCATTGCTAATGAAACCTTTGTTTTTAAGCCTAAAGATGAAAACATTGATATTGTGCGCCAATGATTTTTGATGACTCATTGCATTTTGTTAGCAAAAGTTGACTAAAATAGACAAGCTTTTAAAATTATGGGGCTGACTTGGATTTCGACAGATTTCTTGTCGCACAGACGGCATGCCAAGCGCTGCTTGTAAAACAGCAACAAAAATAACTGTAAACAACACAGATTACGCTCCAGCTTACGCTAAAGCTGCGTGAGTTAATCTCCTTTTGGAGCTGGACTGATTAGAATTTCTAGCGTTTTAATCACTCCATAACCTTAAGCTAGACGCTTTTAAAAGGTGGTTCGCCTTTTAAACTAAGAAACAAGAACTCTTGAAACTACCTCAAGGTTTTAGAAAGTTGGACCAGAGCTAGTTTTAAGGCTAAAAAACTAACCAATTTTCTAAGCATTGTAGAAGTTTGTGTTTAGGGCAAGATTTTTGGACTGGGGTTCGATTCCCCACAGCTCCACCATATTAAAAAGTATCATTTTTAAGCGTATTTAAGGAAGGTAAATGCAGAAGTTTTTCTCTCGTTTTAGAAGGTGGGCGTTGCCCTTTTATTTTGTGAGCGCTTTAGCAGCGATTGATATTGATGAAGTAACAGAAGCTCAAGCCAACAGCATTAAATTAAGCGATCAGTTAGTAAGCCTGAGCGATAAGCTTTTAGAAAAAGCGGTTGATAGGGGGCGCAATACCGATCACTTAAAAGATCTTAACGATTTGCATGAAAAAATCAAACATTTGCGCTTGATCTTAGAGCCCAAACCTAAGGATAAAGAAAATAATCCTAACTTAAAAGATCATCAAGGTTCTGAAACGATTGAAATCGGCGAAGCGATTAAAAAGGCTTTAGGCGATCCGGTATTCCCCCAAGACGCGCTAGATGCCGCTTTGCAAATTGACAAACAGCTGGATTCTTTCAAGCAAGATAGTTTGATTGATGTTAAGCCCTTAAAAGATGTTTTAGCCCAACTAGAAGCCGAATTGAGAAAAGCCATTAATTTCCAAAAACAATGGCTCAATTCTACCAAGCCTAATTGATAGGGCTTAAAAAAAGAACTTCACGCTAGCCATAAGGTTGCTCCTGTCTTGCGCATCAGCCTTAAAGGCTTTGTTGAAAGGGCCGGTAAGATAGTTTAATTTATAGCCGTTGTGCATGCTGACCACATAGTATTCTAAATCCACATCAACCCTGAAAAAAGAACCCCATTTGTAACCCAAGTTCAAGTTAATGGATCTTTCGCTCGCTCTGGTGGCATAAGTGTATCTGCCTAAAATACCCCATAAAAATTTCTTATACACCCCCCCACCAAAGACATATCCAGAAACAGCGTCTGCGGTAATAGCGTTACTAAAAATCCTACCATAAACGCTGTTATTTCTTATACTAAAAGGGGTCGGGTTACCATACCAGCCAATCCTTGCGTTAGCGTTGCCAAAATTTTGGTAATAACCAAAGCCAAAGTTAAATTCGTTGTAGTCAAAGCGTTGGTGGATTAAAAGCGATGAACCCCACTCGCCAATCTTAGAATTAACCCAATACACATCGTATAAATCTTTAGCATAAACAGGGAAGATCGCATTGATAAGGGTTTGAGATCGTAACCCTAAACCTTTAAATTTCGGGTTGCTATCAATATGGATTTTAATCCCGGGCGCTTTATAAGTCTTAGGTGAAAAATAAATAAAAGGCGTTATTTGAACATGTTTGCTAGAAAAATAGAGTTGCACCGCATGAATGCCGTCATTAACATCTTTTCTGTCGTCTTCAGTAACAATAGGAGCATACCAATCCCTAATCCATTGCCCCGCAGCCAAAGCCCTCCCAAAAGAGCTGAACCATTTTAACGACACCTTAGGTTTGATTTTATATTCTACTTCAAAACCTTGCGTATAACCGCTCATAAAATCCATGTTAGAGAGGTAACGCCCTAATTTTAAGTGGAATTTATCGCCATAAGAATAAAACAAATAGGAATTATACAGCACATAATTACGAGTGTGAGCGTCAGATTCTATGGGAGAGTCTTTCCAAGGAGCGTCGCCTAAATACCCCCACCAACGCCCTATGAAGTAATAAAGTTCTGATCCATAGACTTGATGCGTGGCTTGGTCTATGAGCGTTTTTGTGGAATCGTAAGCGAGCGCTCCTAAAATCCCGCCAACGCCTATTTTTAAGCTGTGTTTTTCAATGTTTTTAGGGAGCAGATTGGAATCAACTTGAAGCTTGATTGTGGCGGTTACAAAAGTGGCTGTAGGGAAAATGCCTTCTTTGGAATTGAGTTTGGAATGGTTAAACCCCACTTTAGAAAAGGATTCCGCTACCCCGCTAAACTTATAATCAAAAGCCAACAAAGGGCTTTGATTGTAAAGAATGGAAACAAACAATAGAGGTAATTTTTGAAATTTTAACACAGAATAACCTTTGTTTAATTTTCTCTCGCATCATATTCCAATTTTATTAAAAAACCTATTAAAAATGAAAGCATTCAAATAATTATCTAAATATTATTCTTTTTTTGTTCCGCTTCCATTTTTTATCGGCTCAAAAGAATACCCTAAAGCCTGATAAATTTGATTGTGGTAACGGACTTGATTGTCTTCTAAACTCTCTTGAAAAGATTTTTTAAAATGCGGATCTAGCGTGTTTAAAAACACCTCTAACCCTATCGCGCTGGAATAATTCACCCAATCATGCCTTAAATCGCTCTCCAATAAGGAGGCGTATTCTATAAGCGTTTCATCGCTATTTTGCAAGGCATTGACAATGAATAAATTTTTTCTGTCTTTAGGCTGGGTGAGTAAGAGTAAAGAGGGGTTGAAATTGATTTGTGTGGAAAGGATTTTAAAGGGTTTATATTCTAAAAGCCCTATTTGAGAAAGGATTAGGCCGCTTTTAGTGGTAGGGGTGTTTAAAATCAAGGTAGAATTTTTAAAAAACGCATCATGTTTTCTAAAATTTTTAGAAAAACTGGTGGCTTGCTTGTAAGAAATATTTTCTTGGTGTTTGACTGCAATGCTTAAAGACTCCGTGATTTGCCTCAAGCGTTCGCCTATTAAGCCATCATCATCGTATTCAATCACGGGCGAATTAGGGCTAATGAAGGCCGTGAGCATGCCTAATTGCTCTTTATAGTCAATCCCCCCAAAATACAAACGCTCGCTTAAAGAACGATCGGCATGATTTTCTAATTGCACTCTATTCACCGTAGGCACATAAGTAGGGGTGCTAATGGTGGTGTTTTGGAGCAAATTTTCCACGCCCTCTTTAGTCAACAAGGCTATCACAAAAGGGAATTTTTCTTTTTCAATTTCTTTATAGGTTTGCTCTAATTTTTCAGGACTCTCTTCATCGCTGTCAAAGACTTGGATATTGAAATCGTTGTTTCTGGTGTTCAAATACGCTAAAAGGGTGTTCATCACCGAAATGGCATAACGCCCCACCACCTTTTTAGGCAGTAAAACCGCTAATTCAATCTTAGGCTCATAGCTTTCTTTAGCTGGAGTTTGAGAAGCGATAAATACGGGGTTGAGTTTATTGAGTATGTCTTTGTAATAAGTTTTAAGGCTCTCATCTTGGCTGTTGTTATCGTATTGAGAAACAAAAGAAAAGATTTGATTTTGCAGCATCAAGTCTTTCAAGCATTCCAAAGAGCAAGGCTCTGTCTTAATGATTTGCTGGTGCGCTGGGGGCAAAGGGGAAAACAGATAGCTTTTAGCGTTCAAGCTTATCGCGCAAAAAATTGAAACAATCAGCACAAGGCGTTTGAAAAATCTTTTTCTTAAGGCGTATGGCATTTTTTAATATCTTTTAAACTGAATTTCCTAAAATTTTATTATAGAATATTTAATGAGAAAACTAATCCCACCCCCGCAATCCAACAAGAGGACTTTTTTAAGGCGTGTGAGATCAAACGCGCTTGGACACTCAAACTCTATAAAATCCCCATTATATTATAGGGACACAGAGCGAGAGCCAAACCCCCCAACTTTAATTTCTTCAACCATTAAAGGATTGCATCAAAGGATTGAATGGCGCATGCTTTCATGTTTTGATTATCCCCTAGCGCCAATTATAGATATAAGGCCTTAAGCTAATGCAATAATCTCTAGTGCTTAATATATCCTTACGCATATCCCCTAATTGCTCAGACAACACTTCTTGCACTTTTCTTAAATGGTTAATCTCAGTGTTTTGCGCGCTGATTATTTTTTTTAAATCCCTTATCTCTTTAATCAAATCCGCATTAATGATCGCTTTATTGGCTTGTGCTGGATCCGCGCTTAAAAAAGCCAACGCCACACACCAACTCACAACGATTTTTTTCACCACCGCTCTCCTTTTTTATCCTATTCCAACACTCAGCCACAGCTAAATAAAAGGGATCGCCCCTTTTAATGCAAAACTAGAGCCTGAAATTCTCCATTAAGTTAAAGTTCATGTAGCGATAGATCTTGTCTTTTTGGCTCTCTAGCTTTTCACTCACTAAATTCATGTATTCTTCTTTAGTGGGGATTCTCCCTAGTAAAGCGCACGCCGCCCCAAGCTCCGCACTGCCTAAATACACTTTAGCCCCTCTACCCATACGATTATCAAAATTCCGTGTGGAAGTGGAAAAGACGACCGCATTATCCCTAACCCTCGCCTGATTGCCCATGCACAAGCTACAGCCTGGGACTTCAGTCCTTGCCCCAGCAGCCCCAAAAATCGCATAATAGCCCTCATTAATAAGCTCTTGTTCATCCATTTTACTGGGTGGCACTACCCAAAGACGTGCTTGACTGGGGGGAGCGTTTTTAACGATTTCGCCAAAGGCTCTAAAATGCCCGATATTCGTCATGCAAGAGCCAATAAACACTTCATCAATAGCGTGGGGTCTTTTGCCGGTCGTATCCGCTAAAACTTCGCTCAAAGTAGCGACATCATCAGGGTCATTAGGGCATGCCAAAATAGGCTCAGTGATTTCTGCCACATCAATTTCAATGACAGCGGCGTATTGAGCGTTACTATCTGGCTCTAACAATACCGGATTATCCACCCAAGCTTGCATCGCATCTCGGCGTTTTTTCAAAGTTTCTTTGTCTTCATAACCGCTCGCAATCATCTCATCAATAAGCTTGATATTGGATTTCAAGTATTCAATCATCGGCTCTTTATTCAAACGCACCACGCAAGCAGCCGCGCTCCTTTCTGCACTTGCATCGCTTAATTCAAAAGCCTGCTCCATTTTAATATCAGGCAAGCCTTCAATCTCTAAAATACGCCCGTTAAAGACATTGATTTTACCCTTTTTCTCCACCGTGAGTAACCCTTTTTTAATGGCATAATAAGGGATCGCATTCACTAAATCCCTTAAGGTGATCCCAGAATTCATTTCCCCTTTAAAACGCACCAATACGGATTCTGGCATGTTCAAGGGCATCGTGCCTGTAACCGCTGCAAAAGCGACTAACCCGCTCCCTGCCGGGAAACTAATGCCTAAAGGGAAACGGGTGTGGCTATCCCCCCCTGTGCCTAAAGTGTCAGGCAATCCCATGCGGTTTAGCCATGTGTGGATCACGCCATCGCCCGGATGCAACGCCACACCGCCTCTTTGAGTGATAAAACTGGGCAAGGTTGCATGCAAACTCACATCGCTAGGCTTTGGGTAAGCGGCGGTATGGCAAAAACTCTGCAACACAAAAGGCGCATCAAATTTCAAACTCGCCAATTCTTTAACCTCATCTCTAGTCATCGCCCCTGTGGTGTCTTGACTGCCCACGGTGGTAACCTTTGGCTCACAATAAGTGCCAGGTAAGATCCCTTTCACCCCACAAGCATGGCCTACAATTTTTTGGGCTAAAGTGTAGCCTTTGGCGTCGCTTTTAGGAGCGGATGGCTTTTTAAACGCTTCAGATTCGCCTAGCCCTAAAAATTTACGCGCTTTATTCGTCAAACCCCTGCCAATGATTAAAGGGATACGCCCAGAAGCCCTAACTTCATCTAATAAAGTTTCAGGCTCTAGCTTAAAGGAACTAACCACTTTATCGTTCAGCGTGATTTCGCCTTTATAGGGATAGATTTTAATCATATCGCCCTCTTTTAAATCCTTAACATCAGCCACAATGGGTAACGCCCCGCTATCTTCACAAGTTGCAAAGAAAATCGGAGCGATCACCCCCCCAATCACAATGCCCCCGCTCCTTTTATTAGGCACAAAAGGAATGTCCTTACCAAAATGCCACATGATAGAGTTTGTCGCGCTTTTTCTGGAGCTTCCTGTGCCGACCACATCGCCCACATACGCTACAGGAACGCCTTTAGCTTTAATGGCTTTGATGCGTTGTTCGTAATTTTCAATCCTGTTTTTGAGCATCGCTTTGGCGTGTAAAGGAATATCGCTTCGTGTGAAAGCATCGCTTGCTGGGCTTAAATCATCGGTATTGGTTTCGCCATCAATCTTAAACACGCACGCTTCAATGCATTCATTTAAAGGCTCTTTATTCAAAAACCATTCAGCGTTCGCCCAAGATTCTAGCACCTCTTTAGCCAAAGCGTTAGTTTTACTCATTGCAGCGATTTTATCAAACGATCCATAGACTAAAAGAGTGGTTTTTAACGCTTTCGCACTCTCTTTAGCGATGCTTTTGTCTTGACTTTCTAAGCCCATAATCAAAGGCTCTACATTATACCCCCCAAGCATCGTGCCTAAAAGAGTGGTCGCTTCTAAAGCGCTAATGCACGTGCATTCTAGTTTTTTTTGAGACAATTTGGCTAAAAATTCCGCTTTCACTTTCGCCCCCTCATCAACCCCAGGGCTTACTCTGTGAATGAGTAATTCTTTAGCGAAAGCAGCGTTTGTGGGATCTTTCATCAAAATCTCAACGACGGCTTCTACTTGTTTAGCGTTTAAAGGGAGCGGCGGGATACCATCGCTTTCTCTTTCTAAAACGCTTTTTTTATAATCTTCTAAAAAATCTTTCATCATTTCTCCTTTTTAAATAGCATTATTGACTAATGCCCTAATCATTTGCCCCATCATGATAACAAAACTCTTTTTACTTTTAGTTAAGTTGTAAGAAACTTTAGCTACCATGCGATACAAAAAAGGATTTTAAGTGCGTTTTGGTAAAATTGATTATTTAAACATGCTCCCTTTTGATGTGTTTATCAAATCCTACCCCACCCCTTGTTATTTCAAACAATTTTTACGGCTTAAAAAAACCTACCCTTCCAAACTCAATGAGAGTTTTTTATTCAGGCGTATTGATGCGGGGTTTATTTCTTCTATCGCTGGCTATCAATTCGCTCTTCATTCCTATTCTCTAGGCATTGTCGCTTATAAGGAAGTTTTAAGCGTGCTGGTTGTGGATACAAAAAACGCTTTTGATAAAGAAAGCGCCTCTTCAAACGCCCTCTCTCAAGCGCTAGGGTTAAAGGGCGAAGTGTTAATCGGCAATAAAGCACTGCAGTTTTACTATTCCAACCCTAAAAAAGATTTTATAGATTTAGCCGCTCTTTGGTATGAAAAAAAACGCTTGCCGTTTGTTTTTGGGCGTTTGTGTTATTACCAAAACAAGGATTTTTACAAGCGCTTGTCTTTAGCTTTCAAACATAAAAAAACAAAAATCCCTTACTACATCCTTAAAGAAGCCGCTTTAAAAACCAACTTAAAACGCCAAGACATTCTAAACTACTTGCAAAAAATTTACTACACTCTAGGCAAAAAAGAACAATTAGGCCTTAAAGCGTTCTATCGTGAATTGCTATTCAAACGCATTCAAAAACCCAAGCGCTTTTAGTTATTCGCCAAGAACAGAGGCTTAAAAATTCAGAAAGGGTGTTTTTAAGCAAGATTAGGTTACAATCATAAGTTTTATTAAAGTTTTATTAATGATTAAGAAGGGATCATGCAAGCAAAAATAAAAAACAAACGGGTTTTGGTGAAATTTTCTGGGGAAGCGTTAGCTGGGGACAACCAGTTTGGGATTGACATTCATGTGTTAGATCACATCGCTAAAGAAATTAAAAGCTTAGTGGAAAACGCTATTGAAGTGGGTATTGTGATTGGTGGAGGCAATATCATTAGGGGGGTTAGCGCGGCTCAAGGGGGGATTATCAGGCGCACCAGTGGGGATTATATGGGCATGTTAGCCACCGTGATTAATGCAGTAGCCATGCAAGAAGCTTTAGAGCATATCGGCTTAGACACAAGAGTGCAAAGCGCGATTGAAATCAAAGAGATTTGTGAAAGTTACATTTACAGAAAAGCGATCAGGCATTTAGAAAAGGGTAGGGTGGTGATTTTTGGTGCTGGCACGGGAAACCCGTTTTTCACTACGGATACGGCTGCCACTTTAAGAGCGATTGAAATTGGATCGGATTTAATCATTAAAGCGACTAAAGTGGATGGCATTTACGATAAGGACCCTAACAAGTTTAAAGACGCTAAAAAATTAGACACTTTAAGCTATAACGATGCCTTGATAGGGGATATTGAAGTGATGGACGATACCGCTATTTCTTTAGCTAAAGACAATAAGCTCCCCATTGTGGTGTGTAACATGTTCAAAAAAGGGAATTTATTGCGAGTGATCAAGCACCAACAAGGCGTATTTTCTATGGTAAAATAAGCCCTTTAAAATTGGATAGAACTCTAAAAAATAAAAGGATCAATTTGAAAAAAGAGAGAACAGAGAGTTTAGTCGCTCAAGCCTTAAAAAATATTGGGAACGACCGCTACATGCTAGATAATTTAGTTTTTGTTCGTGTGAAGCAATTGAACGCCGGAGCCAAAACTTTAGTGAATATGGACCCTAAACGCCATAAATTAGTGGATATTGCCATTAGAGAAATCGCTGAAGGGAAAATTGATATAGACAGGATAGATGAACGAAATTGATAAATCCGTTGATATCGGATTCTTACGGATTCTTGATGTTATTAAAAAAGTTACGACCCCAAAGGGCGGCATTGAAATCTTAAGGACTTTAATTGATTTCACGCCCAAAATTGAAAACGCCCTAAATTTAGCGGCCAAAAGCCATAAGGGGCAGTACAGAAAAAGCGGCGAGCCTTATATTGTCCATCCTATTTGTGTGGCAAGCTTGGTAGCGTTTTGTGGGGGCGATGAGGCGATGGTGTGTGCAGCGCTTTTGCATGATGTGGTAGAAGACACGCCCTGTAAAATTGAAACGATTGAGCAAGAATTTGGGCAAGATGTGGCTAATTTAGTGGATGCGCTCACTAAAATCACTGAAATCAGGAAAGAAGAATTAGGAGTGAGCGCTCAAGATCCCAGAATGGTGGTTTCAGCGCTCACTTTTAGAAAGATCCTAATTAGCGCGATACAAGATCCAAGAGCCTTAGTGGTAAAGATTAGCGACAGGTTGCACAACATGCTCACCTTAGACGCCTTGCCTCACGACAAACAAGTGCGTATTTCTAAAGAAACTCTAGCGGTGTATGCCCCCATAGCGAGCCGATTGGGCATGTCTTCAATCAAAAATGAATTAGAAGATAAGAGCTTTTATTATATTTATCCAGAAGAGTATAAAAATATCAAGGAATATTTGCACAAAAACAAGCAATCTTTACTCTTAAAGCTCAACGCTTTTGCGAGCAAGTTAGAAAAAAAACTTTTTGATAGCGGGTTTAGCCATTCGGATTTTAAACTCGTTACAAGGGTGAAACGCCCTTATTCTATCTATCTTAAGATGCAACGAAAAGGTGCGGTTAATATTGATGAAATTTTGGACTTGTTAGCCATTCGGATTTTATTGAAAAACCCGATTGATTGCTATAAGGTTTTAGGGATTATCCATTTGAATTTCAAACCCATTGTTTCTCGTTTTAAAGATTACATCGCTTTGCCCAAAGAAAATGGCTATAAGACGATACACACGACCATTTTTGATGAATCTTCTGTTTATGAAGTGCAGATTCGCACCTTTGATATGCATATGGGGGCGGAGTATGGTAATTCAGCCCACTGGAAGTATAAAGCTGGGGGCGTGGATAATGACGATCATCATGAGGGCATGAGGTGGTTGCAAAATTTTAAATACCATGACAGCGATTTGAAAAACGACCCTAAGGAATTTTACGAACTCGCTAAGAACGATTTGTATCGTGAAGATATTGTCGTTTTTTCGCCCCATGGGGACACTTACACCTTACCGGTAGGAGCGATTGCTTTAGATTTTGCTTACATGGTGCATAGCGATTTAGGCGATAAAGCCACGGACGCTTATATCAATAGTAAAAAAGCCTTACTCAATCAAGAATTAAGGAGTGGGGATGTGGTTAAAATCGTTAAAGGCGATAAAGTAATACCTCGTTTCATTTGGATGGATCAGCTTAAAACTTCTAAGGCTAAAAACCATTTGCGCATCCAAAGAAGAAACCGCTTGAAAGAAATTGACACTAAGAGCATGATCAATATCTTAGCGACTTTTTTTGGGCGCTCTGTTTTTGAAGATGTGGATTTGAAAGATTACAAAAACTTTGAAGAAAGATTAACAGATTGTGGGGTGGAAACCACCTTAACAGAAGCGATGAAAACCTTTGAAAATTTAGCCAAACTCACTGAAGAAATTGAAAATAAGGTGTTTTCTTTAAAAGAAGATGCGATTTTGGAATACCAAGAGATGAGTTTATGGACTCGAGGTTTAAGGTATTTGGGTTTTAAAACCAGCGTTTTGAATTTTCTAACCCCAAACCGGCAGTGGCAGTGTAAGGAATTAGAACATTTTAGCGTTTGTTCAAGCAACGCTTTAGAAATCAAACAGGTGTTGTTGAATGATTGTTGTTACCCTAAATATGGCGATGAAATCATTGCGATTGTAACGGATTTAAAAGATCCAAAAGCGATTGCGCACCATAAATTTTGCAAAAAAGCGATGGCGGAAGTGGATGCTAAAGTGCCTATGGTTTATATAGAATGGCACAAGCGGGATCGAACGATTTATAAAATGATGTTTTATTTAGGCGAAAAAAAGTCGGTTTTAGCAAGTTTATTGACTTTTTTAAACAGGAATGAATGCAATATTGTGGGCGTGTCTTACTTAGGCTATAAAGACAAGTATTCTAGCCATTGTGAAGTGAGTTTTGAAATAGCTACGGATAAGGCGGATTGGATCAGAGCCTTAATCAATCGCAAATATCAAGATAGGATTGTAGAATTATCCAGTCTGGATGATGCTTATGAATTACAATAAGCCCTAATTAAGGAATGAACATGGAACAAAAAATCAGTATCGCCTTAAAAGAGATCGCTAGAGGCGCTAATGAAATCATTGGATTAGAATATATTGAAAAATTGGTGAGAAAATATTACGAAACCAATGAACGCTTTATCGTTAAAGCCGGGTTTGATCCTACCGCTCCAGATTTGCATTTAGGGCATACGGTATTGATCCAAAAACTGGCTTTATTACAGCAATATGGGGCTAGGGTTAAGTTTTTGATTGGGGATTTTACCGCTATGATAGGCGATCCTACAGGGAAAAATGAAACCAGAAAGCCTTTAAACCGGGAGCAAGTCTTAGAAAACGCTAAAACTTATGAAGAGCAAATCTATAAAATTTTAGATCAAAAACACACCGAAGTGTGTTTTAATTCCACTTGGCTTGATGCTTTAGGCGCAAAAGGCATTATAGAATTGTGCGCGAAGTTTTCAGTCGCTAGAATGCTAGAAAGGGACGATTTCACCAAACGCTATAAAGAAAATCGCCCTATTAGCATCGTGGAATTTTTATACCCTTTGTTGCAAGGCTATGATTCGGTAGCGATGGATGCGGATATTGAGCTTGGGGGCAATGATCAAAAGTTTAATTTGTTAGTGGGGCGCTTTTTGCAACGGGCTTATGGCTTGAATAAAGAGCAGTCTGTCATCACCATGCCTTTATTAGAGGGGCTTGATGGGGTGCAAAAAATGAGTAAGAGCTTGGGGAATTATGTGGGGATCACTGAAGAGCCTAATGCGATGTTTGGGAAGATCATGAGCGTGAGCGATGATCTCATGTGGCGATACTACACCCTTTTGAGCGCTAAGACTTTAGAAGAAATTGAAGACTTAAAACATGGCATTTTAAATCAAACCTTGCACCCTAAAGCCGTTAAAGAAGATCTCGCTGGTGAAATCGTGGCTCGTTATTATGATAATGAACAAGCCATCAAGGCTAAAGAGCAATTTTCTAAAGTGTTTGGCGCAAATCTTTTGCCTGAAATTTTATTAGAGAGCGATTTTGATGAGGGGGTGGGGATTTTAGATGTTTTAAAACAGATTGGCTTTTGCCCATCCACTTCACAAGCCAGGCGCGATATTCAAGGGGGAGGGGTAAAGATTAATCAAGAAGTGGTAAAAAATGAGAATTATCGTTTTGTTAAAGGAAATTATGTTATACAGCTTGGTAAGAAAAGATTTATGAAATTAAATATTAACTAAGGAAAGAGCTATGGTATCAACACTCAAACCGCTAAAAATCGGTAAGCACACCATAAAATTCCCTATCTTTCAAGGGGGAATGGGTGTGGGGATTAGTTGGGATGAACTAGCTGGAAATGTTGCCAAAGAAGGGGCTTTAGGAGTGATTTCAGCCGTAGGGACTGGTTATTATAAAAACATGCGTTTTGTAGAAAGGATTGTGGCTAAAAAACCCTTTGAAGCCTTGAATTTTTACTCTAAAAAAGCGTTGAATGAGATTTTTGCAAACGCTAGGAAGATTTGCGGGAACAACCCTTTGGGGGCGAATATTTTATACGCTATCAATGACTACGGCCGTGTTTTAAGGGACGCTTGTGAAGCGGGAGCGAATATCATTATTACAGGGGCTGGTTTGCCCACTAACATGCCTGAATTCGCTAAGGATTTTAGCGATGTGGCGCTCATCCCTATTATTTCTTCAGCGAAGGCTTTAAAAATCCTTTGTAAAAGGTGGAGCGATCGGTATAAAAGAATCCCAGACGCGTTTATTGTGGAAGGGCCTTTGAGTGGGGGGCATCAGGGCTTTAAATACGAAGATTGTTTCAAAGAAGAATTCCGATTAGAAAACTTAGTGCCTAAAGTCGTGGAAGCTTCTAAAGAATGGGGGAATATCCCTATCATCGCTGCTGGGGGGATTTGGGATAGGAAGGATATAGACACCATGCTAAGTCTTGGAGCGAGTGGGGTGCAAATGGCGACTCGTTTTTTAGGTACGAAAGAATGCGACGCTAAAGTGTATGCCGATCTTTTGCCCACGCTCAACAAAGAAGATATTTTACTCATTAAATCGCCTGTAGGCTATCCGGCTAGGGCTATCAATACTGGGGTGATCAAACGCATTGAAGAGGGTAACGCGCCCAAAATCGCATGCGTGAGCAATTGTGTAGCGCCTTGTAACAGGGGTGAAGAGGCTAAAAAGGTGGGCTATTGCATCGCTGATGGCTTGGGGCGCAGTTATTTAGGAAACAGAGAAGAGGGGCTTTATTTTACCGGGGCTAATGGCTATAGAGTGGATAAAATTATCAGTGTGCATGAATTGATTAAAGAGCTTACAGAGGGTTAATTTGTAGTGCTTGTGAGGTTAGGGGTTGTTGCATGTCTTTTTTGGTTGCATTTTGCTTATGCGACAACCCTTAAAATTATCAATATTGTGCCTTTTGGCTCTAGCAGTGTCAAAATCTCTTTCAATCAAGAAATTAAAACATTCAAAGAAGTTTCGCTCAAAAATTTTAAGAGTTATTTGGAATTAGAAGCCATTTTAACCATTCCTAAAAAGCATTACCAGTTTTCTAAACAATCGTCCATCACGATCGCGCAATTTAGCCCTAAATTAGCGCGAGTGGTCATTAGCCATGCTCCCAAGATGACTTATGAAGTTAAAATCCTTAAAGACAAGCTCTATGTTTCTATCGTGGAGAAAAAGCCCTTAATAAGGCATCAAATGGCGCCAAAACACCAGGTGCTAAAACCACCCAAACACCATGCGCTAAAACACCAAGTGTTAAAACCTGCTCCTAAACCCATTAAAAAAGAGGCTAAAGAAGTTAAAGAAAAAACGCCAACTAAGCATGCGCGCTCAAAACACACGCATTCTCAATGGAACGAAAGGAGCGCTAAAAAAGAAATTCCTAAAAAAGAAGCAGAAAATGAGGGTAAGAACCAAGTTTTTATAGCAGAAAAAAATGATGCTTTCATCAAAACCAAGCGCAAAAAACACAAAAAGATTGTTTTAGACGCCGGGCATGGGGGGAAAGATTGCGGGGCGATGAGCGCGAATTTAGTGTGTGAAAAAGACATTGTTTTAGAAGTGGTGAAGTTTTTGCATAAAGAGCTTAAAAAAAGAGGCTATAGCGTTTTATTGACAAGGGATAAGGACATTTATATTGATTTAGTGGCCCGCACGGAATTAGCCAACAAAAAAAGCGCGGATTTATTCATCTCAGTGCATGCCAATTCTATCCCTAAACGCTCCACCTCTAACGCTCATGGCATAGAAACTTATTTTTTATCCACCGCAAGGAGCGAAAGGGCTAGGAAAGTGGCTGAGCAAGAAAATAAAGACGATGTGAATTTGATGGATTATTTTTCTAAAAGCTTGCTTTTAAATTCATTAAACACGCAGCGATTGATTGTTTCTAACAAACTGGCGATTGATGTGCAATACGGCATGCTCCAAAGTGTCCGCAAAAATTACCCTGATGTGGTGGATGGGGGCGTGAGAGAGGGGCCTTTTTGGGTGTTAGCCGGGGCCTTAATGCCTTCAATTTTAATAGAAATTGGTTATAATTCCCATGCGATAGAATCTAAACGCATCCAAAGCAAACCGTATCAAAAAATCTTGGCTAAGGGCATTGCTGATGGCATTGATAGTTTCTTCAGCAAGAATGATTAGGCAATGATTAGGTTATAGATGAATTTTTATCAAAAAATACACACGCATAAAGTCGTTTTTTCTTCATTGTTTTTTTTATTGTTTTTGTTCAATGTGGAAACTTTGTTGCTTTCGCATTTCAGCGACGATTTTTCGCAATTGTTTTTTTTGTTTGAAAACCATGTTTATGATTTCATTGTCAAATTAGATTACTTGGGGTTAATAGGCGTTTCTTTAATTTATCTGCTTGTGCTTATTCTAAAGCCTTTCACCCTCACGCGCCAAAAATGCGCTTGCGTAGGGATATTATGCCTTTCTTTCTACGCTTGGAATTTTCCGGTTAAAGATTCTTTAATGGCGCTTTATATTTTCTATTTTGTGCTGTTAGCGACTTTATTGTGGCGTTTTTTAGGGGCTAGCATGAAGCAATCTTTCTTGCCCTCTATGAATATTTGCATCGTGTGGATTTTTGCTTCTTCTTTACAGAGTTTTAAATTTTTAAGCGTGTCTGATTGCGTGGATTTTTCCCTTTTTATACTCGCTCTTATTTTATTGATACTGGTTTTAATCTACCACAAACGCCTTTTTGGGTTGTATGAATACGCTAACACGCTCATTTTGATCGTGGGGCTTAGCGTGGTGGTGCTATGCTCTAGCATGTTCATTCAAACTAAAGAATACTATGGCATGCGATTGGGTTTTTATTTTTTAGGCTTGTTAGGGTGGCTTTTAGAATATGTGCATAACACTTTAAGGCGCTTGGAGCATCAAATTTAAAGCTCAAGTAGGGATAGCTAAAGCCTTTTGATTGAGTGTCTTTTTAGGGCTTAAAAGCGGGTTTAAAAAATCTTAAAGAGGTTTAATGATCTTTTGTTTCTGGCGTTCTTGCTCTAATTTAGCCACTTGAGCAAAGACAATCGCCACGGCTTCAAACAATTCTTCTGGTATGGTAGCGTTTAATTTCACATCTCTATAAAGCTCTCTAGCGAGCGTTTTGTTTTCTATAATTTCTATGTCATGCTCTCTAGCGATACCCTTAATCCTAATGGCTAAATAATCCGTGCCTTTAGCCACCACCACCGGCACAGGGTGTTCTTCATCAAATTTGAGAGCGACGGCATAATGGGTAGGGTTAGTAACCACGACATTAGCTTTAGGGATTTCTTGCATCATTTTATTCGTGGCGTTTTTTAGCATCATTTGGCGGATTTTGGCTTTGATTTCTGGGTTTCCTTCTTGCTGTTTGTATTCGTCCTTAACTTCTTGCTTAGTCATCTTTAAAGAGTTGGTGTATTGGCGGCGTTTGATCATTAAATCTATAAAAGCCAAGATAAAAAATAAAAATAAAAGCGAAGAAATGAGCAGTAACGCCTTGCTTTTAAACCACAATAATTGGCCTTGCAAATTCAAAAGAGCCGCATGGTTTAATTCCCCTAAAAATAAAGAAAAGATGAAAAACCCCAGAAAAAAAGCTAAAAAAACTTTTAAGGTGATCAAACTCCCATCAAGGAGCTTTTTTAAAGAAAAAAGGTTTTTGACGCCATTGATAGGGTTGATTTTAGAAAATTTAGGCTCAATGACTTTAGGGGCAAAGAGCCAGCCAAATTGCAAGACATTAGATAAAAACGCCACCACCACTAAAATGATTAAAACAGGTAAAAGCAATAAAAAAGTGTCTTTAGCCAATTGGTTAAACAGCTTTTGAACGCTTTCTTTACTGAAATCTAGGGAAAAATCTTTCACTACATGGCGATACATCTCGCTAAAGCCATCCACCCACCATATAAAAAAAACAAAAATACTGAGTAATCCAGCTAATAACCCTAAAAACCCCACCACTTCCATGCTCTTAGGCACATTGCCTTCTTCTCTGGCTTTTTGGATTTTTTTCGCGCTAGGGAGTTCGGTTTTTTCTTCTTCAGCCATTGGTCCTCTCTTTTAAAATTTGAACGGCTAATTCATAGTCTTTTAGGGTGTTTAGGTTTAAAAACTCTTCTTCTTTATCCAAATGCATAGCGATAGAAGAGGTATTTTTCACAAGATCACTAAGGCGATAATTTTGTGTTTTAAGAGCGTAATTAAGAGCGTTAAGGCTATTTTGATGCCACAAAGAAATCAAATAATGTTCTTTTGTAGGACTTTTAGCATAGGTTACGCTAAAGTTTTTAATCCCACAAAGAGCCTTAATGCTTTCAAAGGACACTAAAGGCGTATCTATAGGGATAAAAAAAATATAAGGGGTTTGCAATGTTAAAAAAGCGTTATGAATGCCAAAAAGGGGTGAAAAAAGATCGCTCTCTCTTTCTAAAAGATAGGGAGCGTTTAGTTCATACGATTTTTTAGCGCTGATAATGACTTTTTTGAAAAGTTTTAAAAGGCGCGTGTATTGGTATTCTAAAAGGCTAGAATACGATTCAAAAGGCATGAGAGCCTTATTGATTTGAATGTTATTAATGATAAAACGAGAGCTTTTGCCCCCAGCCAGTAAAACGCAAGGAATGTTATCAATGATAGGGTTTTTCAAAAGATCCATCCATGTTTAATGTTGTTAAGTCATTGTTTATTATGTTACACTAAAAGCTTAAATAAAGGGCATAAGGGAAAAGGGAGTGTTAGTAGATAGTTTTAATAGGGTTATTGACTATATTAGGGTTTCTGTAACCAAACAATGTAATTTCAGGTGTCAGTATTGCATGCCTACTACGCCATTAAATTTTTTTGATGATGAAGAATTATTGCCTTTGGATAATGTTTTAGAATTTCTTAAAATCGCCATTGATGAAGGCGTTAAAAAAATTAGAATCACCGGTGGGGAGCCGCTATTACGCAAAGGCTTAGATGAATTTATCGCCAAACTACACGCTTACAATAAGGAAGTGGCGTTAGTTTTAAGCACTAATGGTTTTTTACTCAAAAAAATGGCTAAGGATTTAAAAAATGCCGGGTTATCCCGAGTGAATGTTTCATTGGATTCTTTAAAAAGCGATAGGGTTTTAAAAATCTCTCAAAAAGACGCTCTTAAAAATACGCTAGAAGGGGTTGAAGAGTCCTTGAAAGTGGGTTTAAAACTCAAATTAAACATGGTTGTGATGAAAAGCGTTAATGATGATGAAATCTTAGAGCTTTTAGAATACGCAAAAAATAGGAATATCCAAATCCGCTACATTGAATTTATGGAAAACACGCATGCCAAAAGTTTGGTTAAAGGCCTGAAAGAGCGAGAAATTTTAGATTTGATCGCTCAAAAATATCAAATCATTGCGACAGAAAAACCTAAACAAGGGTCTTCTAAAATCTACACGCTAGAAAATGGCTATCAATTTGGCATTATCGCTCCGCATAGCGATGATTTTTGCCAATCTTGCAATCGTATCCGTTTGGCTTCTGATGGTAAGATTTGCCCATGTTTATACTATCAAGACGCCATAGACGCTAAAGAGGCGATCATGAATAAGGATACAAAAAATATAAAAAGGCTTTTAAAGCAATCTATCATCAATAAACCAGAAAAAAACATGTGGAATGATAAAAACAGCGAAACTCCCACAAGGGCGTTTTACTACACAGGGGGGTAGGACACAGGAGAGTAGGGAAAATATTTATTAGTTTAAATCTTTTTGTTAAGAATAAGGCGGTTTGTTTAGGATTTTTGGTTGTAGTAGCTAGGATTAAACAATAAGAAGCGTTTTATGGAAAAAATCCTAGCGTTTTTCATCCCTAGCTATTTTATCCCTAGTCTTTTTTCTAGTTTTTCGGGGGGGGGGGGTTACTTATAAGCCTTTCTTGAATTCTTCAAAATCCCCCATTCTTTTTAAACTTCTTAAATTCCGTTTATTGACACCGCTAAAGGGAGGCAATTCATGTTAGATCAAGATGCGTTACAAAATTTCCATGAAGCTGGGATGGGTGGTTTGGAGGGTGAAATCTTGAATGGTTTTGTTTTATTCATAGAGAGTATCTATGAATGCCAAAAAAAAGGAAAAGACCCCAAAGAAGCGCTCAAGCGTGCCGCCACTGAGACTCTAAAGGGTGGGGCGCGTAGTTATGGTATTGCATCTATGGGTTCATTGTTGAGGAATATGATGCAAAATAACGCTAACCAATTCATCCAAAGCCTTGGCAATGGTCCAATGCCTACGATGGTTGTAGGGGTTGGTGTGGGAAGTTGCGAAATTTTAATTAAATATTTTCGTGGAGAGATTGATAGAGTGGAGTGTTTGGAGCAACTGGGGGAAAAAAACACCAACTTTTTAAGCGGTATGGCTATGGGGGGCATTGGTCAATTAGCGATCCCCATTCCTGTGGTTGGGGTGCTCATTGGGTGCTTTGTGGGCACAGTGATGAGCAAAACTTTTTATGATATCTCGCTAAAGACTCTCAAAGAAGCCAAGGAGGCGCACCAAAGGCGTATAGAGATTGAGAAAGAATGCCGTGATCATATCAGGCAGTTAGAGATGCATCAAAATCAATTTAATGAGGTGTTTGAGCGGTATTTTCACGGGACTATCAAATTCTTTAATGAGAGTTTTGATGAGTTGGAGAGGGCGCTTTATGCGGGCGATGCAGATTTAGCCATAGGAGCCAATAACAAGATCCAAGAAGGGCTAGGTCAAAAGCCGTTGTTTGGCAACAAGCAAGAAGGTTGGGAATTTATCACTAGCCGTAAAGAAGGAGAAGTCATGGAAGAAAATAGAGATGGGCATGCGATTGTGTCTAATGTGATAAAGTCGTTGGAAAAGGGTGGTTTTTTCAGTCCAAGCGATCGAGAAAAATTCGCACAAACCGCTAGAGAGTATGGGATTGAAGGTAGCGTTATTGAATAGGTTATTGATATTGCTCAGACCATTAGTCTTAGCCACCGCCATGAAGATTGGCTTGATGCAAGCGATCTGGCAAGAGAGGAGAAGAAAGCCATGCGCGCTGAGCTCCAAAAAAGCATTGATGAAAATTTAGAAGCTTTGAGAAAGATCATAAACATTTAAAGGAGAAGACATGCCATTACCATTCATTTTAGGAGGGTTAGCTCTAGCGGCTGCAGGATACGGGGTTAAAAAGGGGATTGATGCAAAGAATACCAACGACGAAGCTAAAGACCTATTCAAAAAAGCAGAGGAACGGCTAGAAGAAACAAAGAAGAGGGTTGAGTTTGCTCAGTCTGATTGCAAGAATGCTTTTGCAAGGTTTGGTGAGAAGAAGCTCCATGTCATAAGCCGTGGCGTTTCAAGGTTTGTGGAGCATTTCAATCAATTGGAGGGTCATGAGTTTGTCATCAACAATATGGATATGCAAAACATTCAAGAGCAAGTCTCAGAAGCGCTAAATGTTGTCAATAAGTGTAAAGAGATGGGTTTATCAGATCTTGCTAGTTTGGGTGGCGTGGGTACTGCGGTTGGAGTTCTTGCCACTTATGGCGCATACACCGGTATAAGCGCGACGGCTGGTGGCACGGTGCTGTCGTCTCTTAGTGGCGCTCTTGCTTGGATGAGTGGCGGGGCGATTTCTTTGGGAGGTGGGTTGGCTGCTGGGAGTATGGCGTTGATTGGAGGGGTTGGGGCTGCACCCGTGATCGCAATCTTGGGAGTTTTGAGCGCTAAAAAAATGGAAAAAAAGCTAGAAGATGTTAAAGCTTATTGCTGCGAGGTTGAAGAGGCGATCACTAAAGCCTATGGGGTGATTGACGACCTTTTAGCCGTTGAGAGAGTGGTAAAGCTTTTCACCAGACAGATCACCAAATGCGATGCATTGTTCTTTTCGCTCTCTCAAGACGCCATCGCCACGATGAAAAAGCATAACTACGATACCTCTCGTTACAATCAAAAAGAAAAAGATCAACTCTGCGTTACGGTTTCAATCCTCATGACTTTGAGCGCTTTTTTGAAAGTCCCCATCATAGACAAACACCAAAAGCTCCAAGAGAAAGCGAAAAGGGCTTTGGAGATCATGAAAAGGCAGATGGATAACTTAGAAAGCGGGCGTTATAATGTGGCAATGATCCAATCCAGGCAAAAAGATCTTGAAAACCTGTAAAAAGGGATCGCCTATAGGCTTGAAAGATGAAGGGCTTTAAAGGGGAGAATATAAAAAGATGAAAGGATCAAATGAAAAGCTTGATCGCTTCCCCTGCACCTCTTGTGGGCTGTGCTGTAAAAATATCACCGGGATTGTTGAGCTTGTTGGGTTTGATGCGGGCAATGGGGTGTGCAAGTTTTTGGATTTAGAAACCAATCTGTGCAAGATTTATGAATCCCGCCCGTTAATTTGTAGGGTTGATGAAGCGCACAAAAAGCTTTATTCTCATATCCCGCTGGAGGAGTTTTATGCCAAAAACGCAGAGGTTTGCAACGCTTTGCAAGAAGCAAACCATATGGATAAGAGCTTTAGGGTTATTGTTCAATAATATTAGAATTATTGTTCCACAAACACCGCATCAACCAAGTCTTCTATAAAGCGTTCTTCATCAAAAGCGATCAAGTCGTCTTCTTTTTCGCCCATTCCTAAATAAAGAATGGGTAATTTCAACTCATACAGCACGCTTAAAATCGCTCCGCCTTTAGAAGTGCCATCAAGCTTAGTCATAATCACGCCGTCTAACGCCAAAGTCTCATGGAAAATCTTGGCTTGAGTGAGTCCAGAACTCCCTTGCGTGCCGTCTAAAATAAGGAATTTATAAAAGGGGGCGTCTTTTAAGACTTTAGAGCAGGTGCGCGCGATTTTAGAAAGCTCGTTTTTAAGGTTGGTCTGGTTGTGTAACCTCCCGGCGGTGTCTATAAAAACTTCATCTATATTTTTAGCGATCGCGCTTTCTATGGTGTTATAAGCTAGAGAGCTTGGATCGCTCCCTTCTTTAGCGCTAATGACTTGAATGTTAAGCTTTTCGCCCCATAATTGGAGCTGTTTGACTGCGGCCGCTCTAAAGGTATCGCCTGCCCCTAAAAGCGCTTTTTTATGCTGTTTTAAAGAGAGCTTGGCGAGTTTGGCGATCGTTGTGGTTTTACCCGCCCCATTAACCCCCACGATGAGATGCACTAAGGGTTTTGTGGTGATGGTTTTTAGGCGTGTTTTATCATAATAGCTTTCCCCACGCACGAAACGCAACAAAGCGACTTCTAATTGCTTGGGCGTGATTAAATCGCCTAAATGATTTAACAAACTCTCTATCAAATCGTATTGAATGTCAAAGCCAATCAAAATTTCTTCTAATTCCTCTTTAGGAACGCTTTGACGCTTTTTTTCTTTAGTCTCTTCACCCTTAATTTTATTGACAATTTTTTTGAAAAAATTAAACATGGTTTTTTAATCCTTTAAATTGGAAATATCAAATTGGAGCATTTCTATTGGCACGATCCCCTGATACATTTTAATCAATTCGTGTTTGTAATATAAGAGCATGTTAAAAGAATGGTTTAAAGAGTCATGCTTTAAATGATCAAAAAGAGCGGTATCTTTAGGGCTTAAAATCATAAAATCAGCTTGAAAATGCGTATTAAAGTCTTTGATTTCATCGCTTGAATAGGGTTTATTGAGTAAAATAAGCACTCTCAAACGATCTTTAAAAGTTTTTTTTAAGATGTTAAAGCTAGGGGCGTAATCTTTTAAAAAATTATCTAAAGCGCTTAAAACTAATAGGGTAGGGGTGTTAGAATCCGGGCTGATATTTAGAGAATCTAAATCGCCTGTGATGGTGTATTCTTGGTTATTCAAATCCATAGCGGTGTAGGTTTTAGGGCTATCTTGTTGGGTGGTATTGTTTTGAGAATCTTGAGATTTTTGAGAATTTTTACAAGCGCTAAAACCTAACAAAACGATCAAAACCAGCGCGATAAAACGCAAAAAATAAGCCTTAATTCTCATTATAAACACATCCTTAAGAATAATAAAATGGTAACTAATAACCTAAAATTATACTATAATGTAAGTCTAAAATTTAAGGATTATAACCATTAAAACGATTTTTAGAGATTTTTGTAAAGAACGCTTGAAAAGGGCTAAACCAACCAAAGATAAAGCAGTCAGGGATAAACTGGCTTGCAAGCTTTTATTTTGGAAACTCAAAGATTATCAAAATATTTTATTGTATAGCCCATTAGGGCATGAGCTTGACATTAGGTCTTTGATTTTGAAGTTAAGACAAAAAAATAAGCGCGTGTGGTTGCCTAAAAGCATCAAAAAAGGCGCTAATTTTTCTAAAGAGGGTTTCACTATCGCGCCCTTTAGGTTGCCCTTAAGGCGTTTGGGGTGGTTTGATGAGCCGAGCTTGTCGCGTTATTATAAGCGGGAATTGGATTGTATTGTCGTGCCGATTTTAGGGATGGATACAAGCTTTAGGCGCGTGGGTTTTGGGCTAGGCATGTATGATAGGAGTTTGCCCCAATTATTCAAAAGGCGGCTAAAACGCCCCTTAATCGTGTTTGTGAGTAGGGAATTAGCTCTAGCTAATGGTGTTCTTACAGACGCTTATGACATTGAAGCGGATCTTTATATGAATGCTCGTATCGTTATGAAGAATAATAAAAGGAAACATTATGAGCAGCGGGTTAATTTACATTTCATTAGAAGTCTTAGTAGCGTGTTTGATTACCGCTCTAATCATGTATTATGTGATGAAAAAGATCTATTATGCTAGAGGGCAAACCATTTTAAAAGGCGCTTCAGCTAAAGCCAAATTAATGGAGTTTCAAGCGAAATCTTTTGTGGAAGCTGAAGAGATGCGCATGAAAAGCCAAGAATGCAAATTGCAACAGCAATACGAAAATAAAAATTTGCAACTCCAAACCCATTTTGAAAAAAAAGAAGTGCATTTGAAGCATCTAGAAGCGCAACACAAAGAATTTGTAAGAGATGAAAAACGCTATTTGGAAAAGGAAAAACAAGAGCTTGAAAAAGAACGCCAAATTTTAGAGCAAGAGAGGGAAAATTTTAAAAAACAGCGCGCTGTTTGCAAAGAAGCTCAAGCCAAAGCACTAGATGCGATGCTCAATTACATGGCTTATACCAAAGATGAAATTAAAAGCATGGTTTTAGAGCAATTAGAAGAAGAATTAGAAGCGCAAAAAAGCGCGTTAATCAAGCGTTATGAAAAAGAAGCCAAAGAAGAGGGCAAGAAAAAATCGTATGCCATTTTAGCGGAAGCGACAGCCCGTTTTGCGGGTAATTATGCGGCAGAGAATTTAACAACTCGCATTGCTTTGCCTTGCTCAGATTATATCGGTCGTGTGATAGGCAAAGACGGGAAAAATATTGAAGCGTTTAAAAAAGTCAGTGGGGTGGATATAGAATTTAGCGAAGGTAGCAGCGAATTGTATTTGTCCAGTTTCAATCTTTATCGGCGTGAAGTAGCGAGCGAAACGCTTAAAATTTTAATAGAAGACGGCCGTATCCAGCCTAACAGGATTGAAGAAGTTTATCATAGAGTCGTGCGCAACATGGAAAAAGAATTGCTTTCTGAAGGGGAGAGCGTGGTGCTAGAATTAGAGCTTGGGGCTATGGAAGATGAGCTTAAAATTTTAATAGGCAAAATGCGTTATCGTTCTAGTTTTGGGCAAAACGCCTTACAGCATTCTAAAGAAGTCGCTCTTTTAGCCGGCTTGATTGCAGAACAGCTTGGGGGGGATAAAAAACTCGCCAGAAGAGCCGGTATTTTGCACGATATTGGTAAAGCGCTCACCCAAGAGCTTGGGAGAGATCATGTGAATTTAGGGGTTGAGGTGTGCAAGCGCCATAAAGAAGATCCGGTTGTGATTAATGCGATTTATGCCCACCATGGGCATGAAGAGATCATGAGCGTAGAGTGCGCGAGCGTGTGCGCGGCTGATGCGCTTTCAGCAGGGCGTCCTGGGGCTAGAAGAAAGAGCGATGAAGAATACGCTAAACGCATGCAAGCTTTAGAAGAGATCGCGCTAGAATTTGATGGGGTGGAAAAGGCGTATGCGATGGAGAGCGGGCGAGAATTAAGAGTGGTTGTCAAATCCAACCAAGTCAGGGACAATCAAGTGCCTATTATTGCCAGAAAGATCGCTAAAAAGATAGAAGAGAGCGCTCAGTATGTGGGCGAAGTGGGCGTGCAAGTGGTGCGAGAAAGCCGTTTTAAAACGACCGCTACGCTCAAGCAATAATCAAGCCTTTTTCCCGCACCTTTTCCAAATGCCTTTAGAAAAAACTTTGTAATAGATGAATGAGCGCAAAAAAGTTTCTGATGCGATCACTACAAAAATAAATTCCACCTTAAAATGATAAATTAAAAGCAAGTAAATGGGCATGATCCTTAACCCCCATAAGCTTAGGGTGTTAATATACAGTGAGACTTTAGAAATGCCAGCCCCTCTAAAAACTCCATCCAGCACAAAATACCCAATTAAGGGGGCTTGAGAAAGACCCACAGCGATCAAATAAGATCGCGCCACTTCCAAGACTTCTTCATCTTGAGAAAAAAGGTTCGCAAATTCTTTAGCGAATAAAACTAAAACAATCCCTAAAACCCCCATTAAACCCATAGAAATTTTTAAAATCAAATGCGCGTATTCTGTGGCGATTTTTGGCTTGTTCGCCCCCAAATTTTGCCCTGTTAAAACCATCGCTGCGATCATAAACCCAAATCCGGGCATGAACGAAAAGGTTTCAACCCTAATGCCTATTTGCATGCCCGCTAACACTTTATCCCCATAGCTCGCTACAAATTTGGATAAGAGGATTAAAGAAAATAAGCTCAATAAGCGCTCAAACCCGGCCGGCCAACCCACTCTAAACATGGTTTTTAAAAAAGAAAAATTAAAGGTTATTTTGAATTTTAAAGGGATTTTTTTGATTTGTATCCAAACGCCAAGCGCGAGTAATTCCAAATAAGAAACAATCACATTCGCTAAAGCAGAGCCTACAATCCCCATTTCTTTAAAACCAAAATCCCCAAAAATCAAGGCTTGATTCAAGAAAATGCATGCGATGACCATGATGATTTTGACAATAAAGGGGGTTAGGGTGTCTGAAAAGCTAGCGAGCGCTGAAACTAAAACATTTTTTAAAAAAATACTCGGTAGCGCGATGACTAAGACTTCTAAATAATCTTGCGTCAATTGGCGCGAAGGATCTTGCAATCGCATCCAATTTAAAAAAGGCTCAATCAAAAAATAAGAAACAAACAGCACGCCCAAACAGATCACAAACGCCCCTATAAAAATACTTGAAAAAGCGTGATTGATTTGAGTAAAATCCCTAGCCCCCACAAGCCTAGAAAGAATGGCGTTAGTGCCGGTGTATAAAATCGTATTGATGCCATAAAAAAGCATCAAAAATTGCAAGCCCACCCCTAAAGCCACAATGTGATGGTGAGAAATCTTGCCCACAAAAAAAACCGAGAGCGCGACCACTAGCACATCTAAAAAAGCATTAATCCCAGAGGGTAAGGCTAAAGAAAAGATTTTCTTAACTTGATAGATTAGCCTAATAGTAACGCTCCAACCACTCCAAAAACAATCAAAGGGAGGTTATAGACTAAAAAAGTCGGCACGCATGTGTCATAGATATGATTGTGTTGGTTGTCTGCGTTAAGCCCGCAAGTGGGCCCCATGGTGCTATCGCTAGCCGGTGAGCCTGCATCGCCTAAAGCTGCGGCTATGCCGATGAGTAAAATCGTAGATTCTATGCTAAAACCTAATTTCGCGCATAAAGGGACATAAAACACAGCGATGATAGGAATAGTGCCAAAAGAAGTCCCTATCCCCATAGTGATAAAAAGCCCTACAACAAGCATTAAAAAAGCCCCTAAAAGCTTCCCTTGGACGACGCTTGTGATCGAATTCACTAAGCCCTCTATCGCATGCACTTTTTGCAACACTTCTCCAAACCCGCTAGCCACTAACATTACAAAAGCGATAAACGCCATCATTTTCACGCTATCATCCATAAGCGAGTCTGTTTCTTTAAACTTAATGCCACGGCCTAATAAGATGATCGCTAACGCTAAAAAGGCGGCTAAAGGCATCGAATCGGTGGCTAATTGGATCACAAACGCCACGATAATCCCTATAAAAGTCAAGTAGTCATGGTAGTTTAATTTAAGCGAGTCGTAATTTTCTATGTTAAAAGATTTTTCTTTGTAGTGTCTGGGTTTTTTGTATAGCGTTAATACAGCGACAAATAGCCCAACAGCCATCGCTAACCCCGCTATCCACATCACTCCTGTGATTTGCGCTAGGGTAGCGCTAACGCCATTAGCTTTTAATTGCTCTAAAATGGTGGTTTGAAAAATCAAGCCAAACCCTACAGGAAGCACCAAGTAGGGGGCTTGCAAACCAAAGGTTAAAGCGCAAGCGACCGCTCTTCTATCCAATTCTAGCCGGTTCATTAAATGCAAAAGAGGGGGGATTAAAATAGGGATAAAAGCGATATGCACCGGCACTAAATTTTGCGAAAAACATGCGATGAAAGCGATCAAAAAGCAAAAAGTGGATCGCTTGTAGTTCATTAAGCCTATTAATTTACTCAAAGCGACTTTAATGAGATTGCTTTTAGCGATCGCTACCGCTAAAGCCCCTAAAAGGATGTAGCTTAAAGCGATGTTTAAATTGCCTTTCATGCCATCTATCATTGCATTAAAACTCTCCGTGATCCCAAGCCCTCCCATAAGTCCTGCTATGAGAGTCGCACTTATCATAGAAAGCATGACATTGAGCCTTAAAAGGCTAAGAACGCACATGCAAATGATAGCCACAAAGGCAGGATTGCTCCATATAGAGCTATTTTCTAGCATTTTTGCTCCTTGTTAAAATGAAAATACCGCGCAAAAATGATAGAATTTTTGCGCTTGTTTAGCGCAAAAAACCACACCTACCATGTTTAATCCTTTCTAACCTTAAATTTTAAATTGATTGACTGATTAAATATAGCGTTTCAACAAATCGTTATAAAAATCAATACGCCTGTCTCTCAAAAACGGCCACATTCGGCGCACTTCTTCGGTGCGTTCTAAATCAATTTCTGCATACAAAATCTCTTCTTTATCGCTCGCTTTAGCTAAAAATTCGCCCAAAGCCCCCACCACAAAACTAGAGCCAAAAAAAGTGATGCCTCCCTTAATCGTGCCGCTAGGATCTAACTCTACGCCCACTCTGTTAGTCGCAATCAAAGGCAAGCCATTAGCGATCGCATGCCCTCTTTGGATAGTCTCCCATGCATTTTGCTGGCGTTTTTTTTCTTCATTAGAGTCTTCTTCTAAAAACCCTATCGCGCTAGGATAGATTAAAATTTCTGCCCCTTTTAAAGCCATAATCCTTGCTGCCTCAGGATACCACTGATCCCAGCACACCATAAGCCCTAATTTGCCCACGCTTGTAACAATAGGCTCAAAGCCCAAATCCCCCGGCGTGAAATAAAATTTTTCATAAAACCCCGGGTCATCAGGAATGTGCATTTTGCGATACACTCCAGCGATTAATCCGTCTTTTTCAAACACAACAGCGCTATTGTGATACAACCCTTTAGTGCGCTTTTCAAATAAAGAAGCGATCAGCACCACTTGAAATTTTTGGGCTAAAGCGCTAAAAAAAGCCTTATCCTCTTCAAAATATTCGCCCAAATCAAAAAATTTAGGGTTTTCGCTCTGGCAAAAATAACTATAAGGGTTTAATTCTTGCAACACCACTAAATTGGTTTTAGGGTGTTTTTTTAGCGCTTGTTCAAGCAAGTTTGCTGTATGCTCTATGGTTTTTTTTCTAGAGCCGCAATAAGCATGCTGGAGGACGCTTGCACAAATCATTTTTCACTCTTCTTCATAATCAGAGCTATAGTCTTCATAATCGTCATCATCATAGACATTCTTATAATCCCCATACTCTTCATCTTCTTCTTCAAAGCCCTCTAATTCTTCTTCTTCAAAATCTTCCAATTCGTCTTCGTAATCTTTCATTTTGCTTCCTTTCATTGCTGATAATACCTTATTTGATAATGTCTTGCACGACTTCACTCGCTATTTGCAAACCAAAACTCGCCGTAACCGCATTAAAACTCCCAAGCTCTATGCAATGCGGGACTTCAGGGCTAAAAACCACTTTAAAATCCCCTTTAAAGCGGCGTTTTTTTAAAAAATCCCTAAATTTACGCCCGAATTTATCGCCATAGCTTTCCCACACGCTCCCCACTTGGATGTGTTTAGGGTTCAAGCGTTTCGCGCTCCCCATAGAGCTGATAAATTTCCCGTAAGCGAAATTTTGACATTTGATCGCTAAGCTCGTTTTAATAGGCAAATCGTCCATGCAATCTAAAATGTAATCATAATCTCTAAAATTAAACGAATTTAAAAACGCTTCATCTATATGCAAATTCAAAGCTTGAATGCCCTTATAGAGATCTTGCAACACCAACACTTTAGATTCTCCTATCCTTTCTGATCCAATCTGGCGGTTTTGATTGGTAACATCAAACACATCTTTATCAATGATAGTGATTTGCCCTATCCCCACACGATACAAAGCGTCTAGTGCAAAGCCCCCAACGCCCCCCACGCCACAGATTAAAACCCTTTGTCGGCGGATTTTTTCAAAATCGTTTTTAAACAACCACCTTATGCGCGTGAATCTATCTATGGGTTCAGACAATCTTTAGCCTTCAATAAAAATAGTGCTTTTATTGTATCGTAGTTTAAAAAATCTAAAACAAAAATTTTTGAATCTTTTTAGCCTTATGCATTTGTGATTGCAGTTCTTCTTTTTCTTTTTCCAATAATTCAATGCTTTGGGCTATCATTTCCTTAAGGCTTAAAAGCGTGTCTAAATCTAAGCTTTTTATTTGCTCTAAAGAAAGGTGCTCTATCAACGAAAAGGCAAGTCTAGAATCTTTTTTAATGAGAGCGATTTTAAAGGAATCTAATAACATGTCAGGCGAGTTCATCTGAATGGATTTCCCTCCATGCTTCTAGTAACCCCCTAGCCACATTCAACACCAAATCAATCTTGCTCGCATCATTTTCCACATTGGCTTGCGTTAAAACTTTGATTTGATGGGTGTATAAGCCTGTAAGATACACTGCCACTTCCCCCCCTTTTTCATAATCTAAAATATTCAACAATTCCGTGAAAATATCCGTAACCCTGTTAATATAATAAATCTTTTTTTCAATGTCTTCATTTTCAATACAGCGTTTGGCTTGCGAAGAAAATCTTAAAATCCCTTCATAAAGCATTTCAATGAGTTTTGCCGGGGATTCCACACTCACTCGGTTATGCTGGTAGGCTTGATAAGCGTTAGCGTATTGCATAATGTTCCTTTATCCTTTAAAATTGATAACTCTTTTTTTAATTCTTTTTAATTCTTTTTGGCCGCCGCTTGATCGATCATCATTTGCACGGAATTGAATTTTTGATTGGCTTTAGAAATTTGGCTATCATAAGCCGCAAAGCGTTCCGCCATGATGTTGTAGCGGGTTTTTAAAAGCTCTTGAGCGTTTTCTTTGTCTTTGGTCAGGCTTTTAGCGTCTCTGTCTAGGGAATCTTCATAAATCTTTAATTTAGCGTTCCCTCCATCTATGAGATTGGCGATGACTTGATTGAATTTAGAAAAAATGCCCTCTTGGTGGATCTCTCTGCCCCCCATATCCTTGCTATCGCTCCCATAGAAAAAATCTTGAGTCGCTTTAGGATTAGAATTTAGCGCGCTACTCAATTTAGCCTCATCTAAACTCATCACGCCCTTATCGTCCAAACTAAGCCCGTATTTCATCAAGCTTTCTACCCCATTATCCGTATGCACGCTATAAGAAAACACATTATTAAGAGAAGATCGAATCGCGCGAATATCGCTCACGCCGTTAAAAATCCCAGCGATTTTAGTGTCAGCGTCATAACGAGTGTCTTCGTCCAGTTTAGGGATAAGCTCATTATAGGCTTTGACAAATTCAGTAAGGCTGTCTATAATGGCTTGATTGTCCCTGCTCACGCTGATAATGGCAGGCTTATTAGGCTCTGTGGTTTGCTCTAAAGTGATATTAACCCCACTGATCACATCATTGACCTCATTAGTGGGGCGTGTGATGCTCACCCCGTTATAAGTGAATGCTGAATCGCTCGCTTTTTGCAAATTTTTAGACATAAAAAGCGTGCCTTGCGAAGCTTCATAAGATTGCACCATGCCAGCACTTAAACCCAAATCCTTCAAACTGGCCTTGCCTAAAGCGTCCTCGCCCTTAATCGTTAGCATCCCGGTTTTAGAATTGATCACAAGCTTGCCTTCGGCGTTCTTAAACGCATTCAAGCCTTCTTTGGAATTGATCGCTTGAATGATAGCGTCTGTGTTTTCTTCGCTGGTGTTGCTTTCTTTGGTTAAAGCGCTCAAATCCAGTTTTTGGCCATTCAAGCTAACCACCCCTTCTAATTTACCCTCTTTTATGGTGCGAGAGCTTTTCAATAAATCGCTTTCTTGGGTGGTGGTTTGCAAAAACCCAAGCTCTTTAGCCTTACTCCCTTTAATTTCAATGTTTCCCCCACGCCTGTCATTAATGATTAAAGACTCCCCCCCATGAAGAGTGTCTATAGAAATATCCCCATTAGCGATCAAATCTTTAAAATTAGGGTCATTTTCTAAAGCCTGCTCTATCGCTTTTTGGATTGCGGTGTTTTTTTGTTTGATAGAAGCGCTTTCAGGGAGTTCTAGCATGATGGGGACTTCATGCATACTCCCATCAGCCCCCTTTAAATTCAAACTCACTTCACTTTTTCCGCTCCCATCAACCCCCAAAGAAAGGGCGTTTTTGTTAGTGAGCGTGGATTGGAGGTGTGAGCCAAAATAGATGCGGTTGTCTTCGCCGGTGTTTTTGGTATTCACCATTAATTGGTAGGGGTCATTCCCTCCTGTTTTCATCACAATGCCCATCACTTCGCCGTTGGTAGCGTCCGTGATGCTTTGAGCCACATCGCCTAAAGTCATTCCTGCTTTAATGTTAACGGCGTAGTCCTTGTTTTGCGTGTAAAATTTGAGTGTGGTATCCACTTGGCTAAAAATATCATCTCTTGAAGAAAATTTCGCCCCCAATTCGTTAATATCGCCTTGCGCTAAATTTTGCACATCCACTTTAATATCTTGAATAGGCACGCCAGCCCCCACGCTCGCACTCAACGCATCGCCTGTAACATTGCTTTTCCTGCTGATATAAGTGGAATAATCCGAAAGCGTTTTAACCGGGCCTTTTAGAGATGAAAGGAGCGTTTTAATTTCTACTAGGGCTTTTTGTTTTTCAACATTTTGCTCCATTTTCTTGTCTAAGGGGGCGATTAACGCTTTTTCATCGGCGTCCTTAAGCTTGTCAATCACATCGTAATTCAAAACCTTACTGCCAAGCCCTAATGAGCTTAATGAACCTATTGCCATGTTTTACCTCTAATTTTTAGCCTTTTTCATCAAAGATAATGCCTATCACATCGCGCATTCTTTGCATAAGCTCCACGGCTTCTTTAGAGGGTATTTCTCTTATCACCTTATCCCCATTAGCGTCTTTGACTGAAACCACTAACCCTTTGATCGTATCGTTATAACTAAAATTAATATCCGTGCCGATGCGCTTCATTTCTTCATTCAGACGCTCGCTCAATAATTCCAATTTGGGTTTGTATTGCTCAGGGTCTATCGTTGTTTTAGATTCATCAATAGTGTTTATAGTATTTGTGCGACTGATCTCTTTTGTGGGGGTTGTTTGAACGCTTGTGTGAGATGTGGGAATCCCAATCCCTTGAACTTCATTGACCATAAAAACCTCCAAATTTTTCCATGCCTACAAGTATAATGATTTGTTTGTTTGCATGAACTCTTTAGCCAATATCGGCAATAAAAATGATTTGTTAAATCTTAATTGCGCGCGATGAGTTCTAGGGGGTTGATGTGTTTTTCTTTCATGGTAACTTCAAAGCCCAAGCGTTGATCAATGCGCCCTAAAACATAGCCTTTTTGGATCCGCATGCCGCTTTTAATGGTGGGAGCGATTTTATCCAGTTGAGAATAAATCGTGCGGATGCCGTTTTTATGCTCAATGATAACGACTTTTTTAAGCATGTTGATTTCTTTAGCGAACACGATTTTCCCATCTAAAACATTACGCACCAAAGCGTTTGGGGTTTTTGACACTAGCGTAATAGACTCGCTAAAAATTTTTAAATTATAAACCGGATCAATATAGGGGCCAAATTTTTGCACCACTTCATAATCGTTCAAGGGAGCGATCGTTTTTGGCCCGTTATAGCTCGTGGTGTTGATATTTTGATAAGAGCTCGCTACTTGTTTGACTTCTAAGGCTTGAGAAGATCTTTTCAAACTGACTTTTTCTTCATTTTCTCTGTTTTGTTTGATGATATTCAAGCGTTTTAAAAGAGCGTTTAAATTCTGGCGCTCTTTTTCTAAAAGGGTTAGGCGTTGGTTATAGATCGCATAATCTTTTTGCATGCTCAAAATGAGCTTATCTTGTTCGGTTTTCAAGGATTTTAAGGTTACTTCACGAGTTTTTTGCTCATCTATGACAGATGAGATTTTTTGAATGCTGCTTTTGACTTTTAAAGCTTGCGCGTTGAGATCCTTTTCTTCTTGGCTTAGTTGCGACATTTTAGACAGAGTGCTTTGGTGCAAGTTTTCAAACGCTACTTGTAAGATAACATCATTAGAAGAGGCTAAATTCTGTCCCTTTAGGGCTTGTGAAAAAAGGAAATCCTGTAAAAGCGCATCAAACACCCTCTTTTGTAAAAACGATCGCTGTTTTTGCAAACGATCTAAAGACTTGCGGTAGTTAGTTAGGACTTTTTCTTGTGCCAAACTTTCGTTACGATTTTTTTCAAGACTCTTTTTTAAAGCGATCATTTGGCGCTCCATCTCAGCTTTTTGAAGCTCTTTAGAGCGGATCGCTTCGCCTAAAGAACTCAAACGGCTGTTCAATTGGTTTTTTTCTTCATGGGTTTTTTTCAAAAGGGTTTCTTTATGTTGAATGTCTTTAGCAATATCGCTCACTTTTTGCGTGTTAGCTGATAGTAAGGTGGCTAACAAAAACACCCCTAATTTATACATGTCTAGTCCTCCAAGCTACAAGTAAAACAGAAACAAATGAGACCACAAGGCTAAAAAGCAGTCCCCATAAAAAATGGTTTAAAGCAAACGCGCCTCCTATAATACCCAAAGTATCCATCGTTTTTTCAAAACCTTTTTGCGAAGTGATATAGAGCATGAACATGGGGGCTAAAAAACTAGCGATTATAGAATCCATTAAAGCTATTTTATACAAAAACCCGTTTTTAAAAGACACCGAAGCCCCTAATAAATCCATAATCTCCAACCTCTCATGGTATTGATAGATCCAGATGCGGACTTGTTTAAACATCAATAAAACCGATAAGACAAAGACCACTAACGCAAAGATATAGACCGCTGCTTTAATAAAACTCAAAAGATCATACACTTGCATGTAAGTTTTGGCAAAAACTTCAACTTTTTGAACGCCAGGGATTTTGAGCAATTTTTCTTTAATGTTTTCTAAACGCTCTTGAGTGGGGAATGTGGAAAGTTGTAAAGAATAAAAAAAGGGTAAATTTTTTCTCAATTCCTTAAGCCCGTCCATGCCTAAAGTTTTTTGAAGAGGCTCTAAAGAGTAATTAGGATCAATTTCTTTTAACGCTACGATTTCGCTAAAATTTTGACGCAACAATTCCAAGCCTAATTTTTGCGTGCTGGCCAACACGACCGAATAATCTTCAATCAATTTTTTTTCTTTTTGCTCTATCGCTTGATTGATAAATAACACGCACTCCAAACTAAACAATAACGCTACTAGGGGAATGATAAAGGCTAAATGCTTTTTAAGAGTATTCATAAACTTCCCCATCTTCTATATAAAATTTTCGGTGATAAGCGCTAAAATTTTTAGGGAATTTGTGCGTAACCACCACGATCGTAGCGTTTAATTGCGTGTTCATGCCCCTTAACAAGCTCCAGATTTTATCGCTAGAATAATCGTCTAAATTCCCGGTAGGCTCATCGGCTAAAATGAGTTCAGGGCAGTTCGCTATAGCTCTAGCCATAGCCACTCGCTGTTGTTCGCCTCCGCTGAGCTCTTTGGGGTAGCGGTTAGCCTTATGGCGTAAATCAATATGCCCTAAAAGTTTTTCTAGCTGCAAGCGGCATTCTTCTTTTTTAACGCCGCAAATCACCATGGGTAGTTTGATGTTTTGCTCAATCGTGTAATCTTGGATCAATTTATAATCTTGGAAAACCACGCCGATATTTTTACGCAAATCTAAAATCGTTGATTTTGAGGCGTTATTCATGTTGATATTGCAAACTTCTAATTTGCCGCTAAAAAGTTTTAAATCCCCATAGAACGAACGCAAAAGCGTGCTTTTACCGCTCCCGCTAGGCCCTGAAATGAACACAAAATCCTTGCGTTTGATGCGTAAATTAGCATGCTTAATGACCGGTTCGTTTTGCTGGTATTGCAAGCACAGATTGTTCGCTGCGATGATCACACTCATCCAATTCCCTTTTGGCTTAGGATATTTTGGAGCAAAAGATGCGCTTTGTGGTTGTTTAAGGTTTTTAAGGGGCTTTTATTGAGATAAAAAATCTGATTTTCTGTCAATAAAACAAACAAACGCACAGGCCAATCAAAATCCCCCATACTCAATTCCACTAAAAAATCCCCCTTATTCTCATAAATATTACAAACATGCACAAAATACCCCTCTTGGATGATTTTTGGGGTTTTTAAAATCGTTCCAACGCTCTTTTTACTAATTGTTATTGTATCAAAAGAAAAATCAAATGCATGATGATAAAAAGGGGTTTCATTCAATTCTAAAGAATAAATTCTTAAATCATAAATATCTTTTTTGAGTTTATTCCAACGCGCTTCATACTTGCTGATAACCGGTATTTGAGCGTTTTTTTTGATTTCTATCTCGCATTTAAAGTTTTTTAGGGCTAATTTTAAGCTGTCTTCAAAATAAAGGCTATCATCGGTTCGTAATTCCAAAAACCCTTTAGGCTTTAAAACCCTTAAAGCTTCGTTTAAAAATTTTTCGCTTAACACTCGGCGGTGTTTTTTCTCATTCCATGGCACAGGGAAATGCACAAAAATTTTCTCGCACTTGTGGTGTGGCATGCTCTCTAAAACCAAACGGCCATCGCCTTGTAAGATATGCAGATTTTTCAAATCCAACAGCTCAATTTGCTTTAACGCTTGCGCGATAGATGGGGTGTGAATCTCTATCCCTAAACATGTTTTAGTGGGGTTGTTTTTGGCTAATTCTATCAAATGCCTCCCACTCCCAAAACCAATTTCTACTAAAATAGGGGCTTGATTTTTTTGAATAAAGTCTTCAAAAGTTTCTAAATCAAGGGTTTTTTTTCCGCTCGCATGTTTAGAATTTTCTTGCAAATTATGCGAAATGATTTCAAAAGATTGCGAATAAATCCTTAAAGCTTGTTTTAAAACCTCCCTTTTTAAGGGCGTTGCTTTTTCGCTTTTGATCAAAAAATCATTCGCTCGCCTGATTTTTTGCAATAAAAAAATGCGATCCTTAAAACTCGCATACACATAGCTTTTAGTGGGGTGTTTTAAGCTTAAAAATTCCCTATGAAAACAAAAATCCCCTTCAATTAAGGGGTATTCTAAGGGTTTAAAATCCAGCTTGGCTAAAAAATGGGGCATTAAAACCCTTTTAGCGCTCTAAAAACAAACGCACTTCTTTGCTTGGGTGCGACTCTAAACCATCTTTATCCACGCTCACCACTTGGTAGCGATAAGACACGCCCACTTTCATGTCTTTATCCACGAATTGGTTTTTGGTGATATTCCCAAAGCGTAAAGGGGTTTTAGAGTTGGCTTCAAAGCGATACACCGCATAAGTGGCTATTTTAGCGCTTGGGTTATTTTCCCATTGAATGAGGGCTGAAGAGTCTTGAATAGTCCCTTTAGTGATGATAGGGGCTTCGGGCCTATCAGCGGTCTCACCCATTGCAGGATCTTTGGGTAATGCCCCTTCAAGATGCGTTTTATCAAGGGCGACGACTTTATAATAACGAGTGAGGTTGTCTTTTTCTATTTTATCCACATAGGAAGTGTTGGTGGTTTGAGCGATGAATTTGTATTTATCGTTGCGGTTATTGGAAGCGTAAATGCGATAAGCTATCACATCTTCTTCGGGGGATTTATCCCAACTCAATTCAATGTGTCGGGTGAGATTTTGGCTCACTCTAACATTAGCGATTTCTTTGGGTAAATCTTTGGTTTTCCCTTCTACTATGATGCTAGGCCTGGATTTATCCCCCATGAAATTTTCGGCGATGACTTGGTAGCGGTATTTTTTCCCATCTTCTAAATCTTTATCAAAAAACTCTACAAACAAGCGGTTCCTAACAGCCCCTACGCTAACAAATTTGCCGTCTTTATTCTGCCTTTGGATGATGTATTTAGAAACGCTAGGGTTAGGGTGGGGGCTCCAAAAGACTTTCACGCTTTTAGGGTATTCAAGGCTTGCAAACACGCTTTCTACGGGATTGATAAAAGAGGTTTTCACTAAAATGGGCTCTGAAAGTTTAGAGATTTTATCGCCCTTGTAAGTAGCGAGTTGGTAAGTGTAAGAACTCTCTGTTTCTAGCCCCTCATCATAATAATGGGTCGCATAAGGGTTTTTAATCGTGGCGATTTTTTTAAGCTTGGAGTCTTTTTTCAAACGATACAAAATAAACCCATCAATATCATAAGTATCAGCGATTTTAGGCCATTCAAAACCCACTGAACTCACATCGTTAATCGTTTTAACAGAATGGACTACCGGAAGATTAGTGTCTGTATTTTCTTGATTACTAAGGGCTGAAAAAGTATGATTCCTGGTAGAAGAACACCCTATAAAAACCGCTAATACCACACTACTTTGCAATAAAAGCGTGAAGTATTTTTTCTTCATCCAAGACCTCATCTAAATTCTCCTTGTCAAAAACTTTTCTAAAGTATTCTAACATATCCTTTAATAGGGGAACTTTAAAGCGCAGTTTTTGCTCGCTTCTAGGGTGTTTGAACTCTATCAAATAGGCATGCAGCATGATTCTTATTTCTTCTTTAGGAAGCGCTTGATTAAGCCCGTAAAGATTATCGCCTATGATGTGTCTGTTCAAATATTCCAAATGCGCTCTGATCTGGTGCGTGCGCCCGGTGAACAATTTAGCCCCTATCAAATTAAGATTATTTTGAGAAGTCAGCAAGCTGGTAAATTCGCTTTTGGAATAACGGCTTTTTTCTTTTTTGGCCGCTTTGAGCGCTATCATTTTTAGGCGGTTATTGGGGTTTCTTGTCAAATAGCATTCCACGCTCATTTTTTCTTCTTTTAAGGGGGTTGAAAGCAAGGCGATATAGTAGCGCCCCATCATTTTAGTTTTGAGCTGCTCGCTCAAATAAACATGGGTAAAATTGTTTTTAGCGATGACAATCCCTCCGCTTGTGTCCTTATCCAAACGATGCACAATCCCATAGCGCTCTTTAGATCCCAGATTAGAAAGCTCGTAATTTTTCAATTCCAGCCAATCCACTAAAGTAGGCTCTTTCACGCTTGGGGCTTTATGGATGACTAAATTAGGGGGCTTATTCAACACTAATAAATCTTCATCTTCAAAAATGACTCCTATTTCTAAATCAAGCCCTCTTTTTAAGGGTTTAGGCGTGATTTTGGGCGTTAAAATCGTGATTTCATCGCCTTTTTTTAAGGCTAACCCTCCCTTTTTTACCCCCTTTTTTTGACAAAACACCAGCCCTTCTTTAATCAAATGCAACACTTGGTTTTTAGAAATTTGCAATTCTTTGGCTAAAAATTCATCAAGGCGTTTGTGATCGGTTAGGGCGATAAAAACTTTTTGCATCCAAACTCTTTTTTGCTTTTTTAAAAACCATTATTTTACTCAAAACCTTAAAAAATCATGTAATTCATTAGTTAGTTTAATACGCTATAATCGCCTTATATCTTAAATCATTCTATAAAGGGGTTTTATAATGGAAAACAACGAAAACCATGAAAAGTTGAGCGGTATTTTGCACAAGTTTTTAGGCGATGCGTTCACGCTTGATGGGAAAGAAGGAGGATTGAATATGGAAAAAATGCACGAAGTCATCAAAAAAGAAAAACCAATCATGAATATTTTGCTCATGGGAGCTACTGGAGTGGGTAAAAGCTCGCTCATTAACGGCTTATTTGGTCAAGAAGTCGCCAAAGCAGGCGTAGGAAAACCTCTCACTCAGCACCTTGAAAAGCATGTTAATGAAGAAAAAGGCTTGATTTTATGGGACACTAAAGGCATTGAAGCTAAAGATTATCAAAATACCATAGAAAGCATTAAAAAGGAAATGGAATATTCTTTTAAAACGCTTGATGAAAAAGAGGCGATTGATGTGGCGTATCTGTGCGTTAAGGAGGGTTATTCTAGGGTTCAAGGGAGAGGAAAGCTTTATTGAGTTTTGCTAAAGAATAGAATATCCCAACGATCGTGGTCTTCACCCACACCCAAGCCGAAGCCGGCGATGCGTTTGTTCAAGAAGCTCAAAGAGTTATAGATGAAGAATGGGGCTTTAAAGGTTTTGTCAGAGCCTATGTGAGAGTCAATTCCGTTGCGTTTTCATTTAGAGGCATGGAAGTCCCCGTTGAAAGTTTAAAAGAATTGGTAGATGAAACGAAAAAATGCTTGATAGACGCTAAGAAAAACAAACAAAACCATTTCTTGCTGATTCAAAAAGCTAATATCCAAGCAAGAAAACAAGCTATGATAGATGAAGGTAAAACCATTATCCACCTTGCATCAGGAGCGGCTGGAGCGGCTGGGCTTATTCCCATACCTTTTAGCGATGCGCTCGCTATCGCACCCATTCAAGCAGGAATGATCTATAAAATGAATGACGCTTTTGGAGTGAAAATCGAAGATTCTGTAGCCGCATCGCTCATCATCGGATTGTTAGGCGTAACCGCAGTCGCGCAAGTGGGGAGAACGCTCGTTAATGGCTTACTTAAATTCATTCCTGTTGCGGGGAGTATTGTGGGGAGTGTTGCAGGGGGCGCAACCGCTGCGACTATCACAGAAGGCATTGGGTTTGCTTATTTGAAAGTGCTAGAAAAGTGCTTTAACGATGAGACGGGCGAAGTGGAATTGCCTGCAATGGATACGATAAAATCTCTCTTTAAGGAGAGTTATCTCAGTTTGGATACTATCAAAAAATTAAAACCATAAGATTAGGGGTTATGAAAAACGCATGGCATTAGACAAAAGAATCTGGATGCATTTTGATTTCTTGCCTTTTGTGTTTGTCATCCCCTTGCTTGTGGTTTCTTTTTTATTGATTTTTGAGAGCAGTGCGGTTTTAAGTTTAAAGCAAGGGGTTTATTATGCGATAGGGTTTCTTCTCTTTTGGATCGTGTTTTTTATCCCTTTTAGGAAGCTTGATCGGTGGCTCTTTGTGTTTTATTGGGCATGCGTTATTTTATTAGCGTTAGTGGATTTTATGGGATCGAGCAAGCTTGGGGCGCAGCGATGGCTAGTCATTCCCTTTACCTCTATCACCTTACAGCCTAGCGAACCCGTGAAAATCGCTATCCTTCTATTATTGGCGCATTTGATTAAAATAAACCCACCCCCTTTTAAGGGCTATGATTGGGGCATGTTTTTAAAGCTTAGTTTTTACATTTGCTTACCGGCGGCTTTGATTTTAAAACAGCCTGATTTAGGCACGGCTCTTATTGTGTTAATCATGGGTTTTGGGATTTTATTGATCGTGGGTTTAAGGACTAGGGTGTGGCTCCCTCTTTTTATCGCTCTTTTAGTGGCTTCGCCTATCGCTTATCACTTTTTGCACGATTACCAAAAAAAGCGCATCGCAGACTTCCTTTCTGAAAAGCCTAGTTACCATGTCATGCAATCCATTATCGCTATAGGATCGGGCGGGTTTTTAGGCAAATCTAAAGAAGCCTGCACGCAAACCAAATTCAAATTCTTGCCTATCGCAACGAGCGATTTTATCTTCGCTTACTTCGTGGAGCGTTTTGGGTTTTTAGGGGCTATGTTGCTTTTTGCAATTTATATAGGCTTGAGTTTGCATTTATTTTTTTACATGTTTGAGAGCAACAGCGATTGGTTTTTAAAGATTGTAGCCCTTGGGATTTCTATTTTAATCTTTGTTTATTCCAGCGTGAATATCGCCATGACTTTAGGGTTAGCCCCTGTGGTGGGGATTCCCTTGCCCTTATTCAGCTATGGAGGGAGCAGTTTTATCACTTTTATGATCCTATTTGGGATCTTAGAAAACCTGCTTGCTTTTCGCTATATTTTTGGATACAATAGCAAACCATCCTTTGGGAATTTTGGATTCTTAGCTCAGCTGGTCAGAGCACTCGGCTCATAACCGATTGGTCGTAGGTTCAAGTCCTACAGAATCCACCACTCCCCCCTTTTTTAAGTGAAAAGCGATTGGACGCTTTCGTTATGATAAATCCTTCTGATCACTTCCGCAAATAAGGGCGCTACGCTTAAAGTGGTGATTTTATCGCATTTTTGAACTAAAGGGATAGAGTTAGTTGCCACCACTTCATCTAACGCGCTTTCTTTAATGCGCTTGATCGCATTCCCGCTCAAAACCGCATGCGTGCCTAACGCCATGACAGAAGTTGCCCCTTGTTCTTTTAAGGCTAAAGCGGCTTTACAGATCGTGCCTGCGGTATCAATCATGTCATCCACTAAAATCACATCGCGCTCCTTTGCTGAGCCGATAATATTCATCACTTCGCTTTCATTAGCTTTTTCACGGCGCTTATCCACGATGATTAAATCTAAGCCCATTTGATTAGCAAAATACCTGGCTCTTGTAACCCCACCCACATCAGGGCTAGCGATCACAGGGTTTTTTAACGCTTTAGAGCGGATATAATCTCTAAAGACGATAGATCCGTATAAATTATCCACCGGCACATCAAAAAAGCCTTGGATTTGCCCGGCATGCAAATCCATCGTAATGATCCTTTCAATCCCCACTTCTTGCATCAAATTAGCGACCATTTTAGCCGTGATAGGCACTCTTGGAGCCGCTTTTCTGTCCTGTCTGGCATAGCCAAAATACGGCAACACCGCTGTGATAGAATTGGCTGAACTGCGCCTTAAAGCATCTACCATGACTAACAATTCCATTAAATTGTCATTAACCGGCACGCAAGTGGGCTGGATAATAAAAATATCCTTACCGCGCACCGATTCGCTGATTTGGATATTGATTTCGCCATCGCTGAATTTGCCTATCACCGCTTTGGATAAGGGAATGCCTAAATGCTTTGACACTTCTTTGCCAAATGCAGGGTGAGCGCTCCCTGAAAAAATCTTAAAACCACGCATCTTTGTCTTAAACCCACGCGCCTTCATCGTTTACACTCCCTAAAATGAATTAAAATCAATTGTAGCGCACCCAAACTAAAAGCGTTTGTTTTCAACCAAGCTCCTTTTCTAATAAGTTTTTTAAGGTAAGATAGGTTTCATTTAAATCAATCCCGCACACCCTAGTTTGAGCGATAACGCTTATAAAATTGCTATCGCCTAAAAACCTAGGCACTAAATGCATGTGCAAATGCTCAGGGATTCCTGCTCCAGCGTTTCTGTGCAAATTCAAACCTAAATTGATCCCTTGAGCGCCATAAGCATACAACGCTTTTAACGCTTTAGGCGCTAATGCATTCATATTCAGCCAAGTATTCAGCTCTAAAAGTTCAACGCTCGCCTTGTGCACATGGGGAATGATCAACAAATGCCCTGGGTTATAAGGGTAGGCGTTCATCACAACAAAGAGATCGCTATTTCTATAAAGCACTCTGTTTTCTGAATCTTTTGTAGGGTTTTGAGAAATTTCACAAAAGACACAACCCTTATCTTTCTCTTTCAAATAACTTTCGCGCCAAGGAGCGTATAAATGTTGCATGTTCATTTCCTAAATGTAATTGGGGGCGTCATTAGCGAATAAAATCAAATCGCCTTGAATCGTGGTGGCTTGTAAGATATTTTCCAATTGCGCCTTATCCTTGAGTAAGATTTTTTGGGGGGTTTTCAATTGTGAAGCAATCGTTTTGGAATTCAACTCCCCTGTGATGATAGCGACATCAAAAACCTCGTCTATTTTTTGCGCTAAAGTTTCATTACTTTCTGTATTGCTTTCCACTAATCCCGGTGTTACAATGACTTTACGCCCTTCATACAAACTCGCTAAACGAATGCCCTCTAACATGCCCTTTAAATTCCCATTAAAGCTATCGTCTATAATGATTTTTTGATTCACTTCCAAAAGTTGCAAACGATGGGCAATGGGGTTGAGTTCTAAAACAAGCCGTTTGATCCTTTCTGTTTCTAATCCTAAATGCTTAGCGATTAAAATGGCTGAAGCGATATTATAAGCGTTGAATTTGCCTAAAACCTTCGTTTCAAAGCTTTCCCAAACGCTACCTATAAGCATTTCAAAAGAAGTGCCTTTTAAAGTGGATTGGATGTTTTTAACCAGGCTAGAATAGTCTATTAAAGGGCTATCTTTAGGGGCATAGGGCTTGATTTTTTCTACAGAGTAACAAAAGGCTTTTTCTAAGCGTTTGGAATCCAATAATTCCGCTTTAGTCTCGCAAATATTTTCTAAAGTTTTAAAGTATTCTAAATGCTGTTCGCCCACTTCTGCGACCACGGCAAGGTGCGGTTCAATGAGGCGAGTGATTTCTTTAATATCGCCCTTATTCCTTGCTCCGGCTTCAGCGATATAAATATCACTCCTATCATCTAAATTCTGGTTAATATCATTCGCAAGCCCTAAAAGAGTATTGACGCTTTTGGGGCTTGCATGCGCGTTGAATGTGGTTTGTAAGATTTGAAGCAAGAAATTTTTAATGCTGGTTTTCCCAAAGCTTCCGGTAATGGCGATGACTTTTAAATTCTTTAAAGAGGCGATTTTATCTTTAGCGGTTTGCAAATACTGCTTGGATAAGACTTTTTCAAAGATTAAAGAAGCGTTTAAAACAAATATGAATAAACACAAATAAGCGAGCACGAGTGAAATCCCATTCAAAGGGACTAATTCTGTATTTAAGATTTCATGCAAGATTAAAAATAACAATAAGAAGATAAAAAAGCGCTTCACCCTTGGCGTGAAAACTAAAGGTTTGTCGTTGCGTTTGGCCCAAACAATGAGCATGGGCATTTGAATAACGCCGCAAAAGAAATCAAAAACAAACGGCATTGTGAAAGCATACGATAGGATAAACACCCCCAAAGGCAATAAAAAATAAATCCCATGCCAACGCATCTTGTGGTGCTTGGTTAAGATCCTAAACACGCTGTAATGATACCATTGCAATAAAGTCATTATATAATAGCCAAGCCCGGTTATAAAGAGCCAACGAAACGCTAAATTCAGCCAACTAAGACTTTGCATGATGATTCTCCACTAGTTTTTCAATCTCTTTTGCCTGGTTTAAAAAAAAGAAATGATCCCCTTCTAAAACGAATAACGCGCTTCTTTTCAATAAGGTTTGCATTTTTTGAGCAGAGCTTAAGGGGGTTGCTTTATCATCTTTACCCCAAAATAATAAAACTTCTTTCTCGCATCGTTTGAAATGATCGCTAAAGTCTTCGCTAACTACTTTTTTAAAGGTTTCATACATCGCTTGATTAAGCCCCATAGCGTCCTTACTCCTCAAAAACCCTAAATTCAAGCCTAATTTTTTAACGATTTTAGCTAAAAGGATTTTACAACGCACTTTTAAGGGCTTTGGCTCTAAGATCCCTGCGCTGCTCAATAAAACAATGCGTTCGTTTTCACACAAGATCGCTACTTTCCCTCCAAAGCTATGCCCAAAAACGACATGCGCTTTTTTATCCACGCTTTTTAAGAACGAATTGATGATATTAGCATAATCTTTAGTCTCTAAAACTTTTTCATCGTTAGGGCTTTGATTGAAGCCGGGCAAATCCACATACAAATGGTTGTAATTTAAAAAACAGCCTTGAAACGCTTGTTGCATGATTTCTTTAGAACTCCCCCAACCATGCAAAAACAAGGCGTTTAAAGGGCTATGGTGGTCTATAAAAGTGTAGGAAATGTCAAAAACGCTATCCAAATAAGCGATACTGCGTTTGGCCATTACTTATTCTTTTGGATTTGCAACAAATAAGAGTTTTTGATTGGGATTTTAGGGGTTTTGGGTAATGATTGCGCTAAATTTTCTAGCGTTGTTTTAAAATCATCAAACAAATAATTGGCCAAACTGCCAGGAATGGGGTTGATCTCATTAAGATACACTTCATTTTCTATGACAAAAAAATCGCAACGGATGAGCGCGCCATCAAACAAATCGTTATAGAGTTTTTTAAAATTTTCTTTCAATTGTTCTTCTAGGGCGTTAGAAAGATTCGCTTTAGGGGCTTTATTGCGTGAAAAATCCAAATATTTTTGTTTGAAGTCTAAAAATTCCTGTTTGTTAGGCTCTTCAATATAGGAAAAACAGAAATCCTTTTTGATCTTGCAACCGGCTAAATTGTATTCTTTCACTCCCTGAATGAAAGGCTCTATTAAGACCTCTTTAGAATATTCAAACGCGCCGTCTAAAGCGTAAATCAATTCTTTTTCTTCTTTCACAACGCTCACCCCTAAAGAGCTCCCAGCATTATTGGGCTTGACAATAAAAGGAAAATTAAAGCCAATCAAATTTAGAGCGTTAGCGCGGTTTTTTTCATTCAAAAGAACATGATCTAAAGCCTTTATCCCTAAGTCTTTGGCGTAAAGCTTGGTTAAATATTTGTTATAACTCAACACGCTCGCTTCAATCCTAGGGCCTATAAAAGCGATACGATAAAATTCTAACAAGCTCGCTAATTTCCCGTCTTCGCCATCGCCCCCATGCACAAGATTAATCACTAGAGGCAATTCTATAATCTTAGCGCCTAAAAACGAGTTCTTAAGCAAGCCATTGCGCGTAAGGATTAGGGGGGGTAATTTTTTTTCTTTGATCTGAGCGAAGTATTTTGAATGCATGTTAGATTCTTCAATCAAATAAAAATGATGGTTTTCATCTAAAAAAATAAAATATTTAATCCTATCCTTTAGCGCTTCTTTAAGCGCGATCGCGCTCACAATGCTGATTTCATGCTCAAAACTCGCCCCACCAAATAAAACGCAAAATTCCACGATCAAACTCCCTAAAAACGATTGCAATGAAGTCTATCTATATTTACCTAAAAAAAGGCTTTTGAATTTTCTTAAAATTAAAGTTTAATGTTAAAAAATCCCAAAATATTGATGACTAATAACGCGCTCAATCCGGCTAAAACACCCGCTAAAGCGTCATCAGCCACAACCCCTAAGCCCCCTTTAACTTCTTTGTCTATCTTGCCAATGAGTGAGGGTTTAGTAATATCATAGATCCTAAAAAAGATAAAACTCAAAATTACGCCCGCTAACGATAACCCGCTAATCGCCATCGCCAACCACATGCCCACTAATTCGTCTATCACAATATAAGAGCTGTCATGAATCTTACTCTCTTCTTCTTCTTTATCTATTTGAGCGATAGCGATAAGCCCAATAAAAACTGCCGCTAAAAACAAAGTGTTAGCCGAAAAAATTAAAACAGGTAAGCCTAGCAACAACGCTACTAAACTCCCTATCGTTCCAGGAGCTTTTTTAGAATACCCGCTAAAAAAAAGGGTTAGAAAACACGCGCGAAGACTAAATTTATTCAATCATTGCCTTAAATTCTTTTTAAATCATGGCATTTTAGCATTTTATTTGCATTAAAAAGCGATTTTCTTAAACAATAAGGCTTAATTTTAAGCGCGTTTTAGTATGATACCTTTTAAATTCTCTCAAAAATTAAAGGTTAATTTTAAAATGTTGCTTTTCACTCCAGGCCCTGTAGCCATTAGCGAAGAGATGCGCTCAAGCTTTTCTCAGCCGATGCCCCACCACCGCACCAAAGATTTTGAAAAGATTTTCCAAAGCGTGCGAGAAAATTTGAAAAAAATGACCGGTTTAGAAGAGGTTTTGCTTTTAAGTAGTAGCGGGACGGGGGCTATGGAAGCGAGCGTGGTTTCGTTGTGTCAAAAAGAGTTGCTTTTTGTTAATGCGGGAAAGTTTGGCGAAAGGTTTGGCAAGATCGCTAAAGCCCATTCTATCAAAGCCCATGAATTAGTCTATGAATGGGACACGCCAGCCCAAGTGGATGGGATATTAAACGCGCTTAAAGCCAACCCTAACATTGATGCGTTTTGCATTCAAGCATGCGAGTCCAGTGGGGGGTTACGACACCCTGTAGAAAAAATCGCTCAAGCGATCAAAGAAACTAACCCGAATATTTTTGTGATTGTAGATGCTATCACCGCTTTAGGGGTTGAGCCTTTAGAAATAACGCATATTGATGCGCTCATTGGAGGGAGTCAAAAAGCGTTCATGCTGCCTCCTGCGATGAGCCTAATCGCATTGAGCCAGAAGGCGATTGAACGCATAGAAGAACGCAATGTGGGGTTTTATTTCAATTTAAAGAGCGAATTGAAAAACCAAAGAAATAACACCACAAGCTACACCGCTCCTATTTTACACACTTTAGGGTTGCAACGCTATTTTGAATTGGTGCAAAATTTAGGGGGCTTTGAAGCGCTCTATAAAGAAACTAAAAGAGTCGCTTTAGCCACTCAAAAAGCCGTTTTAGCTTTGGGTTTAAAGATTTTCCCTAAAAGCCCAAGCTTGAGCATGACAACGATTGTTAGCGAGCATGCCAAAGAATTGAGAAACCTTTTAAAAGAAAAATACCAGGTGCAATTTGCGGGCGGTCAAGAGCCTTATAAAGACGCGCTCATTCGTATCAACCACATGGGGATCATTCCTGTTTACAAAAGCGCTTACGCTTTAAACGCCCTAGAATTAGCCCTAAACGATTTGAAATTAAGGGAATTTGACGGCGTGGCGAATACAACCTTCTTGAAGCAATATTATGAAATTTAAGGATTATAATGCATTATTCTTATGAAACCTTTTTGAAAGATAGCCTAAAATTAGTCAAACAAGTAGAGCGAATTTGCGGTGTCCCAGAAGCCCTTGTGTGCGTGATGCGAGGGGGCATGACTTTAGTGCATTTTTTGAGTTTGCACTGGAATTTAAGGGAAGTTTATGGCATCAATGCGATTTCTTATGACACCACCAACCGACAAAACGCCCTAAAAATTGAAAATATCCCCACGATCAAAGAGCGTTTAAAAACCATTCTTGTGGTAGATGAAATCGTAGATAGCGGTAATTCTTTAGAAGCGGTGCTTCAAGTGTTAGAAGACAAACACCCTGATAAAAAGTTTTATAGCGCGAGTTTGTTCCAAAAAACAAGCGCGAAATACAAAGCCGATGCGTTTTTAAAAGACGCTCCTGAATGGATTGATTTCTTTTGGGAAGTGGATTTGAAAAACTTAAAAAGCCATTAACATGCAAATTAAAGAAAACAAACAACTCTGCTTAATTTCATTAGGTTGCTCTAAAAATTTGGTGGATTCAGAAGTGATGTTAGGCAAGCTTTATAACTACACGCTCACTAATGATACTAAGAGCGCTGATGTGATTTTGATTAATACTTGCGGTTTTATTGAAAGCGCCAAGCAAGAAAGCATCCAAACCATTCTAAACGCCGCTAAAGACAAAAAAAAGGGGGCGATTTTGATTGCGAGCGGGTGCTTGAGCGAGCGCTATAAAGATGAAATCAAAGAATTGATCCCTGAAGTGGATATTTTTACCGGTGTGGGGGATTATGACAAGATTGATATAATGATTGCTAAAAAACAAAACCAGTTCAGCGAACAAGTGTTTTTAAGCGAGCATTATAACGCGCGCATCATCACGGGATCGAGCGTGCATGCGTATGTTAAAATTTCTGAGGGTTGCAATCAAAAATGCTCTTTTTGCGCTATCCCTAGCTTTAAGGGGAAATTACAAAGCAGGGAATTAGACTCCATTTTAAAAGAAGTGCAAGATCTCGCGCTTAAAGGCTATACGGATATGACTTTTATCGCTCAAGATTCTAGCTCCTTTTTATACGATAAGGGGCAAAAAGACGGCTTGATCCAGCTTATCAAGGCGATTGACAAACAGCAAGCCTTAAAGAGCGCGCGAATCTTATACCTCTACCCTTCTAGCACCACGCTAGAGCTTATTGGCGCGATTGAAAGTTCGCCCATTTTTCAAAATTATTTTGACATGCCCATCCAGCATATCAGCGACTCCATGCTTAAAAAAATGCGGCGCAACTCCAGCCAAGCGCACCATTTAAAGCTTTTAAATGCCATGAAGCAGGTTAAAGAAAGCTTTATCAGAAGCACGATCATTGTAGGGCATCCGGAGGAAAATGAGGGCGAATTTGAAGAATTGAGCGCGTTTTTGGACGAGTTCCGGTTTGACCGGTTGAATATCTTTGCTTTCAGCGCTGAAGAAAACACGCATGCCTATTCTTTAGAGAAAGTGCCTAAAAAAATCATCAACGCTCGCATCAAAGCCTTGAATAAAATCGCTCTAAAACACCAAAACAATTCCTTTAAGGCTTTGTTAAATAAGCCCATTAAGGCGTTAGTGGAAAATAAAGAGGGCGAGTATTTTTACAAAGCAAGGGATTTGAGATGGGCGCCTGAAGTGGATGGGGAAATCTTAATCAATGACAGCGAACTAGCCACCCCTTTAAAACCCGGGCATTATACGATCATGCCTAGCGCATTTAAAGACAATATCTTACTCGCTAAGGTTTTAAGCCCTTTTTAAAAGTTAAGGCTAAAAGCGTGGCTAGAGCGTAGCTAGAGCGTGGGGGTTTGCGTTTTTTTTTTTTTAAATTGCGTCAGAAAAATCCGGCAAGAGGCAAAAATGAAAAACATTTATTTTGATGTGGAGAAAAGTATCAAAGATCTCTAAAAGATTTTTGAAAATACCGATGGTGCTGATAAGAGGTTAAGAGCGTTCAACCAAGAAGCCCTAGAGAAGTTCAAAAACCTAGAGTCTGAGAGCTTAAAAGAGCTTGAAAGTCTAAAAAATAATGAAGAGTGGGAAAAATTTACCATTGCTTTTTATGGGGAAACCGGCGCGGGGAAATCAACCCTCATTGAATGCTTGAGGCTGTTTTTAAAGAGCCAAGCAAAATGGATCAGCAAGAACGCTTCAAGCGGCTCTATGCAAATATGAAAAATTATAGAGGCAACAAGCATGCTGAGCTAGAAAAATTGCAAGATGGAGCGATTATAGGTGATGGGAGGAGCGATTTCACTTTAGAAACAAAATCTTACACCCTGAAACACAACAATCAAAGCTTTGTCTTGCTTGATGTTCCAGGGATAGAGGGCGATGAAAAGAAAGTTAAACAGCAAATTTCTAACGCTTCAACAACCCAAGAGTCTTAAAAGATGGGCTTATTGATGAAAACGAAAAAGAAAGCTTAAAAATTTTAAATGAAAAGATGGGAGCTATTTTAGGCAAACACTACGAGGGGCATCAAATAGTCAGCGTCCAAGCGGCTTTTTATGGCCTTTCATCGGCGTTGTTTCCAGAGAGTGATTTTTATAAAAACAAACAAAAATTTTTAGCAATTTTTAAAGCAGAAGAATTGTTATTGAAATCCCATTTTAAACAATTAGGAAAATTTATAGCTGAAGCGCTTCTTGAAAACTCACGCAAAAAAATCATAGAATCCAACTGCAATAAAGCCTTAAAAGTGATAGAAAAATTGCAAAAAGCGATCGTAACCACGATTGAGAGACAGATAGACCCAACTATCAAAGAAATAAAGGATAAGCAACTAGAGGCTCGTTACAAGCTGGATCGTTCTAGGGATAAATTCGTATCCAATTTAACAAATTCAGTATTCGGCACAATAGAGCGATTCGAATCTGACTTGAGAGAAAAAATGTATGAGCATATTGACAGAGATGAAACATGATTTTGATCATGATTCTAAGATTGATACTGATAGGGATATTAAAAAAAAGGCTTCAATAGCAAGTTTGATTTTGGGAATATCCAACTTTTGGAATTTTGCAGGTTGGGGATCCATAGGATTAGGATTAGTTGGGATAGGCAAATCAGTGTGGAGTTTTTTTGATTCAGACTATAAAAAATCCCAACAGAAAAAAGAAGTGGATGAGAATTTAGATAAATTTTGTGAACAAATTACAGAGGAAATGAGAAACCAGATTGAAGGTGCCAAAAAAGGCATATGTGAAAAGGTTGAAAGCCTAAAAGTCGGGCTTAACGATCCCGTTGTTTGTTATGAATGCATGAGGGAAGGACTGATAAAAGCTGGTGAGGGCTTATGGCAAATATCTAACCACATCAAAACAAGGATCGCGCAATGAATGAAACTTTAAAACAATTTAAAGAAAATCAAAAGAGGAATCAAGAAAATCTTGAAAAATTGCTTGATTTTGTCAAGACCGGTGAAAAATACGACATCCGTATTGAAGAGTCCTTTAAGGCAAAGATCAACAGCACGATCCAAAGCGCTGCTGATCAGAAACTCAAGGTGGCGTTGGTGGGAGGCTTTTCTGAAGGAAAAACATCCATAGCGGCAGCTTGGATTGAACGCTTGGATAAGAGCATGAATATAGATCATCAAGAATCAAGCGATGCAATTAAGATCTATGACATAGATAATGAAATTGAGCTGGTTGATACCCCGGGGTTGTTTGGGTTCAAAGAAAAAGAACACGATAGCGGCAAAATAGAACGCTATAAAGATATTACCAAAAAATATGCCAGCGAAGCCCATCTCATTTTATACGCGCTCAACCCGTCAAACCCCATCAAAGAAAGCCATAAGGACGATTTGAATTGGTTGTTTAGGACGCTCAATCTTTTATCCAGGACGATCTTTGTCATCAGCCGTTTTGATGATGAAGTGGATATTGAAGATGAAGAAGATTACAACAAAAGATTTAAAACCAAAAAAGAAAACATTCAAAACCGGCTGAATAATCTCATTTCTTTAAGCGAAAAAGAAAGAGAGGGTCTGAGCGTTGTCGCTGTGGCTGCCAATCCTTTTGGTTGGGGGCTTGAATACTGGCTAGAACATAAAGAAGAATTCCAAAAGCTTTCGCATATCAAAACTTTGCAAGATGCGACGCAAAAAAAGATTAAAGAAAATGGCGGGAAAATTAACCATCATAGAAGAAGCTAAAAAAAGCGTCATTCAAGATGTTGTTGATAAGCAAATGCTCTTGGCAAAAAAAGAGCAACAATATATTAAGAGAGAATTGGAAGATTTGAATAAAGCGAAAAGGCAAAAGGAGATTCAAGATTTAAATGGCGAAATTTCTCAAACCCGCATTAATTTAAGAGAATTTATAACGAGGTATTTTAGCGGTCTCATCCGTCAAGTTGCTGGCACCGGCCTAGAAACCTTTTAATGTTTTTGTTATCAGAGAAATAGGCGATGAAGGTATCAATATAGATACAAGAGTCCAAAATGCATTTGAAAGAGAAACGCAAGGGATTTTAAATGAAACCGCTAAAATTGCAACGAGTTTTAATGCCGATAGGAGTCTTTTTGAAAAACATGCTGGAACATTGGGGAAAATTGGGAATGAATTTTTAAAAACAAGCGGGTTCATCAACGCAACTAACATCAAACTGGCTAGAGACACAATAGCGGCTGTGGGAAAATTGGTGGGCATAGATTTGGCTTTCAAATTCAAACCATGGGGCACTGTAAAATTGGCAAGCAATGTGAATAAAGCTCTGCCGCTTATCGGTTTTGTTTTTGAAGCATGGGATTCTTATAACAAATATCAAAAAGAGCAAAAGCTTGAAGAAGCTAAAAAAGAAATGCTATCCAATTTTGACAATCAAAAAAAAGAAATCTTAGATCTCATCAATGATGAAACCAGATTCAAACAAAAATGTTTCCCGAGCGCGTTGGAACTGGAAAAATCGCTCCAAAAGATCAAAGAAGCGATTGAAAAAACGCAAGAGTATGATCAAGAATTTGAAAAATGGATTAAAGCCGGCGAAGATTTGATCAAGGGCGAAGATTTTATAGAAGTTGAGCCTAAAGAGGAATGGATTATGATCCAATCTGTGTTAAAATACCCAATGCGCCAACGCCAAAACGCTTGCTAGTTTTTGGCTAGTAAGCGGTGTTTTTCAATCTTTTAATAAGGGAAGACAATGTTTTCTAAAATCTGCTCATCTTTTAAGCTCGCCAATTTGTTCAAGGGCTTTTTGTTCAAACGCATCGCAAGCCCCATGCAGAGCACTCGCATTGTCAACATGATTTTGAATATCAAAAACGCTCTTGAGAGCGAAAACGATCCATCAAACAAGATAGGCAAGACTTTAGACTTGATCGTGGGTTTTAAGAAAGAGAACCCGCAGGATTTTGACGAATTGTTTCAAATTTTAAAAGAACTCATCCAGGAATACGAGAAAAATCCTGAAGAGGTCAAGCAGAATCTCACAGAGATTTTGAAAAAAGGCAAGGCATGAACCACCTTTTAATCCTCTACAATCCTTACTACCAGCGAGATGTTATCCAACAACATTTAAGCGTTTTGCAGGAAAAATCCCAAGTGGGTTTTGGTAAAATCCGATCAAAGCTCAACGATCAAGAAAAGCACCACTCTTTAGAAGAGATTTATAAAGCCACTAATGAAAAAAATTTTTTGCAGCTTTTTTTGACCGATTACGCTAATTTGTTTGTCGCTAAGGTGATAAAGGTTTCTAAGGATATTGATGAGGATTTGATCCCTAGTTATTATAAAGAAAAAAATTTGGAAGTGGAAGACTTTTTTATTATCAGCGATTTAAGGGAATTAGTCAGGGAAGACTTTAGCCTTTTAAGGGATCAGTTTTTAGCCAATTTCATCGCACCCAACAACCACACTTACGCCATTTATGGGAATAATTATGTTTACCCTTTGCCGGTGAGGTTGAAAGAAGAGCGTTCTTATTTTTTAGGCGATGGAAAACATTATTTGAGCGTGTATAAAAGCAAAGAATATTTGATCATGCAAGAAAATTTCATGCGTTTTGTTTTTGGCAAAAGGCTTTTTTACCTCTTACACCCTGACAGCATCAATAACATCATCCATGCAGAATTAGAGCTTTTGCAAAGCGAAAACGATCTTTTGAATGATTTTACAAGCATCATCGTCAAATACTCCAAAACCTTAGAATACGAAATTTATCTTTTCGCTAAAAAAGTCCTTTTAAAGGCGTGCGCAAAAGATCTCAACCTTTATGATTTAGATTATAAAGTCCAAGGAAAATCTTTGATACTTGAAGATTTTTTCACTCAAAAGCCTAATCTTGGGAGCGTTAAATTTTTACTCAGACACGAAAAAATCCAATACCATTTAGAAGAAAACTTAAACCGATTCATCAATTATCCTTTTTCAAAAAGCCTAAGCCTCATTCAAGATATCCGCAATGAAGCCGTCTATGAAAAAGCCCCGAGTTTGCATGAAGTGGAAAAGCTCAGGAATGAAATTTTAGGCATAGAAGGTATGAGCTTGTTGAAAAGCATTCTGACTCGCAGGGAAGTTTCATGAAAGAATGCTAAATCTATGCTTAATGCCGATTTGATAGCGCGAGATTTTAAAACCTATTTAGAGCCTTTAAGAGAGAAGAAAAATTTATTGGGTTTTTCAGGTGGGTTGGACTCTACTTGCTTGTTTCATCTTTTAGTTGAAGAAAATATCGCTTTTGACATCGCTTTAGTGGATTACAACACGCAAAAACAACGCCTTGAAATCATCCAACACGCCCAAAAACTCGCCCAAACACACCATAAAAAATGCTATGTCCATTACGCTCCAAAGATTGAGCGCAATTTTGAAATGCAAGCGAGAAAGATCCGTTATGATTTTTTTGAAACTTTGATCAAAGAGCATTCTTACAAGCATTTGATTTTAGCGCACCACTTGAATGACAGGCTGGAATGGTTTTTGATGCAATTAAGCAAAGGAGCCGGGCTAAACACGCTTTTAAGCTTTCAAGCTTATGAAAAAAGAGGGTTTTATGCGATCGTTCGCCCCTTACTCTACACCCCTAAAGAAACCCTTAAAACGCTCGCTAAAGATTGGGAATTTTTTGAAGATAGTTCTAATTCTTCTTTAAAATTCAAACGCAATTTTTTCAGGAAAAATTACGCTAACTCCTTGATGCAACATTATTCTAAGGGCATTATCCAAAGTTTTAAGTTTTTGGATAAAGAAAAAGAGTGGCTTTACCCTTTGATGGTCGTTTCACAAATGCATGGGATCACTTTTTTTAAGTATTCGCAAAATACGCTTTTTATGGTGGATAAAATCTTAAAGCAAAAGGGGTATGTGTTGAGCTTTTCTCAAAAAGAAGAAATCAAACGCAATTTTTTTAGCCTAGAAATCGCTCAAAAATTCATCATTGAAAAGAATAAAGAGCATGCGTTTATCGCCCTTAAACCCCAAAAAACTTTAAGCATGCCAAAGGATTTTAAAGACAAAGCCAGGAGGTTGAATATCCCTAAACGCTTACGGCCTGTTTTATACGCAGAGTTTTTAAAACAACCAACGCATGATTTTTTAACCCGTTTTAAACAGAGTTTAACAGATCTATAACAGATCTATAAAAGAGCTTCATTTCAATCAAGCGATAAGTTTTTAAAGCGCTTTTTAACCTTGATTGTGTCAAAATACAGCAAAAAACTTTGATATGAGAATGAATGGACTTTAAGAATAAAAAATGGCTTTTTCTAGCCCCTTTGGCAGGCTATACGGATTTGCCTTTCAGGAGTGTGGTGAAAAAATTTGGCGTGGATGTTACCACAAGCGAAATGGTGAGCTCGCATTCGTTAGTGTATGCGTTTGATAAAACTTCTAAAATGTTGGAAAAATCCCATTTAGAAGATCATTTCATGGCGCAAATTTCAGGCTCTAAAGAGGGCGTAGTCAAAGAAGCGGTGGAGAAAATCAACGCTTTAGAGCATGTGAGCGGGATTGATTTTAATTGCGGTTGCCCTGCTCCTAAAGTGGCTAATCATGGTAATGGTAGCGGGCTATTGAAGGATTTAAACCACTTAGTGAAGCTTTTGAAAATCATCAGAGAAAACACCAATAAAAAAATCACAAGCGTGAAAGTGCGTTTAGGCTTTGATCAAAAAATCCCTAAAGAAATCGCTCATGCCTTAAATGACGCGCCGGTGGATTATGTGGTGGTGCATGGGAGGACACGAAGCGACAAATACCAAAAAGAAAAAATAGATTATAAAAGCATCGCTTTAATGAAAGGGATTTTAAAAAAGCCGGTGATAGCCAATGGCGAAATTGACAGCGTGAAAAAAGCCTTTGAAGTTTTGCAAATCACGCAAGCTGATGGGCTAATGATAGGGCGAGCAGCCTTAAGAGCCCCATGGATATTTTGGCAAATCAGAAACAACACCACCGAATTGCCCGCAGTCGTGAAAAAAGACCTGGTTTTAGAGCATTTTGATAAAATGGTGGAGTTTTATGGGGATAGGGGGGTGATCATGTTTAGGAAAAATTTGCATGCTTACGCTAAGGGCGAAATGCAAGCGAGCGCGTTTCGCAACTGCGTCAATACCCTTACAGAGGTAAAGAGCATGCGAGAGAGTATAGAGGAATTTTTTAATCAAGAAATGTTGCAAAGTGAAGTGCCATTATGGGTAGAATTGAATCAAAAAAGCGTTTGAAAGCGCTTGTTTTTTTAGCCAGTTTAGGGGTTTTGTGGGGAAATGCCGCTGAAAAAACGCCTTTTTTTAAAACGAAAAACCATATTTATTTGGGTTTTAGGCTAGGCACAGGGGCTAATGTAAGCACAAGCATGTGGCAACAAGCCTATAAAGACAACCCCACTTGCCCTAGCAGCGTGTGTTATAGTGAGAAATTAGAAGCCCATTATAAGGGGGGTAAAAACCTGTCTTATACCGGGCAAATAGGCGATGAAATAGCTATTGATAAATACCATATTTTAGGATTAAGGGTGTGGGGGGATATAGAATACGCTAAAGCGCAATTGGGTCAAAAAGTGGGGGGTAATACCCTTTTATCCCAAGCCAATTATAACCCAAGCGCGATTAAAACCTACGATAGCGCTTCAAACACTCAAGGCTCTTTGAATTTGCAAAAAACCCCAAACCCTCAAGATTTTCTCTTCAATAACGGGCATTTCATGGCGTTTGGTTTGAATGTGAATGTGTTTGTTAACCTCCCTATAGACACCCTTTTAAAACTCGCTTTAAAAACAGAAAAAATGCTGTTTTTTAAAATAGGCGTGTTTGGTGGGGGTGGGGTGGAATACGCAATATTATGGAGTTCTCAATATAAAAACCAAAACACCCATCAAGATGATAAATTTTTTGCAGCGGGTGGGGGGTTTTTTGTGAATTTTGGGGGTTCTTTGTATATAGGCAAACGCAACCGCTTCAATGTGGGGTTAAAAATCCCTTATTATAGCTTGAGCGCGCAAAGTTGGAAAAACTTTGGCTCTAGCAATGTGTGGCAACAACAAACGATCCGACAAAACTTCAGCGTTTTTAGGAATAAAGAAGTTTTTGTCAGCTACGCGTTCTTGTTTTAGGCTTTATTCCCATTGAATACTGATAAAATTCAAAAGATAATTTTATCGTTACAAAAATCAACACTCCAAAGATAAATAAGTTAAAATCCCCAAAAATCTTTTTTTTTTGAAATTCAATAAGTTTATTATAAAATTAAACTCATTGCAAATCTATTATCATTTTAAAATATTTTTGTAACAAAAAATTACTTCAAGGAACACTTTTATGAAAAAACGATTTTTACTTTCTCTATCCCTTGCGGCGTCATTACTTTGCGCTGAAGACAATGGCTTTTTTGTGAGCGCGGGCTATCAAATCGGCGAAGCGGTGCAAATGGTCAAAAACACCGGCGAATTGAAAAACTTGAACGAAAAATACGAGCAATTAAACCAGTATTTAAATCAAGTGGCTTCGTTGAGACAAAGCATTCAAAATGCCAACAACATTGATCTGGTCAATAGCTCTTTAAATTATTTAAAAAGCTTTACCGAAAACAACTATAACAGCACCACCCAATCGCCCATCTTTAACGCCGTGCAAGCGGTTATCACTTCGGTATTGGGTTTTTGGAGTCTTTATGCGGGGAATTATCTCACTTTTTTTGTGGGTAATAAGGATAGTAAACAACCCGCTAATGTCCAAGGTAACCCTCCTTTTTCAACGATTACCAAAAACTGCTCAGGAATTGAAAACTGCGCTATGGATCAAACCACTTACGACAAGATGAAAAAACTTGCTGAAGATCTCCAAGCAGCTCAAACAAACTCTGCCACTAAAGCGAACAATCTTTGCGCTTTATCCGGATGCACTGCAACACAAGGCCAAAGCCCAAGCTCAACCGTAAGCAACGCTCTTAACTTGGCGCAACAGCTTATGGATTTAATCGCAAACACTAAGACTGCTATGATGTGGGACAATATCGTCATCGCTGGTGTTTCAAACGCGTCCGGTGCTATCACATCCACCAATTACCCAACGCAATATGCGGTGTTTAACAACATCAAGGCGATGATACCTATCTTGCAACAAGCGGTTACGCTTTCTCAAAGCAGCAACACCCTATCTGCTGGCTTGCAAGCTCAAGCTACAGGATCTCAAACAAACCCCCAATTCGCTAAAGACATCTACAATCTCGCTCAAAACCAAAAGCAAGTCATCTCTTACGCCAAAGATATTTTCAACCTCTTTAATTCCATCCCTAAAGATCAGTATAGATATCTAGAGAAAGCTTACTTGAAAATACCCAATGCGGGTTCAACTCCTACTAACCCTTACAGACAAGAGGTGAATTTAAACCAAGAAATTCAGACGATTCAAAACAATGTGAGTTATTATGGCAATCGGTTGGATTCGGCTTTAAGCGTGGCTAAAGATGTTTATAACCTAAAATCCAATCAAGCACAGATTGGAGTCGCTTATAGTGGCGCTAAGAATTTGAGCGAAGAGATTTCTCAACTCCCATACAATCAAGTCAATACAAAAGACATTATCACACCACCTTATGATAAAAACGCTCCAGCAGCGGGCCAATACAACTACCAAATCAACCAAGAGCAAGCATCCAATCTTTCTCAAGCTTTAGCAGCGATGAGCAATAACCCCTTTAAAAATATAGGAATGATCAGCTCTCAAAACAATAACGGCGCTTTGAACGGGCTTGGCGTGCAAGTGGGCTATAAGCAGTTCTTTGGCGAAAGCAAAAGATGGGGATTAAGGTATTATGGCTTCTTTGATTACAACCACGGCTATATCAAGTCAAGCTTTTTTAATTCTTCTTCTGACATATGGACTTATGGCGTGGGGAGCGATTTGTTAGTGAATTTTATCAACGATAGCGTTACAAGAAAGAACAACAAGCTTTCTGTGGGTCTCTTTGGTGGTATCCAACTAGCAGGGACTACATGGCTTAATTCTCAATATGTGAATTTAACCGCATTCAATAATCCTTACAGCGCGAAAGTCAATACTTCCAATTTCCAATTCTTGTTCAATCTCGGCTTGAGGATGAATCTCGCTACAGCTAAGAAAGAAGACAGCGAACATTCCGCACAACATGGCATAGAATTGGGCATTAAAATCCCTACCATTAACACGAATTACTATTCTTTTCTAGGCGCTAAGCTAGAATACAGAAGACTCTATAGCGTGTATCTCAATTATGTGTTTGCTTACTGAGTGATCCAAACCCTCTTTTTTAAGGGGGTTTAGAAAAACCGCAACATCAAGCTTTTTATCACTAATGATAAAATCTACAAAACCAACGGTGCGACAACAAACCCTAACGCCACGCTCAAAGACACGACTAAAACCCCAGGGATCAAAAACGCATGATCAAACACATAACGGCCCATTTTAGTGGTGCCGGTGTTATCCATAGCGATCGCTCCTAGTAAAGTGGGGTAAGTGGGTAACACAAACAACGCCGAAACGCTCGCAAAAGAAGCCACGATAATATACAAATGCTCCGTGTGGTTAGCGCTAATGCCTAAGGCTGTGATCACGCTTGGGATGAGCGCTTTAGAGGTGGCAGCTTGCGAATACAAAAGCATGGAAGCCAAAAAGAGCGCTACGGCTAATAAAAACGGGTAATCTGCAATCAAAAAAGAAGCGTATCGCTTGATTTCATCTAAATGATTGCTCACAAAAGTATCGCCCAACCACGCCACGCCTAACACGCACACGCACGCTTGCATGCCGGATTTAAACACGCTTGAATGAGCGATTTCATTAGCGTTAATTTTGCAAAAAAGCACAATTAAAGTTGCCACGCTCAACATGAAAGACACGATCGCGTAATCTCTGCCTAAAACCACCGGGTTAATCAAAGCGATATTTTTAGAAATCGCGCTCGCGTAAAAAACGATCGCTACAACCCCACCGATAAAAATCCATAACGATAATTTCGCGCTTTTTGAGGTTTCTTTTTCTTCTTTGATGGTAGGGAGCGAAATTTTTCTTGCTTTCAAACGCTCTAAATAATTCGGATCGCTGTCTAATCTCAAATCAGTAAAACCCATAACAAACGCCGTGATCATGCATGCTAAAAAAGTCGTAGGGATCCAAACCATTAAAAGGGTCAAGTAATCCGCCCCTAAAGGCTCTAAAATGCCGCTCATAAACACCACCGCCGCGCTCACCGGGCTTGCAGTAATAGCGACTTGACTGGAGACTACCGCTAAGCTTAAAGGCGCTTTGGGTTTGATGTTTTGGCTCTGGCTCACTTCCACAATCACCGGGATCAAGGAAAAAACCGTATGCCCAGTGCCGGCTAGTATCGTTAAACAATACGCCACGCTTGGCGCGAGGTAATTGATTTGCTTGGGGTGTTTTCTTAAAATTTTTTCAGCGATTTTGACTAAGTAATCCAAGCCCCCCGCTTTTTGCATCGCGCTAATAGCGCTAATGACTGCCATGATGATTAAAATCACATCAAAAGGGATTTTGCCCGGATTTAGCCCCAAAAATAAGCATAAAACAAGCACGCCCAAACCCCCCGCATAGCCTACTCCCAAGCCCCCTAGCCTTGCCCCTAAAAAAAGCGAAAAAAGCAACACTACAATTTGAAAAAAGGCATCCACCATTAACTCTTTTTAAATTTATTTTAACAACGATTCACTATACTACAAAAATCTTTAAATCCTTTTATTTTGTTTGAAGGGGCAGGTTATGGCTCAAAATTTACCCACCATTGCTTTATTGGCGATGGGGGGGACGATTGCAGGGAGTGGCGTTAATGCGAGTTTGGGTAGTTATAAAAGTGGTGAGTTGGGCGTCAAAGAGCTTCTTAAGGCTATCCCCAGTCTTAATAGACTCGCTCGCATTCAAGGGGAACAGATTTCTAATATCGGCTCACAAGACATGAATGAAGAGGTATGGTTCAAGCTCGCCAAACGCGCCCAAGAATTGCTAGATGATAGCCGTATTCAAGGCGTGGTCATCACGCATGGCACGGACACTTTAGAAGAGAGCGCGTATTTTTTAAATTTAGTTTTACGCTCCACAAAACCGGTTGCACTAGTGGGAGCGATGCGTAATTTTGCTTCTTTGAGCGCGGATGGGGCTTTGAATTTGTATAACGCGCTGAGCGTAGCAACTAATGAAAAAAGCGCGAATAAAGGCGTGTTGGTGGTGATGGACGATAATATTTTTAGCGCTAGAGAAGTGGCTAAAACGCACACCACCCACACTTCCACCTTTAAAGCCCTAAATAGCGGCGCGATAGGGAGCGTGTATTATGGTAAAACACGCTATTACATGCAGCCTTTGAGAAAACACACCACAGAGAGCGAATTTTCCCTTTCACAACTCAAAACCCCCCTGCCTAAAGTGGATATTATTTACACGCATGCCGGCATGACCCTTGATTTATTCCAAGCGAGCCTAAACTCGCATGCAAAAGGCGTTGTGATAGCCGGGGTGGGTAATGGGAATGTGAGCGCTGGGTTTTTAAAAGCGATGCAAGAAGCGAGCAAAATGGGGGTGGTTATTGTTCGTTCTAGCAGGGTAGGTAGCGGTGGAATTAATTCAGGCGAGATTGATGACAAGACCTTTATCACAAGCGACAATTTAAACCCCCAAAAAGCCAGGGTGCTTTTACAACTCGCTCTAACTAAAACAAATGATAAGGCAAAAATCCAAGAAATGTTTGAAGAGTATTGAAACCCTCTTTAGAATGGTTTGAAACGCTGAAACGGTTTTAGGTTTTTATTTTTTGATTGGAATTTAATCAAATCGTGGTTGGGGGTAGAAGTTGCCTTTAAAACCACCCAAGCATAAATCCCAAACATCTTTAGTGTTTGGGATGAATGCCACTAATTTGTAGTATAATGCCCCCATGCATTTGTATCTAGCGTAGGAAGTGTGCAAAGTTACGCCTTTATAAGATATGATGTGTGGGACCGAATGCATTGGAGATCAAACTCTGTAAAATCCCTATGATTAGGGACACAGAGTGAAAACCAAACTCTCCCCCAACACCAGCCTAGGAAGCCCAATTGCTTTAGCGGTTGGGCGCTTCACTGATAAATCCCACGCTTGGCTGATTGCTAAAAACTGCGGTGTTAAAAAAACAATAAAAAATCACTAATAATATTTTATATAATAACATGCTTCTATCCCAAACGCTAAAAGCGTTTAGGATTTCTGCTTAAAGGGTTTGAAGCTTTGATAGAAAAGTGGTGTGGTTTAAGCTTTATTTCTCATTTTCGCCATGATCATCATGATCGTGATCTTTTTTGCCTTGTTCTTCACCATGCCCTTTATCATGCCCTTTTGCTTTATTTTGACCATCGTGTTTGTGGTGTTTATGCATTTTCCCATGCTTGCATGATCTCAACCCCAAATCATCATCCATGTCCTTCATGTTGCTTTTTTTAAGCGCTTCTTTAACGGCTTTTTTGTGCGCTTCAAAATCCGCCACGGTCATGTTGTCTGTGTTTTTAATCGCATATTCATGCAACTGCTTATGGAACGCTTCTCTTTTGTCTTTAGGCATTTTTTTCATGCGCATTCTCAACTCTTTTTTATAATCCACAATATCCTGCGGAGCGACAATGCCAGCCATTTTAGCCAAATCCTCATCGCTTGTTTTGCTGAAATCTTTGGCGTTTAAAGCCACAAATAGCAACGCGCTAACAGAAAGTATTTTCAACGCTTTTTTCATGTTTTATCCTTTTAAATTAAATTTTATCTCACTTAGGAGAGCAATGTTCGTCTTTTTTCTTAACAGCCCTACACCAAACTTTTCTCGTATCGCCACTGCAAACGCTCACATTAAGCCCTTTTGCCTTAATCTCTTCAGCGCTCAAACCTTTGGTTTTTTCTTCTAATTCCTTACGCACTTCTTCACGCATTTTTTTGAAATCCTCTTCACTCATTTTGGAAAGATTCTTCTTAGCGATTCGGCTGAAATTCGCGCGGAATTTCTTAGCGTCTTCAGCGTTTAAGGCTTTAAGGCGTTTAGACACTTCCATGCGATAATCAATCGCTTCATTAGAAGGCAGAGTTCCTGCTAATTCTAAAAGCTCCTTATCTTTGAGTTGCGAAAAATCCCTAGCGCCTAAAACCTGTAATCCAAGCAAAGCTAACAGGCAAAAAGCCAAACTCCTTCTCATTCCCAATTCCTTGTTGTCTAAATTTTTGCCGCATGACGACAGCAAATTTTGGCATTCTACCATATTAATTTTAATATTTTCAAACGCCTCTAAGAGCACTAAAAAATGGGGTTTTTAAATTTTGTGCAAACCATTGTGTATCATCATTTAACTTTTATTTATAAAGGTCGTTTTAAACCCTAAAATTTTAAAATACCATTTTGAATGATTGGTTTGTATGGTGTTGGTAGTTTTTGGCTTATTTTGAGTGAAAGGATTTAAGCAAGATGTTTGTGGTTTTTATAGAAGGTTTTGGTTTAGCGATTTCTTTGTGCGCGGCTGTGGGAGCACAATCCTTGTTTATTATAGAGCGAGGCATGGCTAGGAATTATGTGTTTTTGATTTGCACTTTGTGTTTTATGTGCGATATTGTGTTAATGAGCATGGGCGTGTTTGGCGTGGGGGCTTATTTTGCTAAAAACCTTTATTTGAGTTTGTTTTTGAATTTATTTGGAGCGGCTTTTACCGGATTTTACGCTTTTTTAGCTTTAAAAACCCTTTTTCAAACCTTTAAAAAGAAGCAAGTCCAAACCCCTAAAAAATTATCCTTAAAAAAGACCTTATTATTCACTTTAGGCGTTACCTTACTCAACCCTCAAGTGTATTTGGAAATGGTGTTTTTAATTGGTGCGAGTGCTTTGTCTTTCAATTTAGCTCAAAAATTTGTTTTTTTAGCTGGCACTTTATCGGCTGCCCTTTCTTGGCTTTTATTGTTATGCACCCTATCTCTACGCTATGGCTCTAAACTTTTAAACAACCAAAAAATCTTTATGGGGGTGAATCTCTTTGTAACCGCTATCATGGGAACGCTTAGCGTTACTTTATTTAGGGATTTTTTAGCGCTATTGAGTAAAACCTAAAAAGGGGCTAGTTTTAAGTCATTTTGCATTACAATACTCCTAAATGAGTTTTAAGGATTACAATCAATATGCAAGTTTTAGCGTTAAAATACCGCCCCAAACATTTTAGCGAGCTAGTCGGTCAAGAGAGCATGGCTAAAACGCTTTCTTTAGCCCTAGACAACCAGCGTTTGGCTAACGCTTATTTATTCAGCGGGTTAAGAGGTTCAGGCAAAACCAGCTCTTCTAGGATTTTCGCTAGGGCTTTAATGTGTGAAAAAGGGCCAAAAGCCGTGCCTTGCGATACTTGCACCCAATGCCAGAGCGCTTTAAACAACCACCATATAGATATTATAGAAATGGACGGAGCGTCTAATAGGGGGATTGATGATGTCCGTAATCTCATAGAGCAAACGCGCTACAAACCAAGCTTTGGGCGTTATAAAATCTTTATCATTGATGAAGTGCATATGTTCACCACCGAAGCGTTTAACGCGCTTTTAAAGACTTTAGAAGAGCCTCCTAGCCATGTGAAATTCCTTTTAGCGACAACGGACGCCTTGAAATTGCCCGCTACCATACTCAGCCGCACCCAGCATTTCCGGTTTAAAAAAATCCCTGAAAATTCCGTTATTTCTCATTTAAAAACCATTTTAGAAAAAGAACAAGTGAGCTATGAAACAAGCGCGTTAGAAAAACTGGCTCACAGCGGGCAAGGGAGCTTGAGGGATACGATCACTCTTTTAGAGCAAGCCATCAATTATTGCGATAACGCTATCACAGAAAGCAAAGTGGCTGAAATGTTAGGAGCGATTGATCGAAGCGTTTTAGAAGATTTTTTTCAAAGCCTAATCAACCAAGATGAAGCGCGATTGCAAGAGCGTTATGCCATTTTAGAAAATTATGAAACCGAGAGCGTTTTAGAAGAAATGATGCTTTTTTTGAAAGCGAAATTATTAAGCCCTGATGCTTATTCCATCCTTTTGATAGAGCGCTTTTTTAAAATCATCATGAGCGGTTTGAGCCTTTTAAAAGAAGGAGCTAATGCCAGTTTTGTGCTGTTGTTATTGAAAATGAAATTCAAAGAAGCTTTGAAACTCAAAGCCCTAGACGATGCGATTTTGGAATTAGAGCAAAGTAAAGAAAGCGTTTTAAAACCCTTAAACCAAAACGCTAACGCCTTTAAACAAGAACCCAAAAACGCAGAGAAAATAGAAAAGCCAGAAAAAAGAGAAAACACAGAAACCCCACAAACTCCCATGCTTTCAGCCAAAGATCGCATTTTTCACAACCTTTTCAAACAAGTTCAAACATTGGTTTATGAGCGCAATTACGAATTAGGGGCGGTGTTTGAAAAAAATATCCGTTTCATTGATTTTGACAGCCAGACTAAAACCTTGACTTGGGAGTCTTTAGCTACCCATAAAGATAAAGAGCTTTTAAGAGAGCGTTTTAAAATCGTGAAAAGCATCGTTGATGGGGTTTTTGGCAAGGGCGAAACTATCAAAATCGCTTTAAAAAATTATTCAGAAAATAAAAGCGCTTTAGAAGTGGTTAAAGGGTTTAAATTCCCTTATTTAAAGCCCAAACCAACCACCGAAACGACGGCTGAAATGAAAGAAAAAGAAACTAAAGAAAAAGAGATTAAAGAAAACGACACTAAAGAAGTTCAAGAAACCCAACCAAAAGAAACCCCTACAGCCTTGCAAGAATTCATGGCTAACCATTCCGATCTCATTGAAGAGATTAGGAGCGAGTTTGAAATCAAAAGCGTGGAATTGTTATGAGAGCGCATTTAGACGAGTTAGACAAAGTGGCTGCTGCAATTTTAAAAGATGATTTTAAGGGGGTGGTGCTTTTAAAAGGCGTTGTGGGGAGCGGTAAAACGACTTTGGTTCAAGCGTGCTTGAAACACTTGGGTTTAGACATTCAAGCGACTTCGCCCACCTTTAGCCTGATGCATGCTTATAGCGAGAGCGTGTTCCATTATGATTTTTACATGCGCGATTTGGAGGCTTGCTTGGAGCTTGGCATGTTAGAGTGCTTGTTGGAAAAGGGGATCCATTTTGTGGAATGGGGCGATGAAAAATTAGAAAAAATTTTAAAAAAATACGATTTAGCTATTAAGGTTGTGGAAATTAAAACCGAATTAACCAGCCGTTTTTATACAATAAAGATCGCTTAAAGGGTCGCTTGAATGGATATTTTAAAAGCAGAGCATTTAAACAAACAGATTAAAAAAACCAAAATCGTTTCAGATGTTTCTTTAGAAGTGAAAAGCGGCGAAGTGGTGGGGCTTTTAGGGCCTAATGGGGCGGGTAAAACCACCACCTTTTATATGATATGCGGGCTTTTAGAGCCTAGTGGGGGGAGCGTTTATTTAAACGATGTGGATTTAGCTAAATACCCCTTACACAAGCGCTCTAACTTAGGCATAGGCTACTTGCCCCAAGAATCTAGCATTTTTAAAGAATTGAGCGTGGAAGATAATCTAGCCCTAGCAGGGGAGAGCACTTTTAAAAACTCTAAAGAGAGCGAAGAAAAAATGGAAAGCTTGCTAGACGCTTTCAATATCCAAGCCATAAGAGAGCGCAAGGGCATGAGCTTGAGTGGGGGAGAAAGAAGGCGCGTAGAAATCGCTAGGGCTTTAATGAAAAACCCTAAATTCGTGCTATTAGATGAGCCTTTTGCGGGCGTGGATCCGATTGCAGTGATTGACATTCAAAAAATCATTGAGAGTTTGATTGGATTAAACATCGGCGTGTTGATCACTGATCACAATGTGCGAGAGACTTTGAGCGTGTGCCACAGGGCGTATGTGATTAAAAGCGGCACGCTTTTAGCGAGCGGGAACGCTAATGAAATTTATGAAAACGCTCTGGTGCGTAAGTATTATTTAGGGGAAAATTTTAAGGTATAGACATGGCGGTTTTACGCGCAAACCTTAGCCCTAAAAACAAATTAAACGCTACCTTAAAAGGGTGGCTCCCCATTTTACAAAGCGAGCTTGAAGACTTAGAAGAAGTGTTGAAGCAAAACGCCCTAGATAACCCCTTAATCAAAATTGAAAACAAACGCATCAAAAATTTTAGCGATCGTTTTAGCGCTAAAAGTAGCAGCGATCATTTAGAAAATTTCGCAATCGCCTCTAAAAGCCTTTTTGAAACCTTAGAAGCTCAAATCATTCCCCCCCTCTTTCCTACTGAAACCTCTCAAAAAATCGCTATGGATATTATCAACGGGCTAGATAGTGAAGGGTATTTTGAAGAAAACATTGAAGAAAGGGCTAGAATTTTAGGGGTAGAGAGCGAAGTTTATGAAAAAGTGCGCCAGCGTTTTAGTTGCCTTAATCCCGCTGGCATTGGCGCTAAAGATGTGAAAGAGAGCTTTTTATTCCAGTTAGAGGGTAGGGAATTAGACGATAATGAGCTTTATGAAGAAGCGCGAAAAATCATTTTAAATTTAGAAAAACACCACGAATTTTCTAAAGATTTTTATTATGAAAAGGCTTTAAAGATTTTAAAATCCTTTAAAAACCCCCCAGCCATTGAGTTTTTAGAAAAAGAAATAGAAGTCATTCCGGAGCTTTTTATTCTAGAAGTGGATAATGAAATCATCGTGCGTTTGAATGATGAGAGCTACCCGACGATCAGTTTAGAAGAGAATCGCTTTAAAGATAGCGCTTATTTAAAAGAAAAATTAAAAGAGGCTAAAGATTTGATTGATGCGTTGAATTTGAGAAAAGCCACGATTTATAAAATCGGCCTCATGCTTTTAGAGTATCAATACGATTTTTTTAAGGGTAAGGAATTGCGCCCTTTAAAATTATTGGATTTAGCCAATGAGTTTAACCACTCTGTAAGCACGATTTCAAGGGCTATTTCTAATAAATATTTGGCATGCCAAAGGGGGGTTTTCCCTATTAAACATTTCTTTAGCACCGCCTTAGACAATAGCGAGACTTCAAACGCTGTGATCAAAGACTACCTTTTAGAATTGATCAAAAACGAAGACAAAAAAGAGCCTTTGAGCGACGCTAAGATTTTAGAACTCATTGAAGAAAAATTCCATTTGAAAATGGTAAGAAGAACGATCACCAAATACCGCCAACTGCTCAACATCGCTTCTTCAAGCGAAAGGAAAAAGCTCTATTTGATGCGCGCTTGAAAATAACCAGTCAAGTTCTACTCAAATGGATCAGAAAAAATCCGTTTAAGCTATCTCCTAACATATAAAAAGAATGGTTTTAGAGAGGTGAGCGGATTGGTTGGGTAAAAAAGTTTTATCGTTTTGATGCATGGGGTTTCCTAAATTTAAAAATAACTAGAGATTAACATGTTTTTAATTTAATATTCATTAAGCGGTGGTTTTGTGGCTATTTCATTTTAATTTTGTTTTTCATTAAAACCCAACAACTAAAATCTTATTTTTATAATAAAATACTTACTAATAACAAAATTCTAAACTCAAGGAAAAACCATGAAAAAAGCTCTCTTACTCTCTCTCTCTCTCTCTCTCTCGTTTTGGCTCCACGCTGAAAGGAATGGATTTTATTTGGGTTTAAATTTTGCAGAAGGAAGCTATATTCAAGGACAAGGTAGCATCGGCGAAAAAGCTTCAGCAGAAAACGCCTTAAATCAAGCGATCAATAACGCAAAAAATTCATTATTCCCCGAACAAAACACAAAAGCCATAAGAGATGCGCAAAACGCTTTAAATGAAGTGAAAGATTCAAAAAAAATCGCTAACCGATTCGCAGGAAATGGTGGATCGGGCGGTCTTTTTAATGAACTCAGCTTTGGGTATAAATATTTTTTGGGTAAAAAAAGGATTATAGGGTTTAGGCACTCTCTTTTTTTCGGTTACCAACTTGGTGGCGTTGGTTCTGTTCCTGGTAGCGGTTTAATCGTTCTTTTACCCTATGGTTTCAATACGGATTTGCTCATTAATTGGACTAACGATAAGCGAGCGTCCCAAGAATATGTTGAACGAAGGGTAAAAGGGCTCTCTATATTTTACAAGGATATGACCGGCAGAACGCTAGACGCTAATACATTAAAAAAAGCATCAAGGCATGTATTTAGAAAATCTTCAGGGCTTGTGATTGGCATGGATATAGGGGCTAGCACTTGGTTTGCAAGTAACAATCTCACCCCTTTCAATCAAGTCAAGAGCCACACGATTTTTCAGTTACAAGGAAAATTTGGCATTCGTTATAATAGTGATGAATACGATATTGATCGCTATGGCGATGAAATATATCTTGGGGGTTCTAGTGTTGAATTAGGGGTTAAAGTGCCAGCTTTTAAAGTCAATTACTATAGCGATAATTATGGGGATAAATTGGATTATAAAAGAGTGGTGAGCGTTTATCTTAACTATACATATAACTTTAAATAACTTTAAAAACAAAAATTAAAACATGCCTTTTAATGCTCTTTAGTTGGTTGTCTTCAACATGCTTTTGAGCATTTTTTAGATTTTATAACCAATACGCTATTAAATAGAGCTATAAATCACTTAAAATCCCTAAACAATTTCCCTAAATCCAAATCAAGCAGTTCTGTTTGGGATCGCAATTCTAAAAGGTTTTGAGCCCCTTTAATCAAATCGTTACTGGAAATGCCATGAGAAAGAGAGATTTGAGCTTCTAAAAACGCGCTCAAATGATCGCACACCTTCAAAAGCTCCCCACAAACCCCAAGATATTCATCGCTGTTATAAAGCGTGAATAATTCTTCAGCGTCTTTAGTGAAAATGATTTGATGGGACTTGTCTTTGTAGCGGTTTTTAAACTCGTTTTCGGTGAAATATTTCAAATCTTCTTGAACGCCCAAAGAGACAAAGGAATAGACTTTGTTTTGCATTTCCTTTTTTTCAATTTCTTTAATGCAGTTATCAAGCCCTGCAACGCTTTGTTTGATGGGCGTGATAATATCTCGGGTTAAAATCTCGGGTAAATCATGGAAAAGCCCGCCCAAAAAATGATTGATCCGCATGCTTTTACAAGCTTTTAAATCAAAGCTCAACAAATACCCCATGATCGCCACGCATAAGGTATGCCCTAAGACACTGGTTTGCGGCACTCTTGGGGTCTGGCTCCAGCGCTTTTGGAAACGCAACTGCCCAAACATGCTCACCAATTTTTTCAGATCTTCTTTTTCCCCAAAAAGCCCTTCAAACAAATGCTCGTTATTGTGGAGTTGCTTATCAATCTTATCTTTAATTTCTTTCACGCCATACATGTTGGGGTTAAAATGATAAATAATATCAAATTCCCACTTAGACGCATAAAAATGCGCGCTCTCTAAAATTTGAGTTTCTAAAACTTGGGGCCTGTGGCTTAAATACTCTTTTAATTCCTCTAAAGAAAAATACGCGCTGATTTCATCTTGCAAACTTTGCGCGACATAGGAGGCTAATTCTTGGCTGTGCGTTTGTTGGAGGGCGTAAAAAATAGGGGGTTTAATATCGGTTAAAACCAAGCGCTCCAAAAATTCAAAGCAAAAATACTTGATTAAAAGATCTAAATCCAAGTCTTTGCCCCTGTCTTTTAAATCTTTAGCGAGCAAATACGCAATCATCGCTTTATGGGCTTGCTTGTCTAATTCCACAAATTCCAAAGGGCATGCTTGGTCATTCCAACGCCTAATAGACGCACCCACAAACACACGCCTCAAAAATTTAGTTTTGAGTTTAGGGGCTTTTAGGAGTTTAATAGGATGAGCCGCATACATAACTTTCCTTTTTATACTATTTTGAATATTAAAGCTATGATCTTATTAGGAACTATTGATTTGATCACGCAAGTGAAAAACCTTAACGCACCACTACCAATACTAACTAAATCTTATTATACGAAAAAAAGACAAAAATAAGGCTTTTATTTAAAAAAATATTATTTCTATCAATTCTTTTCACGCTCAAAACACCCACCCATAATTAAAAACACCTTAAAAGCCCCTTCATTGAAAACAAAAGAGTTCGTATAATCGCCATTGCTAGAAACGACGCTAGCTTTTCTTTGGATTAAAGGAATGCTAATCCCTACAGAATATTTAGAATGCTTATAGCGGTAGTTCAATCCAGTAGCCACATCTAAATTTGGCATTAATTAGGCTGTGTTAATCAAAGTTTGATAGTTAAACCTTTAATAACCCCCTTAATTTTTCTAAAAAGCGCTTTACTTAGCGCACTTCTTTATATCAATATTCCAGTCAGCACCGGATTTAATTTGATATTTTTGCGCGAAATTATCCATATTCAGCGCTACAGAAACATTCAACAAGCTGTTTAGATAGACCAACGGCTGGCCTTCTAAAACATCGCCAAAGCTCGCAACATACGGCATTTTCCCTTCGTATTTTTTCTTGGAACCTTTAGAGATAGTTACACACAATATATCGTTGCGTTTGATCCCTGCTTGATTGAGCAATCTATCGCTGATATTGCTCCAAACATTGCCGTATTGGATATCAAGAATTGGGATATTACCCTTCACCTCCCCTTTTGTTGCTTTCGCTTTTTGATAAGGGATTTCAACAACCTTTGCGGGAAGCTCTGGCCCGATCTGCTCGAATGTGATCGCCCCAGAAGCCAAGCGCGCCCCAGTGTAAGCATACACATCACGACCATGGAAAGTATAGGATTTTTCAGAACCTTTCAAGCGGTTGGCTTTTTCATCAATTTCACGCACGCTATCAATCCCCAAAGTTTGCGCCACCAAAGTCAGCGTGCCGTTATCCGGTGAGACGAAATACTGGCCATTTTTAGTTTTCAATACCACCGATTTACGCTTAGTGCCTACGCCCGGATCAACTACGCTCACAAATACCGAACCTTGCGGCCAATAACTAGCGCTCTGATACAAGCGGTAAGCGCCCTCCCAGATGTTATACGGGGGGATTTCGTGCGTTAAATCAAAGATTTTAAGATTAGAATCAACGCTGAAAGCGACGCCTTTCATCGCCGAAACGGCCCCATCTTTTAGGCTAAAATCGGTTTGTAAAATCAAAGCGTTACTCGCACAAACAGACGATAACCCTATACACGCTGATAAAAACAACGCTAGAATCGTTTTTTTCATCTATATTATTTCCTGAATAACAAAAGTGGAGTGAATCGTTTTCTCATGGTTATCCTTTGTTGGCTTAAAGTGTTTTTATTATACCATTTAAGGGGATTGTTTGTTTGTTTTTTGAAATTTAAAGTTTTTACAAGGGATTAAAATTTCGTATTGAAACAAAATTTTAAAATAAGTCTTTTATATTAAAATAATTCAAAATGATTTATTATCAATTAGGCTCTCTTAAGGATAGGGGGTTTTTCACTTAAAACGCAATATCGCCAATATTTTCACTATTCTCTATATAGTATTTAAAGCGCTCTTTTTCTAATTCGTTTTTTAGGATTTGTTGCTCTTCTAAAAGCAAGCGTTTTTGATTTTCTAGGGTGTTGATTTTACGGCTAATGTAATAGATATTATTGCTTAAATAGATTTTAGGCGCTAACAGAGCTAAAAACGCGCCCCCAAAAACCAATACCCCTATTAAAGCCATTAAAGAAATCCCATGCTCTTGTTTGGGCGTTATCGCATCAAATAAGGCGTTTTTTTCACTTTCTTTAATACGCATCAAGTGATCTTGGTTTAGAATATTTTCTGTATTCATGTTTTTATGCCTGTGGCCTGAATTGAAACACTCTCATTTTAGCGCTTCGTGAACGCCTGTTGTTTTTAATTTCTTCTGGGCTTGGAGTGATGGGCTTTTTGGTTAAAATTTCGCCTAAAGCGTGATTGTTAGAGCAAGCGCATTTGAAACTTGAAGGATCGCAAATGCAATTTTTAGCGTAATCTTTAAAAGCGTTTTTCACTAACGCATCTTCTAAAGAATGGAAAGAAATCACGCACAAAATCGCTCCCTTAAGGTTTCTAGCGCATTGTAAAAACTCTTTTAATTCTTCTAATTCGCTATTAACTTCTATGCGAACGGCTTGAAACACCAAAGTCGCTGGATGGATTTTTTTATTTTTAGAAAGGGAGCTTAAAAAATCGCTCAAATCCTTAGCGTCTTTAAAGGGTTTTTTAGCGCGCCTTTCTGCAATTTTGTGGGCGATTTTTTTGTATTCTTTGATTTCGCCATAGTCTTTAAAGATTTTTTCTAACGCCACTACAGGATAAGAGTTGATGACTTTTTGAGCGTTCAAATCGCCCTCTAAATCCATGCGCATATCCAGAGCGTGCGAGTGGAAATTAAACCCTCTGTTATCATCATCAAGCTGTAAAGAGCTCACCCCTAAATCCACTAAAACCCCTTTAATCTCCTTGTTATGCGTTTCTAGGGCTTCTTTAAAGCGTTTGGCAAACCCCCCACTTAAGAGATTATAACGCCCTTCAAAGGCTTTCAATCGTTCTTTAGCGATTTCTTGAGCGAACTTATCCTTATCAATGCCAATGAGTTTCAGGTGCGGTTTTTGGGATAGAAGGGCTTTAGAATGCCCTCCTAACCCTAAAGTGCAATCTATCAAAACCCCTTCTTCTAAAGGCGTGAACGCTTGCAAAACTTCTTGCAACAAAACGCTTTGGTGCAAACTCTCTATTTTTTGCAAACAACCCCCTTAAAACCCCTAGATGAATTTTCCAAATGCCTACTCAATGGTATTGGTTTTGTTGGTTACGCTCAAAAGTTTCTTTATAACCAACCTCAGCTTTCAACCTTAGCTTTTTAAGATGCAAAAACCCAAATTAAAATCCTTTTTATAAAGACTAAAAGGGCTTAAAGATACCCTTTTAAAGGGTTTAAAAAGTGTAGTTATACCCTAAATAAAGCGAATAATCCCGTTTCAAATGGTAATAAAGATTAGTAGCGTTAGGACCCGCACTCAAAAACTTGTTGATGAGTAGCGGCACTCTCACGCCAAACTCCACGCCATTATGCTTGTAGATATTGGCTCTCACCCCAAAATTCAACCATACCTGAAAAGCGACGGTTGAAGTGTTGGTGCTATAAGGAGCGTTAGGGTTACAATAAGTAGGGGTGCAAACATCAGGACCTTTAGCTTCAATGATTTGCTCTTTCCAATAGTTTGCTGCTGAGCTTTTCCAAGTGTTACCGCCGATAGCGACCCCACCAAAAATACCAAAAGAAGCGTTGTCTTTATCAATAATATCAGCTAACAAATCGCTCCCCACACCCCAAGAAACCATATCCAACTGGATTTTATTAGGTGCATAAACTTGCTTGCCTAAATCGGCATGCCCGTAATCAAAAAGCCCATACACTCTAAAACCAAACCACTTGCTTGTCATGTCAAAAGACTTGAACTGGAAGAACTTCTTATAACCCACATTCAACCCAAAACCATTCAAAGCCCCATTAGCGTATTTGGAGTGCCAATTGATATTGGTGCCTCCTGGATTATGCTTATTAGCGGTAAGACCTGGGGGGCAACCTACAACACTCCCCGTGCAATCCCCTGTATTATAAATATTACTATTCAAACGGGCTTGTCCAAGCTGATAATTAGTCCCTATATAAACACCATCACCTTCGGCTAACAACGAAGAGCTTAAAACTGCGGATAGAAGCCCTAAAGCTACAAACTTTTTCATAAATTCCATTCCTTTACATTCCTATCTTTAAAATTGTCTCATAAAATAATAGCATGTTTATCCTTAATCAAGCAAATATTTTTAACTCTTATGAATAAGAAATGATAATAAAACCATTCTTTTTTGAAGTATAATAGCTCCTTTTAATCCACTTTCTTAATTTTAAGGAATTTTAAGGAAACTCTTGCAACATAAAACCATTATGGATAAGATCATTATTCAAGGGGCTAGGGAAAATAATCTCAAAAATATTTTTTTAGAAATCCCTAAAAACCAGTTTGTTGTTTTTACCGGATTAAGCGGTTCGGGCAAATCCACTCTGGCGTTTGACACTTTATACGCTGAAGGCCAAAGGCGTTATTTAGAGAGTTTGTCCAGCTATGCGAGGCAATTTTTAGACAAAGTGGGTAAGCCTGATGTGGATAAAATTGAAGGCCTAACCCCTGCGATTGCTATTGATCAAAAAACCACTTCTAAAAACCCTAGATCCACTGTGGGGACGATCACTGAGATTTATGATTATTTAAGGTTGTTGTTTGCAAGGATTGGGGAGCAATTTTGCCCCACATGTTTAGAGCCCATTAGTTCTATGAGCGCGAGCGATATTATTTCTCAAATCTGCCATTTAGAAGAAAATTCTAAAATCATTATTCTAGCCCCCATTATTAAAGATAAAAAAGGTTCGTTTAACGATAAATTAGAGAGCTTGCGTTTAAAGGGGTATGTGAGGGCTTTTGTTGATGGGGTGATGGTGCGTTTAGATGAAGAAATCCATTTGCACAAAACCAAAAAACACACCATTGAAGCGGTGGTGGATAGGGTGGTTATCAATAGCGAAAATTCTTCACGGATCGCTAGCGCAATAGAAAAAGCCCTTAAAGAAAGCTATGGGGAATTAGAAGTGGAAATCTTGCAAGACAATGCGCCAAGTATCAGGAAGCATTACAGCGAGCATAAGGCATGCTTTAAATGCAAGATGAGTTTTGAAGAATTAGAGCCTTTGAGTTTTTCATTCAATTCGCCTAAAGGGGCGTGCGAGAGCTGTTTGGGTTTGGGGACAAAATTCAGCTTAGACATTAGTAAGATTTTAGACCCTAACACGCCTTTAAATCAAGGAGCGATTAAAGTGATTTTTGGGTATAACCGCAGTTATTACGCTCAAATGTTTGAAGGCTTTTGCGAATACAATGGCATTGACACCGCGCTTTGTTTTAATGAATTGAATAAAGAGCAACAGGACGCTCTTTTATATGGGAATGGCACTGAAATCAGCTTTCATTTTAAAAATAGCCCTTTAAAACGCCCTTGGAAAGGCATTATCCAAATCGCTTATGACATGTTTAAAGAGCAAAAGGATTTGAGCGATTACATGAGCGAAAAAACCTGTTCTTCGTGCGAGGGGCATCGTTTGAAAGCCTCAAGTTTGAGCGTCCAAGTCGCTGGCTTGAAAATGGCGGATTTTTTAACTAAGCCCATTGAAGAGGTCTATCACTTTTTTAATGATCCCACGCATTTTAGCTATCTTAACGAGCAAGAAAAAAAGATCGCTGAACCCATTTTAAAAGAGATTTTAGAAAGGGTGTTTTTTTTATACGATGTGGGGCTAGGGTATTTGACTTTAGGGCGGGATGCGCGAACGATTAGCGGAGGGGAGAGCCAAAGGATACGAATCGCTAGTCAAATCGGGAGCGGTCTGACGGGGGTTTTGTATGTTTTAGACGAGCCTAGCATTGGCTTGCATGAAAAAGACACGCTCAAACTCATCAACACCCTTAGGAATTTGCAAAAAAAGGGGAACACGCTCATTGTCGTAGAGCATGACAAAGAGACGATTAAGCATGCGGATTTTGTTGTGGATATTGGGCCAAAGGCTGGAAGGCATGGGGGTGAAGTGGTTTTTAGCGGGAGCGTAAAAGATTTATTGCAAAACAACCATTCTACCGCCTTGTATCTCAACGGCACTAAAAAGATTGAGCGCCCTAAATTGGAACTCCCTAAAGAAAAGCATTTTTTAGAAATTAAAAATGTCAATATCAATAACATTAAGAATTTGAGCGTTCAAATCCCTTTAAAACAATTGGTGTGCATTACTGGGGTGAGCGGGAGCGGTAAAAGCTCGCTGATTTTACAAACCCTTTTACCCACCGCTCAAACCCTTTTAAACCATGCTAAAAAAATTCAAAGCTTGAATGGGGTGGAGATTGTAGGGTTGGAGCATTTGGATAAAGTGATTTATTTAGACCAAGCCCCCATAGGCAAAACCCCACGAAGCAACCCTGCCACTTATACAGGAGTGATGGATGAAATCAGGATTTTATTTGCCGAGCAAAAAGAAGCTAAAATTTTAGGCTATAGCGCGAGCCGTTTTAGCTTTAATGTTAAAGGGGGGCGGTGCGAGAAATGCCAAGGCGATGGGGATATTAAAATAGAAATGCACTTTTTGCCTGATGTGTTGGTCCAATGCGATAGCTGTAAGGGCACTAAATACAACCCCCAAACTTTAGAAATCAAGGTGAAAGGCAAATCCATTGCCGATGTGTTGAACATGAGCGTAGAAGAAGCCTATGAATTTTTTGCTAAATTCCCTAAAATCGCTGTGAAGTTAAAAACCCTTATAGATGTGGGATTAGGCTATATCACTTTAGGGCAAAACGCTACGACTTTAAGCGGGGGGGAGGCTCAAAGGATCAAATTAGCTAAAGAATTGAGCAAAAAAGACACAGGCAAAACCCTTTATATTTTAGATGAGCCTACCACCGGTTTGCATTTTGAAGATGTGAATCACCTTTTACAAGTCTTGCATTCTTTAGTGGCGTTAGGCAATTCCATGATAGTGATTGAGCATAATTTAGACATCATCAAAAACGCTGACTACATTATAGACATGGGGCCTGATGGGGGGGATAAGGGCGGGAAAGTCATTGCGAGCGGCACGCCTTTAGAAGTGGCGCAAAATTGCGAAAAAACCCAAAGTTATACGGGAAAATTTTTAGCTTTGGAATTGAAATAGCTTACGCATGGGGTTTGTTTGTGAAAGAGAATGAACTACCGAAATTATAAAAAATACTAAAAAGCATTTTTTATAATTAATAGTAAAAAGCTTGATTTTACAAGATTTTATTTATTATTGTTATTGTTTCCCTTCCGCATTAGAATCGCCTGAATGGGATCTTTGCCGAGGAGGTTGCCAAACAGGGGCCCTTTTGACAACTCATAAAACACCCTGCTTGTTATTTTAACGGCTTCCCTCTTTGAGTCTTTAAGATATTTGGGGAATTGCATTTTAACTTCTCTATCAATCATAGATCCCCACTTTTTATAGCGGAATTTGATCACGAATTTTGTTTCTCGTATCCGCTCTACCTTGCAACTCCTAAACCCAACCTCCAAATACTTTCTCATCAACCACTCAATGTTGTAAGGCCCTCTATCCAAAAAAACGCCTGATATTTGCAGAATTAGCTTCATAATATATTGCAGGCTCGCCATTTTCAAGCAAATCAGCAAGAGTGGTGTTGTTATTATCAATCATAGGGGGCACATAAAACCCTAAACACTCATCAACCTCTAATTCCTTAACGATAAACAATTTGCAATTAATAAAATCACCATCCTTATCATTAAGAACATCAATGATTTTATAGGAGCTACCATGCCCATAATAGAGCGAGTTAGGTTTCTGTGGTTCTTTATTAGCCTTTAATCCATTAAATTCATCAAAAATACCTTCCATGAAATTATCACCATTTGCTAAAGCGGTTTTGCTATTCAATCTAACAATCGTTTCCCTATTCAATTGAACAATAACTTCGCTAGTCTCTTTATCCACTCCAACACCAATCGCTCTATAGCCAAATCTATCCACTCTTTTACTCAATTTGTTACACAACAAACCATGCAACTCCTTGTTTTTTAATTTCTTAACCATAAAATCATTCGCTAACATAAAAACTCCCCATTAATTGAACCCTCATCTTTAAATCCCTTTAAGCAAAAATCCCAAATTAAGCGTTTCTAATAAATGCTTTTTAATAACTCCATGAAATGATACTACCTTTCCAAAAACAAATCTTTTTCTTGGATTTCTGCTCCTTCGCTTAAAATCGCCGCTCTCTCCACGACGCCTAAAAGCTCTCGTACATTCCCATGCCAAGAATATTCTAAAAGGCGTTTTGCGGCGTTTTTTGAAAAGGATTTTGGCCCCAAATGATACGCATCGCACACTTCTTTAAGCTTGATTTCAGCAATGGGTAAAATCTCTTCTACCCTCTCTCTTAAAGGTGCAATAACTATAGGCACAATTTGCAGGCGGAAGAACAGATCCTCTCTAAATTCTTTCGCAGCGATTTTTTCTTTCATGTTAGCGTTGGTAGCGGAAATGAAACGAACATCAATTTTAACGCTCTTATTATCCCCAAGGCGCGTGATTTCTTTTTCTTGAACCACTCTTAAAAGTTTGCTTTGCAATTGAATGGGCATTTCAGCGATTTCATCTAAAAAGATCGTGCCTTTATGAGCGCTTTCAAAAAGCCCCATTTTAGGAGCTGTGGCGTCCGTGAACGCCCCTTTTTGATACCCAAAAAGCTCGCTTTCTAATAAATGCTCTGGGATAGCGGACATGTTGATTGCTATAAAAGGGTGTTTGGAGCGTTGCGAATGCTGGTGGATGAAATGAGCAAAAACCTCCTTACCCACCCCGCTTTCACCTAATAGCATGACATTAGCGTCCGTGCTTGCGACTTTTAAGGCTTGGCGTTTGCTCTCTTCTAACGCTTTTGAAGCGGCTAAAAAGCTGTGTTTGTGTGGTTTTTTTAAAGGTTTTTCTAAAGGGTGTTTTTTTTGAAATTCTAAAACTTTTTTGGTGCGATAGATGGACTCTAAAAGCAATTCTGGTTTAAAAGGCTTTTGGAAAAAGTCTTTCACGCCTAAACGAATGGAATCAATGGCTTTATTCAAGGTCGCATTACCGGTAATCACAATGGATTCATACTTGCCTTCTAAAAGGCGTAAAAATTCCAAGCCGTCCATATGGGGCATGTTAATATCCGTGATGACTAAATCAAAGCTTTCATCTAATTTGGCTAAAGCGTCTTTAGGGTTTTTAAAACTCACAATCTCTAAATCGTCTTGAAGCTCAAAAAAAAGCTCCAGGCTTTTACGCATGTTAATATCGTCTTCTACAATGGCGATTTTCATTCTTCTTCCTTTCTAAAAATATCTAAAAATAGTGCATCTCCCACCAAACTCGCTCTAACGCTTAAGGCTTTGAGGTTGAGAATGCTTGTGGTGGTGGTGCCGTTTTTATAGCTGTGATCATAATGCGTGATAGCGACTTGGCTTTTTAAAATGCAGTCTATGACTCGCTCTTTTTCTTTTTTTAACGCTATTTCTAAAAGAAAGCGTTCTAACTTTACTGGGAGCAAGGATTCTTTCAAATCGGGTGAGTTGCGAATAATAATGGAGCAATGATAGTCTAAAACATAGGGGGCTGTTTTGATGCGGCTAACGATAGGTTTAGAAACAGAATACTCTTCGCCTATCACTCTGGAATCAACGATTTTCAAGCGATACGAAATTAAAAATTCTTGATTTTCTAGGGGGTTTAGAGCATACAAAGAAACCCCTAAAAAATACAATAAAAAATAAAAGAATGAAAAGAAACGCATCACTCAAACAATTGTGTGGGAGGGTTTTCTAAATTTTCTGGCTCTTCTTCTTTGGGGCAAGAATTGGCATACACGACTTTATCGGCAGTGTCTATGAGTTTTACCCCACTGGTATTTCTTCCGATGGTTTCTTTAATGTCTTTAATAGAAACTCTGATCATTTTCGCGCTTGCGGTAAGGATCATCAAATCCAGGTTTTCATCATCCACGCTGATAACGCTCACTAGATTGCCGGTTTTTTGAGTGAGCTTCATGCCAATGATCCCCTTACCTCCACGAGATTGCTCTCTATACGCTTCGGCTAAAGTTTGCTTGCCAAGCCCGTTTTCACTCACGCTCAAAAGCTTGTTGCTGTCATCGTTAATAACGACCGCACCGACAACAAAATCATTTTCATTCAATCTAATCCCTCTAACCCCACGAGTGCTTCTTCCGATCTCGCGCACATCTTCTAAAGGGAATTTAATGAAAAGGCCCAAATACGATGCGATGAGCAAATGTTTAGCGTTTTTATCCACAATTTTTGCGCTCACCAATTCATCGCCCTCATCTAAAACAATCGCTCTCATACCGTTATAGTTGCTGTCAAATTCGCTCAAGTTGGTGCGCTTCACCACACCTTTTTTGGTGAAGAAAGCTAAAGAGCGTTCATCGCTAAAGTCTTTGGTGCTTAGAGTCGCCATGATCTTTTCATCAGGAGCGAGCGAGATTAAATTCACGATGGCTTTACCCATAGCGATCCGGCTCGCTTCTGGGATCTTATAGACTTTCAAACGATACAACTGCCCCTTGTTGGTGATAAAGAGCAAAATATCATGCGTGTTAGCCACAAAAAAGTTTTCAATGAAATCGTCTTCATAAGTGTTGCCTGAAAGCTTGCCCTTACCGCCACGATTTTGCCTTTCATAAGCTTTCAAATCCACTCTTTTCACATAGCCTTTATAGCTCATGCTCACCACCATAGGCTCATTAGCGATCAAATCTTCTATGTCAATATTTTCATAAACTTCTTGAATCTCAGTGCGCCTTTGAGAGGAAAATTGCTCTTTGACTTCTAAAAGCTCTGTTTTGACGACTTTATTCAAGCGATCTTCGCTCTTTAAAATGCCATTGAGATCACTAATAAGCTCTAACAAGTTTTGGTATTCTTCTTTGATTTTATCTCTTTCAAGGCCTGTTAAGCGCTGCAAACGCATTTCTAAAATGGCTTTGCTCTGGATTTCGCTCAAAGTAAAACGCTCCATTAAGGCGTCTTTAGCCGCTTCTGGGCTTTGGCTTGTTTTAATGAGTCGCACGATTTCATCAATATTGTCTAATGCGATCAAATAGCCCTCTAAAATATGCGCTCTAGCTTTAGCCTTCTCTAATTCAAAAATAGTGCGTCTTATAATAATGGTTTTTCTGTGGTTTAAAAAAAGGCGCAACAACTCTAAAAGCGTGAAAATCTTAGGCTCTTTATTGTAAATAGCGAGTAAAATGATGCTAAAAGTGGTCTCCATGGTGGTGAGTTTGTAGAGGTGGTTTAAGACAATTTCACTCATCGCATCTCTTTTTAATTCAATCACCACTCTAATGCCCTCTCTATCGCTCTCATCGCGCACTTCGCTAATGCCTTCAATTTGTTTTTCTCGCGCTAAATCGCTGATTTGTTCCACTAATTTGGCTTTATTGGTTTGAAAAGGCATTTCATCTAAAACGATGATTTCTTTATTTTTCGTCTTTTCCACATGCACTTTGGCGCGCACTTTCACGCGCCCTCGCCCCGTTTTATAGGCTTCAATAATACCCGCCTTGCCATAAATGATCCCGCCAGTGGGAAAGTCAGGCCCTTTGACAAATTCTAAAATTTCATCTAATCCAGCGTTAGGGTTTTCTAAGACATGCACTAAAGCGTCTATGATTTCATCAATCCTGTGAGGGGGGATAGAAGTCGCCATCCCTACAGCGATCCCATTAGCCCCATTGACTAAAAGGTTAGGCAGACGGCTTGGTAAAATATCGGGCTCTTTTAAGGTGTCATCGTAATTAGGCACAAAATCAATGGTGTCTTTATCAATATCCCTTAAAATTTCTTCACTCGCCTTGGTCATTCTGGCTTCAGTGTAACGCATCGCCGCAGCGTTATCGCCATCAATAGAGCCAAAGTTGCCTTGCCCATCCACTAATTCCAAACGCATAGAAAAATCTTGCGCCATTCTTACTAGCGCATCATAAACCGCGTTATCGCCATGGGGGTGGTATTTACCAATCACATCACCCACGATCCTAGCGCTTTTTTTATAAGCGACTTTGGAAGTGAGGCCTAATTCATGCATCGCATACAAAATACGCCTATGCACGGGCTTTAAGCCATCTCTAGCGTCCGGTAAAGCGCGCCCTATGATCACGCTCATTGAATAAGCTAAATAGCTTTCTTCAATAGAAGAATCAATCCCCACTTCTACAATATTTTTTGTTTCATTGATTAAATTATCTTGCATGTGTCTCCCTAAAATTTCATTACTCCAAATAAAGCGTTAAAAGATAACGCCCCCAAATGAAAGCCCAAAAAATAAGCCCTATCAGTTGGGCTGAACTGGCCATGTCTTTAGCCTTTTTAGCTAAAGGGTGGAACTCTTTGCTGGTAAAATCCACAGCCTTTTCAATAGAGCTGTTGATCAATTCAATGACCACCGACAAAAAACAAGGCAAGATCAATAGCCCCCATTCTAAAAAATCTTTAATCAGATAGCTCGCTAGAACGATACAAAAAAGAGCCAAGATGGCAATTTGCCTGAACGCGCTCTCTTCAACCCATGCGCATTTAAGCCCGTCTTTAGAATAAAAAAGGGCTTTAAAAAGGCGTTTAAACCCTTTAGCTTTGGGGGGGACTTTGAAATCACTCATGGCTTATTTTGTAAGATTGAAAGAAATTCACGCTAAGACTTTCTAACAAGGCGTTAAAAGTCAGCTTGGCGTTGTCTTTAGCTTGGGCGTTAAGAGCGATTTGGGATCGTTTGTCTTTAGCCATAGAAACAAAGGCTTGCAACAATCCTTTAAAATTTTGTTGGAGCTTTGCATCGTCTTTAAAGTGGGATTGGAACAAGGCCATAAAATATTTTTCTAAAGAAGCTAACGCGCTTTCATAAGAGACGCTAGGGGTTTGAGAACGCAAGCTAAAATAAGGGGAAAAAAAGCCCAAACTCTCTTTATTTTGGTGATAAAAGGCGTCTAAAAGGTTTTTAAGATGGCGCGCTTGGATAGAAACACCCAACTTTGGCACTAAAAAACGCAGTTTGTCTTGCAACTCTTCTATGGCTTTAGCGTCTTTAGAACTCAAGGTTTTAAAAATATTTTTAAGGGAGAGATTTTCTTGCGCCTCCATTAAGCCCTCTTGAAAAAAAGTGTAAGCAAGGATATTTTCTGCATTAGTCAAATCGCATTTTAAATGGTCGTTTAAGGTTTTTTCATCTAAAGCGTTGAATTTTAAAAAGCAATTCAAGCGCGTGGGTTTAATTTTTTCCAATAAGGCATTCAAGTCTTTTAGGGGGATTTGATGGATTTTTTGCTGAATGGATTGTTCTAAAATAGGGGATTTGATTTGAGAATGGACAGAAAGGACAAGAGAGCTCTTATCTAAAGAATTGAGCTTAATACTCAAATTTTTAAAATCCATAATAGGGGAGTTTTGAGAATCTAAAAAACTGATCTCTTTAGAAACGCATGCAATTTTAAAAAACCCCTCGCATTCAAAAGGAGCACCTACAATCCCCACGCCCTTAATCTTAGGGCGTTGATCTAAATAAGCGTTAAGATAAGCGGTTAAAGATTTTTTAACCGACATGCTAGTAAAGAAGATAAACACCCCTAAAAGCACGCAAATTAAAGCCCCGATAACCACCATCCAAGACATGAATTTTTTAGTCAAAAAAACCCTTTATTGAAAGCATAATGATAGAACTCATAAAATACATTTTCTTATTTTTAGAATAGAAAATATCGTGTTTGTTAGGGCAAAAAAATCGTTAGTAATGCCTTGTGTTACTTTCATAGCTTTTCCTTTTAGGTGGATTAAAATTATACCGAGTATTAAATCAAAAAAAAAGAAAAAAGCTTAAATTTTTTAATTTGCAACTAAATTTGTTAGGAGTGAAGAAAATCTGCTTGAGTTAAATTAACCCAAGCTTGTCATATAAAGGATTGAGCGCTCTTAGCGTCTTTCTGGGGGCTGTATGCCTAGCCAATCTTTATAAAACGCCTCTATATCAGGCTCAAAATCATGGATCACAGGATACCAAGGAGTTGGGGCTTCAACATCTAAAAGGATGCCGCAATCCGGGCAAATATACTCCCGATACACTTGCCAGTTAGTATCGCTGGCTAAGAGTTTAGGATACACCTCTTCCATTTTTTCTGCCGTATCGCGCACATAGATGTTTGCATGCAATTTCCAGTTCTCCTCTGGAGCGCAAAACGCATGACCGCATGAACACTTGATCGCCCACTTTTTTTGCGGGTCTTGCACCACAAACAAATGCGGCCCCAAGGGTAGGACGATTTTGTCATCAAAATCTACCTTATCTTGCAACACCTTCAAATACATTTGGAATCTTTCATGATCTTTAGGCATGCTAAGCATTTTTAAGACAGTGTTCCAATCCAAGTTCCCCTCTACCAAATTTTTAATTTGTTCTTGTGTGTATTTTGACATAACCATTCTCCTTTCTTTATTTCTCATCAACCAACACAACCGTGCGCACATCAGGCAATTTATTCAAATCCATCCTGTATTTAGACCCATAGGTGAATACACCAAGCTCATCTTCTTTCACGCTCCAGCTCTTTGGCAAGTTCCAGAATGTTTTAAAATCGTTTAAAAACTTAGGCGAAAGATCAAAACTAGTCGCATACATGTGCTTAACCTGTTTGGAAGCCTCTTTTTCAAGGATAGCGTTTCTTTCTTGCTCCATCCATTGTTTTACCGGTATGGATCTAGCCTTTCTGTTTTCAAGAATTTCTTTTCTTCTAGCCTTAGTTTTGGCTTCATCGCCGACCCACACGCCGTCTTTATTTTGACTCACCACCGCACCATAAACCTTGTAAGCGTATTCTGGCAATAGCTGTTTGCTGTTGAGATCTTCTAAAATCGCATTCAAATCCCTTTCAATCGGATCGCCAAATCCAGGACCGCCTTTGATGTAATTCAAATACAAGTCATAATTATCAAAGCAGTTCTCGGTGGTGATGCACTGCTTATCCCTTTTAACTTGAGACGCATGAGAAATGTGTTTTTCATAATCTCTATCAGTTGGGTTAAAATCGCCCCCCAAAGGCAAGCTGGCGTTATTTTTAATCCTGTTTTCTAAATCGGTGTTGTGCGCTTCAAACCTATAGCCACTAGCCGCTGGATAGCCCCCCATCATACCCCAATCGCTATTCATATAGCCATTACCCATAAAGAACATGGTCCAATCATGTGCACCCCACACCATTCTTAAGGTTTCAAACCCATTACCGCCTCGATATTTTCCATACCCACCGGTATTGGCTTTGACATTCCTGCCTAGATAAAGGAGAGGCTCTGCCATTTCCCAAATTTCAACATCGCCCATATCGCCCTCTGGATTCCAAATAGCCGCTGCGTGATTCAAGCCGTCTTTTATCGCGCAAGCTCCAGTCCCACAAGAACTCGTCTCAAAGCTATTCACCGCATGGATTTCTCCATCCTGGTTGATACCACCGCCTTGCAGCCAATTGGAAGTGTTAGCGTTTCCGGAATTGACCTCTTCTAAATACCCTCGGCTGTAATACGCTTGAGATAAGCCTCTCCACAAAGCGCTCCAGCCTGATACCAAGAAATGCCACGCATAAGCATGCCCGGTGCGCCTGTCATCTGGATTCATCCAAGTCCCTTTTTTGAGCCTGAACTGCGTAGCGAAATAAGCGCCATCATTGATGCGAGAAGTGGGTATCAGCGTTTGAGTCATCATCACCCAAATACCGCTAGTGAAAGACACTTGGTTGCAATTAAAAGAGTGCCATCCCCACCTAGACGCGCCTTCAAAATCTAATTTCCATGTAGCGTCTTTATTGATAGTGATTTCCACAGGAGAGTGCATGATTGTGTCTAGCTTAGCAAATTCAGAGCACACGCCAATATCCTTATGTGCATAAGGCACATCCACAAACGCTACCTTTCTATACTTGCCTGGTATGGTCATGGATTTGATCCTAGAGATAAGACCTCTTCTGCCCTCTTCAATCACCTCATCAATAAATCGCATGTAAGAATCAATGCCATCTTCTTTAATGACTTCCATCACTAAATCTCTAATCATATGGCACCCTGCAATCCTAGTCCTTTCATCTAGAATCCAATATTTAGGCGTGCGAACCGATCTTTGAGATTCATGCAACCAATCTTTAAAGCTTTCATCGTTCGCTCCTGTCTTACGGCAAGTGATCATGTATCCATCCCCAAATCTTTGAACCTGTCCAGTGCTCATCGATCCTGGAGTAACCGAACCGGTATCAATCACATGCGTAACGCCACCTACCCACCCAATCAATTTTTCATCGTGGAAAATAGGCACAAGAGTCATAATATCGCATGGGTGCACATTCCCAATCGCGCAGTCGTTATTGGTGAAAATATCCTTGTCATTGATACCGGGGTTATCTTCCCAATTATTCTCTACCATGTATTTGATAGCTGATCCCATAGTGCCTACATGGATAATGATACCCGTAGAAGTCAGCACGCTATCGCCCACAGCGTTATAAAGCGTGAAACACAATTCCCCCTCTTGCTCAACAATAGGGCTTGCCGCAATCCTTTTAGCTGTTTCTCTGGCATGCACGATACCGCCCCTTAGTTTAGAGAACATCTTCTCATAACCGATCGGATCTCTTTCTTTAAACTCTAGTTTTTTGAGACCATTATAATGCCCTGTTTTTTCTGTCCTGGCTAGGATTTCATCTCTAGCTTGTTTTAAAGTTTTGCCGTTTTTCAATAAATTTGCCATTTTGAACTCCTTTATTTAATTTCTTTCAAGTGGAACAATCGGTGTTTGTCTAGTCTTGTCGCAAAGCCTTTGGGTATCACGAAAGTGGTCGCATCTGATTCCACGATCGCAGGCCCTATGACTTCATTTCCAGGCAATAATTTTTCCATTTGCCACACATCTGCATCCACCCATTTTTTATGCCGATAGAATTTTCTAACGCCTATTTTGGCTTCTTTTGGGGGCGTAGCACCATGCTCTTTTTCAACCGGAATTACAGGTTTTTGCGTAGCCACAACACCACGCATGATCACGCCGGTCACGCTAAAACCAAGCTCTGGAGAACACGCTGATTCGGAATAAACACGAGCGTAGGTTTTTTCATATTCTTTGACAATCTCTTCCCAATCAGCCACGCTTGCAGCTTTTGACACAGGAGAAGTGATCTCTAAATCATTCAATTGCCCCATATACTGCATCCTGTATCCAGGTCTTAAGATCACATCTTTTTGAGAAAATCCATTGATCTTGAACTCTTCAATCACTTTGAGGGTCAATTCATCCCATGCGTCTTGAATGATTTTGCATGCTTCTACTTTTGACTTGTCTGAAGAATACTGCGGAATAGCAATATCCACGCTCTTATCGTATCTGTATTCAAAATCAGCGCAAGCGCAACCAAAAGCGCTAAATCCAGCCGCCCACGCAGGCACTACCACATCCTTAAACCCTAAGCCTTCTGTATAGCCATAGGTATGCACAGGCCCCGCACCACCATACGAAAAACACACAAAATCAGACGGGCTATACCCTTTAGCGCTAATATTGGATCGCAAGTATTCTTTAAGCTCCAAATCAAGCAACTCAATCACACCCGCAGCCGCATCTTCTACGCTAATGCCTAGCGGATCAGCGATTTGTTCTTTAATGTGTTTTTTAGCCCTATCCACATCTAATTTGATCAAACCACCTAAGAAATTATCCGGGTTCAAATAGCCTAAAACAATATGGCAATCGGTTACTGAAACCGTGTCTAATCCGCTGTCTTTCCAACAAGTGCCAACCCTATACCCCGCACTGTCAGGCCCTAGTTTGACAGATCGGCTGTGTGGATCAATGCGCACAAAACTCCCCGCACCTGCACCAACGGAATCCATAGCCACAAGCGGTAGAGATAAAACAAGGCGTGCCATATCAGGGTCAGAAGCGATGTTGAAATTGCTCTTAACGATAAGCGCCATATCAAAGCTCGTGCCGCCAATATCGCTGCATGCAATATTGTCATAACCAAGCGTTTCGCCTAGCAATTTAGATCCGATCACGCCTCCAATAGGACCGCTCACGATCGTTCTGGCAAGCTCTTTAGCCTTCCAACTAATAGTGCCTCCATGTGTTGCCATCACCCTAAGATCAAATTTAGCGCCATGCTCTTTGAAGCGGTTGCTGACTTTAGAGAGAGTTTGCCTGCTTGGCTCAGCCGCATAAGCTTCTAAGATAGTGGTGTTCATTCTGTGGCTTTCTTTTCTTTGAGGGTAGTAATCCACCGAAGCGAATACAGGAACATTTTTACCCAATTTTTCAATCTCTTTTAACGCTATATCTCTAACGATCCGCTCGCTTTCAGCGTTTTTATGAGATTGCAACAAGCAAATCACAATGGCCTTTGCGCCTGCTTCTAAAAGCTCCTTAACAGCAACTTTAATCTCTTCTGGGCGCACTGGGATAACCACTTGCCCCTTGACATCGGTTCTTTCTGTAACGCCTCTAATCCTTTTTAAAGGAATCAGCGGATCATCATACTTGTGCGTGTTGATATGCAACCTTTCTTCTAGCGCATACCCCAAGTAGGATTGCAACGCTCTGCCCATAGAATGCATTTGCTCAAAACCCTTATTACAAATTAGGCCCACTTCCATCCCACGCCTTTGGACGACCCGATTGAGCATCGCCGTGCCTGAGTAAACGCAAGTGACCAACTCTGGATAAACCTTATTCACATCCGATTCCCAGTGCGATAAAGCGTCTTGTGAGCTATTGTAAATAGCTAAGCTCTCATCTTCTGGGTTGCTTTGGGCTTTACCAACTACGAAACTGCCATTTTCTTTCACAAAAAATGTGTCCGTCATGGTGCCGCCGGCATCAATACCCATCACCTGAACTTTTGCGTCTTTCATTTTTTAGACTCCTTAGTATTAATGTGTTGCTCGAGGTAACCTATCAAGGTAACCTGTTTGAATTATAGGACAAATTTTAAAATGGAAATCATTTTTTTTTTTAAAGCCAGTCAATAACAATGTAAAAATTTGGTGTATAAAGTGAAGAATAGTAATAAGTTCATTCAAAGAATACCATATATATATATATATATATATATATTAGGAAGAAAAATATTAAACCTATATTAAATCAAAAAGCAAAATTCAATTCTAAAGTGCCGATTTGATGGTGTTTAGGCTGGGATTGAAAGGTTTTACTAATATCGGTGATCGTAAAAGCCACCCTAAAGCTGCGCCACATCATCGCCGCTCCTATTTCACTGGCATAAACAAAGTATTCCAAATTAGCAATACCCCTAGTTTCAGGGCTATTGCCTTGAATGAAGATGTTAAGGGGTTGGAAGCGCCCAAAAGCCCCTACAAAAAAATAGATGGAAAATTTATCGCTATAAGGCATGCCTCCATCAAAAGCGGTATTGACCTTATTGACACCATAATCAGCGTCCAGGTTATACCCAGCCCTAAAGAGCGAGCCTAGTTGGAAATAATCCCTCGCATTACCCAATTCCACATTAAACCCAGGCATTAACTCCATAGAAAAAAAACGAGTCTTTAAAAGGGGGACTTTTTTGAGCAATTGGTAGTGCAATTCAAAGATAAATTCGTTTTTGAGCTGCGTGTTCCAGCCATAAAATTGGGGGTCATGACCCCATTTATGAATGAGATGCTGCGTTTGAGCGGCCAAAGAATCTTGCCCTGTCGTTCCTAAAGAAAGCGTGAATAACTCCATGAAAGTTTGATGGCGGTTATACACATTCAAATTCACCCTCAAATACCCCCCATAAGGGTGGTTGTCATGCAAATGCACCAGTTTTCTGTTTTCAAGTGAAGGGGTATACATGTCTTGGGCGAGAGAAATGCCAAAACGAGTAACCCTAGGGCTTTTATTGAAAAACCCTAAATACGAAGTCCATTTCATCGCTTTATTTTTAGAAAAATCAAACTCTTTAGTAGAAAAGCCTATTTGATTGCCTGCGGTATAATACTCATCAATGTAAGGGTTGATATAACCATCATTTTCAGTCATCAAATTGATAGAATAGCGTTTAGAGGGCGTTAATGGGGTAAGAATATCCTCTTTTGCCCATGCAAACATTCCTAATAATAAACATAAAATAAATTTGAAAAACAAAACACTTCCTCTTAGGTTATTATGGGGTTATTGTAACGAAATAAGGCTTAATTGCAAGAGCGTTTAAGGGGTAGAGAAAATTTACCCCATTGAAAAGAGCGTGGTTTTAGGCATAAAAAACTCACACTAAAAAATAAAACACCCCACACACGACTAAGCCTACAAAAATTAAAGTCAAAACGCAATAGCCCATAATATCTTTAGCGCCCAAACCCGCAATGGCTAAAGCGGGTAAAGCCCAAAAAGGCTGTATCATATTCGTCCAAGCGTCTCCCCAAGCGATAGCCATAGAAACCACGCCCGGATCCACCCCCAAGCTTTGCCCTGCAGGGAGCATGATAGGAGCTTGAATCGCCCATTGCCCTCCGCCAGACGGGATGAAAATATTGACAATCCCCGCGCTCAAAAAAGTCATGAGCGCGAAAGTTTTTTCATTAGCGATGTGCGTGAAGGCTAAAGAAAGCATTTGCGCTAATGAATGACCTCCCACGCTATGGCTTGCCATCATCCCCATGATCCCGGCATAAAAAGGGAATTGCAATAAAATCCCAGCCACGCTCCTAGCGGAATGATTGATCGCTTTCACATAAGCTAAAGGGGTTTTATGGAGCAAAATCCCTAAAAAAAGGAAAATCGTATTGACAATGTTTAAACTAATCCCTCCTCCTTTAAAAAAATAAATACCAAGATACCCAAAACCCAAAAAAACCAAAAGATAAGAAAGCAAAGCGCTGTTTTCCAAAAAATGTGCGATCGTTTTGTCTTGTTGGTGATCAATGAGTTCTGTTTCCTTGTATTCGTCTTTTAAAAGCTTTGCGTCAATCTCAACAATTTCTTCTTTTTTAGGGTGGATTATTGCCATTAAAAAGGGTAACCCTACAAGAATGATCCCTATGATGATTAAATTATAAGCAGAAAAAATCGTCTGACTGATAGGAATAGCTTTTTCAATCACCCCGGTGCTTATTTTGGATAGATCTTCATTTTGGGTGGCAACGCTTAAAGGGATAGAGCCTGATAAGCCCCCATGCCAGATGACAAAACCCGAATAAGCGCTCGCAATAAGCAGCCTGTAATCCACCCCTTTAACATTTTTGGCGATCTCTTTTGCAAAAATAGCGCTAATCACTAAGCCAAAACCCCAGTTGATCCAATTAGCGATTAATGACAGAAAAGTAACCAACAATAAAGCCGCGTAATACCCTTTAGGTAAAGACGCTAGATATTTTAAAAGTTTTTGGACTAATTTAGCGCTAGCTAGAGCCTGACCCAACACCAAAATAAGAGCCATTTGCATAGAAAAACCTAAAAGCGTCCAAGCGCCATTCCCCCAACTAGAAATGACAGAAAAAGCGTCTTGCCCTGTCAAACCATAAACAAGAATAAACACGATAAACGATAAAAGAGTGACCAAGACAAAGGAGTCCGGCAAACATTTAGACGCCAAAAACACGCACGCTGAAGTCAAATGCCTTAATAAAAACATCAACACCCCTTTTATAAGCTATAAGCACACTTCAAATTCAGCTTCTGTTTTTTCTCTCACTTGATCAAGGCTGACACCCTCTTGCAATTCCACTAATTTCATGGCGTTATTAAAAAACTCAAACACCGCTAAATCCGTTATCAATTGATGCACCACGCCTTTTCCTGTTAAGGGCAAGGAGCATTCTTTTTTCACTTTAGACTCCCCGTATTTGTTGCAATGCTCCATGATGACAATCACTTTTTTAGCGCCATGCACCAAATCCATAGCCCCTCCCATGCCTTTTATGAGCTTTTTAGGGATCATCCAATTAGCCAAATCCCCATTTTGTGAGACTTCCATCCCTCCTAAAATCGCTAAATCAATATGCCCCCCACGAATCATCGCAAACGAATCCGCGCTGTTGAAAAACGAAGCGCCCGGCACCACGGTCACGGTTTCCTTTCCTGCATTAATGAGATCCGCATCAACGCCCCCTTCCAATGGGTAAGTGCCAATCCCTAATAGTCCGTTCTCGCTTTGGAAAACGATATTCATCCCGCTCACTTCATTAGCCACAAGCGTGGGCAAGCCTATCCCTAAATTCACATACATGCCCTCTTTCAATTCCTTTGCCGCTCTTTTAATGATAGCCTCTCTCATTTTGCGCTCCTTGTCGTGATTTTTTCTATCCGTTTTTCAAATTTCTCGCCCTTATAGATGTGTTGCACATAGATTCCTGGCAAGTGTATTTCATCTGGGTCTAATTCCCCAGCCGGGACAATTTCTTCCACTTCAGCGACGCATATTTTTGCCGCCATCGCGCACAAGGGATTAAAGTTTCTAGCCGTTTTTCTAAACACCAAATTCCCAAGAGTGTCGCTTTTATAGGCTTTGATAAGCCCATAATCGCCTGTGATCGCTTTTTCTAAAATATACTCCTTGCCGTTAAACTCCCGTGATTCCTTGCCTTGAGCGATCAAAGTCCCAACCCCGGTTGGGGTGTAGTAAGCGGGTATCCCAGCCCCTCCAGCGTGCAAATTTTCAGCCAGCGTGCCTTGTGGTGTCAAAACGACTTCAATTTCTCCGTTCAGCATTTGCGATTCAAAAATCTTATTTTCCCCCACATAGGAAGCGATAATCTTTTTAATCTGCTTTTTTTCCAAAAGAATGCCAAGCCCAAAGTCATCAACGCCGCAATTATTGCTCACAACAATCAAATCCTTGATGCCTTTCTTATAAATGTAATCAATGGCGTATTCGGGTATCCCACACAGCCCAAAACCGCCCACTAAAATAGTGTCTCCGTCTTTTAAAGCGCTCAATGCTTTGTCTAAATCAGTTATAACCTTATTCATCTCATTCTCCTTATTTTTGTTCCACTACCACTGATAGCCCTTGTCCGCCGCCCACACACAATGACGCGCAACCCACGCCATGACCGCTTCTTTTCATTTCATGCAATAAAGTTACCAAGATCCTAGCGCCGCTTGCACCAATAGGGTGGCCAATGGCTATCGCGCCTCCATTCACATTCACGATATTGGGGTTTAATTCAAGCTCTTTTAACACGGCTATGCTTTGCGCGGCGAAGGCTTCATTGAGTTCAAAAAGATCGATGTCGTTGAGATTTATTTTGACATTTTTAAGATTGTTTTTAATAGCGATGCTAGGGCATATCCCCATTATATCCGGACTGCAACCACCCAAACCAAACCCCTTGATAGTTGCCATTGTTTTTAACCCCAATTTTTGCACTTTTTGAGCGCTGCATAAAATGATAATACTTGCGCCATCATTGATCCCTGATGAATTTCCTGCCGTTACCGATCCATCTTTTTTGAAAGCGGGTTTGAGCTTTGCAAGGGATTCTAGCGTCGTTTCTCTAGGGTATTCGTCTTCTTTAAAAACAACCACGCCTTTTTTATTCGCTATTTCAATGGGCGTGATTTCTTCTTGGAATTTCCCTGCATTAATGGCGGCTCTTGCTTTGAGTTGCGATTGGAGCGCGAAAGCATCTTGCTCTTCTCGGCTGATGTGGTATGCTTGAGCGACATTATCAGCGGTGATCCCCATGTGGTAATCATTGAACGCATCCCACAATCCGTCATGGATCATGGAGTCTATCATGTTCGCATTCCCCATTCTTTTCCCATCTCGCATGTCAAACGACAAATAAGGCGCTGCGCTCATGTTTTCCACGCCACCGCACACCACCACCTCATCGCGCCCAAGCATGATGCTGTCATGCGCTAATTGAATGGCTTTCATAGACGATCCACAAACCATATTGACGCTAAAAGCGTTCCTGTCATTCGGAATGCCCGCGTCCAGTTGGATCTGTCTGGCGATATTTTGACCCAAACCGGCGGATAAAACATTGCCTAAAATGACAGAATCCACATCGCTAGGCTTAAGACCGCTCGCCTTCAAAGCGTCTTTAAGCACGACAGCGCCCATTTCTCTAGCGCCCACGCTCTTTAGAGAGCCTAAAAAACTCCCCACTGCACTTCGTTTTGCCGCCACTACAACCACTTCATTCATGTCTTTACCTTTAAGTTGATTTATTAATCCATAGTATCACTTTTAGGTGATTGACACCCTAACAGGTTTGATTTTGTTTTAGGTTTTGTTTTAGATTGAGGGCGATCCGTTTATTTTTTTCACAAAAATATTATTTACATTCAACACAAATTGGTTTAAGCTATAGCCTATCTTATAAGTTGGTTATAAATACCCATATTTTGGTTTTGACTATCTAATTAAGGTTTTAATAGGAATTTGATAAAGCTTCAAGCAAACTCCCCAATCTCTTTCTCTAAAGCGTTAATAAAAACGCTTGAATAGGATTTTTCTTTAGGGAATTTTTCTAAAAAATCGCTCAATAGCCCAAGGTATTGCTCTTTATTTAAAGCGCCTTTTAACACTTCGTATTTCAAAAAAAGCCAGTAAGTGTTAAGCGCATCGCTTTGGCAATAGCTGTCAATAACGCCTTTTTTCTCCTTTTGGCTTAAATGTGGGTTGTAATAAATCGCATGCACTAAATCCCCGCTCACATCAAATTTACCAGGAATATTTGTCATGGAGCAAACGCCATTTAGATTCAACCCCCTAACGGATCCATAATGGCTCAAGCTATCCATTAAATCCAAATGAAACTGCTCGCTATAGCGCGCGCGGTAATTTTCCCATTTGTTCTCTTGGTTGTAAAAAGCGTCTAAAGTTAAATTATATTTAAGGGCTTTGAGCGTGAGTAGGGGCATGTCAAAACCTCTGCCATTGAAACTTATCAAGCGCGGTTGCTTTTCGTTAAAGTATTTGAAAAAGTCCTCTAAAAGCTCTTTTTCGCTCGCAAAATCCTCTTTATTCTCGTGCTTTTGACCAAAATTCCCCACTTTGATAAACTTCCCGTAATCATCGCCTATGACCGCTGCAATAGAGATAATTTCATGCAAATAAAGAGGCAAAAACTCGCTCCCGCTTTTTTCTTTTTGCTTTTCAAAACTCCGTTCACAGATTTTTAGCGCATCATTTTCTTCTAATTGAAAATGCTCTTTACACAAGCTCACGCTAGGAATGGTTTCTATATCAAACACGCACAACATTACACGCTCCTTTCGCATTTTAACATTCTTGTTTCGCTTTTATTATATAACAATTAGTCTTATAGCGCTATAGTGCTAAATTTTAATATCAAAACTATATAACCAAAAATTAAAAAACTTATTTGGAGAATTGGAAGTGGAAGAAATCATTGTCGCTCTTGTGGGCCAACCTAATGTAGGGAAATCCTCCCTTATCAATGCTTTGAGCAACGCCCATTTGAAAGTGGGGAATTTTGCCGGGGTTACCGTGGATAAGATGGAAGTGAGTTTGATCCACAAAGAGCGTCAAATCACCATCATTGATTTACCTGGCACTTACGCGCTCAATGACTTCACCACTGAAGAAAAGGTTACTAAAGATTTTTTAGAAAAAGGGCAATACGATCTCATTCTTAATGTGGTGGATTCCACCAATTTAGAGCGTAATTTAGCCTTAAGCGCGCAACTATTAGACACGAATAAAAAAATGCTTCTTGCGCTCAACATGTGGGATGAGGCGCAAAAAGAAGGCATTAAAATCAATACAGAAAAGCTTTCTCAAGAATTAGGGGTTGTGTGCGTGCCTACAAGCGCAAGATCCAAAGAAGATCGCTTGAATACGGAGCTTTTATTAGATGAAATTGTCAGGCTTTATTCTCAAAACACTACAAACAATGAAAGCATAAAAGTCCCATTTCAAAGTTTTAAGGAGTCTTTAAAATACAGCCAGAGCGCTCAAAGAATCGCCAAATTAGTGATCAGTGAAAACAAACAAAACGCGAGCTTTGAACACACTTATAAGATTGATAAGATTTTAATGCACAAGCGTTATGGGATTTTCATTTTTTTAGGGTTTATGTTTATCATTTTTTCCTTGAGCTTTTTAATAGGAGGCGGAGCGCAAAAAGCGCTTGAAGCAGGGTTTAAATTTTTGAGCGATAGCGTTAAAGAAAATGTGGCTAATGAAGATTTAGCGTCTTTGGTGGGCGATGGCATTATTGGGGGAGTGGGAGCGACGGTTTCATTCTTGCCTTTAATTGTGGTGTTGTATTTTGGGATTTCTTTACTAGAAACGACAGGCTATATGAGTAGGGTAGCGTTTTTATTAGATGGGATCTTGCATAAATTTGGCTTGCATGGGAAGAGTTTTATCCCTTTAATCACCGGTTTTGGCTGCTCTGTGCCCGCTTACATGGCGACAAGAACCTTACAAAACTATAACGAACGATTGATCACGCTTTTTGTGATCGGGTTTATGAGCTGCTCGGCAAGACTCCCTATTTATGTGCTGTTTGTAGGCTCGTTTTTCCCTTCTTCAAGCGCGGGGTTTGTGCTGTTTTGTATTTATATTTTGGGGGCGGTTGTGGCGTTAGTGATGGCCAAATTACTCAAATTAAGCGTGTTTAAAGGACAGACTGAATCCTTTATCATGGAAATGCCCAAATACCGCTTTCCTAGTTGGAGAATGGTCTATTTCAGTATCTATACCAAATCGCTTTCTTACCTTAAAAAAGCCGGGACTTATATTTTAGTGGGAGCGATTTTAATCTGGTTTATGTCTCAATACCCTAAAAGCGATGCGGCTATGAAAACTTATAAACAAGAAAGCTCATTAGTGGATAAAGACACCACCCTTTCAAGCGAAGCTAAAGAAGAAAAATTAAAAGAATTAAAAACCAAATTGGATCAAAAGAATTTAAAAAATAGCATTGTAGGAAGAGGCGGGGCGTATTTAGAAAAAGTCTTTAGCCCTATGGATTTTGATTGGCGTTTGAGCGTCTCGCTTGTAACCGGATTTATGGCTAAAGAGGTGGTGGTTTCTACTTTGGGGGTGTTGTTTTCTTTAGGGGATCAAAATGAAAAATCTGACGCTTTTAGAGAGATTTTAAGAAAAGAAGTCAGCGTGCCAAGCGGGATTGCTTTTATCGTGTTTGTGATGTTTTATATCCCTTGTTTTGCAGCGACCATTACTTTTGGTAGGGAAGCTGGGGGGATCAAGTTTGTAGCGTATTTATTCATCTTCACAACCGTTGTAGCGTATGCGTTTTCCTTGATAGCTTTTTATGCAACTCAAATTTTGGTTTAAAGGTTAGCCATGGTTTAAAAACTTTATTTGTTTAAAATTCCCCCCATTAAAAATATTAAAAAATTTTTATTTTTCTCCCAATCTTTTCTATAAACATTCGCATTAATCGGCATTTTTGACAAAAAAAGCTATTAATTTAATTTAAATAATAATTGTCTCAAAATTTAAGCCAAAACTAATAATAGTTATTATAAATTCCACCTTGTTGTAAAAATGAACATTTTTCATAAAAGGTGGTAAATGAAAAGAATTTTAGTCTCTTTGGTTGTTTTGAGTCATAGCGCGCATGCTGTCAAAACTCATAATTTGGAAAGGGTAGAAGCTTCAGGGGTGGCTAACGATAAAGAAGCACCTTTAAGCTGGAGGAGCAAGGAAGTGAGAAATTATATGGGTTCTCGCACGGTGATTTCTAACAAGCAACTCACTAAAAGCGCCAATCAGAGCATTGAAGAAGCTTTGCAAAATGTGCCAGGCGTGCATATTAGAAACGCTACGGGTATTGGAGCTGTGCCTAGCTTTTCTGTTAGGGGGTTTGGTGGGGGGAGTTCAGGGCATTCCAATACGGCTATGGTTTTAGTCAATGGGATCCCTATTTATGTTGCACCCTATGTTGATATTAGCATTCCTATTTTTCCTGTAACCTTCCAATCTGTAGATAGAATCAGCGTAACCAAGGGCGGGGAGAGCGTGCGTTATGGCCCTAATGTTTTTGGCGGTGTGATTAATGTGATCACTAAGGGCATTCCTACCAAGTGGGAGAGTCAGGTGAGCGAGAGGGCCACTTTTTGGGGCAAATCTGAAAATGGGGGTTTTTTCAATCAAAATTCTAAAAACCTTGACAAGAGCTTAGCCAATAACATGCTTTTTGACACTTACTTAAGAACAGGGGGCATGATGAATAAGCATTTTGGAATCCAAGCTCAAGCCAACTGGCTTAAAGGGCAAGGGTTTAGATACAACAGCCCTACGAACATTCAAAACTACATGCTAGATTCCTTGTATCAAATCAATGAGAGTAATAAGATCACTGCTTTTTTCCAATACTATAATTATTTTATGGCAGACCCCGGATCTTTAGGTATAGCCGCTTACAATCAAAATCGTTTTCAAAACAACCGCCCTAATAACAATAAAAGCGGGAGAGCGAAGCGATGGGGGGCTGTGTATCAAAACTTTTTTGGGGATACGGATAAAATAGGTGGGGATTTCACTTTTAGCTACTATGGGCATGACATGTCAAGGGATTTTCAATTTGATTCTAATTTTTTGAATGTCAATACCAATCCTAAATTAGGCCCTGTTTATACCGATCAAAATTATGCAGGATTTTTTATCTTTGATCATTTAAGGCGTTATATAATGAATGCATTTGAGCCTAATTTGAACTTAGTTGTCAATACCAGTAAAGTTAAGCAAACTTTTAATGTGGGCATGCGTTTTATGACAATGGATATGTATTTTAGGTTGGATCAAAGCACATGCGAAAAAACCGATATTATCAATGGGGTGTGCCACATGCCTCCTTTTGTTCTTTCTAAAAAACCCAGCAACAATCAAAACTTGTTCAACAACTATACAGCGGTATGGTTGAGCGATAAAATAGAGCTTTTTGATTCTAAATTGGTGATAACTCCAGGGATTAGATACACTTTTTTGAACTATAACAACAAAGAGCCAGAAAAGCATGATTTTTCTGTATGGAACATTACAAAAAAGCGTCAAAACGAATGGAGTCCCGGCCTTAACATTGGCTATAAACCTATGGAAAATTGGATATGGTATGCGAACTACCGCCGCAGTTTTATCCCTCCACAACACACAATGCTAGGCATTACTAGGACTAATTACAACCAAATTTTTAATGAAATTGAAGTAGGGCAACGCTATAGTTATAAAAATCTATTGAGTTTTAATACCAATTATTTTGTGATTTTTGCCAATCGTTACTATGCGGGAGGCTATAGCCCACAGCCTATTAACGCTAGGAGTCAAGGGGTGGAATTGGAATTGTATTACGCGCCAATTAGGGGTTTGCAATTTCATGTGGCTTACACTTACATTGATGCGCGCATCACTTCTAACGCTGATGACATTGCTTATTATTTTACAGGTATTGTCAATAAACCCTTTGACATTAAAGGGAAGCGTTTGCCTTATGTGAGTCCTAACCAATTCATATTTGACATGATGTATACTTACAAGCACACGACTTTTGGTATCAGTAGCTATTTTTATAGTCGTGCTTATAGTTCCATGCTCAATCAAGCCAAAAGCCAAACCGTGTGCCTGCCCTTAAACCCAGAATACACAGGGGGGCTAGAGTATGGTTGTAATTCTGTGGGGTTATTGCCCTTGTATTTTGTGTTGAATGTTCAAGTAAGCTCAGTTTTATGGCAAAGCGGTAGGCATAAAATCACAGGAAGTTTGCAAATCAATAACCTTTTCAACATGAAGTATTATTTTAGGGGAATTGGCACAAGCCCTACAGGAAGAGAGCCCGCACCAGGAAGATCCATTACAGCGTATTTGAATTATGAGTTTTAAACTAGCTTCAAGCTTTTATCGCTTGAATGCTTTTAATATTAAACCATTTTAAAACTCGCCACTAAATTTTCGGTCAATAAATTAAACCCATCTACCAGAATAAACACTAAAATTTTAAAAGGCAGAGAAATCATTACAGGCGGGAGCATCATCATGCCCATCGCCATTAAAATAGAGCTGATCACCATATCAATCACCAAAAAAGGCAAGTAGAGTAAAAAGCCGATTTGAAACGCTGTTTTCAACTCGCTTATCATAAATGCCGGGATTAAAACGCTCAAACTCACCTCATCAGGGGTTTTAGGGTTAGGGAGGTTTCTAATCCTAAAAAAAAGGGCTAGATCCTTTTCTCGTGTGTTTTTAAGCATGAATTCCTTGAAAGGCAGAGCGCTTTTTTCAAACGCTTCGGTGTAAGAAATTTTTTTATCCATATAAGGCTTAATCCCTGTATCATAAGCCTTTTTCAAGCTAGGTTCCATGATGAAAAAAGTCAATATCAAAGAGAGCGAAACTAAAATTTGAGTGGGTGGGGTTTGTTGCGTGCCTAAAGCGGTCCTTAAAAAAGAAAACACCACGATCAAACGGGTGAAACTCGTCATCACTAAAATCAATGACGGGGCTAAAACTAAAAGCGTGAGTAGGGCGATGACATTAAGGGTGGTTACAAGCTGCTTAGGATCATTAGGAGCGTTTAAAGAGAGATTGACGCTGGGTAGCGCGCTATCAGCGCTCATTAAAGGGTATATTAAAGGGCAAATGAGGATTAAAAAAATGAAAAAACGCAAAATTCTAGCCTTAAATCTTTGATGAAACGAAGCCAAATTATAAGATAAGGCATGTTAAAATTCCCTAAAATAAGTTTAAGGATTTTAATGCTTTCTGTCATCATACTGGCTGCTGGTAAAGGCACTCGCATGCATTCTAGCCTGCCTAAAACTTTACACACGATTTGCGGGGAGCCTATGTTATTTTACATTTTAGAAACGGCTTTTTCAATCAGCGATGATGTGCATCTTATCTTGCACCACCAGCAAGAACGCATTAAAGAAGCGGTGTTGAAGCGTTTTAAGGGTGTGATTTTCCACACTCAAATCGTGGAAAAATATTCAGGAACAGGTGGGGCCATCATGCAAGAAGATAAAACGCCTATCCCCACTCAACATGAGCAGGTTTTGATTTTGAATGCGGACATGCCCTTAATCACTAAAGACGCTCTCGCCCCTTTATTAAAAAGCCATAATAACGCTATAGGCTTACTCCATTTGGCTGACCCTAAAGGTTATGGGCGCGTTATTTTAGAAAACCATCAGGTTAAAAAGATTGTAGAAGAAAAGGACGCTAATGATGAAGAAAAAGAAATTAAAAGCGTGAATGCTGGCGTGTATGGGTTTGAAAGGGAGTTTTTAGAAAAATACTTACCCAAGCTCCATGACCAAAACGCCCAAAAAGAATACTACCTCACGGATTTAATCGCTCTAGGAATCAATGAAAACGAAACAATTGACGCTATTTTTTTAGAAGAAGAGTGCTTTTTAGGGGTGAATAGCCAAACAGAAAGGGCGAAGGCTGAAGAAATCATGCTAGAAAGACTGCGAAAAAACGCCATGGACTTGGGGGTAGTGATGCAATTGCCTAGTAGCATTTATTTAGAAAAAGGCGTGAGTTTTAAGGGGGAGTGCGTTTTAGAGCAAGGGGTGCATTTGAGTGGGAATTGTTTGATAGAAGATGCGTGCATTAAGGCTTATAGCGTGATAGAAGAGAGCCAGATCATTAATAGCAGTGTGGGGCCGTTTGCCCATGCGCGCCCTAAAAGCGTGATTTGTAATAGCCATGTGGGGAATTTTGTAGAGACTAAAAACGCTAAACTTCAAGGCGCTAAAGCAGGGCATTTGAGCTATTTAGGGGATTGTGAGATAGGGAAAAACACAAATGTAGGGGCTGGCGTGATCACTTGCAATTACGATGGTAAAAACAAACACCAAACAATCATCGGTGAAAATGTCTTTATAGGGAGCGATAGCCAGCTAGTCGCCCCCATCAATATCGGCTCTAATGTCTTAATCGGCAGCGGCACCACCATCACTAAAGACATTCCTAGCGGTTCGTTGAGCCTTTCACGCGCCCCTCAAACTAACATTGAAAACGGGTATTTTAAGTTTTTTAAGAAATCTTAAAGAGTTTGAAAAATCGCTTTTACAGAAAAAATTGCAATGTCTTAAAACTTTATTGAGCATATTTTTAATGGATTAAAAAATCCTCTTTTTATTCTTAATTATTTACCTTAATCTTGTAATTTGTGCAGAAACAAAACACTTATTGAGCTTTTTGTGATATTTTTATGATCTATAACAATGCTTCTAATAGGATTGTGGTATAAATATTCTTATCAAGGTGTGCCAAACATGCCTTGAATCTCAATTTTATGAAAGGATTTGTTATGAGTGGATTGAAAACATTTAGTTGTGTAGTGGTTTTATGCGGTGCAATGGCTAATACAGCTATAGCTGGTCCTAGAATAGAAGCAAGGGGTGAGTTTGGTAGATTTTGGGGGGGAGCTGTTGGAGCTGGAATGGGTGGTGCAATGGGTGGAATAATTGGGTCTCTTGTAGGTCCATGGAGTACTGTGGTTGGTGCAGGCATTGGTGGTGGAATAGGGGCATATTCTGGAGCTGAAATAGGCGATAGGGTAGAAGATTTTATCCGTGGCGTTGATAGAGAGCCACAAACCCCAAGAGAACCCACCTATGATCGTCATTTTGTGTATGATAGGTAGTTTTGGGCAAGAAAGGAGAAAGCATGAATATCAAAGAGCGTTTGAGAATCTCCGAATATCGATGGGCAGTGGCTCTAGTCTATGGGGGATGTCTCTCCATGGGCACTGGGATTTTGTATGAGATCAATGGTTCTGCTAGCGATTCGACCTTTGACCCTAAAAATAGCTATTATATGTGGCTAATACTCTTAATAGCGGCTCTATTGTCTAACCTTTTATTTGACCCACGAGGCAGGGATTGTTATAAATCTTTCCAAGTAAGATACCCTAGGTTTCTCAAAGCCATTTTTAAGGCTAGGTTTTTTGGCGCGTTTTATGACGCTGTGTTAGGAGCGAGACTAAGGGATTTTTATATGGTGCTTTCAATGATGCCCTTTGTTGTCGCTATGCATGAAATTTCAGCGTATTGCGGGCACCCTAGCAACTTTCTTGTAGAGTGTTTGGTCATTTTGGGGCTTCAATGTTTTCTTAAGCTTTGCACTAAATTAGGGTGGTGATTTAACCCAAGTGCCATTAAATGGAGGGGGGTATAAAAAATTAAAAAACTTTAAAACTCATTCTCATTAATAGAACAGATTCAACTTGAACTTTTCTTTTTCTTAAGTTTTTTATTGATACAATTCCAAATTTAAAAAACAAACGATTTAATTCAAAGGAAAAATTTTGATTACGGTGGTTAAACGAAACGGGCGCATTGAGCCTTTGGACATTACAAAAATCCAAAAATACACTAAGGACGCTACGGACAATTTAGAGGGCGTGAGCCAAAGTGAGCTGGAAGTGGATGCGAGGTTGCAATTTAGGGACAAGATCACTACTGAAGAAATCCAGCAAACTTTGATTAAAACCGCTGTGGATAAGATAGATATTGACACGCCTAATTGGAGCTTTGTCGCCTCAAGGCTTTTTTTGTATGATTTATACCATAAAATAAGTGGTTTTACAGGGTATAGGCATTTGAAAGAGTATTTTGAAAACGCTGAAGAAAAGGGCCGCATCCTTAAGGGCTTTAAGGAAAAATTTGATTTAGAGTTTTTAAATGGCCAGATCAAGCCTGAAAGGGATTTCCAATTCAATTATTTAGGGATTAAAACCTTGTATGATCGCTATTTGTTAAAAGACGCTAACAATAACCCTATTGAATTGCCCCAACACATGTTTATGAGCATTGCGATGTTTTTAGCGCAAAACGAACAAGAACCCAACAAAATCGCTTTAGAATTTTATGAAGTTTTAAGCAAATTTGAAGCGATGTGCGCAACCCCCACTCTAGCGAACGCTCGCACCACCAAGCACCAACTAAGCTCATGCTATATTGGCAGCACGCCGGATAATATTGAGGGGATTTTTGACAGCTATAAGGAAATGGCGTTGTTGTCCAAATACGGCGGAGGGATTGGCTGGGATTTTTCTTTGGTGCGCTCTATTGGGAGTTATATTGATGGGCATAAAAATGCGAGCGCTGGCACGATCCCTTTTTTAAAGATCGCTAATGATGTGGCGATTGCGGTGGATCAATTAGGCACACGAAAGGGCGCGATTGCGGTCTATTTGGAAATTTGGCACATTGATGTGATGGAGTTCATTGATTTAAGGAAAAATAGCGGCGATGAAAGGCGAAGAGCGCATGATTTGTTCCCGGCTCTTTGGGTGTGCGATTTGTTTATGAAAAGGGTTTTAGAAGATGCGATGTGGACTTTGTTTGACCCTTATGAGTGTAAGGATTTGACTGAGCTTTATGGGCAGGATTTTGAAAAACGCTATTTAGAATATGAAAAAGATCCTAAAATCATTAAAGAATACATTAACGCTAAAGATTTATGGAAAAAAATCTTAATGAATTATTTTGAAGCCGGCTTGCCTTTCTTAGCCTTTAAAGATAACGCCAATCGGTGCAATCCAAACGCTCATGCAGGCATTATTCGATCCAGCAATCTGTGCACGGAGATTTTTCAAAATACCGCGCCTAACCACTATTACATGCGAATAGAATACACCGATGGCACCATAGAGTTTTTTGAAGAAAAGCAGTTGGTAACGACAGACAATCATATCACTAAATGCGCCAACAAGCTCACTAGCACGGATATTCTTAAGGGCAAGCAAATCTATATCGCTACTAAAGTCGCTAAAGACGGGCGAACGGCGGTGTGTAATCTGGCGAGCATCAATTTAAGCAAGATCAACACTGAAGAAGACATTAAAAGGGTTGTGCCGATCATGGTTAGGCTTTTAGACAATGTGATTGATTTGAATTTCTACCCCAACCGCAAAGTCAAAGCCACCAGTTTACAAAATAGAGCCATAGGGTTAGGGGTTATGGGTGAAGCGCAAATGCTCGCAGAACATCAAATCGCTTGGGGGTCTAAAGAGCATTTAGAAAAAATTGACGCTTTAATGGAGCAAATCAGCTACCATGCGATTGACACGAGCGCGAATTTAGCGAAAGAAAAAGGGGTTTATAAGGATTTTGAAAATTCAGAATGGAGTAAGGGGATTTTCCCCATTGATAAAGCCAATAATGAAGCCTTAAAGCTCACCGAAAAAGGGCTTTTTAACCACGCTTGCGATTGGCAAGGTTTGAGGGAAAAAGTCAAAGCCAATGGCATGCGTAATGGCTATTTGATGGCGATCGCTCCTACTAGCTCCATTTCTATTTTAGTGGGCACAACCCAAACGATTGAACCCATTTATAAGAAAAAATGGTTTGAAGAAAATTTGAGCGGGCTTATTCCTGTCGTAGTGCCTAATTTGAATTTAGAAACCTGGAATTTTTACACATCAGCCTATGATATTGACGCTAAAGATTTGATTAAAGCAGCGGCTGTGCGCCAAAAGTGGATCGATCAAGGCCAAAGCATTAATGTGTTTTTACGCATAGAAAACGCCAGCGGTAAAACCTTGCATGAAATTTACACGCTCGCTTGGAAATTAGGGTTAAAATCCACTTATTATTTGCGCAGCGAAAGCCCTAGCATAGATGAAAAAAGCGTGTTGGATCGATCGGTGGAGTGTTTTAATTGCCAATAATATAAGCTTAAATAAGCTAATCTTTGCTAAAATGAGATTCAAAATTATTTAAGGAAGATGAATGCTTTTTGCTATGATTGGTTCAGGGGGGTTTATCGCTCCCAAGCACTTGCAAGCGATTAGAGATACAGGGCATTTTTTGGATTGCTCTTTTGATATTCATGATAGCGTGGGGGTCTTAGATGAATATTTCGCGCAATCAGAGTTTTTTACAAATATTGAAGATTTTGAAAAGCATTTAGAGCAATCTAAGGCTATGGGTAAAGAAATCAACTATTTGAGTGTTTGCACGCCCACGCACACGCATTTTGATTATATCCGTTTTGGGCTAAAATACGGCATGCATGTGATTTGTGAAAAACCCTTAGTTTTAGACCCTAGCGAAATACAAGAATTGAAAGATTTAGAGGTGAAATACCAAAAAAGGGTGTTTAGTCTTTTGCCCTTGCGCTTGCATTGCGACACGCTGGCCTTAAAAGAAAAAATTAAAAGCGAATTAGACAAAAACCCTGAAAAGGTGTTTGACATCACGCTCACTTATATCAGCGTTCAAGGGAAATGGTATTTTTCTTCATGGCGAGCGGATGTGAATAGGAGCGGGGGGTTAGCCACTCATATGGGGATAAGCATTTTTGACGCTTTAATCTATTTGTTTGGAGGCGTTAAAGACAAGGTTATCAATAGAGAAGAGCTTGATTGCGTAGGAGGGATACTTTTTTTAGAGCATGCCAAAATAAGGTGGTTTTTTTCCATCAATCCAGAACACATGGGAGTGGCTAAAGAGAAAGTTTATCATAAAATGATCCTAGAGGGCGAAGAAGTCAATCTCACGCAGAGTTTTGATAATCTGTATATAGAAAGCTACAAACAGATTTTAGCTCAAGGGGGGTTTGGCTTGGATGAAGCTATGGCGTCTATCAAACTGGCTTATGAATTAAGAAACCTCTCAGTCAGCGAACCCAATGAAGATTCGCATGCTTTGTGTTGCAAAAACAACGCATGCAAGTAAGGCTAATCGCTTTGTAATTTTTTTTAAGAGGGTTTTTACTTTTTTAAGGGTTTGTATGGATATTTATGCGTTATACATAGCGATAGGGCTTTTTACTGGTATTCTATCAGGGATTTTTGGCATTGGTGGGGGGATGATCATTGTCCCTATCATGCTCGCAACCGGGCATTCTTTTGAAGAATCCATTGGGATTTCCATTTTGCAAATGGCGCTTTCATCGTTCGTTGGCTCTGTTTTGAACTTTAAAAAAAAATCGCTTGATTTTTCTTTAGGCTTGTTGATAGGGGCAGGGGGGCTGATAGGGGCGAGTTTTAGCGGATTCATTTTAAAAATCGTTTCCAGTAAAATTTTAATGGTAATTTTTGCGCTTTTAGTCGTGTATTCTATGATCCAATTTGTTTTAAAACCCAAAAAAAAAGATTTTATAGCAGATACCAAACGCTACCATTTGCAAGGTTTAAAATTATTCTTAATTGGCGCGCTCACTGGGTTTTTTGCTATCACTTTAGGGATTGGTGGGGGGATGCTCATGGTGCCTTTGATGCATTATTTTTTAGGGTATGATTCTAAAAAATGCGTGGCGCTAGGGTTATTTTTCATCTTGTTTTCTTCTATTTCAGGAGCTTTTTCTTTAATCTATCATCACATTATCAATAAAGAAGTGCTTTTAGCAGGGGCGATTGTGGGATTAGGCTCTGTTATGGGCGTGAGCATTGGGATTAAATGGATCATGGGGCTTTTGAATGAAAAAATGCATAAAGCTTTGATTTTGGGGGTGTATGGTTTGTCGCTATTGATTGTTTTATACAAACTCTTTTTTTAATTGATGGTTTTATACCACTACTATTTTAAGACCCCTAAGAGTTTCCCTTTAGAGTATTTGCATTTGTGCGCTAATGAGAGCCATTTATTAAGATTGGATTTTGATGCGACCAATTTTTCTCATAACACCCCTATGAATACCCCATTAAAACTCAGCGTTCAAGCCTTGGAGCGTTATTTCTTGGGACAACTTTTTGAATTTAATGCGCCTTTAGATTTGATAGGGACTTTTTTTCAAAAACAAGTTTGGTCTGCGTTAATGACTATCCCTTATGGCAAGACAAAAAGTTACGATGAAATCGCAAAGCTCATTAATAACCCTAGATCTTGCAGAGCTATTGGCAACGCTAATCGCAATAACCCTATTTCTTTGATCGTGCCTTGTCATAGAGTGGTGCGTAAAAATGGCGCTTTAGGGGGGTATAATGGGGGCATAGAAGTCAAAAAGTGGCTGTTAGAATTTGAAAGCAAAATTTTAAACCAGCAAGCTAAAAACTCTTTAATTTCTTAAAAAATGGGGTTTTGGTTATTTTATGGTAAAAATCATTTTTTTAAGGGAGTAGGGGGGTGTTTTTACTTTTCTTCCCAAATGCCCGCCGCTTCTTCTAAACGCTGCTTATCAAAATGCGTGTAAATCCTACTGGTATTCAAGCTCGCATGCCCTAGAGCTTCTTGAACTAAAATCAAATCATGGCGTTTTTGATAAAGCAAGGTTGCAAAAGAATGCCTTAACATGTGCGCCCCGTTTTTTTCCCTTCTCAGACCCGCAAAATTGATGATGCGCTCCACTTGTTTATACAAATACGCTTGCGTTAAAGCGCTGCCTTTTTGATTGCAAAACAATAAATCATTTTTAACGGGATACAATTCCCTTTCCATAAGCCATTCTTTTAAAAGGCTCTCAATGTGGAAAGCTTTGAGCATCACCGCTCTGTATTTGTCGCCCTTACCTTTAATCAAAATCGTATAACAGCCATTTTCTAAAGTAAAATCCTTTATTTTAAGCTGTAAGGCTTCGTTAGAACGCATGCCCGTAAAAACGATGATTTTAATGAGAAGGCGGTTTCTGGCACGCACTTTAGCAGACATTTCTATTTTATCAATGCCCTCTAAAAATTTTTCTAATTCTTCATTATTTAAGTGAGTAGGGAGCTTGTTGCCCGCGCTTTGATTGACTCCGCTGATATTTTTAAGCGTGATATTGTAAATATAAGATTTTTCATTTTCATCTTGATTTTGCTTGTCTATGTAGCTAAAAAGCCCGAGTAGGGCGATCCTGTAATTTTTCTTAGTGGCTAAACTCAAACCCCCGGTATAAACGCTCAAAAATTCAGCGAGCAGCACTTCATCAATGCTTTTGAGCGATTTTAAAGAAATCTTTTTTGTGTATTCATAAAATTTGAGTAGGGGTAATGCGTAGGTGTTGATCCCGAGTAATCCGGCGTTACGGGCTTTTTTACAAACTTTTTCTAAGTGGCTTGCACTGCACGCTTGATTGAGTTCGTTCAAGCATTCAAAAACCTTGTTTTGGTCTTTCACTTGGGAATTAGACAAGCTTGTGCATTTGTAACGCAAAAAGCGCCCAATCCATAGCAAAAGATTTTCTATAGGATCTTTTAATTCTTCTAGGGGGTGCTTCATTATTTGGGTTTAGTCATCTATTAAGCGCAGATCAATGATATAAGAGCCTTCAGAAATGTGATACACTAAAGAACCTTGGCTATAATTATTATAGGGAGACAGCATATATTCAACAAGCCGATCAACATTCTCTAGATCCAACGCCTCTCTAGGCACTTCAATAACCAACTGACTTGACTCTTTCAATAAAGGATTACCAATATCAAAGATAAAATGGAATGTGTTATCAAGCAAATTATACTTAATATCGTTTATTAGAGCGTAATCGAGAGCCACTCCCTCTTTTTGATTGATAGCGTTAGTAATAATGTCTGATAATGGAAATGCTTGAGTTTTTAATTTTCCCAATAAATCCTGAAGATTTAAATCATTGATGGTTTTATCGTTTTTTAATAAAAATGAATTTTCATCATCAATACACCCACAGATAGTTCTTATTAATCCATTGAATATGTTTTTTTTAGTGTTAGGCAACTCATCATTTTCTAAAACTTTTCTAGGCACTTTAATAACTAATTGAGAAGGGTTACCAACATCAAAGATAAAACAAAACGCACTATCAAGCACATTATACTGGATGTCATCTATTTGAGCATGATCGAGTGCGACTCTCTTTTTTTGGTTGATAGCATTGATAATATCTATAAATAATCGTTCCTTTAAATTCTTTAAACCATCAGGAGTGATAAAACAATAAGCTAGCATTTAGATCGAACGCATTAGAGATAATCTTTTTACCAATTATCTTACCACTTTTTAAACCTTCAGCAATTTCATTGATCTTGCGGTTTTGTTCAGAGTCTACTCTATAATTACGAAAAGAAGGATTTATCTTAATTTCTTCATTCACTTGCTCTTTTATTTTGGCTATCCTTTTGCAAATTTAATTGGTGGCAAAAAAGATAAAATTTTTCCATTGGGGCTTTTTGAATTTTTAAAGTTTGTAAGAAATTGTGGTATTTCATTAGGGGTTTTTGGTATATTCTCTGAAAATTCAAGCAATACCTCTCTGAAATCAGAAACATTACCAATCAATTCAATTTTGTGTGTGTTTGCGTTTTCACAATAGAAAATACCCGTTAGCTCAAACCCTAACTTTTCTTTCAATCCTAACAAGTATTGCTTTAAATTGAATGGTCTATCGTTCTCGTCGTTATCAAATAATGTTACATTTGGCTTGTTTTGGAACACAAAACAGCTTTTTAGATTATCTAAAATTAAATAGTCCTCAATTGTAATTGGGTAGTCAATAAACCAGTTACTCTCATCATCACAAAAGCATGATTTTAACTTTTTGGTTTTATCGTCAATATCAATAGGGTTGTCAGAGTTGCCAGCGATGAAGATAATCCCAAAAGGCAATCCGTAATTAATTTTTTTATGAAAATTAAATTCAATTTCCTTGTTCTTTAAATTTGTAAGAAGTTGTAAATCACCATTGAAAGTGTCTTTGACTGTGCCTAAAACTTCTCCAAACACTCCTCTAAAATCATTAGCAGAGCTCACCAATTCTATATTATAAGTGCCTTTTTTATCGCAAATAGCGTTTTCACAATACCAAATATCTCTACTATTGAAATTTTTGGCTAACACTAACAAGTAGTTTTTTAAATTGAATATTGTATCTGAATCGCTCTTATGCTTTAAAATTGATCTTAATTCCTCGGTTTTGTCGCCAGTGATAAAGATAACCCCAAATCTTACTGCCATATTTTTCCTTTTAAAAATTCATTTAGTTATGAAAACTGCACTTTTCAAACTTTTAAATCTAACCATTATACCACTAACTACAATATAAAATCCCCCCTTTTAAAATAAGATTCTTTTATCCTTTTGATTTGACAAAGCGAGCGATGCGTTCCATCCCCTTTTCAATCTGTTCTTCTGAGCATGCAAAAGACAAACGCACATAGCCTTCCAATCCAAAAGCCTTTCCAGGCACTAACGCCACGCCTTCTTTTTCCAATAATTCATGGCAAAATCGCATCGAATCCCCCCCACAAAGACCGCCAATGTTGATAAAAAGATAAAACGCCCCATCAGGTTTTAAAGCGTTCAGCCCCTCAATCGCATTGATTTTTGCGTGGGCTAAATGACAGCGCTTCTCAAAAGCCTGACGCATCGTTTCAATTTCTTTATCCACCAACCCCTCAAGCGCCACGATAGAAGCCATTTGCGTGATAGAATTGATATTGGAAGTGCATTGGCTTTGCAAGTTATTCATCAATTTGACTAATTTTTTATCCTTGCTCGCCGCATAGCCCATACGCCAGCCTGTCATCGCTACCGACTTGCTCAAGCCGTTAATGGTAATGGTGCGTTTTTTCATCTCTTCACTCACCGCCGCACAAGAAACAAACTCCCCCTTATAAACAAGCTTTTCATAAATTTCATCGCTAAGCACCCAAATTGGAGTGTCTTTTAAAACTTCGCCTAAAGCCTCTAACTCCGCCTTACTATAAAGCATGCCGGTAGGGTTTGATGGGGTGGTGAGAATGAGCATTTTTGTTTTGGGGGTTAAGGCGTCTTTAAGCTGCTTGGGGGTGATTTTAAAATGGCTTTTTTCATCGGTTTGAATGAATTTGCTCACCCCACCGCTGTATTTCACAAGCTCAGGGTAAGTTACCCAAAAAGGCACAGGGATAATCACTTCATCGCCCTCCCCTATTAAGGCTTGAATCGCATTGAACAAGCTTTGCTTAGCGCCATTGCTCACTAGAATTTCATTCGGTTCGTAATCCAAGTTGTTTTCTTTTTTCAATTTATGAGCGATCGCTTTTAATAATTCAGGGATTCCGGCTACTGGAGTGTATTTGGTGAAGCCGTCATTTAGGGCTTTTATAGCCGCATCTTTAATCGCTTGCGGGGTGTCAAAATCAGGCTCGCCCGCTGAAAAACTTAAAATATCTTTTCCTTGCGATTTCAATTCTTTAGCGAGTGTGCTAATAGCGATCGTTGTGGATTCTGAAAGGGATTGGATTTTAGAGGAATAGGGCATGCTTAATCCTTGTTAAATTTTTAAACTATCATAACATGATCAAAAAGATTTTAATTCTAATTTTCAAAAAACTTTCAAAAATGTTTCAAAAGAAAGCGGGAGATTTTGTAAGAAAACTCTAATTGAAAATCCAATTAGAGAAAAACAAGCGTTTTAAATCAGAAATTGTAACGATACCCCACATAAAGGCTGTATTGACGGCGGTAAGTGAAGCTCAAATTCCCATGGTTAAAATAATAAACATTGATAGTAGGAATTTTCACGCCAAAGTCAAATTCTTGATGTCGGCCAATATGGGTGCGAATCCCTAAATTAAAAAGGAATTGGAAAATCGCCGGATCAAGGCTATAGGAGGTGTGCTTATAAGGGCTTTTAGTTTCCAAAAAGGCCCCTGTCGTATTCCCCCAAGAGTTACCCGCGATTTGAACCCCAAAAAAGAATCCAAAACTCGCATCCTCTTTATTGATGACATTGTATAAAGTGTCAATACCCACACCATAAGTGAACATGTCAGACAGATTGCCCATTGTCCCTACTTTGGTCGCGCATGGCTGGTGAAGCTCACACACCCCACCATTATCTGATGTCAAAGCGTTCGCTCCAAACACGGCATGCCCATAGTCCATGAAGCCGTAATAGCGTGCACCAAACCATCTCTTTTCCCCGAAAAACTGCTTATAACCCACAGTAAGTCCTAAGCCTTGCATAACGGCTAGATAGTCGGTTTTACCCACAGGGAACTTAGGATAGTTAAATTCACTGCTTTTGGGGGGGTTTTTAACGCTTTGCGAAGCCTGACCGACTTGATAGCTAATCCCCAAATACCAAGCGTTTTTCTCGCCTTTCACTGCTTTATACTCTTTTGGCTTTTCCAATTGTTTTTGCACTTCTGTGCTGCCTTCTGCTGCCAAAAGACTATTACCTAACACTACCGATAAACAGAGCGTTTTAAACACTACAAACTTTTTCATACAACATTTTTCCTTCTAAAAGTCTACATTTCGTATAATAATAACATAATAATCTATAAAAAACCTAAATTCTTAAGAAAAACACCCCTAAAACTTAAAATTTTAAATTTTCTTGGGGGTTTTAGCGGTTTTGCTTGGTGATTTTTTCTGTTTTTGGGGGGTTTCTTAATTTAACTTTGTTAAGAAAACTATCATTGTTTATAATGAAACCACTTAATCCTATCTCACCAAAGAAATATTCAATGACAATTTGCTTGAAATCTATAAAAGCATGACTAATGTCTGTAGCTTTGTTTGTATCAAGCTCTAAATCTTTTCCGTGTGCTAGAGAGTTACGGCAGTCAACAATCTGTTCGATTAGATCTTCTTGACATTTATCATTAAAATAATTTTTCGTTTGATCGCATTTTGTCCTAGATAATGAAATTTTAAAAAATTCAGAGAGTTTTACACGGAGTGGTGTTCGTTTTGATTTCTTTAAAAAACTTTCAATCATGCTAATCAGTACAAACATGTCTGAATACAAGTGAATAATTGGATCTTTTTTATTGACAATGTCTAAAATACTTTCAAGTTGGAAACCTTTATTTTTAATACAAAAATCAATCCATTTTTCAAGTATTACAGAAAAATTATCTATCCGTTGGAAATCTATAGCAATCCCATAAGGATCTATCTGCATGGACTTTTTATCTTTTTTGTAAGTGTTTCTTATTGCTGTAATGTCTTTATTAGAAAGCTTAAATTGGATATAGTCAATTTGGATGTCAAAATTAGAATGAGCATAAATCAAAATAAAAAAGTTTTTAATTGCTTCAGCAATAAGCTCTAATTTTTCAAGGGTTTCAAAAATCATATTGCATTCCAAAAATAAATCACATTGATAAGTTAATAAACGATTCTGTCTTTTAGAAAACAATGTATTAGATCTTGCTTTCACCTTGTCTTTTTCATATTTTTGGGACAAAAAACCATTTTGAATATAAAATGATTGTAAGATAAAATTCTTATCGTTATCCCCATGATAACTTTCACACCCACTTTCATCTGCTTTAAATAATGCATCAGGTAGCAAATGCTTCTTGGTTGTAAAAAAGCTTTCTAAATAATTTGTCCTGCAAACAAAACATTCGCCCTTAATTTTGTTTGGATCAACATGATCATCAAACAGCCATTCATAATAAAGTGTGATTGGTACAGGATACCCTAAAACATGACCTAAAATAATGCGATTATAAGGCTTGTAAAGAGTGTATCTTTTTTTGTTATCCACAATATAGAGCGTTTGGTATTGCAAAGAGTGGATCTCTTTAATTTCTCCTGAAACCATAAAAGAAAAAGAAATTTTGTTTTCTTGATACGAAAACACTCCCGGAATGTATTGCTCATTTTGTGGATTGGTTTGTGGATTTTTTAAAAAAGCAAGACATTGCCCTTCAAAATATTCCACACCCCCAAGCGATGCGATCACTCAAACCTCTTTTCGCTGATTTTTTCTATCAAATCCACGCTTTTTTCAGAGAGTTTGATGACCCTACAAAGGAGTTCAAAAACATATTTGCCGCCGGCGTAATCGTTCGGGTTGTTTTCAATCAAGCTGTCTTTATCCTTAGTCTTTTTATAGCGTTCGATCACCCAGTCAATCGCGCTTTTGCCATTCACCACATAGTCAAAGGCTTTTTTAGGGATTTTAGTGATAGCGATATGGTTGTTATAATGGATGCGATCCCCTTTTTTGGTCATTGTTTCCACATCATAATAACCCTCTTGTTCTGCGTTCATTAGCGTTTTGTATTCAACGCTTGCGTGCATTTCCCCACTCTCATAGTTAAGGTGCAACTTCGCTAATTCTTTACCAAGATTAGAGAGCTCTTTAAAATCCTTACTCAAACCGATGCGCGGATCTTCTTTGGTTAGGGAATTTTTGTATTTTTCTAAATAGCCTTTATGGTGGAAAATCGCATAAATGTAATAAAAAATCTCTTCTTCAGCGATAGAGTTATCTTCATAATGCTTCCTAAAGAGGTTGAACGCATAGCCGCTGATCGCATAATGGCGATTCCTTAAATCATCGTAATAATACAAAGGGTAAGCTTGGTTGGGTGAAATCAAACCATAATCAGAAATAAAATCGCTTACAAGAGCGCTAAAATTCTTACCATTACCCACACCAGTATTGATCACCACATTCTGAGCGTCTTTATTCGGGAAAATTTTTGAAAATTCTCCTTGTCTGTTTATCCAATCCTTATCCCAATAAAGCCATTGTTTATTAAAGGGGCGATACAAACTAACAGAGATTTTTTCTTGTGAAAAATCATCAAGTTTTTTCCCTTTTATCAGTTGCATTTTAAGATTTTGAACCCAAGCGATTTTCGTTTTATCGGTGGTGATTTCTTTGAGGTGTTTGTAAAGATCGCGTGATTTGACGCCTTTGGCGCGTTGTTTGAAAGCTTCCCTAAAAGATTCGTTAAAGCGCTTCAAATCAGCGTTATAAGTGTCAATGCATTTTTGCACCGAATGCATTAAAGCGTTTGGAGAAAAGTTATACACCCAAGGATCACGGCCAGTGGATACCCCTAACGAATTGGTGTCAAAAACGCTAGGGTTTTGGCGTTTTTTATCTCTTTTTAAAGGGATGAGTTTTTCAAAAGCGTCATTCCTTTGGTTGATCCAATCGCCTTTATTATTCGGGGTGATGGTTTCAAAAGCGATTGCGTCTAGGTTGGTGAAGTGAGCGAGCCGATTGAGTTTTTCTTCTCTTTTCAAATAATCCCCAATATCGTAGTAATGGATCGTGCTATTTTTCACGCTTGCGTCTTTGACAAAAAAGATAATCGCTATCGTCGCCCTTGATCCGCTATCAAAGATTTTCCCTCCCTCTTTTTTAAAAGTCTCCCCTGAAGTCCTAGCATTCCCCCTTAAATTCAACACATAAAGATGCGCAAATTCTTGCGCCACGCATTTCCTGAATCCGTCCGCGCTTTTAGAGTCAATAAAACTCCCATTCACCACAAAGCCTAGCACCCCCCTATCTTTAAGAAGTTCGCTTGCCATGTAGATGCTTTGAATGAGCGTGTCTCGTGTGGTTGCCCCCACTTTGGCGGTGGAATTTTTGCCGTATTTTTCATAAACCCTTTTTTCAAGCTTGGGGTGTGAAAGGTTTTGGTTGTTGTCGTTTTCAGATTTTGAGCCGGCTGAATAAGGCGGGTTGCCTATGATGACTCTAATGTTTCGTTTTTCTATGGTGGATTTGATTTCTTTGTTTTCTTTCAAATCTTCAAAGATTGGCAACACTCCCTTATCGTTTTTTTCCTCATAAATATCCAGGCTGTCCGTGAGCGCGATATTTTTGAAATTTTTTAACGAACTATCCCTACTTTGCGCGGCTTGGGTGATATTGATTAAAGCGATATAATAGGCTAAAAGCACGATGTCAAAAGCGAATAAATGGTTTAAAAACTTCTCTTTTAAGGCTTCGTCGCTAATGAGCTCATTTTCTTTAGAAAGCAAACGAGCGATAAAACTCCCGGTTCCGGTGAAAGGATCAAAAATCGTGATGTTTTTATCGTTAAAATCCGTATTGAAATGCTTTTTCAAAATGCCGTCAGTGGCTCTTAAAATGAAATCCACCACCTCTATAGGCGTATAAACGATTCCTAGTTTTTCGCTTTGTTTTCTAAAGGCTTCTTTAAAGAAAGTGTTGTAGAGGTTTTTAATGAGTTCTTGTTGGCTTTTTTGGCTTTTGGCGTGCATGGCTTCTGTTTTCACGCTTTCATAGAGGTTTTTAAGATCTTTAGTTTCTCCTTGTAATCCCAGAGTGGAGAGTTTTTCTACCATTTTATCCAGCGCTTTAGAGATAGGGTTTTTGATATTGTCCCCAAAAATCGCATCAAAAATGGGCTTAGTGATGATATGAGAGATGATCATATCTAAGGCTTCATCTTCTTTGATGCTTTGGTGGATATTGCCTCTTAAAGAATCCAAAAAGCCGTGGAAAATTTCAGGGTTTTTTTCAAAAATATCTTTCAAGCGATTGTTCAAGGTTCTTGCGATATTGCCCGTTTTTTTGGCGAAATTTTCCCAATAGTTCCTGTCCCCTAATTTAGTGGGCATGACATTATACACAGCGTTTGCTAGATCTTGCAATAAGATAGCGTCAAAAAGGGTTTTTTGGGCTTGTTTGGGATCTTGCTTTGTTGTATCTTTTTTTGGCTCTCCATCGTCTTGATTGGTTTCATCATTGTCATCGCTTCCAAAGACTTTGATTTTTTCTTTAAAAGTGGCTTCATCAACCAGGCTTGGGTCATGGCTTCTTAAGGCTTTTATCACTTTCCAAATGTTTTTGAAATTGGTGTTATTGACAGCTTCATCCAGGTTTTGGATTTCACTCTCTTCTAAAGCGATAGGCAAAATGATATAGCCTCTTTTCTTGTGTTTGGCTTTTTCGCATCACCCTACCCACCGCTTGGATAATATCCACCATAGCGCTTTTGCCATCAAAAAAGACAATGCTATCTAACGCCGGGACATCCACCCCTTCGCTCAAACACCTAGCGTTACTTAAAACCTTGCAAGTGTTAGGCTTGAATTCATTGAGTTCTTCTAATTTTTCAAGCCTAACCTTACAATTCATGGTGCCATCAATGTGATCGATGCTGATGGTTAGGTTTTTAAAACTCTTTTTCTTAAGCTCTTCATTGTAGCATTCCATAATCGTTTCAAAAGATTCTTTAATATGCTTGCTCGTGTTAATGCTTTTACAAAAGCTTATGGCTCTTTGAGAGGGAGTGGTGTCGTTTTTGTTTTGCAAGTCGTAATCTTTTTTGTTTTCATCATCTAAAGCGATTAAATCCTGCTTGGCCAACCCTTTATGAGTGCCAATAATCTTACAAACAAATTCGTTATTGATGAGCTTTTTATCCAGTTTAGTGCCTTCGGCTTCAAGCCGACTGATCTTTTGATTCACGCTGTTAGTAACGCCACTTAAATTTTCTTTTCGCACCGCTAAAATCATGACTTTGTAGTCTGTGAGAAGATCTAAAGCGATCGCTCTTTCAAAATTGAGCGTATAGATTTCTTCGCCAAAAATCTGTGCATCGTCCATAGAATAGATGGCATTATCGCTCTCTTTGGCTTTAGCTTTAGAGCTTTCGCTATAAACTTTAGGCGTGGCGGTCATATAAAGGCGTTTTTTCGCTTTGATATGTTCATCGCTATGGCAAAGCGTGAAAGCGTTTTTATCGTCCCTTTCATTACTAGAATACATAGCCCCTACCGTTCTGTGGGCTTCATCGCAAATGATGAGATCCATTTCGCCCAAACCCACTTCTTGCGCTTCTTGGATGCGCAACGCGCTTTGATAAGTTGAAAAGATGATGAAGCGCTTGTTTTCTTTTTGCGCTTTTTTTTGAACGCTTAAAATGTCTTCAAGGCGAGTGGAGGGCTTTAAGGGGAGCTCAGAAAAATTAATATCATCGGTGTCATCATCGTTTTTATTTTTCTTACCTTTCCCGACTTTATCATCGCTGCACACGATAGAAGCGTAAAAAGGCTCGCTTTTTTCTTGCGCGTATTCTCTAAAAGTTTGAGAAAGCAAAGCGATGCTTGGCGCTAAAAAAAGCGTGATTTTGGGCTCTAAAGCTTCCATGATTTTTAAAGAAGTGTAGGTTTTGCCTGTCCCGCATGCCATAATGAGCTTGCCTCTAGTGTTTTTAGGGTCAGAAAAATACTCTTTGGTGGCTTTTATCGCTTCTATTTGGTGAGGGCGTGGCTTTTTCTTATCGCATAAGGGGAGTTCGCCTTGAGTTTGCATAGGATCAAACTTTTCCCAATCAATCTGAGAATAGATAAAATCCTCTTCAGTGATTTCAACAATATCAATTCCTTTGCTTCTTCTGATTTGTTCAATTTCGTTAAGAGCGGCTGAGGTTAAATTAGAAGTGGAGATGATGATCCCTTTTTTAAACCTAACCTCTTTTACCCCGCTTTGCAATTTGAGTAAAAAAGTTGAAAGGTCGTTCAATGAGACGCTGTCTTGGTGGAATTTGCATTGCACGGCGATGTGTTCTTTTGAAGTCGTTGTAATCACCATATCAATCCCACAATCGCGTTTATTCCCCCTTAATTCCCAATCGCTCCAAAGCTTAATAGACTCGTATTCGTTAGCGCTGTCATGCTCTATTAAAAAACGCCTAGAAACTTTTTCAAACCAGCTCCCTTTAAGGCGTTGGTTAGGTATGGCTTGCAATTTTTCTTTGATGAGTTTGTAGGTGCTGATTTCTGACATTTTTCATTCCTTAAATAGTGGCGTTAAAGTTCTGTATTATATAAAAAGATATTAGAAAGTGGGGTTAAAAAGGCTTTTTATTCAGCGCTTTTTAAAGCTTTAGCGATGAGTTCTAAAGGGTGCGAAAATTGCGGGGTGTTAGGGTCGTCTAAAGACTTTAAGGCGTTGTTTAATTGCATGTGGCATGCCCCGCATTCAGCGCTTAAAATTTCAGCTTTAGTGTCCATGATTTCTTTAGCCCTAAGAAGCCCTACTTTTAAAGAAAATCCCGCCTTTTCTGTTTGCATCGTAATCCCCCCAAAACCGCAACAATTATCCGGCATTTCTTTAATTTCATAATGCGAATTGAGTAAGTTGCGCACTTCCTTATGAGCGTTTAGGGTTTTTTTGGCATGGCAAGGGTTATGATAGGTGATAGTCTCTTTTTTTCCCTTAGGGATTTTTTCTAAAAGATGTTTTAAAGGGGTGTGTTTCTCTAAAAACACGCTCGCCAGATAGATTTTAGGCGTGATTTTTTCCAAGCGCTTCAAATACAAATCCTTATCCTTTTCGCCTAAAAACACCTTGTAATAATCGTTGATAAGCATGCTAGCGCATGTGGCTTCAGGCACAATGATCGCATCCACTTCATCTAAATAGCTTTCAAACCATTCTATGTTTTTTTTCACTAAAAAAAGCGTGGTGTCTTTATCGCCGGTAAAATACGCCGGCGCTGAGCAGCATTCTTGCTTAGGGATGATCGCTTGAATGTTGAGTTTTTCTAAAATATACAACAAGCTTTCCCCCACTTGTTGGTAATGGTAATTGCTCAAGCACCCTATAAAAACCGCCACTTTTTGAATGGGGTTTTCTAAAGGCTTCATTTCTGCATGCTTTTGTAAAAAACTTTTTTGATTTAAGGGGGGCAGAGCGCTTTTTTTAAAGCGTTTGAATAAGCCTTTAAACGCCATTCTAGGCTCTAAACTATCCCCTACTTGCTTAAAAATACAAGGGGCTAAAAAATGCGCCACCGAAAACACCCTATCCATTTTTTTGCGGTTTTTTAAAAGGGAAAAATAGGATTTTTTATACCAAGCAATGCCGTATTTTTGAGCGATTTTTTCTCTGGCTTTTTCTATTAAAGTGTCTATGGGCAAATGAAAAGGGCAAATTTCCACGCAAGCGGTGCATAAAAAACAAGTTTCTAAAAGGTGTTTTAAATTCGTGTCTAATTTAAGCTTGTTTTGAGCGTTTAGGCGCATCAAATCTAAAAAGCCTCTAGGCGAAGTCGTTTCGTCTTTATGAATGCGGTATATGGTGCAACCTGGCACGCATTTAGCGCATTTAACGCAAGCGTCCCCTACTTCTTCAAAAATATTTTCATTCATAGCGTTTTACTGAAATGTTTTTCGCCCCCACGCAAATACGCGTCAAACTCTATAGCCATGTTTCTTACGAGCATGCCCCCTGTTTTGGTCATCTCAAAGCCTTTAGCGTTAAAAGAAAGCAAGCCCGCTTCTTCATAAGGCTTTAATTTTTCTAATTCTTTTTTAAAATGCGCTTTAAAATCAATAGAAAATTTTTCTTCAATATTAGAGTAATCCAATTTTAAATTACTCATCATTTGCATGATCACTTCTTTTCTCAATACATCTTCTTTGGTGAGCGCTACACCCCTTTCTACCGGTAAATGCCCCAAATCAAGGGCTTTTTCATAGTGGTGCAAGTCTTTATAATTTTGCGTGTAGTAATCGCTCCCTTCGCCAATGCTCGTAATGCCAATGCCAATGGTTTGAGTGAATTTCTTAGTGGTATAGCCTTGAAAATTACGACGCAACTCTGCTTTTTGAAGGGCTAGATACAATTCATTATCGCTTTTAGCGAAATGATCCATGCCTATCATTTGGTAATGGGCTTTTTCTAAAAAACTAATGAGGGATTCTAAAATCTCTAGCTTGTCTCTAGGGCTTGGCAATAAGGTTTCATCAATTTTACGCATCGTTTTTTTCACCCAAGGCACATGCGCGTAATTAAACACCGCTAACCGGTCCGGATCCAGTTTCAAAACCAATTCCAAAGTTTTTAAAAAACTCTCTTTAGTTTGGTTGGGTAAGCCATAAATCAAATCAAAATTAATGGATTTGATGCCGTAATCTCTGGCGAGTTTCACGGATTCTTGAACCATTTCAAAAGGCTGGATCCGATGAATGGCTTTTTGGACTTCAAAATCAAAATCTTGCACCCCAAAACTCAAGCGGTTAAACCCTCTATCAAACAAGGTTTGCATGTGTTCTTTAGTGAAATGCCTAGGGTCAATCTCGCAACTCATCTCAATATCTTGACTGAAATTAGGGAAAACTTCTTGAATGCTTTGGGTGATTTCATCTAATTGAATGGGCGAAAAAAAGGTCGGCGTGCCGCCTCCATAGTGGAATTGCACCACTTCTCTGTTGGTATCCATCGCGTTTTTTAAAAGAGCGAGTTCTTTTTTAAGGTAGCTGATATAGCGAGTTTTTTTCTCTTCTAAGCTTGTATAAATGACTGAACAAGCGCAAAAATAGCACGCGCTCCTGCAAAAGGGCAAATGCGTATAAAGCGATAAGGGCATGGGGTTTTTGAGATGGTCATGGTTAAAAAACGCCGTTTTCAAGCTCTCTTCATTAAAATTTTCTTTAAATTCCACCGCTGTTGGGTAGCTGGTGTATCGCGGCCCGGGCTTTGAATACTGGGAAAATTTTTCAAAATCAATGGTTTGCATTAAAAATTTTCCTCATCGCTGTTATCAAAATTTTCAAAATTATTCTCATTAAAAGGGGGTTGTTTGAACATGTTGTCAAAATTAAAAAATAAATTAGGGTGTTCTTTTTTGATTTGTTTGACAAAGTTTAAGGTGTTGATATTGGGCAAATTCCCGTCTTTTTGGCGTAAATTTTCTAACAATTGCAAGGAAACTTCGCGCACATCTTCAAAATCAATCGGCGCTTGGGTGATAATATCCCTTTCTAATTCCGCCCTAAGCCTGGCTTCAAAAGCCTTTCTGGCGTTCTCTGCCAAAAGAGAGATCACATTATCTGGCACTAAAACATAATTTTTATCTTCTTCATCAGAAATAAAGTAAGCTTCATTTTTTTTAAACGCCCCTTTTTCTAATTCTAAAAGCATTTCACTAGCGCTGATTTTTTTGAGAAAGGCTCTGTTTTTTTGGGTTGTTAAGCTATGGATAAGTTTTTGTGATTTGGTTTTAGAAACTCGTTTTTTAGGTAATTTTTCCACTTTATATCCTTTTTAAGCTGATTGTATCCAATTTCGTTTAATTCTCATTATAAATCGTTTTTAAATACTCTATTTTTGAAGTCAAATTGAGTAATACCATATCAGCCAACACCAATGAAAGCAAACTCTCGCACACCACACTCCCTCTAATCGCAATGCAAGGATCATGCCTGCCCTTTAACAAGCATTCGCATTCATTATTGTTAATATCTATGGTTTGTTGAGGTTGGAAAATACTTGGCGTGGGTTTGAAATGCGCTCTTATAATAATTTCTTCCCCATTGCTCATGCCCCCTAAAACCCCCCCGCTACGATTGCTCAAAAACCCCTTTTGATCCATTAAATCATTATACTCTGAGCCTTTTAGTAAAGAGCTTTCTACCCCCTTGCCTATTTCAACCGCTTTCACCCCGTTAAGCCCCATCATCGCTTCAGCGATTTTAGCGTCTAATTTAGCGTATAGCCCTTGACCTAAGCCAATGGGGAGCTTTTGATTTGTTTTTGCGCTCCTTGCTCTAATCAAAGCCACGCCCCCTATGCTATCGTGGTTTTTGATAGCGTTTTGAATGGTTGTTTTTTGCGCTTCTTCTTGTTCTTCATCTAGGGCAAAAATCTCGCTTTTTAAGGCGTGATTAAAATCATAATTTTTGGCTTTAATGCCCCCAATTTCTATGATCCCGCTTTCACAAACAATACCGATTTCTCTTAAAAGCATTTTAGCAAACGCCCCAGCAGCCACTCTTATAGCGCTCTCTCTGGCCGAACTCCTCCCCCCACCCCTAAAATCTCTGATGCCGTATTTATGAAAATAAGTGAAATCCGCATGGCTAGGCCTGAAAAGGTTTTTAATGTTATCATAATCCTTACTCCTAGCCCTTTGGTTGTGGATTAAAAACCCTATAGGCGTCCCTGTGCTAAAACCTTCAAAAACCCCGCTTGTTATTTCCACTTTATCGTCTTCTTTTCGTGGTGTAATGAAAACATTCCTCCCCCCTTGGCGGCGCTTCATTTCATTTTCTAATAGCGCATAGTCTATTTTAATCCCGCTAGGCATGCCGTCTAATACCCCCCCTATCACATCCCCATGCGATTCCCCAAAAGTCGTGAGCCTTAAAAAACGCCCCAAAGTGTTCATTTTGCTTCCTTAAGTTTTTGAAGCGCTTGATAAGCGCATTGCTGTTCGGCTTCTTTTTTGCTTTTGCCTTTAGCGGTCGCGTATATTTTATCTTGAATGTATAGAGCCATTTCAAATTCTTTATGGTGATCGGGGCCTTTTTCTTTGAGCAATTGGTAAGTGGGGATCACGCAAAATTGCGCTTGGGTTAATTCCTGTAAAGCGGTTTTATAGTCCATAAACAAATGCTCCAAATCCAAACGCTTGTAAGCGCGATTGAGTAAATTCTGTATGATTTTTTGCACCTTAGCTAACCCCGCTTCTAAATACACCCCAGCCATTAAAGCCTCAAAAGCGCTTGATAAAATAGAGGGTTTTTCTCTCCCATTAGAAATTTCTTCAGAAGAAGAAACGTGCAAATAATCTTGTAAAGCGATCACTTTCGCTAATTTAGTAAAACCATGCGCGCTCACAATAGAAGCCCTTAATTTAGAGAGTTTGCCCTCATCGTATTGATAGAATTTATGGTATAGCAACTCCCCTATCACCAAACCCAACACCGCATCGCCCAAAAATTCCAAGCGCTCATTGTTTAAAGCGAGCTTGCATGATTTATGCGTTAAGGCTTGCTCCAATAAACGCTTGTCTTTGAAAGAATACCCCAAAGCTTTTTCTAGCGTTGCATAAGGGCTATTAGGCGTTGCATAAGGGCTATTTTGAGAGCGTTTGTTTTTCATCGTTTTTCCCTTTGGTCGTTTTTACCCGTTTTTGCGCCTCTAATTTAGCGAGGCTATCGCATCGTTCATTCTCGGCATGCCCATTATGCCCCTTGATCCAAACAGCCATGATCAAATGCCCTTTAGAGACTTCTAAAAATTCTTTCCACAAATCCACATTTTTGACTTTAGAAAAATTCTTTTTTTGCCAGTTAGTTAGCCACACATTGATCGCTTGGCACACGTATTGCGAATCGCTATAAAGCGTGATATGGCATGGGCGTTTCAAAATTTTTAACGCTTCATTGAGTGCTCTTAATTCCATGCGGTTATTCGTGGTGAATGATTCGCCTCCACTGATGATTTTTTCTTTATCTTTATAGCGTAAAATCGCCGCATAACCGCCTGGCCCGGGATTGCCTAAAGAAGAGCCATCGCAAAAAATTTCAATCTCTTGCATCCAATCCACTCCCATAGCTTTCTTTAGAAATTTTAAGCACCATATCCATAAACGCTAACTGGTAACACACAGGACACCTATGGCTTTCAAAAGGAAAGATTTGTTTGCAATGCTTGCAGCGGTATTCAAAAGTCAGACTCGCTTTTATAGGGCTATTCAATAAAGCGCGTAAAACCTCTAATTCAAAAACTTGGCAAGGTTTGTTATCCAAAAGCAGCCCTTGAGATCGCGCGATGTCTTGCAAAATGGCATGTTTTTCTAAAATAAAAGCAGGGATATTCATATCCCATAAAAGATCGATCATATTTTCTAAACGCTCGGTCGCATCAATTTCTTGCCAAAAAAGATTTTCATCATGCGATTTTAAGTGATTTAGGGCGATTTTTTTCAAATCTAATGACGCTTTTGAAACATGCAAGATTTTAGCCGCATCTTCTTTATTCTCTATTAAATGCATGAGATAAAGGTAATTTTTAATCGTTTCAATTTCAGGCGTTTCTAATTCTTCCAAACATTCCAAAGTCTCTAAAGCCTTTGAATAATCTTTTTCTAATTCATACGCATGCAAAAGTTTCAACAACGCTTCCACATTCCTTGGGGAAAAGCGCAAAATTTCTTTCACGGTGTCTTTTGTTTTTTGCAAATACCCCACACTAAAATAATTTTTGGCTAATAAATCTAAAACAGTGATTTTTTCTTCATCTTTTAGGGGGCGATTCAAAAGCCCTTTTAAGATTTCAATACTCATTTGTACATCCGCTTTAGAATACGCTCTGGCTAAAAACATCAAACTAGAAATTTTAGCATGCTTTAAAAGCTCGCTTAAATTCTCACTGCCTGCATAAGCGTTTTGATTTTGGGCGAATTTTTGTAAAAATTTTTTGTTTTTCTTTTGAGTGAAATACGCCCTAGCCTGTTCTAATAAAATCACAAGAGCGATAATGAAAGTGAATAAAGCGATAGAAAATAAAGAATCTTTATAGAGGAAATTAAAGTGTTGCACAATCTAAAATTCACTCTCTAATCATCACAATCCTAGACTTAACGCGCAATTTTTCAAAATGCTCTTCTAAAATCTTATCTTTAGATTCTTCCACTAATTTTTGGGCGATGAATTGCTTGGCTTGACTGAAGCTCACTTCGTTTTTACCCTTTTTTTCCTTGATATAAAAGGTGATAAACTGCCCCCCACCCCCATTCATAACGGGCGTAAAAGAGCCTTGCTCATGCGAAATAAAGACTTGAGCGATTTGAGGGTTTAGGGTTTTCATCTCTATTTTTTCATTAGCCTTACTCACCCCTGGAATTTCCAAATTAGGGTTAGACATCGCCCTTTCTAAATCTTCTTGGTTGGTGGAAGTGTAGCGCACGGTTTCTATTTCAGTGGGGATACTGAATTGCTCCTTGTGTTTGTTGTAATATTCGCGCATTTTAGTTTCAGAGCTGGTATCCACATTCGTGAGTAAGATATTACGCAACAATTCTTGCATTTCTAAATGCTCCTTAAGCTGATTCCTATAGAGTTTATAATGCCCCTCAGCCATAAGCATTTGTTTGAAATGGTCTAAATCCATGCCTTGTTGTTGAGCCATCATCGCCATTTCTTGGTCTAGCTTGTCGTCATCTACATGGATTTTTAAGCGCTCAATTTCTTGGTTTTTAATGCGTTCAGCGATCAAACGATCCCTGGCTTGAGCTTTGCTCACTTTGGATTTCTCTTGCTCTTCTTGGATTTGATACAGCGTGATAGGCGAACCATTAACAAGCAAAGAAATGCCCCCTACGACCTTATCTTCAAGGGTGCTATTAGCAGCGTCATTAGGATTACCAAAAATGGAATTGAATTGAGAGTTAGGGGTTGCTTCTTTTTTTTCCGTGGTTTGAGTGGTTTTCTCTTTGGGTTTTATTGCGTTATTTTGATCGCTTTGGTTTTGAAAGGCTTTTTTGCTTCCTTTGATTTTAGGAGGCGTTATTTTTTGAGTGGGATTTTTGGCATCCCCATGATGGACTTCTGCTCTGGGCTTTCTTTTGGCTTTTATTTCTTTCTTTTCTTCGGCGTTTTTCTTTTCTTCTTTATTTTTCAGTTCTTTATTTTTTAACTCTTGGCGGATTTTTTTATCCAAAGAAGACTCTTGTTTCTTCCCTTCTAAGGCTTCTACTTTAGATTCAGGATCTGCATGAGCGATCCCAAAAAACAACAAAGCCTTCAAAACATAAGAAAAAATTTTCCTCATCAATCCAATTTCTCTTTCAAAATAGCATTCACCACGCTAGGATTAGCGCCTTTTAAATTTTTCATCGCCTGCCCCACAAAAAAACCAAAAAGCTTGTCCTTACCGCTTTTGTATTCAAGCACCTTATCAGCGTTGTTTTTAAGCACCTCTTCTATCACTTTAACAATCGTTTCTGTGTCATTGACTTGAGACAAGCCCATTTGTTCAATGAGCGCATCCACATCGCCCCCTTGCTCTTCTAAAAGCCTGTCTAACACATCTTTAGCGCTCTTGCCAGAAATCTTGCCCTCATCAATACGTTTGGCTAAAACGCCTAACATGTGAGCGCTAACTCCGCAATTTTCTAAAGTGATTTCGGCTTTCAAACGCCCTAATAATTCCACGCAAAGCCATGTTACGCTCGTTTTAGCCTTAACCCCAAGATCGAGCATGCTTTCAAAATACTCTGCCAATAAAGGATCGCTCGCCAATAAATTCGCATCGTCTTCTTTAATGTTAAAATCTTTCATGTAGCGGATTTTTTTCGCGCTAGGCAATTCATTGATCTTTTGAGCTTCTTTTAAAAGTTTTTCATCAATAAAAACAGGATACAAATCCGGATCTTTAAAATAGCGGTAATCCGCTGATTCTTCTTTATTGCGCATAGAAAGGGTGATCCCTTTATTAGTGTCAAAAAGGCGCGTTTCTTGAACCACTTCTTTATGATAACGCCCGCTTTCCCACGCCGCGCTTTGGCGCTCTATCTCGTATTCAATCGCTTTAGCGATGAATCTAAAGCTATTTAAGTTTTTAATCTCCACTCTCGTGTAAAGCTTTTCATCGCCTTTGGGTCTAATGGACACATTCGCATCGCACCTGAAATTCCCCTCTTGCATGTTCGCATCAGAAATCCCTATAAAACGCACGATAGCATGGAGCTTTTTCAAATACGCTATGGCTTCTTCACTATTTCGCATGTCCGGCTTACTGACAATTTCTAATAAAGGGGTGCAAGCGCGGTTCAAATCCACTAAAGAACAGCTGCCCTCATGGATATTTTTACCAGCGTCTTCTTCCATATGGGCTCTTTCAATACGCACGATTTTTGCGCCCTCTTTAGTGTCAATCTCTAATTTCCCATCGCTCACAATAGGGACTTCAAACTGCGAAATTTGATAAGCCTTAGGCAAATCAGGGTAAAAATAATTTTTCCTTGCAAAAATGGAATATTGGTTGATGTTGGCTTCAATGGCTGTGCCTAATTGGATGGCTTTTTTAACCACTTCTTTATTCAATACCGGCAAAGCTCCCGGTAAGCCCAAACACACAGGGCAAGTGTTAGAATTAGGGGATTCTCCAAAGCTTGTAGAGCAAGAGCAAAAGATTTTGGTTTTAGTGTTGAGTTGGACATGGACTTCTAGCCCGATTACAGCTTCAAATGGCATCATTTGTCCTTCTTTTTATTGCTCACAATGGCAAAAGTCAAGTCGTTGATTTCGGTATGGGCTTTAATGAAATCATTGATCTCTTTCAAACTCATTTTTTGGATTTGATCCAATAGCGTTTGGTTGAAATTTAAAGGCAAATCCAAATAAAAATAATTGTAAGTGGTGTTCAAGCGGCTAGAGATTGTTTCATTCCTTAAAGGCTCAGAGCCTAGTAAAAACTTTTTAGCGTCGTCTAATTCTTGTTGCGTCATGCCTTTTTCTATAAATTCTTTGACTATTTTTTTAACTAAGGCAACGCTTTTAGCTTGAGTGCTGAGCTTGGTTTGCAAATACCCGCTTGCAAAATGCGCTACTTTAGAAAAATTGGAGCGGATATACACGCTATAAGCCAAGCCCTCTTGAACCCTGATTTTTTCCATCAAACGAGAGCCAAACCCCCCTCCAAGCACAAACATCATGACTTTAGATTTCGCTAAATCCTGTTTTAAATCCTTGATTTTAAAGGGCGCGCCAAAATACACGAAAGCCTGTTCGGTGTCTTTATAGAGGATTTTTTCGCTCTTTTGATGGCTCGTTTCAAAATAAGGCTCTTCATACGCTTTACCTTGCGGCAAGAAATTAAGAGCGTTATCTAAACGCTTAAGGGTTTGATTGATTTTCAAATCGCCCCCAAGCACCACCACGAGTTTATTGAGTTCAAAAACCTTATCAAATTGCTGTTTCAAATCGTCTAGCTTGATTTTTTGAAGACTCTCTTTAGTGCCTAAGGCTGCGTTAGCTAAAGGGGTGTTAGCAAAAAGTTCTTGCTTTAAAGTCAATTTAGCCAGATAATCAAAATCGCTTTCTTTTTGTAAAAGCGCGGCTAACATTCTGGTTTTGACTTTTTCTAAAGCGCTTTGCGTGAAATTAGGGGATTTTAAAAGCTCTTTTAAGCGCATGATGGCTTCATCTTCGTATTCTTTTAAAAATTCTAAAGTGATTTGCAAATCTTCTGTGCTGGTATCCACATTCAAACTGATCGCTTTTTGCTCTAACGCTTGTGCAAATCCCACCGCGCCAAGCTCTTTAGTGCCTTCGTTTAAAACTTGCGCAAATAGTTTCGCCAAACCCAATTGGTTTTTATCGCTTAAGCTCCCACCCCCTCTAAAAGCTAAATGGATAAACCCCATAGGCAACAAATGGTTTTCTTCATAAATCACAGGGACTTTAGCTTGATTGATTTCTTGGTGTGTCAAAGCGCTCGCTTGTAACCCCATAAAAACTCCTAATAATAAAGTGATTAAAATTTTTTTCATGCTGTTTATACCTTTGCTTTAGCCGGATAACGCTTTAAGATTTCATAAGCGGTGTTTCGTTTAGCCGCCACGCTCCCAATATCTTCAATAAGCTCTATCATTTCTGATTCATTCATGCAAAAACTCGTTCCGGCCGCTTTCACTACATTTTCTTCCATCATCACACTCCCTAAATCATTCGCTCCAAACAATAAGGCTAACTGCCCTATCATAGAGCCTTGAGTAACCCATGAGCTCTGTATGTTTTGAATGTTATCTAAAAAAATCCTACTGCATGCCAAATAGCGTAAATACCGATTGGAACTCGCTTTTTTAATGCTTGGGATTTCTTCTTTTAAAGGGGTGTTGTCGGGCTGAAAACTCCATAAAATAAAAGCCCTAAAGCCACCGGTTTCATCTTGCAAATCGCGCACCCTTTGTAGATGCTCCACCACATCTTCTTCATTATCCACGCTCCCAAACATCATGGTAGCCGTGCTTTTAATCCCACAAAGATGCGCCATTCTATGCACTTCAATCCAGCGATCACTGCTCAATTTTTTAGGAGCGATCACATCGCGCACCCTATCGCTTAATATTTCTGCTCCCGCTCCTGGAATGGAGCTTAAACCGGCGTTTTTCAACCTTTCTAAAACTTCTTTTAAAGACAATTTAGAGATTTTAGAAATGTAATCAATTTCAACCGCGCTAAAACCATGAATGGTAATGGTGGGGAATTTTTGAGCGATATGGCTGACTAAATTTTCATAATAGTCTATTTTGAGCTGCGGGTGCACCCCCCCTTGAAAAAGGATCTGCGTGCCGCCAATAGCGAGTAATTCTTCAATCTTTTGATCAATTTCTTCATAGCTCAACACATAGGCGTCTTTTTCTTTTAAGGTGCGTTTGAAAGCGCAAAACTTGCAATCCACAAAACAAATATTGGTGTAATTGATATTCCTATCCACAATAAAAGTCGTCAAGTTTTCAGGGTGCAAGCGTTGCTTGATTCTTAAAGCCTTTTGCCCTAGTTCTTTCAAGGGCGCGTTTTTCATTAAATCTAAAATTTCTTCTCTGTCAATGCGCATTTTAAAACCTTGTTCCCATAGAAAATTCAAAGTGTTGCGTGTAATCGTCCATGTTAGGGTTGAAGCATAGCCCTTTACATTTCTTGCCATTGCCATCGCCCCATTGGTTGAAAAACGCTATAGGGAATATGAGCACCAAAGGCCCCATGGGCGAAATCCATTCAATCTGCAAGCCTGTAGAAGCCCTCCAAGTTGCTCTTTCAAACCCAGCCCCTATAACGCCATAATCTTTAAAATTCGCTGTTGTGAAGGGAGCATTATAGAAGAAGCTCCCCCTAGTTGGGGTTTTAAAGGTTAAGAAACCAAAGTCAAAAAACCACGCTAAACGCATTTTAGCCGCTTTTAACACCCCATAGCTCAATTCTGTAGAAGCGGTGAATATCCCATCGCCCCCAAGCCACAAGCCAAATTCGTCTTTAGGCGTAACCGATCCGTTCCTAAAGCCTCTCACCGTGGTTACGCCCCCCATGTAGAAAGTGGAGTTTAAGGGCAAGTAATCATCGGTGTTATACCTAAAGATGTAGCCCCCTTGCGTTTTAAAGCGAGCGATCAAATCTATCAATAAATATTTTTGCAAATGGTGGTAAGCGGCGAATTTACCATAGACTTTAGTGTTACGGACATTCCCGCCTAACCCGTTCCACGAATTGAGCGTGCCAGAGCTTGGCAAGCCAGACATCGTCGCATAGGAGCTAAAGATAACCCCATTTCTAGGGAAATAATAATCATCGGTGTTGTCATAGCTCAAATCAAGGGTGAAAGAGCTGGTGATAGGCGTATGGTAATCCCTGTCCCAAATCCCTTTTATTTCTGGTGAAGTGGTGATCGCTCCAGGGCTAGAACAGCTTTCAGGTTGTAAGGGGGTTTTACCGCCTGATAAGCGATTGATAATCACCGATGCGGGGGTAGAGCATCGCCTTGGAGAAACCACTTCATTAACAGAGGAATAGTAGCGGTTGTATAAAGGGCTGCTGAAACCAAGGAGTTTGGTAACATTCAAGTTATACCCTAAGCTCACATGGGTTCTGTTACCCAGCATGCGCCCGATATTCACCCCAAAGCCCCCGCCTTGTTGGATGTATTGGTAGCTTATCCTATAATCCGCATAAAGATTGATCGTAGAGCTATACCAGCTGTCAAAAATCCTTGGATTAGTCAGGCTCAAATTCCCGGCAAACATACGACCCGCTCCTTTTGGCATGCCCGGATAAGATCTGCCTCCCCCTGTAGCGATGTTAGCATACAAGCTCATGCTTTGCCCTGTGCCAAAAAGGTTTCTTTCGCTCACGCTCCCATTAAGCATAAGCCCTCCATAAGAGCCATAGCCTAACCCAAATTGCAACTGCCCAGTGCGCCCCTCTTCTACGCTCACTAACAAATCCATAAGCGAGCTATTCACCCTTTTTTCTTCAATTTTGACTTTAGAAAAGAATCCTAAACGCCTTAAAGAATTTTCGGAATTTCTCAGTTTAGTCAAGTTGTATTTATCCTTAGGCCCTAACAATAACTCCCTTCTGATGATCCTATCGCTTGTGCGCTGGTTCCCTGAAATGATGACATCATTGATATACACCATATCGCCCACTTCAATACGATAAATGACTTTCACAAGCCCGTTTTTTTCATCTTTATCCAAGTCTGGCTTCACCACCGCAAACGCATAACCCTTATCGGCAATTTCGGTTTTTAAAATTTGCGCATCCGCTCTTAAATGCTCAATATTAAAGACATCTTTTCTTTTAACTTTAAGCGCTTTTTCTAAGGTTTTTAAGGGGACTACCGGGTTGTCAATCTCTATTAAAATGTCTGAAATCCTGTATTGAATCCCCTCTTTGACTTTATAATGAAGCTTAGCGTCATGGGTAGAAAAATCCGTTTTCAAAAAAGGCGAAGAAATATGAGCGTCTAAGTAACCCCTACGCATATACACATCTTGGATACGCATAGAATCGTATTCTAATTGATCTAAACGCAATTTCCCATCATTCAAGCCCCACATCCAGCCCATGAAATCTCGTTGCTTGTTCGCGCTCAAAGATTCAATCATGCGGCGTTTTAATTTCGCGCTTCCCTCATAAATGGATTGTTTGATATAAATGCTATCCCCCCTATTCACATCAAACACGATTAATAACGCGCCCTCACTGACCTTTTGGGTGCGCACCTCCACCACGCTCCCATAATAGCCCTGCCCCTCTAAAGCGGATTTTAAAGCCGTTTTAGCATGCTCTAATTTTTGCTCATCAAAGGTGTCGCCCTTTTTGATCCCCATTTGGGATTTTAAGCCGTCTTTTTCCTTTTCAGTCCCATAACCCTTGATTTCTACCCCGGCAATTCTGGCTTTTTCATCAAAATGAAACTCTAATATGCCGCCTTCAAAAGTGGCATAAACATCTTTAAAATACCCTTGATTAAACAAAGCCAAAACAGCGGTGTCTATTTTTTTAGAATCCACAATATCGCCCACACGAATCTTTACAATTTCATTAGCGAGCATGTCAGACATGTAAGAAAGCCCAACATAAGAAACGGACTTGACTTTCATTTCTTTAGGCGTTTGACTTGATTGAGAGGTTTCGTTTTGAGCTTCATTTCTTTGAATCTCATTTTTTTGAGATTCTTGAGAGGCTTCTTTTGGAGAAGTCAAATCGTTTGGTTTAGAGCCGTCATTTTCTAAAGCTTCAACGCTGGTATTGATACATGCGAAAACAAGAGAAGATAGAATAAATTTTTTAATACTGATTTCCTTAATAGATTTTAGCTTGAGTGTTGTTAGTAGCGTTATTATAACTAATCATTCTTAAAAACGCTAAAAATTATTAAAATTTCTGTATAAAATTATACAAACTATCCCTTTCTACCGCAACAAAACCAGCGTCCTTGATTTTAAATATCAAATCTTCTTTTTCCAAACCATGCCGGCTCTTCGCGCCTGCTGCGCTTTGAATGCTCTCTATTTCTATCGTGCCGTCTAAATCGTTAGCGCCAAATTCTTGAGCCACTAAAGCTAAATTCAAGCCCAAAGTCGCCCAATAAGCTTTAATGTGGGGGATATTATTTAAAAGAATGCGAGATATGGCGATGGTTTTTAAGATTTCTATCGCGCTAGGGGATTTTTCCACTTTCAAATAATTGTTTTCTTTTTGATACAATAAGGGGATAAAAGCGTTAAAGCCCCCTTCTTTATTTTCTACTTTATCTTTAGGGCTTTGGATTTTTTTGATTCTTAGCATGTGATCGATGCGATGGATTTTATTTTCAATATGCCCAAAAAGCATGGTAGCGTTACTCATTTTGCCTAATTTGTGCCAATAAGCATGGATTTCTAACCACCGAGAAGATCCCACCTTACCATTACAGATTTTACGCCTGATCTCTTCATCAAAAATCTCCGCTCCCCCACCAGGCATGGAATCCACCCCGGCTTTGAGCATGTCTTCTAGCACCAATTCAAAAGGTTTGTTGAATTTGGCACTCAAAAAATGCACTTCTGCAGCGGTCATGGCCTTTAAATGCAAATTAGGCATTTCTTGCTTGATGGTTTCAAACACCTTTAAATACCATTCATAAGAGTAATTAGGGTTATGAGCGCTCACGATATGGACTTCTTTAATCCCTTTGTTGTAGGAGTTTTTAACCTTTTCTAGGATTTCTTCTAGGCTCATTTCATAAGGGTTAGGGTTTTTTCTGTGGGCTGAAAAAGCGCAAAATTTGCAAGCGTCCGCGCAAATATTGCTAGGGTTTAAATGCCTATTGACATTAAAATACACGATTTTTTGGTGCATGTTCTGGCGTATGCGATCCGCTACTTCCCCTAGCGTGTATAAATCATAACCATAAAGCCTGACTAATTCCTTACTTTCAGTCACTTGATTGTCTAATACTTTTTCTAAAAAGTCCATGGTTAAATTGCCCTTTCGTTTTAAAAATAAACATTGTAGCATTTTTAGATTTAAGAATGCTTTTTATATATTATATAATAATACCCCCTTTTAACCCCCTAATTACCAACCCCTTTTTTCACATAATTCTCATTAAAAGAATTTTTATGATAAAATCTAAGCTCTATCAAGCCATTAGCTGGTGTTCTCTCTCATTTTTGTAAGTTTTTAAAAATTTTCATACTCCTATTTACTTTTTCATTATCATTTATGCTATAATTATGGGACAACTTAAACCAACACAAAGGAGATACTATGTTATCAAAAGACATCATTAAGTTGCTAAACGAACAAGTGAATAAGGAAATGAACTCTTCCAACTTGTATATGAGCATGAGTTCTTGGTGCTATACCCATAGCTTAGATGGCGCGGGGCTTTTCTTATTTGACCATGCGGCTGAAGAATACGAGCATGCTAAAAAGCTTATCGTCTTCTTGAATGAAAACAATGTGCCTGTGCAATTGACCAGCATCAGCGCCCCTGAGCATAAGTTTGAAAGTTTGACTCAAATTTTCCAAAAAGCCTATGGACATGAGCAACACATCAGCGAGTCTATTAATAATATCGTCGATCACGCCATAAAAAGCAAAGATCATGCGACTTTCAATTTCTTGCAATGGTATGTGGCTGAACAGCATGAAGAAGAAGTGCTTTTCAAGGATATTTTGGATAAAATTGAGTTGATTGGTAATGAAAACCATGGCTTGTATTTGGCTGATCAGTATGTCAAAGGGATCGCTAAAAGCAGGAAATCTTAATTTTAGGGTCATTGAGTGCAAAAACTAGCCGTTTTTGATTTTGACTCCACGCTAGTCAATGCTGAGACGATTGAGTCTTTAGCGAGGGCGTGGGGGGTTTTTGATGAAGTGAGAAAAATCACTTCACAAGCCATGAATGGCGAAACAGATTTTCATAAAAGTCTTATTTTAAGGGTTTCTAAACTCAAAAACATGCCCTTAAAACTAGCCAAAGAAGTTTGTGAAAGTCTGCCTTTATTTAAAGGAGCGCTTGAGCTTATTAGCGCCTTAAAAGAGAAAAATTACAAGGTGGTTTGCTTCAGCGGGGGCTTTGATCTAGCGACGAATTATTATAGGGATTTATTAAAATTAGATGCGGCTTTCAGTAACACGCTGATAGTGGAAAATGGCGCCTTAAACGGCTTGGTTACGGGGCATATGATGTTTTCACATTCTAAAGGCGAAATGCTTCTCGCCCTACAACGCTTATTAAATATCAGTAAAACGAACACTTTAGTCGTGGGCGATGGAGCGAATGACTTGAGCATGTTCAAACATGCCTATATTAAAATCGCTTTCAACGCTAAAGAGGTTTTAAAACAGCACGCCACGCATTGCATCAATGAGCCTGATTTAGCCCTAATCAAGCCTTTGATTTAAAAAATTTTTTTTGTAAAATACTCCTTTAAACCATAAGGATAAGAGAATGTTCCAACCTTTACTAGACGCCTTCATAGAAAGCGCTTCAATTAAAAAAAAATTGCCTCTAAATCTCCCCCCCCCCCTAAAAAATCGCTGTGGCGAATTGGTTTAACGGCCCTAAAGAGTTTAAAGCGAGCGTTCTTTATTTCATCCTAAAACAACGCTATAAAATCATTCTCCACAGCAACCCCAACGAACCCTCAGATCTAGTCTTTGGCAGTCCTTTGGGACAGGCTAGAAAAATCTTATCCTATCAAAACACCAAAAGAGTGTTTTACACCGGCGAGAATGAAGCGCCTAATTTCAACCTTTTTGATTACGCTATAGGCTTTGATGAATTAAATTTCAACGATCGTTATTTGAGAATGCCTTTGTATTACGCTTCTTTGCATTATAAAGCCGAGATTGTTAATGACACCACTTCACCCTATAAACTCAAAGCTGACAGCCTTTATGCTTTAAAAAAACCCTCCCATCAATTTAAAGAAAACCACCCACATTTATGCGCGCTAATCAAAAATGAAAGCGATCCTTTGAAAAGAGGGTTTGCCAGTTTTGTAGCGAGCAACGCTAACGCTCCTGTTAGGAACGCTTTCTATGAGGCTTTAAATTCTATTGAGCCAGTGGCTGGGGGAGGAGCCGTGAAAAACACTCTGGGCTATAATGTCAAAAACAAAAACGAATTTTTAAGCCAATACAAGTTCAACCTCTGTTTTGAAAACTCACAAGGCTATGGCTATGTAACCGAAAAAATCCTTGATTCGTATTTTAGCCATACCATCCCTATTTATTGGGGGAGTCCTAGCGTGGCGAAAGATTTTAACCCTAAAAGTTTTGTGAATGTCCATGATTTCAACAACTTTGATGAAGCGATTGATTATATCAAATACTTGCACGCGCACCAAAACGCTTATTTAGACATGCTCTATGAAAACCCTTTAAACACCATTGATGGGAAAGCTGGTTTTTACCAAGATTTGAGTTTTGAAAAGATCTTAGATTTTTTTAAAACGATTTTAGAGAACGATACGATTTATCGCAACCCTTCCGCTCTTTGTCGTGATTTGAATGAGCCGTTAGTGTCTGTTGATGATTTGAGGGTTAATTATGATGATTTGAGGGTTAATTATGATGATTTGAGGGTTAATTATGATGATTTGAGGGTTAATTATGATGATTTGAGGGTTAATTATGATGATTTGAGGGTTAATTATGATGATTTGAGAAGAGATTACGAACGCCTCTTATCAAAGGCTACCCCTCTTTTGGAGCTATCCCAGAACACCTCTTTTAAAATCTATCGCAAAGCTTATCAAAAATCCTTACCCTTGCTATGCACCATAAGGAGATGGGTTAAAAAATAAGGCGTATTTTAAGACTGGTTAAGAAATTGGAGCGCTGTTTTAAAATGCGCTAACGCTTCTTTTTTGAGCGTGGGGTTTTTGAGCATGTCCTCTAAAGCATGGGTGCTTAAAAAATGTTTTGTTTTTAAAGACACGATGCGCCCAAAGGATTCTTCTTTAGAAAGGTTTAAAAGGCGTTGGGGCAAAATCTCGCCAAATACCACAATGACTTTTGAAGCGCTGTTGTCTAATTGCCAGGTTAAATGAAATAGGCATGCGTTGATTTCTTCTTCTAAATTAAGGCTGTTAGAGTCGCATTTAAGGAGCGATAAAATACTGCAATCTTTTAAGGGGCAGTTAAAAACTTTTTGGATAATGCTCTCTAACATGGCCGCTTTTAAATTGTTTAAGAAATTCAATTGGCTATCCAGCATGGGGGTTAGCGTGATGAAAGTGAGCTTGGAAGTGGGGTTAAAAAGCCCGATCACCGGTTTTGAATTTTGATGGCGTTTGCACAGATTGCAATTTTCTATGCCCTCATAAACTTGTTTGTTAAGGGGTTTATTTTGGGGCTTGGTAAGGTTGATATTGGTGTAAGTTTCACCCAAAAGACGCTCCATATAAAGGGAGCGTAAAGTTTGAAGGCGTGAAAGTTGCAAAGCGTTCAGTCTTTATGCTTTTTGAAAGCGTGAGGGCTTAGCATGTTTTCTGGCTTGAAAATATCGTCCAGTTGCTCTTTAGTTAAGATTTTCTTTTCTAAAGCGATGTCATAGATAGAGCGATCGCTTTTTAAGGCTTCTTTAGCGATCATAGCGGATTTTTCATAGCCGATATGAGGGTTTAGCGCGGTAACAATGCCAATGCTGTTAAAGACATAATCGTGGCAAATCTTTTCATTAGCCGTGATGCCTTCCACGCATTTAGTCGTTAAGGTTTCAATCGCACGCCCTAAAATCACAAAGGAATGGAAAAGCTTGTAAGCGATAACCGGCTCAAACACATTGAGTTGCAATTGCCCTCCTTCTGCGGCTAACGCCACGCTCAAATCATTCCCAATCACCGCAAAGCACACTTGATTGACCACTTCAGGAATCACCGGATTGACTTTACCGGGCATAATAGAGCTGCCCGGCTGCATTTTAGGCAAATTGATTTCATTCAGTCCGGCTCTAGGGCCTGAGCTAAGCAACCTGAGATCGTTACAGACTTTAGAGAGTTTCACTGCAATACGCTTTAACACCCCACTCACTTGCACATACGCCCCCGTGCTTTGAGTGGCTTCTATCAAGTTATTAGCCATGACAAAGGGACGGCCCGTTACTTCTTGGATTTTCTTTTCAATCAAACTGCGATAATCCGGGTGCGAATTGATCCCTGTGCCAATAGCCGTTCCGCCTAAATTAAGCTCTCTTACCCAATTCCTAGCGTCTAAAACCTGCTCAATATCCCTATCAACCATCAAAGCGTAAGTTTCAAACTCTTGGCCTAAAGTCATAGGCACAGCGTCTTGAAGCTGGGTGCGCCCCATTTTAATCACATGAGCGAATTCCTTAGCTTTTTGAGCGAAAGCGTCCCTTAAAGCCTTCATGGGAGCGACTAAATTACTCAAGCGCTCATAAATAGCGATTTTTAACGCACTAGGATAGGCATCATTGGTGGATTGAGAGCGATTGACATGATCGTTGGGGTGGCAAAATTGATACTCGCCCTTTTTATGCCCCATGTATTCTAAAGCCAAATTAGCAATCACTTCATTCATGTTCATGTTCGTGCTTGTGCCAGCCCCCCCTTGAATCATATCCACAATGAATTGATCATGGTATTTGCCATCAACCAACAAATCGCACGCATGACAAATCGCAATTTTAAGCTTTTCATCAATCAAGCCTAATTGCGCGTTCGCTAAAGCAGCCGCTTTTTTGACTTGAGCAAAAGATTTGATAAAAACAGGATAACTGCAAAGCTTGTCGTTGGTGATGAAAAAATTTTCACTCGCTCTTAAAGTTTGGATCCCGTAATAAACCTCATCGCTAATTTCCATTTGCCCAATGAAATCATGCTCAATACGCATAAAAGCTCCTTATGTAATAATTGAAAAATATTCTAGCTATTGTAACCAAATATTGAGTTATTTTTCTTTTAAGCGCGCAACTTTTGCCCCTAAGGCGTTGATTTTATCCTCTAATCTCTCATAACCCCTATCCAAGTGGTAAATCCTATGCACCCTACTCACGCCCTTAGCCACTAAAGCGGCTAAAATGAGAGCCGAAGAAGCCCTTAAATCGGTCGCCATCACATCGCTTCCGGTAAGCTCTGCGGATCCGCTAATGGTAGCGATATTGGTTTTTAGGCTGATATTAGCCCCCAAGCGTTGCAATTCGCTTGCATGCATGAAGCGGTTTTCAAAAAGCGTCTCTTCAATCACGCTCGTCCCCAAACACTGCGTGGCTAACGCCATGAATTGCGCTTGCATGTCTGTGGGAAAGCCTGGGTATTCTTTCGTGGTGATTTCAAAGGCTTGGCGTTTTTGGGCCGGATAAATTTCTATAGAATTTTCTTGAATGTCTAGCGAAAAACCAATTTCTATGAGCTTATCAGTGATCGCTTGAAGATGGTTAGGGATGATGCGATTGATTTTAAGCTGGCTGTTAGTGATAGCCCCCACGCATAAATAAGTGCCTGCTTCAATCCTATCGGGTATGATTTGAATGTCTTTTAAATTTAAAGCGTCATTTTCAACCCCCCTAATCTTTAACTCGCTGCTGCCAACGCCCTCAATTTCTACACCCCCACTCTGTAAAAACGCACACAATTGAGTGATTTCTGGCTCTTTAGCGGCGTTAATGATGCGCGTGATCCCTTTAGCTAAGCTTGCGGCCATGAGGGCGTTTTCTGTGCCTGTAACGCTGATCTTATCAAATAAAATATCATTCCCTTTCAAACCTTTAGGGGCTTTTGCATGGATATAGCCTTGCTCAATTTTGATTTCAGCCCCTAATTGTTGCATCGCTTTCAAGTGCAAATCCACAGGCCTTGCTCCTATAGCGCACCCACCGGGCAAACTCACCAAACATTCTTTAAAACGCGCTAATAGTGGGCCTAAAACCAAAATGGAAGCGCGCATTTTACGCACCAAATCGTAAGTGGCTTCGGTGTGGTGCAAGGATTTGGCGCTGATTTGAAGCGTGTTAGGATCAAGCCATTCTAAGCTTGCGCCTAAATTTTGCAACAATAACGCCATCGCCTTTATATCCACCACTTGGGGCAAAGATTTGATTTTAACTTCCTGTTGGCTTAAAAGCGTGGCGGCTAAAATGGGGAGCGCGGAGTTTTTCGCCCCTGAAATTTCTACCCCCCCTTTTAAAGGGACTTGTCCTACAATCTCTAAAAAATCCAATTCTATCCTTTTTCTTTTTTATTCTTAATGGCTAAGCCGGTAGAGTTAGCGATTTTTTGCGCATGACTGGGGTTAGCGTTTTCTAAATCCTGCCCAAAATTGATAGCGTCTTCTAATTCAAAAAATTCTGAAGCGACTAAATTTTGGATCGTTTCTAGCCACAAAGTTTCTTTATCTTTAGGGCAAATTTTAAAACGCTCATTGAAGCTGTTTTTAAGTTTTTCTAAAGTTGGTGCGCTTTTAAGGTTTTTAACTTGTTCGCTCAAATATTCTAAAGAGAGGTTTTTATTAGGAATATTTTGCTTTAAGGGGGGGCGAGAAAGCCTCCAAGCAAGCCCCACCAATAACACAGGTAGCAAGCATATAAAGAGGATCAAATACATGTAAGCATAATACGCTAAATTGCCCATGTTAATAAGATTTACAAGCGTTTTTTATAATAAGCGTTACTCGCTTCAATATAGCCTTCCACGCTCCCGCAATCGTATCGTTTGCCTTTGAATTGGTAAGCAATGATCCGTTTTCTTTTGGCTTGAGTGAGTAAGGCGTCTGTGATTTGGATTTCATTGTTTTTGCCCGGTTTCGTCTCGCTTAAAATTTCAAAAATATCCGGGGTTAGAATGTAGCGCCCTATCACGGCTAGATTGCTTGGAGCGTCTTCTTGGCTTGGTTTTTCCACCATGTCTTTAATCTCATACACCCCCTCTTCTAACCATTCGCCCCTGATCACGCCGTATTTTGAAACTTCTTCTAGCGCCACTTCTTCAATGGCTACAATGGAGCATTGGTATTTTTGATACAATGAAATCATTTGCTTTAGCACGCTTGGGTGATCATGGCTTATGCATAAGTCATCGGCTAAAATCACCGCAAAAGGCTCATTGCCTATGAGGGCTTCTCCGGTTAAAATCGCATGCCCTAATCCTTTCATTTGCTTTTGGCGCACATAGGAAAAACAGCATTTTTCTATAATGTTACGAATGCTTTTTAGGGCGTTTTCTTTGTTAGTGCCTTGGATTTGATGCTCTATTTCATAGCTCGTGTCAAAATAATCTTCTAAACTGCGCTTGTTTCTGCCTGTAACAATCGCCATCACTTCACAGCCTGCTTCCATCGCTTCTTCTACAGCGTATTGGATTAAAGGCTTATCCACAATGGGCAGCATTTCTTTAGGAATGGTTTTAGTAATCGGCAAAAAGCGCGTGCCGTAGCCAGCGGCAGGAAAAAGGCATTTTTTAATCATGGTTTGTCCTTTGAGTTAAGAGTTTGTTCTAAAAATGCATCAACAGGGATGAAATTCCCAAAAATTTCTTGATAAATCAAGTAATTGCGCATGACCCTAAAGCCATACAAACGGGTTTCGCTATAAGGCATAAGCTCCATGCTAAGCCATGGCTCAAAATGATTTTTTTCTTTAAATCGTTTGGAGCTTTCTAGCCACCTCCTTAAAAACCCAGGCCCAGCGTTATAAGCGTAGGCGACAAAAAGGGGGTGGTTGAATTCTTTTTTTAGATGGTTCAAGTAATAATTACCAAATTTGAGAGCGATATTGGGGTTAAACATGTCGTTTAGATCAACATTATCCATGCCAAGGCTTTTAGCGAAAGGCCCTACATTAAAGGGCATGATTTGCATAAGCCCCAAAGCGAACGAGCGCGAAATGACTGCCGGGAGCAAGAAACTTTCTTGCCTAGCGATCGCATACGCCATAGCCTTTTCATCCATATTTTGCCATTCAATAATGCCTTCATAAGGGGATAAATAATAATAAATCTTGTCCTTATTGCGTTGGCTTAAAAGATAGGTCAATTCAGGGGCGCTTTTTTCATAATACAAGCTTTTTAGCATCGCATTAAACGCGCTCTCATCTTTCAAACTCAAGGTTTTTTCCTTAAAAATTTGCCACGAAAAAGGGTCATAAGTGTTAAAAGGAGGGTCTTCTTGGCTTAAATTTTGAATGTGAGAAATGATGCGATAACTGGGCGTGGTTTGGAGCTTACGGCTCGCATAAAGACTATAGAAGTTTAAGGCAGGGCTTTGTGAAAGGCGTTCCAAAGTTTTTTTCTTTTTAGAGACTAAATACTGCCAAAAAACCGCTCTGTCTTTTGAAAAATCATCGTCCTTGATAACCGATTCTGATCGTTCAAAATACTTGAGCGCTTTAGAGGGTTTTTTGCGCAAAATTTCATTAATCCCTAGGATAAAAAAGGTTTGCGCGTTGCTGTGGGTAGCGTTAGTTTTAGTGAGAGCGTCTTTAAAATGATCCAATTTAGGATCTAAAATAACTTGATAGATCAAGCGGTTAAACGCCGGGTAATCTTCATCTAAAAGGCGGTTTAACTCTTTAATAGGGATATGCTTTTCAAAAATTTGGAGCTTTTTTTCATAACTCAAATGGTTGAAAAGCGCGCTAAACACTTGCGCGTTAGCCTTAAATAAAGAAGCGCTCACATTCTTACTTTGCAAAATTTCTAATTCTTCATAAAGAACGGGGTAAGCCTCTTTGATTTTAATTTGTAAGGGCTTAAGGGTTTGAAGGGGGATTTTATCAAAATCTTTGATTTTTGATTTTAAAGCGATAGCGATACAGCTTGCTTGGAAAGTGTCTGTTTCTTCTAACATGCTTTCTAAAGCCGTTTGCTTGCAATAAATATCTTCAGGCAATTTAACATCAGGGCTTTTTTCTGGATTGTCTGAGCCTTTTTCTTGCATGGCCTTTTGCAGGGCGTTATTTTTATTTTGAGTCAATTCATAGGCTTTTTTAGCGTTTTCTAAAGTGGTTTTTTTATCGCTAATATAACGCCATAAATAATAATCCCTAACGATCCCAGCGGGCTTTTTTTCTAAATCTTTTAAATTGAACTCAGTTTGAGAAAAACCAACGCCAAGCATGCCGATAAAAAATAAAATAAAAAAACGCATGGTTTTCTTTAAAGACTTTTGGCGAGTGCAAAAAGCCATTGGATGAGGGTTAAATCTAAAAATTTCAAAACAATGACCACCACTAAAGGAGCGAAATCCAACCCGTTAAACACAAGCTTGAATCTAGAGCGTAAAAAATAAAACACCGGCTCACACAAGCGAGCGAGGATTTGCATGATGGGGTTATTGGGGTTAGGCTGCACAAAGCTAATAAGCGAATAAATGATCACTACCCACATATAGATCGTAATGAGCGAGCTTAAAATCACCGCTACCGCATTAATAAGAGTGGAAAATATCATGCTTTGAGCCTTAAAACTTTTTGATGATGGCTTTGGATATAGGGGAAAATCAAAGGCAATTCAATGCCATGCGAGTTTCCGGTTAAAAGGATGCGCAAAGGTTTGAAAAAATCCTTACCCTTAAGCTGGCTTAATCGCATGGCTTCTTTTTTAAAACTTTCAAAATCCTTATACGCTTGAAAATCCATGCTTTTTAGGGCGTTAAAAAGCACTAAACAACGCTCTTTAAAATCTTCATTTTCATAAGTTTTAACAATATCTTTTGGCTCTAAAAACAACGAAATTTTTTCCCTCAATTCTAAAAGCGTGCCGCATTCTTCTATAAACAATCTTAAAAGCCCTAAAAGGTTTTTATCTTTTATTAAAGTGAGTTCCAATAACTTTTCATCGTCTAAAAGCTTTAAATGCTCATGGTTTAAGTGTTTCAAATATTTTAAATTAAAATGAGCCGGGGAACTGGAAAGATTTTCTAAATCAAACCATTCTATCGCTTCATCAAGGCTAAAAACTTCCTTAGGCACTTTATTACCGATAGCGATGAGGTAATTCACAATAGCCTCCGGTAAAAACCCTTGATTCAAAAGCCATTTCACGCTAGAGGCTTCATCTCTTTTGCTCATCTTTTTACCGCTTGTTTCGTCTAAAATAATGGGCAAATGCGCATAAACAATCGGATCGTTTGAGCCTAAAGCTTGCTGGATTAAAATTTGTTTAGGGGTGTTACTCACATGATCTTCGCCTCTAATAATCAGACTGATTTCATAGAGCAAATCATCGCATGCGCAAGCGAAATTATAAGTCGGGCTTTTATCCTTTCTTAAAAGCACAAAGGAATCCAACTCATAAGGCTCAAATTCCACTTCTTTTTTAATCGCATCATTGAAAGACACCGCATGATTTGGGGATTTTAAACGCACCACAGGGGCATGGTGCTTGTCTTTTTCTAAAGCCGCCCACTCGTCTAAATACCTGAAAGGGCGTTTTTCATTTTTGGCTTTTTCTTTTTCTCTTTCTAAAAACTCCGCGCTCGCATAGCAATAAAACGCTTTATTTTCTTTCAGTAACTTTTCTGCCATTTCTCTGTGATAATCTATGTTATGGCTTTGATACACGAGTTTATCCCAACTTATCCCCATAAGCTTTAAAATCTCTAAAATTTCTTGGTCTTTGCCTTCAATGTTGCGCTCTTTGTCCGTGTCTTCAATGCGAATGAGAAAGGGTTTGTGTTGCTGTTTGGCTACAATGTAGTTAAAAATGGCTGCCCTTAAATTCCCTATATGCATATCCCCTGTAGGCGAAGGCGCAAAACGAAGCATAAAAACCCTTTATTGAAAAATAGTTTTTGATTATACCTAAAGAATACTTAATTATGCTGTGGTGGTTCTGTTTTTATCAAACATGAACAAGCATCATTTAAGAGATTAGCACTTGGCTAACGCCAATCTCTTTATGGTTGGCCATCAAAAAGCCAAAAGCGTTTCTTATTCAATCACTTCATAAATAATTTCTGTTTTCCAGCGGGTTTTAGGGGTGATTTCTTGGTTGCGATAACCAAAACTAGCCATTACCGATACCCCAAATTCCGCCGTGTTCAGATAGCCTTTTTCCTTTAAATAAGCCTCCACTTTTTCTTGATCATACCCTTCAATCGGGCAAGAATCAATCCCTAACATGGCCGCTGCCATCATCATGTTCGCCATTTGGATATAAGTCTGCTTACTAGCCCAATCAAACAAAGATCGTTCGCTATTGAGTTTTATATCGCTCTCTTGGAAATTTTTGATGATTTGAGCGAACCTAGAATCAGCGTCATAATCCCTTTTTTTAACCTCATGCATCACTTTTTTAACATAATCGCTGTCATAAGTAACGCCTTTTCGCGCAAGATAAATGACAAAATGGCTCGCTCCCTCTAAACTAGAAATAGCCCCCCAGGCCATCGGTTTTAAATCTTCTTTCATGCGTTCATTCTTTAATAAAAGCATTTTCCATGGTTCAAGCCCGACTGAAGAAGGGGCCAATCTCCCCACTTCAACCAACGCTTCCCAATCCTTTTCAGAAATACGGCGATTGGGATCGTATTTTTTCGTAGCGAATCGCTGGTGCTGTAAAGCAATCACTTGTTCTCTGTCCATTTTGATCTCCTTTTCCTAAAATATTAAAATATAATGATAAACGATAATGATAAACGGCTGCCATATCCAATGCACTTAAACCGGATTTTTGCTTGAGAATAAAGCTCTTGCTCTTTGAAAAGGAGCGATAGCGCTCATATTCACCACACTCGCTACTTCATTATCACTTTTTCCATGCAAAACTATTAACATAACTTGGCATTATTAAACCTCCGTTTTTGTATTTTTTAAGGCGCAGTTATTATTGCAAAAAAACAAGTCAATAACCCCTATCCCTCACCCACTCCACCAAGCGTTCTAAAGAATTATTTTCAGGGTGAGCGATGACTAAATTTAGGCATGCGTTCAAGATTTCGCCGATTTGTTGGCGCTGGTAGCCCAAATTTTGAAGCGTCCCGCCCTTAAGGACTAGGTGTTCTTTTTTAAAAGGCTCGTTAGCGTTAAATATTTCTTTTAACAAGCTTTTAATTTTTAAAGCGCGTTTGGGGTTTTTGAGCGCGTAAAAATCTAAAGCCAAATTAAAAGGCTCTAGATCGTAGTTTTTTAATAAAAATTTTAATCCTGTTTTGTTATGAATATTTAAAAAAGCTTTATGGCATTCTTTAGCTTTTAAAAATAAAACACAAGTTTTTTTAGGGTATCGTAAATTTTCTAAACTTTTTTGGTGTTTAAAAAACCCTAACAATCTTAATTCCAGATTGAAAGGCGCGCTTTTTAAAAACCCTAAACTTTCTATTTTCTCTTGAGTAACCAACTCTAAAATTTCTTGATACTCTTTAGCCACTTCATAGGCGTTTTTCCCCATAAGAAACTTATTCAATTCACTTTGTAAGCGCTCTTTAGAAAGATGTTTTAACAAATCCTTATACGCAAAAATCGCTTCTTTAGTGCTTGGCGCTATCTTAAAGCCTAAAGTCGCGCTAAATCGCAACGCTCTTAAAATCCTTAAAGCGTCCTCAAAAAACCTCAATCGCACTTCCCCCACGCATTCAATCATTTGATTTTCAATCGCATTTTGCCCCTTAAAAGGATCAATAATCCCTTTTGTAGGGCTATAAGCGATCGCATTCATGCTAAAATCGCGCCGCTTTAAATCGTCTGTTAAACGAGCGCTAAAAACCAATTCTTTAGGCTTTCGGTGCTTGATATGCCCTTTTTCAATTCTAAAGGTTGTGATTTCATAGCTTTGATTGTTTTTAAGAGCCGTGATCGTGCCATGCTTGATGCCGGTTTCTAGCACCCTAAAATGGTGTTTTAAAAGAAGTTCTTTACTTTCATTGACTAAAGCGTTTGAAGTTAAATCGTAGTCTTTAGGGGTAATTCCCATCAAACAATCGCGCACGCACCCCCCTACCAAGTAAAGCTCATGAGAGGATTTTTCATAAATGTCAAACAATTCTTTTAATTCTTTGTCTAACTCAAACACGCTTTTTACTCTTAAAATTTCTTTGTGTTATTATATCTTTTTAGAATTTTAAGGAATTTTGATGGAACAAGAAATTTGCGCAATCAGTTTTAGCGGCGGGCAAGATAGCACCACTTTAGCCGTATGGGCAAAAAAGCGTTTTAAAAAAGTCTGTTTAGTGGGGTTTGATTACGCGCAAAAACACTCTGTGGAATTAGAATGCGCTCAAAAAATCGCTTCTCTTTTACAACTCCCTTATGAAATCATCCCATTAGATTTTTTAGAAAATATCACCCACTCTGCGCTTTTTAAAAACTCTAACGATTTAATGGGGCATTCGCATGCGCAAAATAAAGATTTACCCAACTCTTTTGTGCCTAATCGTAACGCTATTTTTATCACCCTTTTGCATTCTTATGCGCAAAAAATAGGGGCTAGTAACATCGCTTTAGGGGTTTCGCAAGCGGATTTTAGCGGCTATCCGGATTGTAAAGAAGATTTCATTAAAAGCATCGAGCATGCCCTCAATTTAGGATCAAACACGGCGATTAAAATCCTAACGCCTTTAATGTTTTTGAATAAAGCTCAAGAATTTCAAATGGCTAAAGATTTAGGCGTCTTGGATTTAGTCATCAAAGAAACGCACACCTGCTATCAAGGAGAGCGAAAGATTTTGCACGCTTATGGTTATGGCTGCGGTGAATGCCCGGCATGCCAATTGAGAAAAAAAGGCTATGAAGAGTTTGAATCTAATAAAAAATAAGGCTTTGTTTTAAAAAACCAACTAAAGAGCGATAAAAAGCATGTTTTAATTTTTGTTTTTAAAGTTATATGCATAGTTAACATAAACGCTCACCACTCTTTTATAATCCAATTTATCCCCATAATTATCGCTATAGTAATTGACTTTAAAGGCTGGCACTTTAACCCCTAATTCAACACTATATTTATATTTAACATTATTATAACGAACGCCAAATTTTCCTTGTAACTGAAAAATCGTGCGGCTCTTGACTTGATTGAAAGGGTTGAGATTCACACTTGAAAACGGATAGAGATTGTTACTTGAAAACCAAGTGCTAGCCCCTATATCCATGCCAATCACAAGCCCTAAAGAATACTTTTCATTGTCGATTAAATTGATAAGCAAATCCGTATTGAAACCATAGGGTAAAAAAGCTATTGAACCGATATTAGAATAAGAAATAGAACTAAAAGTGAACAAACTCAAGGGTGAAACAGCTATTAAACTGGCGATAGGAGCATAAGCAAGCCTACTAGTTTGGTAACCGAAAAAAAGAGAGTGCCTAAACCCTATAATCCTTTTTTTACCCAAAAAATATTTATACCCAAAGCTGAGTTCATTAAGAATACCGCCCGTTCCACCCTTTCCTTTTAATTGGATAGCGATTTTGTTTGAATCTTTCACTTTGTTTAAAGCGTTTTGCGCATCTTCCACATCTTTTACTAATGGTTTTTCGAAGGGGTAATTGTTTGCGTTTTTGATCGCTTGATTTAAGGCGGTTTCTTCTAAAATTCTTTCGCCGATACTACCTTGTTCTTGAATGTAGCTTCCTTCTAGAGCATTTAAACCTAAATAAAATCCATTCCTTTCAGCGTGGAGCCAAAACGAGAGAGAGAGAGAGAGAGTAAGAGAGCTTTTTTCATGGTTTTTCCTTGAGTTTAGAATTTTGTTATTAGTAAGTATTTTATTATAAAAATAAGATTTTAGTTGTTGGGTTTTAATGAAAAACAAAATTAAAATGAAATAGCCACAAAACCACCGCTTAATGAATATTAAATTAAAAACATGTTAATCTTTAGTTATTTTTAAATGAGGAAATCCCATGCATCAAAACAATAAAACTTTTTTACCCAACCAATCCGCTCACCTCTCTAAAACCATTCTTTTTTTAAACGCTGGCTTTTTAGCCTATCTGTTAAGCGCTTGTGGGGCGAATGTGCCTGTAGAAGAAGTGCTAGTTAAAGATCCTAAAGAGACTAAAGCCCAAGAGGTCGCTAGAGAAGAAAACGCCATCCAGCAAGAAAACGCCATTATTGATGCACACACCACGCCTTTAATCAATCGTTTCACCAATTATAGCGCTTATGGCTCTTTAAACGGCTTTTACAATTCAGTGGATAACCTCAATTCGCCCATGCAAAACGGGATGTATGGAGGCTATTACATGCCTTATTATTACATGCCCTATGGTTTCATGCCTTATGGGTCAGGTCTTATGCCTTATGGGCCTTATGGGTATGGAGCGCCTGGATACTTCCCTTACGCTTTTTATTGATTGAGTGGCTTTAGCGAGCGTGGTCGGTGTTTTCACTCAAACGCGCTTGTATTTTCTAATAGTTATTTCTAACATGCTAGGGTGGTGTGATAGAAAAAGACTATAGGAGATCCTGTGCGTATAGTTAAAAATTTATTTCTTGTATCGTTTGTGGCTTATAGCAGCGCGTTCGCAGTGGATTTGGAAACCGAAACTAAAAGCGAAAAAAAAAGCGATAAAAAGTTTTACAAACTCCATAAAAACCATGGGTTAGAAACCGAGACTAAAAACGACAAAAAGCTTTATGATTTCACTAAAAACAGTGCTTTAGAAGGCATAAATTTAGAAAAAAGCCCTACCCTTAAAAGCCATAAAAAAAGCGATAAAAAGTTTTACAAACAACTCGCTAAAAACAATATCGCTGAAGGCGTGAGCATGCCGGTTGTTAATTTCAATAAAGCTCTGTCTTTTGGGCCTTATTTTGAAAGGACTAAAAGCAAAAAAACCCAATACATGGACGGCGGGTTGATGATGCACATCCGCTTTTAAGCCCTTATTCATAATCCAAAAACGCATGCGTTTTAAGGGTTAGGGTTTTGGGGAAATATTGCACAAACAAATCCAAAAACACTTTTTCGCCAAAAAAATCCCCAGCGATCGTTACTTCTTGGACGCTAAAATTCTGCGCGTTATCCCAAATGAAATTCCCTAAAAACTCCGCTAAAGAATCCAAGATCCCCAAACTCAAAATTTCATTTTCCACGCCTGCGAGCCTGAAACTCATCGCGCTGTGCATGATTTTTGAAAAGTTTAAAGCCATTTTAAAAGAATCGTCTTTAAGGATTTTATAATCAATCCTAGGACCTTTAGGGCGTAAGCATTCTTTAGCTAAAGAAATAACGCTTTGTGCGCAAAAATCCTCGCTATAACCCAAAACAAACCCCAAAATTTGAAAAAAATCCAATAAATTCTCGCCCCCTAGCTGGTATTTAGAAAGCTCTAAAATGCGCGCGTAAAAATTAGGGAATTTAGTAGCGTAGTTTTTTAGCATTCTGGAGGCTTTTTCATCTTGTTTGAGGAGGTTAAACGATTGGTTGAAATCAAAACTGACGCTTAAAAGCGTTTTTAAAGAATCATTAGCATGCAATAACAACCTTGTAGGGCGCTTGAAACTGAGATACAAAACGACAGAATGGGGGGTTTCTTTTAAAAACTCTAATTCATCTTTAAAAGCAATGGCAGAAAGATTGTTTTCTAGCACGAATTTTTTAGTGGGCGTGATCAAGCGCTTAGGGGTTCTAAAAAGCGTTTCATAATGCAAAAGCACTTCTTGTGAATGATTAGCATGAGTAAAAACAAATTCTATACCCTCATCTTGTAAAATACGGCACAATAAATTCAATATGGGGTCAAAAGGTAGTTGGGCTATGATTTCATCGTTTTTAAAAGTGTCCTTAAAGACGCTTTTTAAAGAGGCTTTGATAGAGGGTTTTTCCAAACTCGCCAAATATTTAGCGTCTTCTAAAGGCAATTTAGTGCAGCTCAAAACGCTAGAAAGATCGCTAAAAATAACGCTTGGAGAGGGATTTTTTAAAGAAAGGGATAATGCCCCTCTAGAAGTGTGAATAGGGATAAAATCTTGCGTTTTGAGCGCCTCTTTTAATTGGGTTAAGCAATCTATAAGCTCTTTAGGGCTATGGATTATAGTCCCCTTAAAAGCGGTGTTTTTGACAAAACCCAACGCATTGGCATACAAAGATGAATTTTTGTCCAAAAAATCTTGATGCTCTTTAGCGTTCATAAAAAGGGGCTTTGAAAGGCTTGCTGTTTGGAAAAGATTTTCATCTAAAGGCTCTGTGATTTCCTTTAAAGACAAAAAGCTAAAATCCAAAGAAAAGGGCAGAATTTCGCTGAGTTTTTGCGCGAACTCTAAAGTGGTTTCAGCGCTCGCTTGGAGGCAGAAAGAAGCGGTATTATCCTTATAAACGCTATAAAAACGCACTTGCAAATTGCATGCCATTTGCTCTAAAAGGGGCGTAAAATTCAGGCTTGTTTCTTCATTAGCGCATTTAAAAAGAAAAACAAACGCCAATTCAAAAACCCTTATAAGAGAGTTCAGCGATACAATCTAGGGCGATATGATCGGTGCGTTGCATTTGAACTCCCCATGCGTTGAGTTGGGTTTCTATGGCTTTTAAGGCTGTTTCTAAAGCGTTTAAAATTTCGCTTGAAAGCTTGAAAGTGGTCTCGCTCCCTATCACAAAAGGCACAAGCCCCACGATAAAAGTTTTAGGCAAATCCCCTAAAAACTCCGTGAGCCTTAAAGTGTGTAGCATTTCCACTTCATGCGCGCTCCCAGCCCATGTGATTTCTTTAGGAGCGTCCTTAAAATCAAAAGCATAGACTGATCCTATCTCAACGCCTTTAGCGCTCACGCAATCTAAAATCAAAACCTTTTCATACGAAGTGATTAAAGGAATGAGCTGTTGCGCCATAGTCCCCCCATCCACAATATCCACGCTAGGGAAAAAAGAAAAATTTCTTTTGAGGTAGTGGGCTAAATGCACCCCAATCCCTTCATCGCCAAAAAGGATATTGCCAATGCCTAGAATTAGGATTTTTTGACTCATTCTTTGGTATAACCATAGCCATTAATCATAGAATCCGCCCCCGAACTTTCATACCTGATAGAATGGAAAAACACCATATAAACATGCACAGGGACAAACAAAATAAACCCCCAAGTCGCCAAGTGGTGGATAAAACGAACATTCGCTAACCCCCCACAAAGCGCTTCAAACCACTTAAAAGCGCTCGCTAAAAACGCTCCAAGCCCCGCATGATAGACATTATAATAGAGCACCACCCCGCTCAAACTCATCAACACTATCAAAACAACCAAAGTGGAATAAGCCACGAGTTGGATAGGGTTATACGCTCCCTTAGTGTGAGGCTTGCCGCTGATAAGAAAATACGCTTTCATCTGATCAATCCAGGCTTTTGGGCTTAAAAGTTGGCTAAAACTCCTGCGTTCCATCAAGCTTTCTTTAGTGAAAAAAAGATAGGTTCTAAAGATTAATGCGCTAATGAGCAAAAACCCAAACATGACATGAAAAGAGCGCACATAAGCTTGTAAAAGATACACCCCTTTATAAAAGCTGGAATTAGGCTGCAAAAAAGGGTAAGCGATGTAAAACCCTGTAGCGATTAAAGCGAAAATACTCAAAGCCCTAACCCAATGGAAAAAGCGCACAAAACCTGAATATTCTTTGTGTAAAACGACCTTATTCATTTTATCCATGCGTAACCCTTTTTAGAATTTAGCGAAATTAGGCTCTACTTTAAACTCGTTTAAAGACTGCCCTTTAAAATCCATCACATGCACCGAACATGCGATGCATGGATCAAAAGAATGGATAGTCCTAATGATTTCTAAAGGCTGGGTTAAATCAGCGATTTTAGTGCCAATCAAGCTCATTTCATAAGCCCCCCTTTGATTTTTAGAATCTCTAGGCCCTGCATTCCAAGTAGAAGGCACCACCGCTTGATAATTTTCCACCACGCCGTTTTTAATACGCACCCAATGGCTTAGCATGCCCCTTGGCACTTGACCAATGTAGCGCCCTTTATATTCTTGATTTTTATCAATGTGATAAGGAGCGCAAGTGCTTTGATCGCTTTTTAGATTTTCCACTAACGCATCAAACGCCAAAAGGCCATTATCAGCAATTGTCTTAGCTTCAATACACCTTGCAGCCGTGCGCCCAAGCGTTGAAAACAACGCTTCTAAAGGCAGTTTAGTGTCTTTTAAAAACTTAGTAGCCACTTCAGTAACATAAGGGTTTTTCGCCGCTAAACCTACCACTACGGAACTTAAAGGGCCTACTTCCATGGGCTTACTATCGTATCTGGGCGATTTTATCCAAGAATATTTATTTTGAGTGTCAAGCACTTTAGCAGGGATGATTTTATTTTCAATCCCCACGCTCTCGCCGTCTTTTAAACCGGTATAATGCGGGTTAGTTTGCCCGTCATAAGGGTGGAGTTGCACTTCTTTAGTGTCTTCGTATTGATACCAAGAATGCGTAACTTCTTCTTTAATCAAACTCTCATCAATGGGGTGCAGTTTGGAAATATCGCCATCAAGCACCACCCCACTACTCAAAAGGTATTTATCCTTCCCAAGCAACACTTCTTCATAAGCGATAAAATTCCTTAAGCCACAGCCTTTAATAACGGACGGCTCATTAGCGAACATTTCGCCCGCCATCACTAAATCCGGGTAGTAAGCATGGTTGATGAAATGAGCCACCACTTCAAATTTGCTCTTCCATTCAGCCAATCTCGTCGGATCCAATATATCCATAACGCTCGTAACACCCCCCACCGTTAGGCTTTGTGGGTGAGGCTGTTTGGCCCCAAAAATAGCGGTCATTTTCGCCGCTTCCCTTTGGATTTCTAAAAGCTTGAGATAGTGGCTTAAGACGATTAAATTTTGTTCTGGGCTTAAACGATAGGTTTTATGCCCATAGTAGCCGTTATTAAAAGGCCCTAACGATCCACTTTTAGCGAAATCGCTCAAGCGTTTTTGAACCGCTTTTAATTCGCCGGCACCGGTATTGATAGGATAAGGGCTGTATTTGAAAGAAAGTTTTGCCGCTTGAATGGGATCGGCTTTTAAAGCGCTCATAATATCGCACCAATCAAGCCCATGCAAAGTATAAAAATGCACCACATGATCGTGAAAAAGCAACGCCATGTTCATCAAAGATCGCACCAATTGCGCGTTCAATGGGGGGGTGATGCCTAGAGCGTTTTCTACTGCCGTGATACCGGCCTTATAATGCGAATAAGTGCATACCCCGCAAATCCTTTGAGCGATGAAGCCTGCATCTCGTGGATCTCTGCCTTTAATGATCGTTTCTAGCCCCCTAAAAAGCGTAGAAGAAGAAAACGCATCAGTGATCACATTATCATCATCTACGATCACTTCAATCCTTAAATGCCCCTCAATCCTAGTGATAGGATCGACTACTATTTTTTTTGACATGTTAATCCCTTATTCATTACTCTTTGTTTTTGATCGCTTTAGAAAGGAGTGCATGCGCAACAATGCCAATAGCGGTTGCACTCAATAAAGTCGTGCCTACTTTATCCGCTACTTTATCAGCCCCTAAGCCGTCAAAGGCGGTTTTAATGGAACGATTCGCTAAAGGCTCTTCAAAAGGACTCATCGTATCCCAAAAATTAGGCTCAGAACACCCTATGCACCCATGCCCTGCGCCTATGGGCCAAGAAGTGTGTGAATTGAAGCGGAGTTTGGAGCAATTGTTGAAAGTGTAAGGCCCTTTACAGCCCATTTTATACAAACAAAAGCCCTTTTTAGCGTTTTCATCGCCAAAATGCTCCACAAATTCGCCCGCATCAAAATGCCCTCTCCTTTCGCATAAATCATGGATCCTGTTCCCATAAGCCCAAGAGGGGCGGTTATAGGCATCAAGTTTAGGGAGAGCCCCAAACATCAAGTAATAAAGCACATTGCCCACGATATTTTTTTCACTAGGCGGGCAACCGGGAACATTGATCACGGGTTTATCAATGATTTTATGCAAGGGTTGCGCGTTAGAGGGGTTAGGGTAAGCCGCTTGCACGCCCCCAAAACTTGAGCATGTGCCTATGGCAAAAATAGCGGCTGCGTGTTGGGCGACTTTCTTGCACTCTTCAGCCCCCGTTTCAGCGTTTGGGCCTTGAGTGAGAAAGTATTCTGTGCCTTGGGGGATACCGCCTTCTACCATTAAAATGTAATTGTTTTTATGCTTTTCTATGGCGTCATGCAAGCTTTTTTCGGCTTGAAAACCGCTCGCTACCATGATGGTTTCATGGTATTCTAAGTTGATATAATCAAAGATAATGCTATCAATGGTGGGGTCTGCGCTCCTTAACAAGCTTTCGCTACAACCGGTGCATTCTGCCATGTGCAACCAAATCACGGGCAATCTGTTAGCCACTTCTACCGCCTTCAAAGTCAAGGGAGTAAAACTAGCCGGCAAGGCTAACGCTGTACTCATCATGCCCGCCCACTTCAATAAATCACGCCTAGAAATGCCCGCCCCCCTAAACTCCTCTTGCAAATTCTTATGCTCGTTATGAGCGTTAAACGAACGAATTGTATCAAGGCGTTCTTCAATCTTTTGATAGGTCTTTTTTTCATCGTAGAACATCGCCATTCCTTCCTTAATAGAAATTTTCATTATCTTAACATAATAAAAATAATACAATCGCAATTTAATCGCTTTTTAAAAATACCCTTTTGAGGTATAATCGCAATTTATAATTATCAAAAAAGGAACAAAATGAAAAAAGTACTCATCATTAATGGGGCCAAAGCGTTCGGGAGCTCTGGGGGGAAACTCAATGAAACCTTGAGCGATCATGCAAAAAAGACTCTAGAATCTTTGGGGCTAGAAGTGGATACTACAATCGTGGATAAGGGCTATAATCATAGTCAAGAAGTGGAGAAAGTCTTTAGCGCTGATGCGACGATTTGGCAAATGCCTGGCTGGTGGATGGGAGAGCCTTGGATTGTGAAAAAATACATTGATGAAGTCTTTAGTGCAGGGTATGGGAAGCTTTGGGCTAGCGATGGCAGAAGCTCGCAAAACCCCACTAAAAACTACGGGAAAGGGGGCTTGATGCAAGGCAAAAAATACATGTTGAGCTTGACTTGGAACGCTCCCATTGAAGCCTTTAATGATCCTAGTGAATTTTTTGAAGGGGTGGGTGTGGATGTTGTGTATTTGCATTTGCATAAAGCGTTCCAATTTTTAGGGCTTTCAGCGCTGCCCACTTTTATTTGCAACGATGTAATGAAAAACCCCCAAGTAGAGCAGTATCTTAACTCTCTCACTACGCATTTGCACCAAGCTTTTGGCAAGTGATTTTAAAATAAGGGTTTTTAACCCCCCCATTTCTTTGGGGGGCTTGTTTATTACACAATAAAATCTCTAGGATTGAGATCACAGCCTAAGATAAGATCCCTAAGGTTATTGCCCACCGTTTGATAACTCGCATTGCTGACAAAGTAGAATCCGTATTTTTCAAAAGGCACAACAAGAGTGCCATCTCTATCCCTTAATTGCACTTTTGCTTTATCCCAACAAATGTATCTTTGAGCTTCATCCGTGTAGCTTTCAAAGGCCTCTCTGGCGTTTTCTAATAAGTAGTCTATGACAGCTTTCACCAACCCTTCAGCGTTTTTTGCCAAACGCCTCTCATTATTGGGGAGCTTAACGCTTTGAAGATTATGGAAAGTTAAGTCATCATCAAGCGTTTTACTGATCTCTCTGGTGCGGTATTCTTTGGGCAGATCTTTAAACAATTCCACTTGACAAAATTGATCCGCTAAATATTCGCTCCTAGCCTTCACTTCCTCTATCCCCCAAGAATGGGTATTATTGATGAAATAGTCGTTCAAATGCAAGGAGCTGTATTGTTCCATAAGCTCTATTTTTGCCTCGTAAGGTTTGTTGCCAAGCTTTTGATTTTGCCCTGATAAGGTCAGATTCCCAAAATTATTGAGGTAGTCTTGCTCAAAAGTGAAATAGTCCCCCACCCTATCACGCCATTCTTGTGTGGGTTTTTGGGGGTAGAAATGCTCCACTTCTAAATTCTCTTCTTTGGGCGGTTCGGCGTTACTTAATTTTTCTATCTCAAGCAGGATGAATTTGCACACTTGATTTGCTGAATAAGCGTTACGCACAGCAAACGCTACTTTAATTTTATCGTCATTAGGGAATACCATTTGACCAACGCTCTTGCCCAGATACCGCTTGAATGCATCGGCTGAAACATTTTCTAGCTGTCTGTATAAAGGATAAAGAACTTTGTTAAGCGTGCCGGTAGGATCTCCGCACACGCTCCTGCGCACGAAGTAGCTGATAAGGATTTGCAAAATTTCGTAGAAATTTTCATAATCCAGCTTGCCTTCTTCAAAATCTCTGGTGCAACGCAAAACAAAGGGCTTTGCCACGCCAAATTTGATTTTTACGAGATCTTTAATGCGCAGGCGTAAATTCGCTAACTGCTGCGGGTTTCCACGCTCTAAAAAATGGTGATCTCTGTCTAAAAAGATTTGATAGATTCTGCCATACTCTCGCATATCGCTCATAAGACCTTGTATATCGTTAGGGAAATTTTTTCTGTGGTGGTCTTTTAGCACGTAATACACTTCGCGCTCTCCCTCTTTTACTTTATCTTCAAAATAGATTCTCAGGTAGGTTTTGATAAAATCATTCAAATCCTTTTCACCAAGCCAATTTTCTAAAGGAACCCAATAAGTATCATAGAGATGTTTTTGTTTTTCAGAATTTTCCCCCATCATCAGATAGTTGCGTATGAGATCTAGCCCTTTTAATTGCACGCCTGTAGCGTTGATGCTCTCAAACACCACTTGCGGATCGTCTTCGCCCAACTCTAAGCCTATGGCTACGATTTTAAGCCGCAAAAACGCCCCATAAATCTCTTCTATGCGATACCCTTTGCTGATATAATTGTCAAGCTCTTTGGTGAAAAATTTATAATTATTCCTAATGTGTGATACGCCTTGTATCTCATGCGATCGATTTTGCATGACTAAATCAAAGGCTTCTTTGTCGCTTTTAATGGGCTTGAGACGCAGCCTTTGTCCCGAAAGATTGAGTAGATTATCAATCTCTTTTTTTATCTCTTCATTTGGTATGTTTGTTTCTATGGCTTTAAGCAAAAGCATGATGGTAGTAACCCTTTGCTGCCCGTCAATGATGACAAATTCTTGCAGTTGTCTTAAGCTCTTTTCATCATCAATCCAATGCAAAATATAAGTGATAGAACCCATGAAATGCGTTTTCTTATTTTGAGAGATATTGATAATATCTTGCAGTAATTTTTCACAATTTTCTTCTTCCCAATTGTAGTTCCTTTGGTATACAGGGATAGAAAAGATCGTGCCTGTTAAGGCAAAAAAGTCGTTAATGGTGCTTTGTGTTGCTTTCATAGCTCTTCCTTTTAAATAAGATCAAAATCACACCGAGTATTAAATCAAAAAAAAAAAAAGAGCTTAAACTTTTGAAAAAACCGCAATTTGTGGCTGAATTTATTAAAAAACGGCTATTACTAGGGTATCTCATAAGAATGATACGGCATGAACAAGCGCCCGTAATTAGGATTCACGCGCAATAAATGCTCTTTGAAATTCCCGTAATTGCGACAGCTTGACTCAAAACCATTATCGCACGCATACGAGAATAAATCCAAAGCCCTCTGATCGTCTTGAGGCACGCCTAAGCCCTTTTGATACAGCACGCCTAAATTGTTACAGCTTCCCAAAATCCCCCCATCGCATGCCATTTGAAAATATTTCGCTGCGTAGTGGTTATTCAAAGGAGCCCCTAAATCCCCATTTGCATAAATCCAGCCTAAATTCGCGCACCCCATCATATCCCCAGCGTTACACGCCAAATAATTCAAATCCACTTGATTGAGTTGCGCTTTATCAATGCCATAAATATTATTCACATTAGACATCAAGCCCAGATTATAACACCCCATATCATTCCCATTCTCGCATGAAAATTTATAATAACCCATCGCTTTGTAATAATCTTTTGGGACCCCACTCCCGTTAGCAAACATCCACCCCAAATTATTGCATGCGATCATATCCCCCCCTTGACAAGCCACCGCATACAACTGCAAAGCGTTTTCTTTGTCGTTCGTATCCGCATTTTTCTTGTTTTCATACATTTGAGCCAGATTCGCGCAAGCGGTCGCATCGCCCCCACTGCAACCCATTTCATAATAGCGAGCGGCTTTTAATCTGTTCGTTTGGATGCCTACCCCATTAGCATACATCGCCCCCACTGCAAAACACCCGGCCGCATTGCCGTTATCGCACGATTGGGAAAAAAGCTTGAAAGCCCCTTGATAATCGCCCTTTTTAGCCAATTCAATACCGGCAGAAAGCTCGGTTTGAGCGTTTTCAGGCGATCCTAATTTGTCTAACAGATTAGAGTTATCGTTTTTAGGGGTGATTTGGGTGTTAGGGTTTGGCGCGCCCTTAGCGTTAGCAGGGTTTAATTCAGGGGGCGTGTTTTTTTGGGCTTGATTATTTTCTTCAGCGCCACTAAGCTGTAAGACTAAAAAAACAAGCAATAACAAACTTTTTTTGAGCATTCTTTTAATCCTTAATGCAGGTTTTGATTCAACTCAATTTTTTTCACGCTCCTAAAAGCAATCAGCTTGCCATTTTGGCTATTGGAACGAAAATGCACGCCATTTTTTCCGGAAAGCTCTTTGCCTTTGTAAAGATTGTTGGCATGCTTTTCTAAATCGCTATTCACTTCTAAAAGCTTTTTAAACTCATTTTCTTCAATTTCTATCACGCTCCCAGCTAGTATCGCAACGCCTGCATCCACAATACAGCCATCGCCTAGACTAATTCCGGTAACGCTATTAGCCCCTAGCAAACAATTTTTCCCGATGCTAATAGGGTTGTTATTCCCTCCGCTTAAAACGCCTAAAACGCTCGCTCCCCCACCAATATCAGTGCCTGCTCCCACCACCACCGATGAAGAAATACGCCCCTCATTCATGCACACTCCCATAGCCCCTGCGTTAAAATTCACATAACTAGCCCCGGGCATTTGAATGTAACCACCGGTCCCTAAATACGCCCCAAAGCGCGTTTTTGAGCTATCTAGTAAGCGGATATTGTCAAACTCAGGGATTAATTGCATCAAATAGCGCGGGAATTTATCTATAAAATCAATACTAGGGAAATTGCCTTGCATTTTTAAAGCCACTTCGTTCATTCTAAGCCATTCTAATTCATAAGGCTTGTTGCCGCTCCAAGCCGCATTAGAAAGCTGGTTAAAAATGCCCTCTAAATTCAAACTCCTTAAAGGGGCTTTACCTAAAGAGAGCGCTAAAAGTTTCATATACGCGCTCTCCACGCTCTCGCAAGGCTTATCTTCAAACAAGATCACCAAGCGATAAAGAGACTCCCCATCGCTATTTTTCAAACGATTTTCTTCTAAAGCTTTTAAAAGCTCTAAAACCACTTGGATATTTTTATGAGTCATTTTATTGGAATAGGCTTCATTCAAAAAGGGCGTATAAAAATCCAGCGCTTTTAACACAAAACTTTCATCAATCTCAATGACGCACTCGCTCGCGCTCTCTTTTAGGATTTTTTCTTTAGAAAGCGAGTTGCAAAACACCGCATAAGAGCCTAAATTTTCATCTTTCCAATTCAAAACGGGGTAAGTGGCGCATAAAATCTTTTTGGAAATAGGGGCAATATCCACTCTGGCAATGCCAAAGCCTAAAGGCTCTTTATAGTGGTTAGATTGCTGGTAGTTGCTCACAAAATTTTTAAACTTATTGATCATGCCTAATCCTTTAAACTTTTTTCTCTTTCTTTAGCTAAATTTTCCACTTCTATCACAAAAGTTTCAAACAAATCCTTTTCAGCCAGTTTGTGAATGACTTTACCCTCTTTAATGATCAAACCGCTGCGATTCCCAAAAGCGATCGCCATGTCTGCATGCTTGGCTTCACCTAAAGCATTCACCACGCAACCCATCACGCTAATGTCTAAAGGGGTTTTAATGTGGCTTAGGCGTTTTTCTACCTTGCTCGCCATATCCACTAAATTGGCTTCAATGCGCCCGCAAGTGGGGCAAGAAATCAAATTAATCCCTTCTTTCAAACGCCCGCTATGGCGTAAAATCGCTCTAGCCACTTTGATTTCATTTTCTAATTCCCCTGTGATGGATACGCGCATCGTATCCCCAATGCCCTCCATTAAAAGCCCCCCTAAAGCCATGGCGGATTTGATACTGGAGCTAAAAAGATTACCCGCTTCAGTAACCCCCAAATGGAAAGGATAGATCACAAGAGGGCGTAGCATCCTATAAGCTTCTATGGTGCGTATCACATCGCTCGCTTTTAAAGAAATCTTAAAATCAGTAAAATCCAAATCTTCTAAAAGTTTGGCGTTATACAAAGCGCTTTCTACCATGCCTTTTGGGGTGGGCCCGTATTTTTGATCAAACTGCTTTTCTAAACTCCCAGCATTCACGCCAATTCTTATAGGGATGTTTTTTTCTTTGCAAGCATCAACTACTGCTTTGATTTTGTCTTTAGAGCCGATGTTTCCGGGGTTAATCCTGATCGCATCCACGCTTTGAGCGGCAATGAGAGCGAATTTATAATGGAAATGAATATCAGCGATTAAAGGCAAAGGGGACACTCTTTTCAATTCTTTTAAGGCTAGGGCGTCCTTTTCATTACTCACCGCCACCCTCACTAAATCAGCCCCGGCGAGTTTGAGTCTGTCAATTTGATTTTTAGTGCTTTCAATATCAGCGGTTTTACTAAAGGTCATGCTTTGCGTGCTTATAGGAGCATCACCTCCTATGGCCACGCCACCGATAAAAATTTGCTTGGTCTTCACTCTGTTTTCTAGCATTAAACCTCTTCATCAGTTAAATTCTCACTCGCTATTATACTCTTTCTTAGTGGTTTCACACCATAACGCTTAAATTTTAGGTAAGATTAACTATTCCATTTTAAGATTAAAGTAGCCCTATGACCTTTGAGCCTTATCCTTTTGAACGATTAAGAGCCTTGTTTAAAGAAATCACCCCTAAAAAAAAGGGGCTAGATTTAGGCATCGGCGAGCCGCGATTTGAAACGCCCAAATTCATTCAAGACGCTCTTAAAAGCCACACCCATTCGCTCAATATCTACCCTAAAAGCGCGTTTGAAGAGAGTTTGAGGGAGGCTCAAAGAGGTTTTTTTAAACGCCGTTTTAAAATAGAATTGAAAGAAAACGAATTAATCTCCACGCTAGGATCTAGGGAAGTGTTATTCAATTTCCCTAGCTTTGTTTTATTTGATTATCAAAACCCCACTATCGCCTACCCTAACCCCTTTTATCAAATCTATGAAGGATCAGCCCAATTTTCTAGAGCCAAAAGCCTTTTAATGCCCTTAACTAAAGAAAATGATTTCACGCCAAGCTTGAATGAAAAAGAGTTGCAAGAAGTGGATTTAGTGATCTTAAATTCCCCCAACAACCCCACCGGAAGAACCCTTTCTTTAGAAGAGCTGATTAGTTGGGTCAAACTCGCTTTAAAACATGATTTTATTTTAATCAATGATGAATGTTACAGCGAAATTTATGAAAATACGCCTCCCCCTTCGCTTTTAGAAGCTTGCATGCTTATTGGTAATGAAGCGTTTAAAAATGTTTTGGTTATCCATTCGCTCTCCAAACGCTCTAGCGCTCCAGGGCTAAGGAGTGGCTTTATCGCTGGGGATAGCAGCATTTTAGAAAAATACAAAGCGTTTCGCACCTATTTAGGCTATACGAGCGCTAATGCGATCCAAAAGGCTAGTGAAATGGCTTGGCTAGATGATGCGCATGCAGAATTTTTCCGCAATATTTATGCGAATAATTTGAAACTGGCGCGAAAAATCTTTAAAGACACGCTCATTTATCCTTATAGTTTTTATGTGTATCTGCCCGTTCAAAACGGCGAAAATTTTGCCAAAACGCTTTATCAAAACGAAGGCATTATCACTTTACCGGCTTTGTATTTGGGGCGTAATCATATCGGCACTGATTGCGTGCGTTTAGCCCTCGTCTATGACACCCCCCTTTTAGAAAAGCCTTTAGAAATCATAGAAACTTATCGAGAAAATCATGCTTGAAACCCCAAAAGTTTTACTCAAAAACCTGCAAGATTGCAAGATCCATTTTATCGGTATAGGGGGGATTGGCATTTCAGGCTTAGCCAAATACCTTAAAGCGCAAGGGGCTACAATCAGCGGCTCTGATATTGCCATAAGCCCCAGCGTTAAGTATTTGAAAGCTTTAGGCGTAGAAATCAATATCCCGCATGATCCAAAAGCGATTAAAAATCAAGATGCCATCATCCATTCAGCCATTATTAAAGAAGACAATACAGAAATACAAAGGGCTAAGGAATTAAAAATCCCTATTTTATCTCGTAAAGACGCTTTGTATTCTATCCTTAAAGACAAGCGCGTTTTTAGCGTGTGCGGGGCCCATGGAAAAAGCAGTATCACCGCCATGTTAAGCGCGATTTTCCCCTTTTTTGGAGCGATTATTGGGGCGCATTCTAAAGAGTTTGATTCCAATGTGCGAGAGAGCGCGAATGATAGCTTGGTTTTTGAAGCCGATGAGAGCGATTCAAGTTTTTTATTTTCTAACCCTTATGCCGCGATTGTGCCTAACACAGAGCCAGAACATTTGGAGCATTATGACCACAATTTAGAGCGTTTTTTCTTCGCTTATGAATATTTTTTAGACCATGCTCAAAAAAGAGTGATCTATAAAGAAGATCCTTTTTTAAAAAACTATTCTAAAGACGCTATTGTTTTAGAAAAAAAAGACATTCGCAATATCCAATACATTTTAAAAGACGGCGAACCTCACACTTCATTTGAATTGAAAGATTTGGGGGCTTTTTTGGTGTGGGGGTTAGGCGAACATAACGCCACGAATGCGAGTTTGGCGATTTTAAGCGCTTTAGATGAATTGGATTTAGAAGAAATTAGAAATAATTTATTGAATTTCAAAGGCATTAAAAAACGCTTTGACATTTTGCAAAAAAACGCGCTCATCCTCATTGATGATTACGCCCACCACCCCACTGAAATCAGCGCCACTTTAAAAAGCGCTAGGATTTATGCTAACTTACTGAACACGCAAGAAAAGATTGTAGTGATCTGGCAAGCGCACAAATATTCTCGCTTAATGGATAATTTAGAAGAATTTAAAAAATGTTTTTTAGAGCATTGCGACAGGTTGATCATTTTACCCGTTTATAGCGCGAGTGAAGTTAAAAAAGATATTGATTTGAAAGCCCATTTTAAGCATTATAACCCCACCTTTATAGACAGGGTGCGTAAAAAGGGGGATTTTTTAGAGCTCTTAGTCAATGATAATGTGGTAGAAACGATCCAAAAAGGCTTTGTGATAGGCTTTGGAGCGGGGGATATTACCTATCAATTGAGAGGCGAAATGTAATGGGTGCAGCGGTTGTTTTATTTTTAACGCTGGTTTTATTGTTTTTAGTTTTAAGGGATTTTGGTTTAGCAAGCCCTAAACAAAAACTTGTAGCTTTTTTAATCGTAGGGATTATAGGAGCGAGCATAAGCGTTTATACTTACCAACAAAACCAACAAAACCAACGAGAAATCGCTTTACAAAGAGCGTTTTTAAGGGGGGACACATTGTTGTGTAAAGGCATTAAAGTGAATAACCAAACCTTTAATTTAGTGAGCGGGACTTTGAGCTTTTTAGGCAAAAAACAAACCCCTATGAAAGATGTTCTTGTGGATTTGGATTCTTGTCAGACGCTTCAAAAAGATCCCTTAATCCAACCCCAATGAATCCCAATGAATAATAATAATAATACCCCACCCAAACCCCTAGAAGAAAGCCTGGATTTAAAAGAGTTTATCGCTCTTTTTAAAACTTTTTTTGCAAAAGAAAGAGATACTATTGCTTTAGAAAACGATCTCAAGCAAACTTTCACTTATTTAAACGAAGTGGATGTGATCGGTTTGCCTACCCCTAAAAGCGTGAAAGAAAGCAATCTCATTATCATCAAACTCACCAAATTAGGGACGCTCCATTTAGATGAAATTCATGAGATTGTCAAACGATTGCGCTACATTGTCATTCTACAAAACGCTTTTAAAACTTTCACGCATTTAAAATTTCATGAACGCCTTAACGCTATTGTCCTGCCCCCTTTTTTTAATGATCTAATCGCTTTATTTGACGATGAGGGAAAAATCAAACAAGGGGCTAACGCTACCCTAGACGCTTTGAATGAAAGTTTGAACCGCCTTAAAAAAGAGAGCGCTAAAATCATTCACCATTACGCCCATTCTAAAGAGCTTGCCCCTTATTTAGTGGATACGCAAAGCCACCTTAAGCATGGTTATGAATGCCTTTTATTGAAAAGCGGGTTTTCTAGCGCGATTAAAGGCGTTGTGCTAGAAAGGAGCGCTAATGGCTATTTCTATCTTTTGCCTGAAAGCGTGCAAAAAATCGCGCAAAAAATCGCACAAATTGATAATGAAATAGATTGCTGTATTGTTGAAATGTGTCAAACTCTAAGCCATAGCTTGCAAAAACACCTTTTATTTTTAAAATTCCTTTTTAAAGAATTTGATTTTTTAGACAGCTTGCAAGCCCGGCTTAATTTCGCTAAAGCCTACAATTTAGAATTTGTCATGCCAAGCTTTACTCAAAAAAAAATGATTTTAGAAAACTTTTCGCACCCCATTTTAAAAGAGCCAAAGCCCTTAAATTTGAAGTTTGAAAAATCCATGCTCGCTGTTACCGGCGTGAATGCGGGCGGGAAAACCATGCTCTTAAAATCGCTTTTAAGCGCGGCTTTTTTAAGCAAGCATCTCATTGCTATGAAAATCAACGCCCATCATTCCATTATCCCCTATTTTAAAGAAATCCACGCCATTATTAATGACCCCCAAAACAGCGCGAACAATATCTCTACTTTTGCCGGCAGAATGAAGCAATTTAGCGCTCTTTTATCCAAAGAAAACATGCTTTTAGGCGTTGATGAAATTGAGCTGGGGACTGACGCTGATGAAGCGAGCAGTTTGTATAAAACCCTGTTAGAAAAATTGCTTAAACAAAACAACCAAATCATTATCACCACGCACCACAAACGCCTGAGCGTGTTAATGGCAGAAAACAAGGAAGTGGAATTACTAGCCGCTCTTTATGATGAAGAAAAAGAACGGCCCACTTACACTTTTTTAAAAGGGGTTATTGGCAAAAGCTATGCGTTTGAAACCGCTTTGCGCTATGGCGTGCCGCATTTTTTGATTGAAAAAGCGAAAGCTTTCTATGGCGAAGATAAGGAAAAATTGAATGTTTTGATTGAAAATTCCAGCGCATTAGAAAGGGAATTGAAGCAAAAAAACGAACTTTTAGAGAACGCTTTAAAAGAGCAAGAAGATTTAAAAAACGCATGGCTTTTAGAAATGGAAAAACAAAAAGAAACCTTTCACAATAAAAAATTGGAATTGGAAAAATCCTACCAACAAGCCCTAAATATCTTAAAAAGCGAAGTCGCTTCAAAAGATACCAGCTCCATGCATAAAGAAATCCATAAAGCGAGCGAAATTTTAAACAAGCATAAAACAAATCAAGAGATCCCGCAAATCATAACGAGCTTTCAAGCCAACGAAAAAGCGCGCTATAAAAATGAAAGCGTGCTGATTGTGCAAATTTTAGACAAGGGCTATTATTGGATAGAAACCGAGCTTGGCATGCGTTTAAAAGCGCATGGGAGTTTGTTGAAAAAAATCCAAAAACCCCCTAAAAACAAATTCAAACCCCCTAAAACGACCATTCCTAAACCCCAAAAAGCGAGCTTACGCCTTGATTTAAGGGGGCAACGCAGCGAAGAAGCCCTAGATTCACTAGACGCTTTTTTAAACGACGCGCTTTTAGGGGGCTTTGAAGAAGTGCTTATTTGCCATGGCAAGGGGAGCGGGATTTTAGAAAAGTTTGTGAAAGAATTTTTAAAAAACCACCCTAAAGTGGTAAGCTTTAGCGACGCTCCCATTAATTTAGGCGGTAGTGGGGTTAAAATCGTTAAATTGTAGTTTTTGGCGCTTTTTATGGGGGATTAATACAAAAATCCGCTTTAAATTATAAAGCCATTTTACACCAACACTCAATGAGAACAAAGCCTTTTTAAAAGAGCGTTAAAAAGGGCTTTAAGCTTAATTGAGCCAAAACCCTTAAAAATCTTTAGCCTTGATAGGCTTTTATCGCTTTCTCTAAAACCTTAATCGCGCTCTCTTTGTTTTCAAACCCCTTGACTTTCACCCATTTATTAGGCTCTAAATCCTTGTAAGTTTCAAAAAAATGCTTGATTTTATCTAAAGTGTGTTTGGATAAATCATTAATATCTTTGACATAGGAATGCGTGGGATCAATCTTATCTATGGGTAGAGCGAGCAATTTTTCATCCATCCCGCTTTCATCTTCCATGTTCAAAACCCCAACCAAGCGCGCTTTCACCACGCTCCCGGCTTGAAAAGCCACATCGCTTAAAACAAGCGCATCTACAGGGTCGCCATCAGATCCTAGAGTGTTAGGCACAAAGCCATAATTTGCGGGGTAATTTTGCGCCCCATAAAGCACCCTATCCACCATTAAAGCCCCGCTTTCTTTATCCAATTCATACTTGATATTAGAATGCTTGGATATTTCAATCACCACGCACAAAGCGTTAGCGTCATGGCTAATTTCTAGTTTTTCTAAATTCATTGCAATCTCCTTTGAATAATAAAAAAGACTTATTCTAACATAAAGCCCGCTCTTTTTAAACCCCTTTAGGGGTTTTTAAATGATCGTATTGTTTGCTGTATTTGTGAAAGGCTCTCAAGCACTTTTTGGTGTTTAATTGATCATAAAAAAGATTATCAAAATAAGACTTTTTAGGGGGCTTTAATGAAATATCAGGCTTTTTCGCATTTTGAATGGTGCTATTGAAAGCATGCTTATTCAAAGAAACAGGGCAAGGCACATAGGTAAAATTAGCAATATCATGGTAAGTGGGGTTGTTTATGAACATATCCACCGGCTCTATGATTTTAAAACGCTCCGTGGCTTCTATAAAAGTTTTAGCGCCCTTAGGCGTGAGGTAGTAGCCGGCTGTAGTAGAAACATACACGCTAGTGAGGTAAAAATGCTCTAAAAAAAAGGCTTCTTTTTCACTATCAGCACGCCTTTCCCAAAAGGTCTCTTTAATGTTTGCCTCTTTTGCCAATAAGGATTCGTATTTTCCTGTGAGATCATCGTATTTTCCTGTGAGATCATCGTATTTTCCTGTGAGATCATCGTATTTTCCTGTGAGATCATCGTATTTTCCTGTGAGATCATCGTATTTTCCTGTGAGATCATCGTATTTTCCTGTGAGATCATCGTATTTTCCTGTGAGATCATCGTATTTTGCCACGAGTTTCTTATACACTTCTGTCCGAGCTAAAATATTTCCAATGAAATGGTTGAGTTTCCTTTTAATTTTTTTAAAAACCACTTGATTAAAAGAGATTTTTTGGGGCGCTATTTTGCAAGGATCAAATGGTTCTTTGGGGTTTTGTTGCGTTTCAATAACCAAATCTTGTTGCGTATCTTGTGTGGAATTGGGGGGGGGGGGGGGTAACTTCATGGTTTTCAATAGTCTCTTCAATCTCTGTATAATCAATCTCTTCAGCCTCTGTATAGATAGGGAGAGCGCACAAATTGGTTTTATGGCCTCCCCAATAATGCCCATAGAGTCTCACAAAATCAAAAGGGCTTTTCAGGCAATCTTCTAAGGCTTGCATGAAGTTAGGCTCTAGCGCTACATCATCTTCTAAAATGGCGACCGGTTGGTTTGTTTTAACGCATTCTTTCCATAAAAGATAATGGCTTAAATAGCACCCAAATTCTTGGGGCAATAACTCTTGATAACAATAATCAGAATGGAACCAATCGGATTTTAACATGCTTTGCGCATCATAAAGTTCTTGAACGAATTTTTCAAAATCTTCGTGTTTGGGGCTAATAGCGTCAAAGATTTGAAAAACACAACGCCCTTTAAATTTTTCATTGGATTCTGAAACGAGTTTTTCAGTATCCAAACGCCTTTGACTTTCTTTTAAAGAAATGATATAAACTTGTATCAAATGAACTCCTAAATATGGTATTTTATTCTACCATAAAGTTTTTTCATTCTTTTTAAACCTCTTTAGGGGTTTTTAAATGATCGTATTGCTTGTTGTATTTGTGAAAGGCTTTTAAACGCTTTTTAGCATTGAGACTATAAAAGAAAAGCTCCCTAAAAGTTGATTTTTTAGGCGGAAGCGGGTAGGATTTCAAGCTCTTTTTTTGGGGCTTTTGAATCGTGCTGTCTAAAGAATGCTCACTTAAAGAAACAGGGCAAGGCACATAGGTAAAATTAGCAATATCATGGTAAGCGGAATTGTCCATAAACATATCCACCGGCTCTATGATTTTAAAACGCTCCGTGGCTTCTATAAAAGTTTTAGCACCCTTAGGGGTTAAGTGATAACCGGCTGTAGAAGCCACATACACGCTGGTAAGGTAAAAATGCTCTAAAAAAAAGGCTTCTTTTTCATGCGTTGAGTAATAGCTTTTTTGTATTTTTTTGAGAATATAGTGGATGACTTTATGGGTAGAAAGATTTAAAAATCTAGAAACATCAAAAAATTTTTTAAATTTTTCTAAAATAGGGTTATTTTTAAAAGGATAATCAAAGGGAGGAAATACAAATTCTTTGGGTAAAACATGGAATTTTGTCTCGTGGTAATACCAATAGCACCCATAAAGTCTCACAAAATCAAAAGGGCTTTTCAAGCAATCTTCTAAGGCTTGCATAAAGTTAGATTCTAGCGCTACATCATCTTCTAAAATGACGACCGGTTGGTTTGTTTTAACGCATTCTTTCCATAAAAGATAATGGCTTAAATAGCACCCTAATTCAGGCAAAGTCAAACCATCGCCAACATAAGAATGGAACCAATCGGATTTTAACATGCTTTGCGCATCATAAAGTTCTTGAACGAATTTTTCAAAATCTTCGTGTTTGGGGCTAATAGCGTCAAAGATTTGAAAAACACAACGCCCTTTAAATTTTTCATTGGATTCTGAAACGAGTTTTTCAGTATCCAAACGCCTTTGACTTTCTTTTAAAGAAATGATATAGACACAAATCACAGCTCATTCTCCTTTAGGGTGCATTTTAATTCCCAAAAGACAAAATATACTCTTGCATTTCATGCACGATTTCTTCAATGCTTCTTTCACCATTGATCGCTTTATACACCTTCTTATTCTTGTAAAAATTTTGGATCTCACCCAACGGATCCAAAAACACCCGCATGCGGTTATGAAACACCACCTCATTATCATCAGCCCCCCTAGAGCGCCCTAAAACCCTTTCTTTAGCGGTGTTTTCACTCACTTCCACTTCAATCACGCTTTTTAAAACCACTTCGTTTTGAGCGCTCAATTCCTTATTTAAAGCCTGCATTTGTTCCACGCTCCTAGGATAGCCATCAATTAAAATGATCCCCTTACTAGAGCTTTTAATCGCTGAAAGGATCGTTTCTACCACAATTTCTAAAGGCACTAATTCGCCTTGAGAAGTGAATTTCTCAATCAATAAGCCTCGCTCGGTCTTTTTAGCGCTCTCAGCCCTTAGTAAATCCCCGGTAGAAAAATGAGCGATTTTTTCGCTGTTATTCTTAGTGATAAGCTCTGCATCGGTGGTTTTACCACTCCCTGGGGCTCCAATAATCAAAAATAGTTGTTTCATATCTTATCCTTTCAAATTATTTTCTTAAGCGAATGTGTAATTCTCTTAGTTGCTCTTCGTTAATGGGGCTAGGAGCGTCAGTCAATAAACATGAAGCTTTTTGCGTTTTAGGGAAAGCGATCACATCTCTAATGCTACTGGATTTGGTCATTAGCATGATCAAGCGATCAAAGCCTATCGCAAAGCCCCCATGAGGAGGAGCGCCAAACTTTAGCGCCTCTAGTAAAAAGCCAAATTTCTTTTGCGCTTCCTCTTCGTGGATATTGATTTTTTCAAAGACTTTTTTTTGCATTTCTTCTTTATGAATCCTTATGCTCCCCCCACCAAGCTCCACGCCATTAAGCACCACATCATACGCATGCGCTTCAATCTCTTCTAAATCTTTGCATTCTATATTTTTAGGCATCGTAAAAGGGTGGTGCGCGGCATGATAGCCGTTTTCGGTTTTTTCAAACATGGGGAAATTGACTACCCATAAGAAATTTAAAGCGTCTTTATCAATCAAGTCAAGCGTTTCCGCCACCTTCAAGCGCAAACGCCCCATGTAATCTAACACGATTTTTTTATCCCCGGCTCCAAAAAAGACAATATCCCCGGTTTTTGCACCAGTTTTTTCTAAAATATTCTTAAGCCCCTTTTCGCTTAAAAATTTAACTAAAGGCCCTTTAACCCCATCTTCTTTAATTTGCAAATACGCTAAGCCTTGAGCCCCAAATTGGCGCACAAATTCTTCTAATTCTTTTAAAACGCTGCGGCTAAAAATCGCATCAGCCCCCTTAACATTCAAAGCTTTAATGCGTTTGTTTTTAGGATCTTGCGCGATATTAGAAAAAATAGCGTTTGAGCTGTCCATAAAACAATCCCCCACTTCTATTAAAGGCAATCCAAAGCGTAAATCCGGCTTATCGCTCCCGTAATTTTCCATCGCTTCCTTATAAGGCATGCGTTTAAAAGGTTTAGAAATATTATGCCCAATCGCTTTAAAAATCTCTTGCAACAAATCTTCCACCACGCCCATCACATCATTTTCACTACAAAAACTCATTTCCGCATCAATTTGCGTGAATTCTGGCTGCCTGTCCGCTCTCAAATCTTCATCTCTAAAGCAACGAGCGATTTGAAAATACCTGTCCATTCCCCCCACCATTAAAAGCTGTTTGAACAATTGCGGGCTTTGAGGGAGCGCGAAAAATTCGCCCTCATGCACCCTGCTTGGCACTAAATAATCCCTAGCCCCCTCAGGCGTGGTTTTAGACAAAATGGGGGTTTCAATCTCTAAAAAGCCCTTTTGGGCTAAAGCGTTACGAGCGATTAGAGCCACTTCGCTGCGCAATTTAAAGATTTCATAAGCGTTCAAAGAGCGCAAATCCAAATAGCGGTATTTCAAGCGCAAATCTTCATTCACATTTTTATTGCCAATTTCAATCGGTGGGGTAGCGCTTTTATTTTCAATGACTAACTCTTCTAAAACAATTTCAATTTTACCGGTCTTTAGTTTAGGGTTTTCTAACCCGGGCCCTCTTAAACGCGTTTTTCCTTTAGCCACTAGCACAAATTCACTCCTAACTTCTAAAGCCTTTTCATAAGCCTTAGAGCTAGGATCACAAACTAGTTGCACTAAACCGCTTTTATCCCTTAAATCAATAAAAACCACGCCTCCATGGTCTCTATAAGTGTTACACCACCCGGCCACTTTGATGGTTTTACCCACATCTTTTTCACTAATTTCTGCACAGAAATGACTTCGCATGTTTTATCCCTTTAATTAAAACAAAAATTAAATTTATGAAAGCGTTTTTTTAAGCATTTCATGGATTTCAAGAATGTTAGATTTTACCACAAAACCATCCGCTTCTAAAGATTGGGCTAATTGGCGGTTAGAATCGCTGCTCATGGACGAATTGATAATCACAGGAAGATGCTCAGTCCTGCTATCAGCTTTAATGGTTTTTAGCACTTCAAACCCTGAAATAACAGGCATTTCTAAATCCGTAATGACCACGCCGACTTGTTGGTAATGTTCTTTTTCATACAAATAATCCAACAATTCTTTTCCGTTTGGAAAGGCTAAATAACGCAATTCTAAGGTTTGAACGATTTTTTCTAGGGTTTTAAGAGCGCTCAAGGAGTCTTCAGCGATTAAAATGAGTTTTTGGCTTTGAATGGCTTCTATGCAACGCAAAGTCAAATCGTCTAAATCTTTCAAGCTAGGGAAAACATCGCTAATCATCTTTTCCACATCTAAGATCTGCACCACTCGTTCTTCATCAAAACGAGTGATAGCGCTAAGCTTACCCTCTTCATTAATGCCTTGTTTGTCCCCGGTGCTAATCTCAGTCCAATTTTTATGAATGATCCTTTCAATTTTTAAAACCTTTAGAGCGATGGAATGGTTAGAAAAATGGCACACAATCACCAAATTATGCTCATCTTTAACGCTGCATTCTTTTAAATTGCGACTTGTATCACTAGCGTTATAATGCAACCACCTTTTCACATCCACTAAAGGGATAGACTCGCCCCTAATACTAAGAAATCCAAGCATCACGCCATCGCTCCCCCCAAGAATCTCTGTAACCTCCCCATCATAATGGATAATTTCTCGGATCTTAAAAATGTTTAAGCCATAAAGTTGGGCGTCTTTTTCTCCATCCAATCTAAAACACAAAAATTGCGCTTCGTTGTTTAAGTGCAACGAAGTCGTTTTGTCAATGCCTCTTACCACCTAATTTCCCCTAAAGCCCTATCAAAGATTAAATGTTATAATACTACCCTAATTTAGTTTAAAAGGTTTTTACAGACATGATAAAAAGCCAAAAAGAATATTTAGAAAGAATTGAATATTTAAACACCCTATCGCACCATTATTACAACCTTGATGATCCCATCGTAAGCGATGCGGTCTATGACGAACTTTATCAAGAATTAAAAGCTTATGAAGAAAAAAACCCTAATAGCATTCAAGCCAATTCCCCTACCCAAAAAGTGGGGGCTACTACCCCCAATTCGTTCAATAAAAACCCCCATTTAATGCGGATGTGGAGCTTAGATGATGTGTTCAATCAAAGCGAATTGCAAGCGTGGTTGCAACGCATTTTAAAAGCCTATCCTAGCGCTTCGTTCGTGTGTTCGCCCAAACTTGATGGGGTTTCGCTCAATCTTTTGTATCAACATGGCAAGCTAGTGAAGGCGACCACTAGGGGCAACGGCTTAGAAGGGGAATTAGTGAGCGCAAACGCTAAACACATCGCTAATATCCCCCACGCTATCGCTTATAATGGAGAAATAGAAATCAGGGGCGAAGTGATCATTTCTAAAAAGGATTTTGACGCTTTAAACAAAGAGCACTTAAACGCTAATGAACCCCTATTCGCTAACCCTAGAAATGCCGCATCAGGGAGTTTGAGACAGCTTGATAGCGAAATCACTAAAAAGCGTAAATTGCAATTCATTCCTTGGGGCGTGGGCAAGCATTCTTTAAATTTCCCAAGCTTTAAGGAGTGTTTGGATTTTATTGTTTCGCTAGGTTTTAGCGCTATTCAATACTTAAGCCTAAACAAAAACCACCAAGAAATAGAAGAAAATTACCACACCCTAATTAAAGAAAGGGAGGGCTTTTTTGCCCTTTTAGACGGCATGGTGATCGTTGTGAATGAATTAAATATTCAAAAGGAGCTAGGCTACACGCAAAAATCCCCCAAATTCGCTTGCGCTTATAAATTCCCGGCTCTAGAAAAACACACCAAAATTGTAGGAATCATTAACCAAGTGGGGCGCAGCGGGGCGATCACACCGGTCGCTGTTTTAGAGCCTGTAGAAATTGCTGGAGCTATCATTACGAAAGCGACCTTACACAATTATTCTGAAATTGAAAAAAAGAATATCATGCTCAATGATAGGGTTGTGGTCATTAGAAGCGGCGATGTGATCCCTAAAATCATCAAACCTTTAGAATCTTATAGGGACGGCTCGCAACATAAGATTGAGCGCCCCAAAGTTTGCCCTATATGTTCGCATGAGCTTTTGTGCGAAGAGATTTTTACTTATTGTCAAAACTTAAACTGCCCGGCAAGGTTGAAAGAAAGCTTGATTCATTTCGCTTCTAAAGACGCTTTAAACATTCAAGGCCTAGGCGATAAAGTCATAGAGCAACTTTTTGAAGAAAAACTCATTTTTAACGCCCTGGATTTGTATGCTTTAAAATTAGAAGATTTAATGCGGCTAGACAAATTCAAAATCAAAAAAGCTCAAAATCTATTGGACGCTATTCAAAAAAGCAAAAACCCTCCCTTATGGCGTTTGATTAACGCTTTAGGGATTGAGCATATTGGTAAGGGAGCGAGTAAAACGCTGGCTAAATACGGCTTAAATGTGTTAGAAAAAAGCGAAGCCGAATTTTTAGAAATGGAAGGCTTTGGGGTGGAAATGGCGCGCTCTTTAGTCAATTTTTATGCGAGCAATCAGGAATTTATCCGATCGTTATTTGATTTGTTAAACCCTAAAAACAGCGATATGGCCAAAGAAAAGCAAAAAAGCTCTTCTGTTTTCAATCATAAAACGATTGTTTTAACCGGCACGCTTTCTAAACCACGGCAAGAATACGCTCAAATGTTGGAAAATTTAGGGGCAAAAATTTCTTCAAGCGTGAGCGCTAAAACCGATTTTTTAATCGCTGGAGAAAACGCCGGCTCAAAACTCGCTCTAGCACAAAAACATGGCGTGAGCGTTTTGAATGAAGAAGAATTGTTAAAGCGCCTTAAAGAATTTGATTAAATTCTAAAGAAAAATTCCAATTTTCATTCTTAATGAATTTACTCACAAGATCCTATTTTATAGTAGAATGCGAAAAATAAAGATACTTTAAGGAGCAATAATGGAACACCATAAAGCGCACACAACCATTCAGGCTTTACAAGCCAAACGCAAAAAATTGCTAACAGAATTAGCCGAGTTAGAAGCAGAAATAAAAGTGAGTAGCGAACGAAAAAGCGGTTTTAACATTTCGCTCTCGCCCAGTTTGTTAGCTGAAATAGAAGAGATAGAATACGAAGAAAAAACCAGTAAAGAGCGAAGAATCAATCATAGCGTTTTACTCTCTCCTAGTTTTATGACTAAAGTGGATGAATACATGAAAGAGAAAGGTTTTTCTAACCGCTCGCTCCTCTTTGAAAAAGCGTTGGAATTTTATATGTTAAAGCACCCATAAAACCAATAACGGACAAAAATGAGAGAGTGTTTGGGGTTTTGATCGTGAAAAATCAAAAACTCCGTTTCTTTTTTAGGGTCTTTCTTATTTAAAACTTTGGCTTTGTCTATTTTTTAGAGTTGGAGTGCTTTTTAAAATCGTTTTATGTTGTTTATGCGATTAGAGCGTATCTATCAGTAACTCTTTTGGCTCGTTTTATCAAAGATTAGTTAATTTTTTAGCAACACTACGCTAAATAAAACCACCGTTTGAATACAATAATCCTAGATGGGATTTTAAATCATTTCTGTCAAAGGGGGTTTTATGCAAAGGGGATTTTATGATTTCTAATATCAACATTACACCTAAAAAAAACATTAAAAACGCTTTAAATGTAAATAATTTTTCATTTAAGAGTAATACTAGCACAGCTATTATTGGCACAAACGGTGCTGGAAAGTCAACGCTTATCAATACTATTCTAGGTATTAGAGCGGACTACAATATCAAAGCACAAAACAATAACACCCCATACAAAAATAATATTATGCCACAACGCAAACAATTTGGAGTTGTATCTAATCTGTTCAATTATCCACCTGGACTAAATGCAAACGATATATTTAGATTCTATAAATTTTTTTATAAAAACTGCACCATAAATCTATTTGATAAAAAACTTTTAAATAAAACTTACGAATCATTAAGTGATGGACAAAAACAACGATTGAAAATTGACTTAGCTCTTAGCCATCACCCACAATTAGTTATCATGGATGAACCAGAAACCAGTTTAGAACAGAATGCTCTTATAAAACTATCAAGTCTTATTGAGTTGCGTAATACCCAACAACTTACAAGCATTATTGCTACTCATGATCTGATTGTTTTAGAAAGTTGCAAATGGGTCTTGCTTCTTAATGGTGGCAACATTGCTAAATATGAGACTTTAGATTCTATATTAAAAACTATAACTATATCTTTCAGCCTTAAAGAAAAACTGAGCGCAAAAGACTTATTGGCATTACTAAAGGATATTTAATGGGTGCAATTTTATCTATTTTAAAGCTTGAAATCAAATCTTATCTTACCAATACAAGTGCATTATTTTGGACTTTTATTTATCCCATTTTAATGCTCTTACTACTAGTTTTTGTTTTTTCAAAAAATACCACTGAGGTTTTTTATTTTAATAGCATCATAGGTCTAATGGGACTGCTTATTATCTCTAGTGCAATTTTTGGTCTCACACAAGCTATAGCAAGCTTGAGATCACACAATGTATTCTTGTTTTATATACTATCGCCAGCAACTTTAAAACAAATAACTCTTGCACTCATTGCTTCAAGACTAATAATTGTGATCATATATGCGTTTACCTTTATCGGAATCTCTTTTTATACACTCAACATTTTTGATCTCCTTAATTTTAAAACGCTCATTTTTGGATTTATTAGCATTTTTTCAAGCTCATTATTTTGCTTTTGTTTAGCCATTTTTGTCGCTAAAATCTTTCAAAATGAACAAAGTATCTTAGGATTTGCCAACATTATCAATCTCTACGCAGTAATTTCTTGTAATGTATTTGTTTCTCTAGACTATCTACCTAGTATTGGTCAGTTATTTATCAAAACTTCTGTTTTTTACCAACTTAACCAACTTTTACTAAAGTCCTTTCAAGGAATTGACCCTATACTAATACTGATAGCTTCAACACTTTTCATTGTTTGTGGCATTACCCTCTTTTTACTAAGCGCTAATCGCATGCTGTTAATAGAACGCATGCGTTAAATATTTTAATCCCACCATTGATTCATTTAATGGCTCAAAAAGGGGTAAGCCCCCACCTTTTAAAACGCTAAACGCATTCCAATGTTTCCGGTGATATTGATCATTTTGTAATCCAATCCAAACCTAGCCCCCACCCCAGCATTCGCATAAAAGCTTTTAAACAACCTCACTTCCCCACCTGTAGTGATGCTCGCAAAAGTGTTGTAAAGCTCGCCTTTTCTGTAGCTCAAAGTGTTATCGCCAATGAAACGCACCAATTTATCCCCCATTGATCGCACCAATAAATCCCTACCAATGCCGCCAATCGCATAAAAATAAGAGTTTTTATTGAAATAATGGCGGTTTTCAAAAGCAAAATCAATCGTTAAAACGGATTTTTTAGACGGATCCGCGTTCGCTTTAAACTGGTTATAGAGTGCGTTATTCATCACCCCTTCTAAACCGGTCATGCCAATATAGTAATACCTTAAACCAATTTGAGGTTTTAAAATGATGCTTTTGTTTTTAAACATGAAATCATACCCGTAATTGACTCTCGCGTTCGTCGTCCATGTGCTGTATTGATAAGATTGGTTGATCATAGAAAGCAGAGCGTCGTTGGAGCTGATCTGGGTTTTATTAGCCCCCCAAGTTTCATTGACGCTAAAGGTTAGCTCGCTCTTTTTAATGAAAGCTCTCGCATACAAGCCCACATCCACATTATCAGATTTAGAACTAGTGATGCGTTCATAAAACCCGCTATACCCATAAGCCGCATACCCTCCAACAATCACACCCTTAATAAATCTGTCATAGCCCACATTGATACCATAGAGCGTTCCTGTGCCATTTTCCACAAAGCTCACGCCCCCAACGCCGGTTGCCCAAAGGTTGTTTTTTAATTTATCCCTTTGAGAGTATTTTAAAATCACATCCATCGCGTTAGGGATTGCGTCAGCAAATCTTTGGTTTTTAAGGCTGCTCAAGCGCTCGCTAAAATCCGTTGAATCAAAGGAAGCGAAATTAGAAAGCTTTGCTAAACGGCCCATTTGTTGCGTGTAAGTGTTGAGCTGTAAAACATCGGTGGAATTGTTTTTAAGATTGGAGTTAGTAAGCATGCCTAAAGCACCGGTAATATCTTTCATTAAAGTAACAATGTGTTCAGTGGGCGTGTCTTGCAAATAATAAGGCGCAAACAAGGGATTACCCCCTTTAGCCATAAAAAGCGCATTCAGCCACATAAGGGAATTATTGCCCGCAGATTCGATCGCATTCAAACCAGCGCTGCCTTGAATGTATTTGATGTAATACTCCAAACTAGGGGCTTGAATGTTAATGGGTTTATCAGAGACGGTAACTTGAACCTTATCATAAAGGATAGATGAATACACCATTTGCCCTTGATTATCTTTAAAGCTTACCACAAGACCCCCATCTTTAATATTGACCGGTTTATTGTCATAACTTAACGAATCGCCATTTAGTCGCATGCGTTTGCCATTAAAATCAATGAGGGTGTAAAGCTTGAGGTAATCGCTCAAGCTCCCTCCAAGAATCATTTGATTATCATAGCCATAAACCATGCGTTTAGCGTCCATAAGCGTGTAAGCGCCTTGCTTGAGTTGAGTGTTAAAATTAATTAAAGCTTGATTATTGTAAGACATGATCGTAGAAGTGCGAGTTACATTAATAATCGTTTGATGGGTGGGATTATTAAGATTAAAGATTAATGGCCCTTCGCTCTTGAAATCGCCCCCCACATTCAAGCCGTTTTCATTCGTGCTGAGAGTCGCTCCTTTTACCACATTGAGATTACCGCTAATATCAGCCCTATGATTAGAGTTATTGTTAAAAGCGTTATTCACGATCAAATTATTCGCCCTTAAAAGAGCGTTTGATCCTAAATCCAAAGTCCCGATCGTGGTATTTTGTAAGACTTTTGAAAAATCCACTAATCCGTTCGCTTTAATTGTTCCTAAAAATGTGAAATTATTCGCATTCACTTCTAGCGTTTCATCGGTTGGAGCGCTTAAAGAATTAGCTTTTTTCTCGCCCATGCAATTTAAAACATTCACGCAAATCTGACCTTTTTGAACGCTAATGTCATTTTTAGAAGCATTCAGCGTTAAGCCGTTGGTAGCGTTTAAGGTATCTAGTGAAATACTAGAAAAATCTTGAGAAATAAATGAAAGCTTGCCCTGATATTGCGTGAAATTGATCGTATTTTTCCCGTTAAAGATAATGGACTTGCCCGCTACAAAATTCAATCCCCCCCCTGTGGCGTTACTAAACGAGCTGTTATTCACAAACACATAATCTTTAGCTAAGAAATTAAAATTCCCTTTTTGCCAGAGGTTGTGCAAGCCTTTAGGTTTGAGCAAAGAGCCCATGCCCAATTTCTTCAATTCATCTTGTAAGGGTTTAGGCAGTATAGATCCCAAACCTTGATGATAAACGCCTCCAAAGCCCTTATCAGCGATGATTTTATTAATCATTTGCCCTAAGACTTGATTGCTCATGATCTTATTCACTACGCCTTCGCCTAACAAATCGTTCAGCACTTTTTGACCCATTCCAGAAATCGCGCCCAACAATTCCTTACTGGGGTTAGTGATGCTATTTAAAGCGATATTCACTAACACGCTTAAATCCTGCGGGCCTAGCCAAGAAATGAGCTTATTGATTAAGGGGGCTTGATTGATCATTTGATTTAGAATATCCCCAAAGGTCGTTTTGTCTAAGAAATTCTGTAAGTCTTTAGAATTAGCGTTAGAACCTATTTTATCAAGGGCTTGATTTAACCCTCCAGGCACAAAATTATTGGCAAAAGAACTCAAACTTTGTTTTCCATACCAGTTATTGATGAAATTCTCTACATTTTCAATCCCTAAAGTTTTGACAATGAATTTTTCAAATCCTGAAGAATGGGCTTGGATTTGTTCTAAGAGCATTTGATCGATTTCTTTTCTTTTTATAGGATCTAGCGCGTTTAAAAGCCCGTTTTCACCAAAAACATCGCCCACCGTTTTAGAATTTAAAATTTCCATGATCGCGTTTTTAAATGCGCTCACGCCTAAGAGGTTATTCACTTCAGTAGGGTTAAGCAATGAGCTTAAAGTTTTAGAGCCAAAATCTTTAGGGATCATGCTGGCTAGATCTTTAGGGATGGCATTATCATTCAAACTCTCTTCATAAATAATATTAGAAAGGATATTCCCCAAACCTTTTTCCCCAAAAAGCTTATCAATACCCTCTTTCCCCAGATAAGAAAAGATTTTATCGGTCCCTTGAGCGTCAATATTGGCTTGATTGAGCACCAAATTTGTGCCGCTTTCAAAAGACACATTCGCGCTCCCTCCGCTCCCCCAAGCGTTCCCGCTGCCGATTGTCCCGGTAATGTAAATGTTTTTAGCCCTAAAATTAGCGTTAATGTAGCCCAAATAAGGCGAAGTGGAATTGAGCAACTGCCCTAAATTAGTCTGCCTAAACATCTGGCAAGTGTTATCCCCAACCGCGCATGGCTCTTTATAGCCATCGCCTCCAAACCACACCACGCTTTTAGTGTTCGTTTGCCCTTCTTTGATTGCCCCCACAACGAGATTGCCTTGAGAGAAATGATAATTAGCCGTGTTAGAAAATCCATTAATGATCTTTAATAAGCTCTTCCAATTTTCTTGGTTTAAAGTGATACCATATTTTTCAAAGATACCAAGAATAGTTTCAAAACTATTCGGGCTATTGAAATTGAGATTATCTAAAGCCCCCGAAGATAAAAGATTGGCTATTTTAGGCAAAAATTCCTTACCCAAGCTGGCAATAATACTTAAATCTTGCTTAGTGATAGCCTGATTATAAATGTGTAAGGCTTGTAAGGGCTGGTTTTGCGCGTTATAAGTCCCTGGTATCTCATTATTTTGATTAAAGCCTTTGATATTGCTATTCAAATAATAAGTGCCGGTCTTATCGCTTGTGTAATTATAGGAATTAGAGCTTTCATCATAAGGGTTTTTTTGGTAATCATACAAGCTGGGAGCGAGATTAAACATCTCATTATTAGAAGCGTAGTTCTGAGAAATCTGCACTTTCAAGCGGTTGTTATGCAAGGTTTCTGTAATCGTTTCAGTCGTGTTGAGCGGGTTAGTGAAACTCCAAGAATGAACGCCGTTATTAAACGAGTAATCAGCCTTTTCAATCTGTATGCCATAAAAACGGATCTTTTCATAGCCGTTATTCCCCATTAAACCCTGAATATTTTGGGCTTGTAAAATATTATAAACTAAGGGCTTGTTTTCTGCATCAAATAAATTCACATTAGACAGATTCAAAACCCCTTGAGTTCCAAAGCTGAAATTCCCGCTTGCATTAATGGATAAAGCGTTAGCGCCATTACCTAAAAGGTTTAGAGTGCCGTTTAAAAGAACGCTTTGAAAATTCAGGGTGCTGTTGTTGCCTAAATCAAATGAAGCGTCTGCATTAAAGGTCGCTAGTTTAGTGAAAGAAATTTGAGAATTATTAGCATAAAAACTCACAGGAGCGTTAAAAACGCTATCGCCATTGAAGTTCAACAAGCTTGATCCGTTGAGGTTGAAATCCGTTTCCCCTTCTACGCTAAGCGCATTAAAGCTCGCTTGAGAACTTTCAGCTAAATTCATCGTAGAGTTATTTTCAAAAGTGGAAGCCCCTTGGAAATTGATATGGATATTTTTAGCCCTTAAATTGAGCGTGGCTTGATTAAAATTCGTATTCCCTTTGAAATTGATAAGGCGCACAGAGTTGCCAAAATCAGGCGTTTTACCAAATAGCGGGATGCCATAAAAGGTTACATTAGCGTTATTGAAATTTGCTTGATTGAAGCTTAATTGAGCGTTAGGGTTCAAATTCAAATAAGACACCCCATTAAAAGCGGTTGTGCCGTTAAAATTCGCCACGCTGTTGTTGTAAAAAGAAAGGCTTGAAGCGTTTTCTAAAGTCGTTTGGGTTTGGCTATCCCCAATATTAATAGCAGCGTTGGGCTTGACTGAAAGCCTGGAATTATTGAAAGTAACATTCCCATTCAATGAAGACTGATTCACATTCTTAGACACATCAATAACCATTTGAGAGTTATTGAAAATAATGTTATTAGCTTTCAAATCATAGCGGATACCCCCCCCTAAAATGGAATTAGTAAATATCAAATCCGTATTCGCAACCATATTCACATACGATGAGCCGCTCTCAGTCGCTCCGTTAATATTGGTCCAGCCGCTAAAAGTGGTGTTTTCAAAAGTGATACGCCCTGAATTAAAATTAAAGCCTCCCCATGTGAAATCCCTAAAGTTAGAGTTTTTAATATCCATAGAAAGCCTGGAATTGAAATTCGCCCAAGAATGCTGACTCGCGCTGGTTTGTAAGCCCATAGCCACGGTTTGGAAATTCGTGTAATTTAACCCGTCAGCGTTCAAGGTTTCATCAGCGTTAAAATTAATCGTCGCCCCACCGCCAGCGTTAGGGTTGCCGACATTAAAATTATTCGTTAAAAAGATATTAGTCGCGTTGAAATTGCCATGCAAATACAGCAAATTATTCTTACCAAACCAGATAGATCCGCCATTATTATTGGCTTTTTCTTGCGCGCTCCCTAAAAGCAAAGTCCCTACCACCGTAGCCCCAAAGTTCAGCGACCACGCAAAAGCGCTAGAGCCAATAAGGTCTTGATTTTTATAAGGCGCGATATAGCACACGCCAACACACACAGGGGTTTTTCCTGGAATAAAATCAAATTGCTTCCTCACTTGACTCCAAATATCTTTAGAATCAGCGTCTGTGTGGAAAGGCGAAGAATTGAGCGTAAGGTATTTATAAGTGATAGAGCCCGGGTTAAAAGTTTCTTCAAAAACAAATTTTTGGCCGTTGCTTTGGGTGAATTGCACAAAAAAAGTATTATTATCCGCTCTTAATAAAGTCCCTTGTTCGCCGCCATAATGGATCAGATTCCATAAATTTTTTGAAAAAACATTATCCGCCAAAATTTCATTATTATATTTAATGTTATTCCCGCTTAAAAGCGTGTAAGTGGTTTTATCGGTCAAATCCCTTTCAATATTAAAAATACTATTATTGTCAATAGCGATTGATCCTTGAAGACGGCTGAAAGGATCGCTGTTAATGAGCGTGTTTGTGCCTTTAAAAGTGGTGTTTTTAGTGTCGTTAAACGAATAGCTACCGCCACTAAACGAGTTGTTGTTGAAAATAAGGTTTTGCGCTTTTGCGTTGATATTATAGGAATTGAAGGTGTTGTTTTCTAGGGTTAAAGAATTTCCAGCACTGTTTTCACCCCCTTTATAAATCAAAGTGCCATTATCGCTAAAATTAACATTCTTAATCACGGCATTTCCGTTAGCACTAGCGTTATCCACGCCAAAATTCCCCCCTCCATTCACAGAGCCTTTATCCCAAGTAATGTTATTGGCCTTAAGGTTAAAGCCTCCATGCGGGGTTTGGTTGCTAAAATTGGCGTTTGTTACATTCAAATTACCATTATTAACAATGAAATTCATCCATGAATCTTGCAAACCGGCTTTATCGTTATTCAAACTAGCGTTAGCGATATTCAAACGCTCTTGAGCGTTAAACACTAAAGTCGCACCCCCACCGGTTTGAGCGCCGTTACCAGAGCGAATCGTGCCGGTAATATCAATTTGATTGGCTTTAAAAACGCCTTGAATATAGCCCACTAACCCCCATTCAGCCCCCGAAGTTTTCCCAAAACTCACCACGCTATTAGAAGCGGGATTCGCCCCAGCAAGAAAGGGGGTGGTTTGGTTGAACACTAAAACGCTGTTAGAGCCGCTATAATCTTGCGTGAAAACGCCTGTGCCAGCGATCTTCCAAGTCGTCATGCCGTTGAGATAGAACACGGTGTTACTGGCGTTGTTATTGACATTTTTAAGATTAAACGCATCGTTATAAATATTCACGCAATGCGTATAGCCTAGAGTGCATAAACGAGTGAGCGTGATCCCATTATTAAAGTTTTCTTTGATGTAGTAAGTCAAGCCGTTATCAATGAATTGGACATTATAAATTTTAGCGCTGCTTGGCACGGATTGATTCTCATCAACTAACCTACCACTAGGATTTTCCCCGCTCGTCCAGCGCAACATTTGATACAAAGCGTTATTATTTTTATAATCCACGCTTTTAGCGTTAAGCAATTGATAAGTCGTGCCTACGCTTAGGCTGTTCAAAAGCCCTTGCATGTTAAAAACAACGCCCTTATTGAAAGTGAAAGTTGTTTGAGCGCCGTTTATTTTAAATTGGTTATTCGCATTGAAAGTGTCATCAGTAAAACTGACTTTAGGGGTATTATTGAAATCAAACACACCCCCATTGAACGAGTTCCCACTAAAATCCACTTGCTTGGCGTTGAAACTAAACGATCCGCCATTGAACGAGTTGTTATTGAAAGCGTCTGTCTGCTCCGCGTGGTTGAAACTAAACGAACCGCCATTAAATTTGTTTTCATTAAAGGCGTTATTTACGCCATTAAAAGTGTAAGAAGCGTCATCTAAAACGGATTTTTCAATGGTAGTCTTGCCTTGAAACTTAAAATTCCCTGCTAAAAAGTTCGTGTTTTTAAAATGGTAAGAATTTTCAGCGCCTTGAAATTTGTAATAAGCCTTGTTGAAATTCACGCTATCAAAAGCGCCATTACCGGTAAAATCATACCCCCCACCCGTCCAATCGTAAAAATCAGACTGAGAAACATTGATCTTGCCGCTCCCAGAGCTATCCCCTAACGCCATAAAAGTCATGTAAGAGTTTTGTGAAGTGGTTTTTAGGTTTTTAAAATCAGCCCCGGCGATATTAATTTCAGTCGCGCCCACAAAATTCAAAGTCGCCCCCCCACCGGTTTGAGCGCCGTTACCAGACATCATGTTACCGGTGATATAAACCCTATCGGCTGTGAAAGTGCCGGTGATATAGCCCGTTTTCCCCCAATTGACTCCCTCATACCCCCCAAAACGCACCGTGCTGTTAGATTTAGGGATGCTGCCATTAGCCCAAGGGGTCGTAGCGTTAAAGACTAAAGCGCTGTTTTTCCCACCATAGGTTTGAGTGAATCTCGCATTAGTGTAATTCCAAGTGTTTAAGCCGTTAAGATAAAAAATCGTGTCAGATCTATCATCATTAATATTTTTTAAATTAAAAACATTGTCATGGATATTCATGCTATTGGTGTAGTAAATATTGTTCGCGCCATAATAGACAGATTGTAAAACAATAGAATCAGGGCTAAAAATTTGTCTAAAATTATAGAGCGTGCCGCCTAAATTGTAGGTTACATAGTAAGTGTGGGTGTTGTTATTAGAAGTGGCGTTTTTGCTGTTGTCTTTTGTGGCTTGCGTGTTTTTAAGCCTGATAATATTCCATAAGTTGCTGACATCATTGTAAGCGATAGAGCCATTTTTCATGCTAAAGAGCGTGTAAGCGCTCCCTATTGTGGGCGTGTAATTTTGAATATTAAAAACCGCATTAGGATTAATGGTAACTTTAGCGCTCATATTGATAAAGGGCGAAGTGGGATTGTTGATCGTGGTTGTGCCTTGAAAATGAACACTAGCATCAGATCTATCAAAAACGAACCAACCCCCATTAAAGGTCAAATTATTAAAAGTGATATTGCTTGCATTAAGAATGTAGGCATTTCCTATAGTATTAGTGTTGGGCATGCTCCCTAGAGTGCTGTTGTTAAAGGTAACGCTATTGGCGTTAAGATTGAGTTTATAATGATTGATATTAGAGTTAGTGAAAGTGATGCTCCCCCCGATACCATTCCCACCCTTATAAGTGAGCGCGCCGTTATTATTGAAAGTTACCCCGCTAATGGTGGTTGTGCCATTGCTATCCACATTATCAAAGCCAAAATTCCCGCCATTGACGATCCCGCCATTATAAGTAATCTTTCGCCCCATCACATTAAAGCCCCCATTAGGGGTTTGGTTGCCAAAATCCGTGTTTGTCAAATTCACGCTATGATTGGAAATCAAATTGATCCAAGAAGTTTGCATCCCAGCTCTGTTATTTTGAAAATAAGCCCCATTAGCGCTTAATTCGTTTGAGCTTTCAAAAACAAGTATCGCCCCTCCGCCGGTTTTTAACTCATTACCCGATCCAACAGCTCCTGTGATAAAAATATCTCTAGCCTTAAAAACCCCTGTAATAAAACCTATATAGCCCTTTTCCCCAAACCACACAGAAGAATTATTGGGCGTTGAAGAAGCGTTTTTTGTCCCTATGTATAACTTACTATTATTATAGTTTTGCGTAAAACTCCTACTCCCCCCAGCCCAGGTGCGTAAAGGGCTGACATAGTAGGATTTGTTGTTATGATTTTCATTCACGCTATTGAGCCAATACACCGAACTATTATAATCTTCACTTTGAGCGCTCAAAGCTGAAACAAACCCTAAGGCTAAAAAGATTTTTTTATTAAAGGATACGCAAAGATTTGAATGCGTTTTTAAGGGATAAATTGTCAAAGACGAGTTTTTGATTTTATATTTTTTAGCGATTTTCTTTTTAACGCCCTTAAAAGAGCGGTTTTTAAAGCGTTTGTTTTTTAAATCTGTTTTATCATTTTTATCAATCATTTTAAACTCTTTCATGCGGTCATGCTAATACTTGCTAATACTTTTTGCACTGCCTATTATAACAATTAAAAAAGAATGCATGATCTCTTTGTGTGGTTATAGGGATCGTATCTTGTGAATGGAAGCCATCATTGGGTTATTTGGAACCTTTTTAAAACGCGTAACTATAAGCCGCATGGATAAAAACGCTCTCTAAAAAATAAGAATTTTTAAAAGAATTTCTAGTGTTTGAAAAAGGGATTTTAGCCCCAAGCTCTATGCGGTGGTGATGAGCAATCGTGCTGCCAAGCCCCACATTAAACAAGCCGTTATACCCCATAAACGAACTATTTTTCATGCCTAAATGGTTGCTTTGGTAAAAATACCCTATCCCAAGCCCCCCATACACCCCAAAGCTGTATTTTTTGTAAGTGTAAAAATCGCTCAATACATCTGCATTCAGGCTCAATAAGGAAGTGTTAATCGTGTGCAATGCGGTGGGTTTTATCGCCATAAGGTAGGAAAATTCACCCCTTAGCGCTAGAGCTTTAAAAAAAGCGAATTGATACCCCCCTTTAGCCCCCCATAAAAAAGCCGTATAAGAAGAATCGCTAACGGGTTTTGGGGTTATTTTAATAGGGGCTAAACCCACCATAGCCCCAAAATAAATATGACTTTTTTTAGGCTCAAACGCCCCTAACAAGCCCACCCATAAAGCCAAAATTAAAACAATTTTTTTCATTCTAAAGTTTTTTGGTTTTGATAAAACCGCTTGATTTTGTCGTCTATGGGAGCGAGAAGGCGATAAAACACCGGCACAATGAGTAAGCTTAACACCATAGAAATCATCAAGCCCCCACTCATCGCAATCCCTATAGGGGATTTCATCGCCGCTCCATCCCCACTCGCTAACGCTAAAGGCAGCATGCCGCAAACCATCGCAATGGTCGTCATTAAAATCGGTCTCAGACGGGTTTTGCCGGCAAACAAAATGGCTTCTTTGATATTCAAACCTTTTTTACGCTCTTCATTCGCCACATCAATTAAAAGCGTGGCGTTTTTACCCACCATACCAATGAGCAAAATTAGGCCTATCATAGAGAACATGCTCAAAGGCTGATGGACTAAACCCAGAGCAAAAAACGCCCCTGAAAAGCTTAAAGGCATGGTAACCATGATGATAAAAGGCTCTAAAATGGACTCATACAACGCCGCTAAAATCATATAAATCAGCACAAACGCTGTCGCTAGAGCGATCAAAAACTCCCCATTGGTCTCTTTAGCGTTATCCGCTTCACCGGTGAATCTGTAATTCGCCCCTTCAACCAGCCATTCTTTAGTGTTTTTGCTCACTTGCGTTAAAATCTCGCCCAAAGAAACGCCCGCATTCCTATTAGGCTCAGCAAGCACCGTAACGCTGCGTTGGCGGTTATAGCGAGAAATACTGGATGGGCTTTTAGTTTCTGTGATTTCCACTAAAGCGTCTAAAAACATCAATTTATCGTATTTATTACGCACTTGCAAGCGTTTGATGTCTTCTACAGAAACGCGCTTGTTATCAGGCACTCTAATAATCATGTCGTATTCTTTACCATCTTGCTTGAACACGCTCGCTTGAGAAGTTCCAGAGAAAGCAGAGCTAACCACTGAACCAATGGTTTGAGCGCTCACGCCGTATTTGTTGGCGTTTTGTCTTAAGATTTTCAGTTGCAGTTGCGGTTGCGATTCGCTCGTGCTTGTATGGTAGCTTTCAACCTTGCCTTTTAATTCAGGGCTTTCTAATAAGAATTTTTTCAAATTCGCCACGCTTTTATCCACCGCTTCTTGAGAATGGGAAAACACAAAGGTTTGGAAGGGCGAACTATCCCCACCGCCCCCTATAAGAGAGACTTCAGAAAGATTGATACTCTCTAAACCTTTAGCTTCAGGCATGCTTTTTAATTCCTTTTTTAAAGCGCTCATCAACTCAAATTGCCCCAATTTGCGCTCCTTTTTGCGCTCTTTTAAAGGCTTGAGTTGCACAAAAATTTTAGCCTTAAAAGGGTTTTGTGCGGTGCCATAACCCACTTGCAAGGTGGTAAATTCCACCTCAGCATGCTTTTCAATCGCTTTTTGAAAGATCTTACTCTTTTGTGTCATGTAATCTATGCTCACGCCCGGTTTAGCCTTAAGCCACACTAAAAACCTCCCCCTATCTTCTTTCAGCATGAACTCCATACCGATCTTAGAAGCCACAAAAAGCGAACCCACAAACACCAAAACCACCGCTATAAAGATAATGAGCTTGTGGTTTAACACCCACTGGAGCAATCTGGTGTAATAAGACTCTAAAGCCTTAAAAAAAGGCTCACTCCACACATAAAAACGAGAATGCCTGGGATTGACCACCACTGAGCTTACCATGGGGATAATCGTAACGACCACCACATACGATAAAGCGATCGCTAAAGCCACCGTGATCCCAAAGCTTTGGAAAAAGCGCCCAATAATGCCTTTCATGTTCCCTATAGGCACAAAAACAGAGAGCAGCATCGCTGAAATCGCCACTAAAGCAAAGCCAATTTCCCTCACCCCCTCATAACTCGCTTTCCGTTTGTTCATGCCCATTTCTAGCTTTTTATGGATGTTTTCAATCACCACGATCGCATCATCAATGATAATCCCTATCGCTAGCGTTAAAGCCACCATGGTGAGCATGTTTAATGAAAAGCCCATCCATTGAATAAGCGCAAAAGTCCCCATGATAGAAATAGGGATAGAGATCGCTGAAACTAAAGTGATCGTGCCGTTACGCAAGAACGCAAACACCACTAAAACCGCCAAAATCGCCCCTAAGACCAAGTCAAATTTCACATCTTCAATAGAGGTGCGGATATAGCCCGTGGTGTCTAAAAAGGGTCTGATTTCATAGCTAGGGCTAATGGCTTGAATGTGTTTTAAAGCTTCATACACCCTATCTACGATTTCAATTTCATTCGCTCCGGCAATCTTTTGGATTTCCAAAATCACACCGGGTTTGTCTTTAAAGCTCGCAAAAGTGTTGTCTTCTTCCAAACCGATTTCAATCTTTGCAATATCGCCAAGACGCACATGATTACCCACTTGGATCTTTTCCACATCCGCAACGCTGTAACTATTCGCATTAATTAAAATAGACAATTCCCTTTGGCTATTGACAATGCGCCCCCCATCAATTTCCACATTCTCCGCTTTAAGCGTGTTGAAAAGATCCGCATAAGTTAGGTTGTATTTATTCATCAAAGTGGGATCTGCATAAATCCTAATCTGGCGCTCCCTAAAGCCGTTGAGTTGCACGCCCCCTACCCCATTGATTTTTTGGAGCATGGGTTTAATGGTGTTTTTAGCGTAGTCATTAAGGGTTGTAGCAGGCACGCTTGAACTGCTCACGAATAACGAAATAATGGCTTGGCTGTCGGTATCAAATTTATTGATAGAGGGTTTTTTAATGTTAGAATCATCAAAACGCACCGAAGAAATTTTATTAACCACATCGTTTAAGGCTTCTTCATTAGGCTTTTCTAATTCAAATTCAATGACGACGATACTCACATTTTTAGAACTCGTGGAAGTAACCTTTTTGATCCCATCAATCCCCATCACCGCTTCTTCAATCTTATCGGTTACCTTACTCTCTATGATTTCAGCGCTAGCCCCAGGATAAGTCGTAGTAACCACCACCGTAGGCATATCAATTTTAGGGAAAAGCGCCACGCTCAATTTTTTAAACCCCATAGTCCCAAAAAAGACAATCGCCAAAGCAAACATCAAGGTCGTAATAGGACGATTAATCGCTGTTTTATACATCAAAATACCCTATTATTTCGTTTGGATAAACCCATCGCCAAAAAGCCCCACTGCCATAGGCTTAGACAAAAGGGCTTCAGCGCTCACTTTTCTGGTGTTTTCGTCAACCGTGGGGTAAATTTTAGTGATTTTAGCTTCATGCTGATTGGAATCCCCGTCTATAGAATAAGTGTAAGTGTCCCCCACTTTGACCGCATTAATATATTTAGAATCAAATTCAATAACCAATTTCCTAGCATGGCTGACTAATCTCAATAACACCGTGTTATTCGCGTTCACCCCTTCGCCCACTTGAATGTTTTTGCTCGCTATTACGCCATCAAAAGGGGCTCTCAAAATGGTTTTATTCAATACTGCAATAGAATAAGCGTAATCTGATTCCAAACGCCTGTAATTGAACTCATAACTCTCTAGAGTGTTTTTATCCACAGCGCCCCCAATTTTGCTGTATCGTTGGTATTGCTTTTTAGCGAAAATGAGTTGTTGCTCGGTAGAATCGCTTTGAGCCTGCTTGTCTTGATTATACAAAAGCAACAAAACATCGCCCTTTTTGACCACGCTCCCCTCAGCAACCTTAATACTATCCACAATCCCTGTGCTGTCTAAGGTGAGCTTGGAATCTTGTGCCGCTTTCACATTGAAAATCGCATACACTTTCTCGCCAGCTTCCAAACTCAAAAGACTCAAAAAAAGTCCTATTAAAATTTTTCGTATCATTTTTATCCCTTAATGCACATAGTCGTCTATTTTATGCCCGCTGTTGAAAATGTAATTGGCTTTTTGCACTTCATAATTGTTGAGCGCTAAATTGTAAGCCACTTCTGCATCAAAGCGCGTGGTTAAGCCCCTTAAATAGGTGGTGAAATCCACTAAATTAGCGTCGTATTTCCTTTTAATATTGGCAAAAGAAAGATTAGCCGCATCCAAACTAGCCTTTGAAGATTCAATCTTGGCTCTGGCAATATCAAGCGACTTCCTGTAAAGCTGTTCGTCTTTTTCTTGCTCTAATTTTTTATACGCTAAATTCTTTTCATTCGCTAATCGGCCTAGCATGATGGATTGTTTTTGCAAGCTCAACCCTATATCATCAAAAAATTTCATGCTCGCAGTAACCCCAGCCGTATTTTGCTGACCGGGGAAGAAGTTCCCAAAACTCCCCAAAGCGTAAGCGGGTTTTTGGATCCAATAAAGCCATGAGTCATAAACATCCACCGTAGGGTAATAGTTGAGTTGCTTGTTTTGGTATTTGAGTGCAGAAATCTGCTCCCTTAAAGAGACCAAATCTTGCCTTTCTCTCAATTGCAAATTAGGCGCATCAATCGTAGTCTTTTTTAAATTTTTCACACTGAGGTTAGTGAGATATTCTAAAGTCAAGCGGTTTTGCTCCAAAGCAAATTGCATGTCTAAAATATCGTATTCGCTCAAATTCCCTTGCGCTTTTAAGCTTTGCAAATCGTCAATCGTGGTTAGCCCTTTGTCATAGAGTTTGGTAACCCTTTTAATGTCTGTTTTGATTTGCTCTAATTTCTTTTGTAAAGCGATCATGCGAGCGAGGTTGTTAAAATACTCATAATATTGTTGCACCACTTGCAAATACACGCTCTGGCGGCTATACTCTAAATTAGCCACAGTGGATCGGTAAGTCGCAGACTTTTCTTTGACATTATTCACATCGCTAAAACCATTAAACACATTCAATTTGACTTCAGCCTGGAGTTGTTGCGTGTTGTAGCGTTTGAAGTGCGGAGTATCCCTATTTTCATTTTTAAAGTTATAGTTCATATTAAGAGTGGGCAAAAACATCGCTTTGGAGATGGTGTGGTTTTTCATCGCTTGCTTGACACTGAGTTCTTGCGCTTGCAAACTGAGATTAGTGGTAGCCCCCTTTAGCAATTCATAAAGCCCCAAAGCGGCTTTATCGCTTTTTTCATGGTATTTAGCAATCTCTTGATTGATAGTGGTCGCTGTTTCTTTAGACGAGGGCAAAAAACTCGGTGTTGCTTCTAAAGAACTTGTCGGCGGATCAATGAGTTTTAAATTCTTATGGCTGTAATTGTTAAGGATTTGCTTGATTTCATCTGGGGTTTTAGAGGGGGTTTGGGCTAGAGTTAAAGCTGCACACAAGCCCCATAAACTAACATATCTTATAATAGTTTTCATCAATCCCCCCTATCGCCTGGTTTTAGCATGCACTAATTGCACTAAATATTTTGCGTTTTCTCTGGGTAAATCCGGTAGCATCCCATGCCCTAAATTAAAAATATGCCCTTGATTGCCCATGACTTTTAGAATCCTTTCAACCCCTTCTTCTAAAGCGTTTTTATCATAAAGGCGGGTGGGTTCTAAATTCCCTTGCAAAACATACTTATCGCCTAAAATCTTTTTTGCCACCTCTAAAGGCGTGCCCCAATCCACGCCAAACACATCAAATTCCCCGTCTATGCTATCCAAATAAGCGCCAATCCCTTTAGGGAAAAGGATAACCGGGATATGCACATAGCGTTTTTTAAGCTCTTTAGAGATTTTTTTCAAATAATCCCAACTGAATTTCAAATACGCTTCTTTTTCTAAAGCGCTAGCCCATGAGTCAAAGATCATCACCGCATTGACCCCTGCTTGGATTTGAAGGCTCAAATACTCTATCAATTCAAGGCTTAATTTTTCTAAAAGCGCTTTTAAAACTTCAGGCTCGCTATAGAGCATTTTCTTGCTTTTAGCATACGATTTGCTCCCTTCGCCTTCTATCATGTAAGTCGCTAAAGTCCAAGGCGATCCGCAAAAACCGATTAACGCTTTCTCTTTAGAAAGCTTTTGGCGCGTTTGAGAAATCGTATCATAGACATAGTTTAGTTGTTTGTAAGCCCCTATTTTTAGGCTTTCCACGCTTTTTAAATCCGTAATAGTCTCTAAAAAATGCGGCCCCTTTTTGGGGATAAACTCCAAATTCAAGCCCATTTCCAAAGGCACTACTAAAATATCGCTAAACAAAATAGCCGCATCCACGCCTAAAATCTCTACTGGCTGTAGGGTAACTTCTGTGGCTAAATCGCTATTTTTACACAATCCCAAGAAGCTACCCGCTTTTTGGCGGCTCTCTTGGTATTCGCTAAGGTAACGCCCCGCTTGTCTCATCATCCAAATGGGCGTATAGGGTGTTTCCTTTCTAAAACATGCATCAATGAAAATCATTATAAATCCTTAAAGGTTTGTCTGATTATGGTTTTTATACTCTATAATTGATTTCAAAATGAATATTTTACCCTAAAAATCTAGTAAAATCATAAAAGGTGAAAGTGATACCAATAGAATAGATATTCAATCGTGGCGTGCCGAAAGCTTTAGAAAATTTGCTTTGGATAAAATAAAAAGGGATACCACCCCTTGCTTCAATGCTCAAGCCAAAATTTTTAGCCGCATTGAAAAACAAGCCCACACTCCCCACCGCTGATTGGATATTGAATTGATACTTATCAATCTTAGCCCCTAAAATTTGAAGCTGATAGCCTAAGGCGATTTTAGGGATAACCCACCCCTTAAAAAGCCTCACCCCAGCCATAAACCCAGCGCTCATGAAATACGAATCGCCCATTCCTGCATCCAAATACCCCCCTAATAAAATTTTCTTTCTCAAAGTATAACCCGCTTCAAAGCCCAAAGAAGCGTCATGGTAAATTTTATCCATCAAAATAGGAGGGCGGTTTTTAGGGCGGATGGGGGATCTTTTAGTCGTTTCTGCATGCTGATAAAGATAGCCGATTTTAAAAGAGCCAAAATATTTTTTAGTAGGCTCTAAAGGTTTAAAAAAATTCCAATCCTTTTTGGCCAGTAAAACCCCTTTTAAAAGGCTTAAGATTAAGAAAAATCTAAAAATCAAAGCTTTAATTCCAATTTTTGTTTGGAAAATTCTACAATCTTTCCATGGAATCTCGCATAAAGTTGCGCTAAAGAAATGGTGTTTTCATAAAGCGCTAAAGCGGAATTTAAATTCTCTTGAACGCCTTTTTCAAAAAAATGTTGCAATTCGTCATAATCTTCTATCTCTATGCCTAATTTTTTTAAAAAAAGATAGCTGTATTTATCCACCACCATCACTTCTTTAGCGCACACATAGCATAAAATCGCATCCGCGCTTTCTTTGCCAATGCCCTTTTGGTCTAAAAGCCACTCCCTAGTAACTTCTTGTTTAAAATTTTCAAAACTTTGAAAGTCTTTTAAAATATTCTCGCTCAAGTCAATCAATCGTTTGGCTTTTTGGTTATAAAACCCGCTAGGGCGGACACACTCTGCAAGCTTTGAAAACTCTATATAAGCGATTTTTTTAAGATTGATCTCATCATCATTTTCTAAAATGAAAGCGTTTTTTAGATTTTCTAAAGATTTCAAAACGGCTTCAAATTTAGTGTTTTGCGTTAAAACCGCCCCTAGTAGAGCTTCAAATTTCAAAGCGTTAGGCCACCACCAAGCAGGGGCGTTTTTCAATAAATCCAAGCTCTTTAAAGCCTTTAAAACCTCAAAACTATCCCACACAATAACCGCCTGTAATAAAAAGAAATAAAAAAGAGTATTTTATTAAAAAAGAAGGAAAAATTAAAGCGACAAGCCAACGCTTAAAGCGTTAGCCCCATACAAACACCTTTCTTAAAACTAAGTTAAAAGCCTTAAGATATTTTGTTGGACGGTATTGGCTTGACTCATCGCATAGCTACCTGATTGCGCCAAAATGTTGTTTTTATTGAAATTCGCACTCTCTTCAGCAAAATCCACATCCCTGATTTGAGATTCAGCCGCTTTAACATTCACTTGAGTGATGCTGATATTATTCACGGTGCTAATCATTTGATTTTGCACAGAACCTAAATCAGAGCGGACTTTATCCAACATTTTCATCGCAGACTCGGCAATATCAATCACCACCATCGCGCCTCTTAAGGTTGTAACCCCAGCTCCCAAGCTTTGATTGCCACTAGCGAACACGGCGTTATAGTTCGCGCCACTGGCTGATTTGACATTAGCGTTAAAATTCCCAGTAACATCGCGCAAATTCACCGTGGTTTCTGCCACTTGAGATTCCCCAAAACCAATCGCGCTAAAACCTAAATGCTGTGAGTCAGAAGCCGAAACGACATTGATGCTCTTAGCGTCTAATCGTGTGAGAGAAAGCCTTCCGTAGTTAGTAGAGCCTTTTGTTAAATCCTGACCACCATTAACCATCGTTAAAGCGCTAGGCCCGTTACTAGTGCTATCGGTTTTGATTTCAATCCCACGACCATCTAAACTGCGCAAATTCAAGCGCCCGTTTTGATCCGTATAAGCTTCCACGCCGGTTTCTGAAGTAACCGCATTGATCGCTGCGACTAACCTCCCGTCTGAGTCGTTTTTCTTAATGTCTGCGATATTACCCAAATGAATCCCGTTTAAGGTTAAATTACTCAAACTTCCTGACTGGACCGCCACATCGCTCGTGGTGATAACGCTCGCATGAGCTATAACCCCTGTTTGGTTAGAGTTTTTGTTAATCACTTCCGCTAACACGCCAATCCCTGTGCCTGCTGAACTAGAGATTTTCACGCTCTCTAAAGTTACATCATTCACGCCATCCACTTGTTTAAAAGTCAAGCTAATATCTCCAGAAGCCGTGATTAACGCGCCTGTAGCGATACGAACCTGACCGATTTTATCTGAAGTGGTAGAGCCGATAGAAGCCTTAATGCTTTGGTTAGAATAAGCCCCTACTTGGAATTCTTTGTTAGTGAATTGGCCAGACAATAACGCTTGCCCGTTATAAGTAGTCGTGTTACCGATATTGTCTAAACCTTGAATCAAACGAACAATGTCAGATTGAATCGCTTTACGAGATTCTGTAGTTTGCCCGTCTTGAGCCGCTTGAGTCGCTTTAACCTTAACGGTGTCTAAGATTTTCAACTGCTCATCCATAGCCTTATCCGCAACTTGGATAATCCCCATGCCGTCATTCGTGTTGGCAATCGCTTGACCCAAACTGTTCGCTTGCGAACGCAAAGAATCCGCCACCGTCATGCCTGATGCGTCATCAGCCGCTTTATTAATCCTTAAACCTGAACTCAATCTCTCCAATGAAGTTTTAAGCGCATTTTGAGTGAGTGCGGATTGCACATGCGCATTCATCGCATTGATATTTGTATTGACCTGAAAAGCCATTGTTGTAACTCCTTGTTATAAAAAACCCAAAGGCATCCTTGCTTTTGGTTGAAACTATTATCGGTTAAAGTTTGAAATTTTAAAGGGCTTTATTTTCTTCAAAGCAAAATTTAAAAGAACATGAAAATGGATTATAATTAAAGAAAATTTATACCAAATCTTATTGAATGCAAACACCAATGGATACCATAAAAAACATTCCCCTAAGGACTTTCATTTTACTCTATAAAAGCTCACCAAAATGTGTCGTGTTGGCATCAATTATAGTGCTATTTGTCGGCATTCTTCCATCTCTAAATATTCTTGTTATGATAAGATTGATTGATATTGTGGTAAATCTATTACAAAAGCATACGCATTTTGAATACAGCTTGCTATTACCAACTTTGCTACTATGGGGAGCCTTGCTGTTTTTAACGCATGTATTCTCAGGAATTTTATCAAGCTTGCAAACCATTATTGCCGAACAATTTTCTATAAACATCATCACTCAGCTTGCTAATAAACTCACACAAGTTAAAAATCTAAGTTTTTTTGAGAATAAAGACCATACTATCAAGCTTAACACTATCCATAACGGACTGCACATCCGCCCCCTAAATTATGTCAGTAATCTCTTTTTCAATCTACAACGCATTATAGGGCTTATCAGTCTGTTTGGGATATTATTTTCCATTAGTATTTATCTACCCTTTATCATGATTTTTGCAACAGTTCCTTGTATTCTCATCTCCAACCATATAGCAAAAAAACATAGTGCTTCCATAGATAGGCTTCAAGACCAAAAAGAGAGCATGCAAAATTACCTATACTCTGGACTAGATAACCAAAAGAACAAAGACAATCTATTGTTTAACTTTAAATAGCTACCACCAACAAATGAGTGCTATATTCCAAGATTTTTCTCTTTATGTTGGGTATAGCATTGATGATAAACTATATCATGCAAGACAATCCTACAAACGAACAATTAAAACAAAAGAGAGAAATGCTAAAATCTTTTGATGAAAATTTTCAAAATTGTCTTAATGATTATAACAACATACCATTTGGAACACAATATAATGGGGTAGATTTTTCTCTGGGTCAAAAGCAACGCATAGCCACTATAAGAGCCTTTTTAAAACCAAGTCATTGTGTTATTTTAGATGAGCCAAGCAGCGCTATTGACCCCATTATAGAAAAAGAGTTTTTAGATTTTATTTTTAAAAAATCGCAATCAAAAATTGCCTTAATCATTACACACCGCATGGGTAGTGTCAAGCAGTCTGATGAAATTATTATGTTAGACAAAGGCAAACTTATAGAACAGGGTAATTTTAAAACCCTTATGGATAAACAGGGCTTATTTTCTGAATTGTATTTGAAGCAACAATACTAACGAGCGCTTAAAATGTTTGGTAATTTTGGGTATAATCCCAAAAGATTCAAATTTAAATAAGGAATGCCACCATGTTTGGGAATAAGCAGTTGCAACTTCAAATCAGTCAAAAAGATTCCGAAATTACGGAGTTAAAAAAAGAAATCAATCTCTATCAAAACCTTTTAAATTTGTGCTTGCATGAAGGTTTTGTAGGTATTAAAAACAATAAAGTCGTTTTTAAGAGTGGGAATCTTGCAAGCTTGAACAATTTAGAAGAACAAAGCGTTCATTTTAAAGAAAATGCAGAGAGCGTTAATTTACAAGGGGTCTCTTATTCTTTAAAAAGCCAAAATATTGATGGCGTGCAGTATTTTTCGTTGGCTAAAAAAACGAGTTGTGTGGGGGAATACCATAAAAATGATTTGTTTAAGACTTTTTGTGCGAGCTTAAAAGAAGGCTTAGAGAACGCGCAAGAAAGCATGCAGTATTTCCATCAAGAAACGGGCTTGCTCTTAAATGCGGCTAAAAGTGGTGAAGAGCATTCTGCTGAAGGATTGGGGACCGTTAATAAAACGGGTCAAGACATTGAATCGCTTTATGAAAAGATGCAAAACGCCACTTCATTAGCGGACTCTCTCAACCAGCGGAGCAATGAGATCACTCAAGTCATTTCTTTGATTGATGATATTGCAGAACAAACCAATCTCTTAGCCCTAAATGCCGCTATTGAGGCCGCACGAGCGGGCGAGCATGGGAGAGGGTTTGCGGTGGTGGCTGATGAGGTGAGAAAACTCGCTGAAAAAACCCAAAAAGCCACTAAAGAAATCGCTGTCGTGGTTAAAAGCATGCAACAAGAAGCGAACGACATTCAAACCAATACCCATGATATTAATTCTATTGTAGGCTCTATTAAGGACGATGTGGGAGAGCTGAAATCCACCGTGAAAAATAACATGATTGTCGCGCAAGCGGCAAAATACACCATCTACAATATCAATAACCGGGTGTTTTGCGGTCTGGCTAAGCTTGATCATGTGGTCTTTAAAAACAATCTTTATGGCATGGTTTTTGGTCTTAACTCCTTTGACATTACCAGCCATAAGAATTGCCGCTTAGGCAAATGGTATTATGAGGGCGCGGGCAAAGAGAATTTTTCCAACACTTCAGGCTATAGAGCTTTAGAAAGCCACCATGCGAGCGTGCATGCTGAAGCTAACGATTTGGTTAAAGCCGTTCAAGAAGACCACATTACCGATTTAAAATACCTAGAGCATAAAGTGCATTTAATGGAAGATAGCGCTAAACATGTCAAAGAAAATATTGATAAGATGTTTTACGAAAAACAAGACGAACTCAATAAAATCATTGAAAAAATTCAAAAAGGCGAATGATTCCATTCAATGAAGTGTTTTTATGTTTTCTAAATCCTTAGAAGCCCTACACCATGCCAAACGATACCGCAAAAGAGAATTGTTTGACCCTTTATTGAAAGATTACGCTTCTAATGATTATTTGGGTTTGAGCGTTAAAAAAGATTTGCTTCAAAACGCTTTTAACAAGCTCCAATCCTTTGACGCTCATTCCCCCAAGGCTTCCATGCTAGTGAATGGCTACCACCCTTTGCATGCAGAATTAGAAGAACGATTAGCGGATTTGTTGGGGTTTGAAAGTGCTCTTTTAGTGGGGAGTGGTTTTTTGGGCAATCTGGCTTTAATAGACGCCCTTTTAGTCAAAAACGCCCTCTTATTCATGGACGAACACTACCATGCAAGCGGGATTTTTAGCACCAAAGCCAAGCCTAATCAAGTGGTTTTTTTCTCGCACAATGACTCTAAAGATTTGCAACAAAAACTCTTTAACGCCCCTAAAAATAAACTCAAATTCATAGCCATTGAGGGGGTTTATTCTATGGATGCGAGCGTCGCTCCTTATGATTTTTATGCAATCACTCAAGAAATTCCTAACGCTTTTTTAATCGTTGATGAAGCCCATAGTTTTGGGACTATCGGCGAGAATTTGTTGGGTTTTTTAGAATATTATCGCATCAAAGAAAAAGAAAAAATCATTAAACTCAGCACTTTCTCTAAAGCGCTTGCGAGCTATGGGGCGTGTATTTTAGCCCCCTTACAAATCATAGAATTTTTAACCAATCGCGCTAAAAGCGTGATTTACACCACCGCTTTAAGCCTGTTAGACACCGCTTTAACTTTGGCTCATTTAGAATACTTTATCGCGCAAAAACAAGAATTAAAAAATGAGCTTAGCAAACACCAACAGATTATTTTTGAAACCTTAGGTATTAGAACGCCCACAGGATTTTTCACTTTAGAATTTGAAAACAATCTTGCTCTTTTAAACGCCCATCGTTTTTTGAAAGAAAAGGGGTTTTTAGTAGGAGCTATCCGCCCCCCCACGGTTTCTAAACCCCTTTTACGAGTCTCTTTATCCCTTAAAAACAGCTTACAAGACACTAAAGAGCTTGCGAACACCCTTTTAAATTATTCTAAAATACAATCTTCTTTTAAGAGTGATTAAATGCTAAAAAAGATTTTTTATGGTTTTATCGTTTTATTTTTGATTGTCATAGGGTTATTAGCCATTCTTATCGCTCAAGTTTGGGTAACCACAGATAAGGATATTGCTAAAATTAAAGATTATCGCCCGGGCGTCGCTTCACAGATTTTAGACAGAAAAGGGCGTTTGATCGCTAATATCTATGATAAGGAATTCCGTTTTTATGCGCGTTTTGAAGAAATCCCCCCACGATTTATTGAAAGCCTTTTAGCGGTAGAAGACACCCTCTTTTTTGAGCATGGGGGGATCAATTTAGACGCTATCATGCGCGCTATGATTAAAAACGCTAAAAGCGGTCGTTACACCGAGGGGGGTAGCACCCTAACCCAACAACTCGTTAAAAACATGGTGCTCACACGAGAAAAAACCCTAACCAGAAAACTCAAAGAAGCTATCATTTCCATACGCATTGAAAAAGTCTTAAGCAAAGAAGAAATTTTAGAGCGCTATTTGAACCAAACTTTTTTTGGGCATGGGTATTATGGCGTCAAAACCGCAAGTTTAGGGTATTTTAAAAAACCCCTTGACAAACTCACGCTTAAAGAAATCACCATGTTAGTCGCCTTGCCTAGGGCTCCGAGTTTTTATGACCCTACCAAAAATTTAGAATTTTCACTCTCTAGGGCTAATGATATTTTAAGGCGGTTGTATTCTTTAGGTTGGATTTCTTCTAACGAGCTCAAATCCGCTCTCAATGAAGTGCCAATTGTCTATAACCAAACTTCCACGCAAAATATCGCTCCCTATGTCGTGGATGAAGTGTTGAAACAATTGGATCAATTAGACGGGTTAAAAACTCAAGGCTATACCATAAAGCTCACGATAGATTTGGATTACCAACGCTTAGCGTTAGAGTCCTTGCGTTTTGGGCATCAAAAAATCTTAGAAAAAATCGCTAAAGAAAAGCCAAAAACTAACGCCTCTAATGAAGATGAAGACAACTTGAACGCTAGCATGATAGTTACAGACACAAGCACCGGTAAGATTTTAGCTTTAGTGGGGGGGATTGATTATAAAAAAAGCGCTTTCAATCGCGCCACGCAAGCCAAACGGCAATTTGGGAGTGCAATCAAGCCCTTTGTGTATCAAATCGCTTTTGATAATGGCTATTCCACGACTTCTAAAATCCCTGATACCGCGCGAAACTTTGAAAATGGCAATTATAGTAAAAACAGCGAACAAAACCACGCATGGCACCCTAGCAATTATTCTCGCAAGTTTTTAGGGCTTGTAACCTTGCAAGAAGCCTTGAGCCATTCGTTAAATCTAGCCACGATCAATTTAAGCGATCAGCTTGGCTTTGAAAAAATTTATCAATCTTTAAGCGATATGGGGTTTAAAAACCTCCCTAAAGACTTGTCTATTGTGTTAGGGAGTTTTGCTATCTCACCGATTGAAGCGGCTGAAAAGTATTCTTTATTTTCTAATTACGGCACCATGCTCAAACCCATGCTCATTGAAAGCATCACTAACCAACAAAACGATGTCAAAACTTTCACGCCCATTGAAACCAAAAAGATCACCTCTAAAGAACAGGCTTTTTTAACCCTTTCAGTGCTGATGAATGCGGTAGAAAATGGCACAGGGAGTTTGGCTCGCATTAAAGGTTTAGAAATCGCCGGTAAAACCGGGACTTCCAATAATAATGTGGATGCCTGGTTCATTGGCTTTACCCCCACCTTACAAAGCGTGATTTGGTTTGGGAGGGACGATAACACGCCTATTGGCAAAGGAGCGACAGGAGGCGTTGTGAGCGCACCTGTGTATTCGTATTTCATGCGTAATATTTTAGCGATTGAACCTTCTTTAAAAAGAAAGTTTGATGTCCCCAAAGGCTTGCGTAAAGAAATCGTGGATGAAATCCCCTACTATTCAACCCCTAATTCCATCACCCCCACCCCCAAAAGAACAGGCGATAGCGAAGAACCCTTATTGTTCTAAGCCTACATGGCTATAGGGACTTTAACATCTCCGTAATTGATAGAATCTTTAAAGATTTCTTCCACTTTAGAAACAAGGACACTCACCGCTTGATTGTCTAAGGACATTTTATGCAACCCTTCGCTCAAAGCGTCCTTATCAAAAGAACGCGCGCGCACTAACGCAAACACTTCCTCATTGTTAGGATTGATATAAATCCCTAAACGATCCACATTCATCAAGCTGTCAAAAATGGGCTGTGTCATTTGGATAAACATCTCATTAGTGATCTTTTGCTTGATGCGATTGGATTTGGAAAGGTAAGCCTCTTTGAGTTTATGCACGATATTTTGCGCCACTCTTATTGTCGCTCTTTTGGTAGCGATTTTTTCTATCTCTTCAGTTGCCTTACCATCCACAATGTGCGAGCTATCCACCCCTTGGGTGATATACTGGCTGCGATTTTGCAACATCCAATAAGGCACATCTTGTAAAAAAGAATTTCTTTGTGAAGTGTTTGGGCAAGTGCAAGCTTGCAACATCAAAACACCCAATCCGCATAAAAACAATTGCTTGCTTTTTAAAAAAGGTTTTTCTAACACGCTATCCCCTTTGATTTTGATTTTACAGAGTGTAACACAAATCTTTAAGATTTTAAACAATAATTGGGTAAAAAATAAAATGATTAAAACCTTATTTAAAAAATCAACACGCAGTTAAGCATTAGAATAAGCCGGGTTCTGTCAATGGATGGCCATTTATCTGGGAAATATTTTGCAATATTCCTCAAGCGAAGCGTGTATCAATTTAGACTTACCATGCGCTTCTTGCTACAAATTGGGTTTGCCCAAACAAGCTAAATTGCTTTAGCTCTGGTGGGCTCTTACCCCACCCTTTCACCCTTACCTTAAAAAGGCGGTTTGCTTTCTGTGGCACTTTCCCTTAGCTTACGCTAGCCATCCGTTAGATGGAATTTTGTCTAATGTAGCCCGGACTTTCCTCTATTCTAAAATAGCGACCATCTTCTAATGCGTTAATATATTAGAAAAAAGTAGCTTTAAAAGAGTTTAAAAATTAAGAGTATAGAGAATATTTTTATGATTCTCATAACTCACAAGGATAAGCTCATTATCCCTAAACCCTCCAGCGCTGATATTTTTAATCTCTTTAGGCAAGCCATAAACTTCAAGAATCTCTTCTTTTGTAGGGTTTATAACTAAAAGCGTGTTAAATTCCTTACTGAACGCATAAAGCTTATTATCCTTTAAAGCTAGTGCGCTGATAACTAACTCGCTCAGTTTCCTTTTTTCTTTAAGTTTGGCATTGCCTAATTCAAGTAAAAACTCCCCATGCACCTGTTTGTCGCTATTAAGCATGGAGATGACAATCAAATCCTTATAACGCTTGTTAGGAGCGGTGATTAAATAAGTGAATTTAGCCCCTCTTCTTGCAGCGCTAACATAATAGTTTTTCGCCCTAGAAGTTTTCAAGCGGCTGCGTTCCACTTCATCAAAAGAGTTAGCCCCTTCTAAAAAATAAGGGAAGTTTTTAAGCGCGTTAGCGTTTTTGTTAGGAGTGATTTCTACGCTCGTTTTATTATTGCCCATGATCACAATGTTTTCATCTTCGTTAAAATCTGCCCCCACAAACGACCCCACCGTCGCGCTATAATAGCTATCTAGCACCATATGGCTATGAATGGTTTTCAAATCGTTACCCACAAGATAAAGGCCTTGGTTTTCTGTGGTAAGGATCGCCTTGTCTTCATTGAAACTCAAATCCGTGATCGCTCCGTTCAGTTTTAAAAAAAGCTCTTCTTTTTTTCCAATCTCCAACGCTTTTGTAATTTCTAAAGGCGAACGCTCATAATCATTATCTTTAGGCAAAGCGCTCAATTTCAAAGGCTCACCCACATCTCTTCTGCCCAAAACGCTTCTTGGGAATTTCAAATGATTCCAATTTTCCATAGACCAGACAGATTCTTTTAAATTCCACGAGAAACGCACCGGATCGCTTTGCCCTATGTAAGGGAAAGGCCCGGTAGAGAAAAACGCTTGCACGGCGTTAGAACCCACCACAATAAAGAAAACATAAAAAGCGCTTTTTTGGAGCGTGTTTAATGGATAATCTTTAAAAAGTTGGGTATTAGGAGCAAAAAAGAGCAAAACCGCTAAAAGCACCACCACGCTAAAAAAGACAAAAAGCGCCCAAAACTGCGTGTGCAATCCCAAAATAGCGAGTGCAAAGCCCTGCCCCACATCTTCTAATGCATGGCTACTGGTATGATAAAAGCTCTCATATAACCCGCTACTAGCCATGAGTAATAGCAAGGCGATGTATTTAGGCTTAAACCCAAAACGCACCACCAAAAGCGCCACAGCCCCTATTAAAATCATGTTGATGCGTTGCACCCAGCAAAAAATGCAAGGCGAATCTTTCAAAACATAGCCAAAATAAAAATTCGCCAAACCCACAGGAAAGATTAAAATCCCTAAAATCGCCAAGGAAAAAAGATTATAAAATCGGGTTTCTTTATTCATGCATCCCCCTATAAATTCATATTAGGCAAAACGCTAGAGCTGTGGGCTATAAAAATAATAAGCTCCACCAACCACACCACAATCAAAATCCCAAACGCCCAATTTTCTTTTTCAGGCTTTTTAAACGCCATCAAAACAGCGGTTAGACTTAAAAGCAGTCCTAAAAACTCCATGCCATTCCTTAAAATTTTCGTAGGATTATACTCAAAAACAAACTATTGGATAAATAAAAAATATCTAGTGGATAACTTTTGAGAGAATTATTTTAAGGGAGAAAGCCCTAGTTATCCATATTTGATTGAAACAGAGCCAATTTTATGATTTCTTTTTTAACTTCCCATAGATTTTTTTAATTAGAGATAATATTTTAAACAATCTCTCTTGCTTGTTTGTCCTAAGGCTTCTTTTTAATATGCCATAACTTTGTGAAGGTTTTAAAATACAAGACAATAAAGAAACATCGTTGCAAAACAAGGGCAGAGCGTTTTTATGCGTTGCATCTGGAAGAAAATAAATTTGTTTAAATTGCTCTTGATCTTGAATACTAGGATGATCAATAAAGAAATTGACCCACTTTATCACATCATGAATGTCTAAAGAAATTTGACTTTCTTTAAAATATAAAGCATATCCAACAGCCCCTTCTACTATTTTTTCATAAGCTTTAGAGCGGTGTTTTTCGCAAGATGAAACATTTTTTTGATAAATTGGAACGCCATTTTCTACATTTAAAATGGGGTATTCAGGGCTTGTTAGCAAAAACTCCATAAAATCCCAATTATGAAAATAAATGGATTTAGGGTGTGAAAAAGGTAAGAAACTCACGCAATCATGATTTAAAATTCTTAAGAGATCCACATAGCATCCAAAAACTTCTTTATTCAAAGCTTTTTGTATTAACTCTTGCGAAGAGTAGCCCAAAGTAATCGTATCTACAATAGCGATATTTCCCTCTAAATTTAATGAAGACAAGTATTTTCTGTAATTATCTAAACATTTTAACGCTAAATGGCGGCAATGTTCAAAGTTACTATATATATATATATATGCTTGTTGGTTAGTGGTGATTTGCTTCTTTTTAATTTCTTCTTCGCCTTCTAAAATACGCAAAATTTCCAAACTCTCGCCCTCTATGACTTCTAAAAATACCGCTTTTTTTAAAATTCTGGGAGCATAGACATAAGTAGTTTTATATGAATTTGGATATAAAATATTAAAAATTTTTTGCAATAAATAACCATCTCGTGCAACAAACACTAAAGTATCAATATTTCTTTTATGAATCTCTTTATAGATAAACTGGCAATAAGCAATGGCTACAATTCCTGCCTGCATCGCTCCCAAAAGAAACCAATAATCAAACTTTTCATGTTTTTGAATATAATTTTTATAAAAAACGCATAAAGATCCTAAAATAAAGCTTTGTGCAACACTAGTTGGACTAAATGTTTGGTATTTAGGAAAAATTTCTTCAAATTGTTTCAACACGCTTTTTCTAAATAGCGTTGCTATACCTAAACTTTTAGGCATAGCGTCATCTGCCCAAGAATTATCACCAACATGCAACATTTGTGTGTGAGTAATATTTTCTTGTTTTAAAACATGTTTAAACAAATCCTTTGAATGTTTAGTAAGCATTATATGGCTACTAAGATAGAAATTTGTATAACCATCAAAACCCTTAGAAATTAAAATATCTTCAAGGACCTCTAAAGGTAAATACATATCTGATACAATAATCACTCTCTTATTGTTCTCTTTAGCGAAACGATAGAGTTCTAACATCTCTAAGTTTGGAATAAGCATCTCTTTTTCAGTGGCAATTTCTACTTCCTTATATGAATGAAACTCTTTTGGAATTTGATGATAAATTTCATCTAGAGTAATGTCTTGTTCTTTACTGATTTTTCTAGATTGCATTTCTGCTAAAATCCTTGCTTGACAAAAACCTTTAATATCATATTTAGTCTCAATATACAAAAATAAATCTGTGGGTTTAATGAAAGGTCTTAAAAGAAGGGTATCAAAAATATCAAAAGAAATCACATCGTATTTTAAAATCTCACTTTTTGCCCCATCCAAAAATTTGTGCATACAAGAATCCTTTGTAAAATTTGAGCATTATATCATTTTTTTTTTTTTCAAAAATACAAGAAAAGGGGGAAAGCTATAGCTAAAGAAATGAGATAAGGAGTTACCCCCTTATTTTTTCAAAGCTTCTAAAGCATGTTTTTTCCCAATTTCAAAGGCTTTTTTGTTGGTGTCAGCGACTTTTGCAGGGACTTTTTTAAGCATGGTGTCTAGCACGATATTTTCTTCTACGCATTTGGTAAGCTCCACGGTAATGGCTAACGCTACCACAGATTGCGTGATGATGTTACCCACTTCATCTTTAGCGATACTGATAATGGGGATTTTATAAATTTGATACTTTTCTTCATCTTCTTTGGTGGGGGTTACCAGATTGGGATCAATGACAACGATACCGCCTTGTTTAATATCGCTTTTAAACTGGTTGTAGCTGATTTGAGCGACTGAAAGCATGAAATCAATCTCGCCCTCTTTAGCATAGGGGAAAATAATTTCATCTTTGTCTAGCAAAATATCCACCTTAGTAGGCCCCCCGCGCACTTGCGAAGTGTAAGTGGAAGTCTTAGTGCCATAGCCCCCACTCACAATCTTAGCTTCAGCTAAAATCTCTCCTGCTAACAGCACGCCTTGCCCTCCAACGCCCGTAAATCGTAATTGCGCTTCCATTATTGTTTTCCTTGTGCTTTTTCAATGATTTCTTGATACGCTTCGCAATATTCTTTCCTGTCTGTGTCATGTTTTAAAACGCCTGTAGGGAATTTATCCACCCTTTCTTCAGGGCTCATGGCTTCAAATTGGCGTTTGCTCACTAATCGGCTTTCCATCCATTTTAGCATTTGAGACGCTTCGCCCATTTTATTCTTACGCCCTAAATTGATATGGCAATTACTATGGACATCAAAGAAGCTAAAGCCCTTGTGCGTAAAACCTTCTTTAAGCACTTTTTCTAATTTTTGAGGGTCTAAAACGCTCTCTCTAGCCACAAAACTCGCCCCTGCAGCGGTGGTTAAAGCGCATGGGTCAAATTGGTTATCAATATTCCCCCATTGAGCCGTAACCGTCCACATGCCATTAGGCGTGGTGGGCGAAGTCTGAGAATTGGTCAAACCATAAATGAAATTATTCACTAAAATAAAATTCAAATCAATGTTTCTTCGGCATGCATGCATGGTGTGATTGCCTCCAATAGCAAAGCCATCGCCATCGCCAGAAACCACGATCACATGCTTACTAGGGTTAGCCATTTTAATCCCTGTCGCATACGCTACAGCCCTACCATGCGTGGTATGAACGGTGTTGCAATTCACATACGAACTCATGCGCCCGCTGCAACCAATCCCGCTCACCAAACACACATCATCCATTTTCCAGCCTAAAGCGTCAATCGTGCGGATAATGGATTTCAAAATCACGCCATCGCCACAGCCCCAACACCACAAAGTGGGTATTTTATCCACACGCAAATATTCATCATAATTAAACGCCATTTTAAAGCTCCTTCAATTTTGCGATGATTTGTTTAGGCGAAATCGTGCGCCCATTGGCTTGCCCCAAGAAATGCACCTCTCTTTGCATAGCCCTTTCAATTTCTTCTAAATACTGCCCTTTATTCAATTCAATCACAAGGATTTTTTCGTATTTATCCCCTATTTCTTTCAAGCGTTTAGCCGGGCTTGGCCATAAGGTTTTAGGCCTGAAAAAGCCGACTTTTTGCTTGCTCTCTTTATGGTAATCTTTCAAGGCTTCTTTAACCGCTAGAGAAACCGAACCATAAGCGATAATGACGATTTCAGCACCCTCTAAATCCATTTCCTCATTTTCGTTGATAATGTCTTGCTTGGATTCAATCTTATGGAATAATCTGTCAATCAAATCCCCACCGATTTTAACGTCTTCAGTAGGAAAGCCAATAGGCCCATGGTGCAAGCCTGAAACATGGTAGCGATAGCCTTTAAAGAAAGGGTTTAAGACGGCCGGCTCGTCTTGTGCGACCCCATAAGGCTTGTAGTCTTTTTTATCGCCCACAAATTCCTTACGATTAATAGTCATCTTTTGCACTTCTTCTAAATCTGGGATTTGCACCTTGCCATACATATGCCCCACGGTTTCATCCATGAGCAAGAATACAGGAGTCATGAGCATTTCAGCCAAATTGAACGCACGAACGGTTTCTGTGTAAGCTTCCTCCAAATTTGCAGGAGCGAGCGCGACGGCTTTAAAATCCCCATGTATGGGGTGTTTTAAGAAATTCACATCGCCTTGAGCCACACGAGTGGGCATTCCGGTTGATGGGCCTGAACGCATCACATCAGCGATCACTAAAGGGATTTCTGCCATGAAAGAATAACCGATTTGCTCCACTTTTAATGAAATACCAGGCCCAGAGCTCGCGGTCATAGACTTCGTCCCGCTCATGCTTGCTCCTAAAGACACGCTAATCCCGCTGATTTCATCTTCCATTTGGATAAAATGACCGCCGCATTTGGGTAAAGCCACGCTCATCGCATGCATAATATCCGAGCTTGGCGTGATAGGATAGCCCCCAAAAAACCGACACCCCACTTCAATCGCCGCTTTAGCGACTAATTCATTCCCATCAGAAATAATCTCACGCATTATTTGCCTCTCCCTTCTAAAATAGTCTCTTCTAAGAGCATGTATTTATTGGCCTTAACCTTTTCGCTTCTTTCTTGAGCGTCTTTAGAAACTTTAGCGAATTTGAAATCCTTCCTGTCAGCCACATAAATCGCAAAATCCGGGCAGTTCAACTCGCATTGCATGCAACCGATACAACTCTCTGGGTAGGCTACTTTGGCCACTTTTCCAAGCACCCTTTCTTTTTCAATCCCCATGCCAAGAACCCCAGCAGGGCATACCGATACGCAAATATCACAACCCTTACACCTGTCTTCATTCACCCAAACGGCAACCCCATCTGGAGCGCTCATTTTAGCCATTCATTCTCCTTTGTGCTAAAAGCTGTTAAAGCCTTAGCAATCAAAATTTGCCTAAAATTGTAGCAAGCCTTTTTTAACAAAATCTAAAATGCTTTAATAATAAGAACTTAAAATTAAAATGAGAAAATAATAAACACTTTTTACTCAATTTAAAAGAAAAAACGCCCCATTAACCCTAATCATAAAAATGATTATTAGAAAGATTAATGTTTTTTAAATGCTCCTTATAAGTCGCGCTGAAAGCATGTTTTTTATCCGGCATTTTCACAAAATACAAGAAATCAGTTTTTTTAGGGAAGATCACGGCTTTAATCGCTTCTAGGCTCACGCTCCCTACAGGATTTTTAGGCAAGCCCTTAAATTTATAGGTATTGTAGGGGGTGTTATCGGTTTTAATGCGCTCTTTTGTTACTTTAGCGTGTGAAAATTCCTGATAATTCAAAGCCCCATCCATTTGTAAGGGCATGCCTTTTTTCAAGCGGTTAAAAATCACGCTCGCAATCAAGGGCATTTCTTCAATATTAGCGGCTTCTTTTTGCACAATAGAAGCGAGAATGATTTTTTCAAACCACTCTTCTTTATAGTAGTATCCAAGCCATTGTTTGCTTAAGGCTTCGTGTTTTTTCATGGATTGGCCGATCAAAGTTTGCATGATTTTAAAGGCGTCCTCCCCTAAAGGCAAATGATAAGTGTCTGGCCATATCACCCCATCTTCTATTACAGCGCCATTCAATCGTGGGGCGATGCTTTCATAAGCTTGATTGAGATCGCTTGTTTCTAGTTGGTAAGTCTCGCTCAAAATTTGCGTGAAAAAATAGCGGCTTTCTCCAGGGATTAGAGTCGCGCTTTTATATGCCGCTTTTGCTTTAATCAAGCGGACTAAAAAATCCCCCTTCCTTAAAGCCCCATCGCCCATATCAATATAACCTTTTTTAGGCATGCCCATCAGGCGTAAAAAAAGCACATCCAAAGCGTTAATATCCACGCCTTGCTCTTTTAAAGAAAAAAACACTTTTTTGAGCGAACCTTGCGGGACAACCACCACTTTGTTAGGATAAATTGGTATACTTAAATAAAAAAGAACGCTGATGAATAAAAGAAGAAACATATCCAAGAAAGTATTTAATGTCATTATCTTGTTTGTGGCAGTATTCACTCTTTTATTTGTCATCCATAAGACCCTTTCAAACGGCATTCACATACAAAATTTAAAAATTGGAAAGCTTGGCATTTCTGAATTATACTTAAAACTTAATAACAAGCTTTCTTTAGAAGTTGAACGGGTTGATCTATCTGCTTTCTTCCATCAAAAACCCACTAAAAAGCGTTTAGAAGTTTCTGATCTGATTAAAAATATCCGTTATGGCATTTGGGCGGTGTCTTATTTTGAAAAGCTTAAAGTCAAAGAAATCATTTTAGATGATAAAAATAAAGCCAATATCTTTTTTGACGGGAATAAATACGAGTTAGAATTCCCGGGAGTCAAAGGGGAATTTTCCCTAGAAGATGATAAAAATATCAAGCTTAAAATCATCAATTTGCTTTTTAAAGATATTAAAGTCCAAGTAGATGGCAACGCCCACTATTCACCCAAAGCTAGGAAAATGGCGTTCAATTTGATCGTCAAGCCCTTAATTGAACCCAGCGCTGCAATTTATTTGCAAGGGCTAACCGATTTAAAAACCATAGAATTAAAAATTAACACTTCTCCAATGAAAAGCCTAGCGTTTTTAAAGCCTCTTTTCCAACGCCAATCGCAAAAAAATTTAAAAACATGGATTTTTGATAAAATCCAATTTGCTAGCTTTAAGATTGATAACGCTTCAATCAAAGCCAATTTCACTCCTAGCGAGTTTATCCCATCGCTTTTGGAAAATTCTGTAGTTAAAGCCACTTTGATTAAACCTTCAGTCGTTTTTAATGATGGCTTATCGCCCATTAAAATGGATAAAACCGAATTGATCTTTAAAAACAAACAGCTTCTCATACAGCCCCAAAAAATCACTTATGAAACCATGGAATTAAACGGCTCTTACGCCACTTTTTCCAATTTGTTAGAAGCCCCTAAGTTGGAGGTTTTTTTAAAAACGACCCCTAATTATTATGGCGATAGCATTAAGGATTTATTGAGCGCTTATAAAGTCGTTTTACCTTTGGATAAAATCAGCACGCCATCTAGCGCGGATTTGAAACTCACCTTGCAATTCTTAAAAAACACCGCCCCTTTATTTAGCGTTCAAGGCAATGTTAATTTGCAAGAAGGCACCCTCTCGCTCTATAATATCCCCCTTTATACGCAAAACGCTAGCGTGAACCTAGATATTACCCAAGAATACCAATACATCTACATAGAAACTACCCACACCCGCTATGAAAACATGCTGGATTTGGACGCTAAAATCGCTTTAGATTTGAATAAAAAAACCCTTTCTTTGGATTCTTTAGTCCATAAAATACGATTCAACACTAACAATAATATCAACATGCGTTCTTATGGCTTGAATAACGACCCAGATAACCCACAGCCTACTAAATTTTCTTTAGATTTAAAAAGCTTGCATTCTATTATTCAAGAGGGTGAAAACTCAGAGGCGTTTAGAAGAAAAATCATAGACACCATTAAAGCCCAAAGTGAAGACAAATTCACTAAAGATGTTTTCTACGCTACAGAAGACACTCTTAAAAACCTTTCTTTGAATTTTGATTTTTCTAACCCCAGCCACTTGCAATGGAGCGTGCCACAACTTTTATTGGAGGGCGAATTTAAAGATAACGCCTATGTTTTTAGAATCAAAGATTTGAAAAAAATCAAGCCCTATTCCCCTATTATGAAATATTTCGCCTTAGAAGATGGCTCTTTAGAAGTTTCTACGAGCGATTTTGTCAATATTGATTTTTTTGCTAAGGATTTAAAAATCACTTTACCCATCTATCATAGCAACGGCATGCAATTCAATTCCCTCTCTTTATTTGGCTCTATTAATAAGGATGAAATTTCTGTCTATACTCCAAGCAAAAGCATATCTATAAAAGTTAAGGGGGATCAAAAGGATATTATCCTTAATAACATTGATTTGAGTATTGATGATTTTTTAGATAGCAAGATGCCAGCTATTGCGGGATTATTCTCAAAAGAACGAAAAGAAAAGCCTAACTCTAAAGAAATCCAAGATGAAGATATTTTCATTAGCGCCAAACAACGCTATGAAAAAGCCCACAAAATTATCCCTATCTCTACACGCATCCATGCTAAAGATGTCGTGTTAATCTATAAAAAAATGCCTTTTCCTTTAGAAAATCTTGATATTGTCGCTCAAGATGATAGAGTGAAAATTGATGGCAATTATAAAAACGGCATGATCATGGCGGATTTAGTGCATGGGGCTTTGTATCTTAAGGCTCATAATTTTAGCGGGGATTATATCAATACCATCCTCCAAAAAGATTTCGTAGAAGGGGGCTTATTCACGCTTATTGGGGCTCTTGAAGATCAGGTTTTCAACGGCGAATTGAAATTCCAAAACACAAGCTTAAAGAATTTCGCTCTCATGCAAAACATGATCAATCTCATCAACACCATTCCCTCCCTCATTGTCTTTAGGAACCCTCATTTAGGGGCTAATGGCTATCAAATCAAAAAGGGGTCTGTTGTTTTTGGGATCACTAAAGAATATTTAGGGTTAGAAAAAATTGATCTTATCGGCAAAACGCTTGATATTGCTGGCAATGGGATCATTGAATTAGACAAAAACAAATTAGATTTGAATTTAGAAGTTTCCACTATCAAGGCTTTGAGTAATGTCTTAAATAAAATCCCTATTGTGGGCTATCTTGTCTTAGGAAAAGGAGGTAAAATCACCACTAATGTGAATGTCAAAGGCACGCTGGATAAACCTAAAACTCAAGTAACTTTAGCAGCAGATATTATCCAAGCGCCTTTTAAAATCTTGCGCCGTATTTTCACACCCATTGACATCATCGTGGATGAAGTCAAAAAAAACATTGATTCAAAAAGGAAGTAAAATGACGCTCAATGAAGCCGTTAAAGACAAAGTTTATGAAATCGTAGAAATCGCTAACTGCGATGAAGCCCTTAAGAAACGCTTTCTGTCTTTTGGTATCCATGAAGGGGTTCAATGCACCCTTTTGCATTATTCCATGAAAAAAGCCACGCTTTCGGTTAAAATCAACCGTATTCAAGTGGCTTTAAGATCCCATGAAGCGCAATACCTTCTCATCAAAGAAAGCGTGTGAAAATGGGGTTAAAACGCGCTAAAACTTACCAAAAAGCCCAACAAATCAAAGAATTGCTTTTAAAACATTACCCCAACCAAACCACCCAATTGCACCATAAAAACCCCTATGAATTGCTAGTGGCTACCATTTTAAGCGCTCAATGCACGGACGCTAGAGTGAATAAAATAACGCCCAAGTTATTTGAAAAATACCCAAGCGTGAAGGATTTAGCCCTCGCTTCTTTAGAAGAAGTTAAAGAGATCATCAAATCCGTTTCTTATTCCAACAATAAAAGCAAGCATTTAATCAATATGGCGCAAAAAGTGGTTAGGGATTTTAAGGGCGTTATCCCCTCTACGCAAAAAGAATTGATGAGCCTAGATGGCGTGGGGCAAAAAACCGCTAATGTGGTGCTTTCAGTGTGCTTTAATGCAAATTGCATAGCCGTAGATACCCATGTGTTCCGCACGACTCACCGCTTAGGCTTAAGCGACGCTAACACGCCCATTAAAACCGAAGAAGAACTCAGCGATCTTTTTAAAGACAACCTATCCAAACTCCACCATGCCTTAATCTTGTTTGGCCGCTACACCTGCAAGGCTAAAAACCCCTCATGCGGCGCGTGTTTTTTAAAAGAATTTTGCGTTTCTAAGGCTAGCTTTAAAGCGTAGTGGCTTTATTTGTTATAAAATTTATAGTAAAATTAAGATTTCATAATCAAAGTTAAATCATTCTTGAAAGAGTAGGGTTTTATGTCAGAAACAGAATCTAATAAGTTAAAAATAGCCGAAAAAGAGAAAGAAAAAGCTAACAAGGAAAGAGAACTAGAGCTTTCCACTTATTTAGAAGAACTCATTTGCGATTATAAAAACCTTTTAGACATGGAGATTGTTTTTAGCGCAGAACTTGGCTCTACGCAAATCCCTTTATTGCAAATTTTGCGTTTTGAAAAAGGCTCTGTGATTGATTTGCAAAAACCCGCCGGAGAGAGCGTGGATACTTTTGTGAACGGGCGGGTTATTGGTAAGGGTGAGGTGATGGTTTTTGAAAGGAATTTAGCCATTCGTTTGAATGAAATCCTTGATTCTAACGCCATTGTGTATTATCTCGCTAAAAATTCATGAGATTGTTATTCTTGTTATTGAGCGCTACTTTTATGTTACTGGCTGAAGAAAAAATACCTTTAAATGATGACGCCCCCACTAAACTAGTGCATTGGCAAAATGCATTAAAAGAAGTCCAACCTGACTCAAACGCTTCAGCAACACCACCTATAAAAGCCGTGCAAACCACGCTCACTTTTGAAACGCCGTTTAACAAAACGCCTAAAATCATGGAAGTTGAAGGGCAAAAGGTGATCGTTTTAAAAAACGCTAAACTGGATTCTAAAAAAACCATGGATTTTAAAGAAGCTTCTTTGAATGCTTTAGAAATGTTTTCCTACCAAAATGACATCTATCTCTTGTCTAAAAAAGCTAAAGTGGAATTAGAAATCCAAGCTTCAAACAGCAAGGATAAAAAACGGATCCGCTTTCTTTTTTTGCCAAAAGGGTTTCATTTAGCCCCACCGCCTAACCATGAAGAAAAACCTCAGCATGCCAATCTCGCAAGCCGAGATGAAAAAGAGCGAGCCAAAAGCCCCTTAAACACTCTAGAGTTAAAACCCCCACTGGATTTAAGCCATGCTTATAAGGCGTTAGCAGTTATTGTTGCCTTACTCTTAATATTGTATATAATCAAAAAAAAAATTGTTCCTGCACAAGGGTCTTTTTCTACAAAAGATCTTAAGTTAGAAATTAGTGTTTTGGGTCGTGTTGATGCGAACCATAAAATCATTTCCATAGAAACCAATAAGGAGCGTTACTTGGTCTTACTAAGCGATAAATACAGCCTGCTTTTAGACAAAATAAGCCCAAAAACATCTAAAGAAGAACTGATTAAAGAAGCTGAAAATAATATAAAGAATTCAAAATTAGGAAATTTATATGCCGGAAAATTCTAAACTACAACCTGCTAAGTTAGGGAAAAATTTTGACCCTGTGGATCATTCTAACAGGAATTTTTTCTTTTCTCTCATTCTGTCTGTATTGTTACACTGGTTGATTTATTTTTTATTTGAACACAGAGGGGATTTTTTTCCTTCAAAACCCAAACTCGTTAAAGTGGATCCTAAAAATTTATTGATTTTAAAAAGAGGCCATTCACAAGATCCCAGTAAAAACACCCAAGGCGCTCCTAAACCCACGCTGGCTGGCCCCCAAAAACCTCCCACACCCCCAACCCCACCCATTCCGCCAACCCCGCCAAAACCTATAGAAAAGCCTAAGCCTAAACCAAAACCCAAACCTGAACCCAAAAAGCCCAATCACAAACATAAGGCTCTTAAAAAAGTGGAAAAAGTGGAAGAGAAAAAAGTAGTAGAGGAGAAAAAAGAAGAGAAAAAAATAGTAGAGCAAAAAGTAGAGCAGAAAAAAGTGGAAGAGAAAAAACCTGTCAAAAAAGAATTTGACCCCAATCAGCTTTCTTTCTTGCCTAAAGAAGTTGCGCCACCCAGACAAGAAAATAATAAAGGCTTGGATAACCAAACCAGGAGGGATATTGATGAATTGTATGGCGAAGAATTTGGGGATTTAGGCACAGCCGAAAAAGATTTCATCAGGAATAATTTAAGGGATATTGGGCGCATCACGCAAAAATATTTAGAATACCCTCAAGTGGCGGCTTATTTAGGGCAAGACGGGACGAATGCGGTAGAGTTTTACTTGCACCCTAATGGCGATATTAGCGATCTTAAAATCATCATTGGCTCTGAATACAAAATGCTTGATGACAACACCTTAAAGACCATTCAGATCGCTTATAAGGATTACCCACGCCCCAAAACTAAAACCCTCATTCGCATTAGAGTGCGTTATTACTTAGGGGGCAATTAAGAAATGGAGATCACGCTTTTTGACCCTATAGACGCCCACTTGCATGTGCGAGAAAACGCACTTTTAAAAGCGGTGTTAAGATATTCTAGCGAGCCTTTTAGCGTTGCGGTGATCATGCCTAACCTCAGTAAGCCCTTAATCAACACTCCAACCACCCTTGAATACGAAGAAGAAATTTTAAACCATTCTTCAAACTTCAAGCCTTTAATGAGTTTGTATTTTAATGATGGCTTGACTTTAGAAGAATTGCAACGCGCCCAAGAAAAAGGCATCAGGTTTTTAAAGCTCTACCCCAAAGGCATGACCACAAACGCGCAAAACGGCACTTCGGATTTGTTGGGTGAGAAAACTTTAGAGATTTTAGAAAACGCCCAAAAATTAGGCTTTATTTTATGCATCCACGCAGAACAAGCCGGGTTTTGTTTGGATAAAGAATTTTTATGCCATAGCGTTTTAGAAACTTTCGCCCTTTCATTCCCTAAACTCAAAATCATTATAGAGCATTTGAGCGATTGGCGCAGTATCGCTTTAATTGAAAAGCATGACAACCTCTATGCGACTTTAACCTTACACCATATCAGCATGACCTTAGATGATTTATTAGGGGGGAGTTTGAACCCGCATTGTTTTTGCAAACCTTTAATCAAAACCAAAAAAGACCAAGAAAGGCTTTTATCCCTTGCTTTAAAAGCCCACCCTAAAATCTCTTTTGGCTCTGATAGCGCCCCGCATTTTATCTCTAAAAAGCATAGCGCTAACATCCCAGCAGGCATCTTTTCTGCCCCTATTTTGTTGCCTGCGTTGTGCGAACTTTTTGAAAAACACAACGCTTTAGAAAACTTGCAAGCCTTTATCAGCGATAACGCTAAAAAAATCTATGCACCAGACAATTTGCCAGCTAAAAAGGTGCGTTTGTCTAAAACACCCTTTATAGTCCCCACGCACACGCTTTGTTTGAATGAAAAAATCGCTATCTTAAGAGGGGGCGAAACGCTATCTTGGAACATTCAAGAAATCGCCTAAAACATGCCGCCTTTTTTGTGGGGCTTTTTATCGTTTTATTTTTAATTATAATGAAGCACCAAACCCCCCCCTATGCTTTTTTGCACAATCAAACCCTTTCAACCAAAAGCCCCCCCTATTTCACACAATTCACTATCCCTAAACCAGATGGTGCTTTAAGCGTGCATGCGAGCGCTTTAATCAGCTTGCCTAACGATAACCTTTTGAGCGCTTATTTTAGCGGCACTAAAGAAGGGGCAAGGGATGTGACAATCAGCGCGAATCTTTTTGACAGCAAGATCAATCGCTGGAGTGAAGCCTTCATCATTTTAACCAAAGAAGAGCTTTCTTATTATTCGCATGAATACATCAAAAAACTAGGTAACCCCTTGCTTTTTTTGCATGGCGATAAAATTTTGTTGTTTGTCGTAGGGGTGAGCATGGGCGGGTGGGCCACTTCTAAAATCTATCAACTTGAAAGCGCTTTAGAGCCGATTCACTTTAAGTTTGTGCAAAAACTCTCTTTAAGCCCTTTTTTAAACTTAAGCCATTTGATAAGGAATAAGCCTTTAAACACCACTGATGGCGGGTTTATGCTACCGCTTTACCACGAATTAGCCACCCAATACCCCTTGTTGTTGAAATTTGACAAACACAATAACCCAAGAGAGCTTTTAAGGCCTAATGCCCTAAACCACCAGCTCCAGCCAAGCCTAACCCCCTTTAAAGACTGCGCTGTCATGGCGTTTAGAAACCATTCTTTTAAAGATAGCCTCATGCTAGAAACCTGTAAAACCCCCACCGCTTGGCAAAAACCCATGCTTACGAATTTGAAAAACTTGAATGACGCTTTGAACTTGATCAATTTAAACAAAGAATTGTATTTGATCCACAACCCTAGCGATTCATCACTGCGTCGTAAAGAACTCTTGCTTTCTAAATTAGAAAACTCAAACTCTTTTAAAACCTTAAAAATTTTAGATAAAGCAAATGAAGTGAGTTACCCAAGCTATAGTCTTAATTCTCATTTTATAGATATTGTCTATACCTACAACCGCTCTCATATCAAGCACATCCGTTTTAATATGGCTTATTTAAAATCCCTTCTCAAGTGATTAGTCATGTTTATACATTCTTCTTACACGCTGAGTTTTGTATGGCTTTTTTTAATTTTCTTTTTTTTCAAAAATAAGCCATTGGGTTTGAGATTTTCACTCTCTTTTGTAAGCGTGATTTTAAGCAATACCGCTTTTAAAGACTCTCTATCGCTCAACGCCTTTTTAAGCAGTTTTACAGCCCCCTTAAGCCCCTTTAGCTGTCTTTTGATCCTTTCTTATGCGCTCTTTTCTTGCCGCCTCCTCCAAAAGCCCCCTTTAGAAACCTTGCAATCTTATAGCGTCATGCTGTTTTTCAATCTGTTGCTTTTGATAGATATTTTAGGGTTTTTGCCTTTTTCAATTTATCATCATTTCATGGCTTCTCTTATTTTTAGCGCGCTTTTTTGTGGCAGTTTGTTTTTGAGCAGTCCCTTATTAGGCGTGATCGCTTTAGTGGCGTTATCCAGTTCGCTTTTAATGCGTTCTAATTTTCAAATTTTAGATTCTTTATTGGATTTCCCCTTGCTTCTTTTTGTCTTTTTTAAGACTTTATCTCTTGTTAAAAAAAGGTTGTATTAACGCTCATGAAATCCCTATCCCATGCCCTTTTTTCGCTTTTTTTAAAAGGTTTTTATTTCACCTTTTTTATGAGCTTGTTGTTTGTGTTTAATCGTATCGGCTTTATCCTTTATACTGGCTATTATAAGCATGCTTTAAAAAACCCTATTTTTGATGAAATCATCAAAACCCTATTCAATGGAGCAAGATACGATAATCGTGTGGTTTCAAGCTTAGCGATTCTTTTTATCATCATCGGGTTATTGGGGTTATTTGCCCCTAAACACCAAACCAAAATGCTTAATATTACGGCGTATTTTTCTATCGCTATTATCCTGTTTTTAAACATTGCAAACATTGTTTATTATGGCATTTATGGGAATGTGTTTGATGAAAATTTATTGGAATTTTTGCATGAAGACACGCTCACGATTTTAAAAATGAGCGGGGAATACCCTATTTTTTCCAGTTTTTCACTCTTTGTGATCCTTAGCGTTTTAATCTCTTTTATCTATTTCAAACTCCAAAACGCCCTTTTTAAACCCAATGTTTATCAAGCCACCAAACCCCTTAAAACTTTCATTTTATTTACGCTTTTTGCACTCATGCAAATGTTTTACATTAACGCGCAATTGAGCTTTGTTGGCGCGTCTTTAGATCTCAGCATAGAGCCAGCCAAAGATCCTTTTTTAATGAAAATTACCCCCGGGGCGTTTCGCAACCTTTATCTTTTGGCACGCAATTACAGACAAAGCCATAACCTTAAATTCAGCGATTTTGCTAAAGGATCGCCCCTAGAAGTGGCGAAAAATTATTTCAATCTTAAAGAAAACCCCTCAAACAACCTCTATGAGTTGCTTTCTCAAACAAGCCGCAACAATTCCAATCAAACCATTCAACATGTTTTTTATATCGTTTCAGAGTCTTTGAGTTCATGGCATTTTGATCCAAAATTTGACGCCATAGGGCTAACGAGCGCTTTACAAGATTTGGTTAAAAAAGAGCATGCCTACATGCTTTCTGCTTTTATTGAAAGCGCCCCACGGACCGTTAAAAGCCTAGATGTCCAAATCACAGGCTTGCCTTATATCAATGATAATAATTTAGTCAATTCAGGAGTGATTCTTCCTAGCTTTCCTATGGCGATTGGCAATATCACAAAAACTCTGGGTTATAGAAACAACTTTTATTATGGGGGTAGCGGGATTTGGAACAAACTAACTAGTTTCACCAAAAAACAAGGTTTTCACGCCCTTTATTTCAATAACCACCTCTTAGAATTTGCCAAAAACAAGCCCTACCCTAAGCCCATAGAAAGCAACTGGGGAGTGCATGATAATATTTTATTTGACTATATTTTAGAAAACACCAACCCCAATGAAAAAACTTTCAGCATGGTCATGACTTTAAGCAACCACGCGATCAAAAATGTGAATCTCAAAGCCTTTGGCGTGCCTTTAGAAAAAATCCAAAAATTTGTGGAAAACACCCCCAAAGCAGAAAATCTACCGGACGCTAATTCTTTAGGGCATATTTACTGGTATGACAAAGTGGTAGTCAATTTCATCCAAAAAGCCAGCCAAAAATTCCCTAACTCGCTTTTTATCATCACAGGGGATCATTTTGACAGGAGTTATGAATACGCTAAAAACGATTTATATACGATTAAATCCGTGCCGCTTATTTTGTTCGCCCCTACTTTAAAGCCTGAAAAAATCAGTCAAGTCGGATCGCATTTGGACATCGCTCCTACGATTGTTGAACTAGTCGCTCCTAAAGGTTTTCAATTTGTGAGTTTTGGAAAGCCTTTATTTTCTAACAATACAACAAACCCTCCAAGCCACCCCAATTACGCGCTGGGTTATGAAGCGATCGCTACCAAAGATTATTTTTATAACCCCAGTTTGGGGTTAAGGTATTTGAACGAAAATTACAAAGAACAAAAGGATAAACAAAACGACAAAATAGAAGCTTCTCAGTTTTACCAGCAATTAGAATCCTTAAAAGCTCTCAGTTATTACTTGCTCTATCATGGGGCTAATCTTAAAGATTGACAAACTGAGTTTTTAATTCCATTAAACGCATGATTTTTGCTACAATAATAGGATTTTAATGGATAAAGGACAATAAGCATGCCAAACACGGGCGTTGTTTTATTAGACGGGCAAGCGCTAGCTTATGATATAGAAAAAGATTTGAAAAATAAAATCCAAATAATAACCGCACAAACGCATAAACGCCCCAAACTAGCCGTGATTTTAGTGGGGAAAGATCCCGCTAGTATCACTTATGTCAATATGAAGATCAAAGCATGCGAAAGGGTGGGCATGGATTTTGACTTAAAAACCCTCCAAGAAAATATTACTGAGGCCAAATTGCTGTCCTTGATTAAAGATTACAATACCGATCAAAACATTTCAGGCGTTTTAGTCCAGCTCCCCCTACCCAGACACATTGATACTAAAATGGTTTTAGAAGCCATTGACCCCAATAAAGATGTGGATGGTTTCCACCCCCTTAATATCGGCAAGCTCTGCACTCAAAAAGAATCGTTTCTGCCAGCTACCCCTATGGGCGTGATGCGTCTTTTAGAGCATTATCATATTGAAATCAAGGGTAAGGATGTGGCGATTATTGGGGCGAGCAATATCATTGGAAAACCTTTGAGCATGCTCATGTTAAACGCTGGGGCTAGCGTGAGCGTGTGCCATATTTTGACTAAAGACATTAGCTTTTACACCCAAAACGCTGATATTGTCTGCGTGGGTGTGGGTAAGCCTGATTTGATTAAAGCGAGCATGTTAAAAAAAGGGGCTGTAGTGGTGGATATTGGGATCAATCATTTGAATGATGGGCGTATCGTGGGCGATGTGGATTTTAACAACGCGCAAAAAGTCGCCGGTTTTATCACCCCTGTGCCTAAAGGCGTGGGGCCTATGACGATTGTTTCGCTTTTAGAAAACACTCTCATCGCTTTTGAAAAACAACAAAGGAAGGGACTTTAAATGAAATTTTTACGCTCTGTTTATGCGTTTTGCTCCAGTTGGGTAGGAACGATCACTATTGTGCTGTTGGTTATCTTTTTTATCGCGCAAGCCTTTATCATTCCCTCTCGCTCTATGGTAGGCACGCTCTATGAGGGCGACATGCTCTTTGTCAAAAAATTTTCTTACGGCATACCCATTCCTAAAATCCCATGGATTGAGCTCCCTGTTATGCCTGATTTTAAAAATAACGGGCATTTGATAGAGGGGGATCGCCCTAAGCGCGGCGAAGTGGTGGTGTTTATCCCTCCCCATGAAAAAAAATCTTACTATGTCAAAAGGAATTTTGCCATTGGAGGCGATGAGGTGTTATTCACTAATGAGGGGCTTTATTTGCACCCTTTTGAAAGCGACACAGACAAAAATTACATCGCTAAACATTACCCTAACGCCATGACTAAAGAATTTATGGGTAAAATTTTTGTTTTAAACCCTTATAAAAGTGAGCATCCGGGTATCCATTACCAAAAAGACAATGAAACCTTCCACTTAATGGAGCAGTTAGCCACTCAAGGCGCAGAAGCCAATATCAGCATGCAACTCATTCAAATGGAGGGCGAAAAGGTATTTTACAAGAAAATCAATAACGATGAATTTTTCATGATCGGCGATAACAGAGATAATTCTAGCGACTCGCGCTTTTGGGGGAGTGTGGCTTATAAAAACATCGTGGGTTCGCCATGGATTGTTTATTTCAGTTTGAGTTTAAAAAATAGCCTGGAAATGGACGCAGAAAATAACCCCAAAAAACGCTATCTGGTGCGTTGGGAGCGCATGTTTAAAAGCGTTGAAGGCTTAGAAAAAATCATTAAAAAAGAAAAAGCAACGCCTTAAGGTTTTTTGTGCAATTTTTTGATTCCTCTTTAGAAAGTTTTATCACCACCTTAATGAAGATTCTAGCCCTTTTAATCGCTATCATAGGGCATGAGATCATGCATGGCTTGAGCGCGTTTTTATTTGGGGACAGGAGCGCTAAAGACGCTAATCGTTTGAGTTTAAACCCTATCAGGCATTTGGACATGATGGGATCGGTGCTTTTACCGGCTTTATTACTCATTTTTCAAGCCCCTTTTTTGTTTGGGTGGGCTAAACCCGTGCCCGTGGATATGCGCTATATTGTTTCTCAAAAAGGCTCTCTGGCATGCGTAGTGGTGAGTTTAGCCGGGGTGGCTTATAATTTCATCTTGGCCGTTCTGCTCGCTTCCATCACGCATTTGAGCTTCCAAAAACTAGGGATCAACGCTTTAAGCATCAATGAATTGAACCTTTATCAGCTCGCTTTAGTAACCTTTCTCATTCAAGGCATTCTTTATAATCTTGTCTTAGGCGTTTTCAATAGCCTCCCTATCCCGCCCTTAGACGGCTCCAAAGCGTTAGGCTTTTTAGCGTTGCATTTTAAAAGTGCGTTTTTATTGGAATGGTTTTCTAAAATGGAACGCTACGGCTTGTTGGTAGTGTTTATCTTTTTGTTTATCCCCCCTTTATCGGAGTTTTTTATCCATGCACCCACAAGATTTTTATTTTACTTACTCCTTTCTTAATCTTTCATCAAGGAGAGCTTATGAATAAGCCCTTAAAGCCTTCTCAAATTTTTATAGGAAGCGATCATGCAGGGTTGCATCTTGCAGAGTTTGTCCAACATTTTTTAGAAGACAAGGATTTTAAGATCCAAGCTTTTTTACCCGCTATGAGAGTGGATTACCCTGATTACGCAAAGTTAGTGTGCCAAAAGGTCCTAGAAAATGCGCAAAGCTATGGCATTTTAGTGTGCGCTACAGGGATAGGCATGAGCATGGGCGCTAATCGTTTTAAGGGTATTAGAGCCGCTTTGTGCCTTGATGCTTACATGGCTAAAATGACTCGCTTGCACAATAACGCTAATGTCTTGTGTTTGGGCGAAAAGATTAGCGGTATTGGCGTGGTGGAAAGCATTTTAGAAGCGTTTTTCTCTACAGAATTTGAACAAGGCCGTCATGTGTTGCGCATCCAAAAACTAGATGAATCGCTGAAATCATAAACCTAATATAGTATAATTACATCGTTTCGTTAAAAAGGATATTTTAATAGGCATGTTCACCCAATGGTTTATCATCACTATCGCTATTGTTTTTATCCTTTATATGGGTGTGCGCACTTTCTTTTTTAAAACCGTGGCTAAACGGCAAGAACGCACCAACGCATCCATGAAGCTCACCTTACAAGAAGCTGAAATTTTGATCCAAAAACACCAGTTGCAACTCCAAAGGGCTTTAGGCAATATTGACATTCTTACCCAAGAAATGAGCTCGTTAAAAACAGAACTAAAAGCCCTTAAACAGCGCAACTCTGAATACAAAGGCGAATCGGATAAATATAAAAATCGTATTAAAGAATTGGAGCAAAAAATAGAAGCTCTCCTTTAAAAACGCTATAATAAATCAAAATTATACAACCAATCAGTTATATTAAAGGATATTAAAATGAATGAAACGCTCAAAGAAGAACTTTTACAAAGCATCAGAGAAGTGAAAGATTACCCTAAAAAAGGGATTTTATTCAAAGACATTACCACACTACTCAACTACCCTAAACTCTTTAGCAAGCTCATTGACGCGCTCAAAAAACGCTATCTCGCTCTCAATATAGACTTTATCGTGGGCATTGAAGCGAGAGGGTTTATTTTAGGCTCTGCTCTCGCTTATGCACTTGGGGTGGGTTTTGTGCCTGTGAGGAAAAAGGGCAAACTCCCCGCGCACACCCTATCTCAAAGCTACAGCCTAGAATACGGGAGCGACAGCATAGAAATCCACTCCGACGCTTTTAGGGGGGTTAAGGGGGTAAGGGTGGTGTTAATTGATGATCTATTAGCCACTGGAGGCACAGCTTTAGCGAGCCTTGAGCTTATCAAAGCCCTACAAGCCGAATGCATAGAAGCATGCTTTTTGATAGGGTTAAAAGAATTACCGGGTATCCAACTTTTAGAAGAGCGAGTGAAAACCTTTTGTTTGTTAGAGTGCTAGAATAAGGGTGAATTTTGGAAGAATACATCATTGACTTATGGAATCAGCATGCAGCGACTTGGGGGTATCTCATTTTATTTGGGTGGAGCATTTTAGAAGGCGAAATTGGGTTAATTTTAGCAGGGATTGCCAGCTATACCGGTCATATGCATTTAGGGTTAGCCATTTTAGTCGCAGGGATTGGGGGTTTTGTGGGGGATCAGATCTATTTTTACATCGGCCGCACCAATAAAGCCTACATCCAAAAAAAGCTAGAAAAACAACGCCGAAAACTAGCCCTAGCCCATTTATTGTTGCAAAAACACGGCTGGTTTATCATTTTTATCCAACGCTACATGTATGGCATGCGCACCATCATTCCTATTAGCATAGGCCTCACGCGCTATAGCGCTTTAAAATTCGCTATCATCAATCTCATTAGCGCGATGGTGTGGGCGAGCATTACCATTATTCTAGCGTGGTGTTTAGGAGAAGAGTTATTGCATGCGTTAGAGTGGCTTAAAAAACACCCTTATGCGCTAATATTACTATTAGTATCTTTCTTAGCGTTGGTTCTATGGTATTTCCAATACTATAGTAAGAAAAACCGCTAGATTTCAATACAATTCTTGGAAGATATGAAATTAAAAAAGGAGACTTTATGTTGAAAATCAAATTAGAAAAAACCACCTTTGAAAACGCAAAAGCTGAATGCGGTTTGGTTTTTATTATCAATAAGGATTTTGATCACGCTTGGGTCAAAAATAAAGAATTGCTAGAAACCTTTAAATACGAAGGCGAAGGCGTGTTTTTGGACCAAGAAAATAAAATCTTGTATGCGGGCGTTAAAGAAGACGATGTGCATTTGTTAAGAGAGAGCGCATGTTTAGCCGTTCGTGCCCTTAAAAAACTCGCTTTTAAAAGCGTTAAAGTAGGGGTTTATACTTGCGGAGTGCATTCTAAAGATAACGCGCTTTTAGAAAACTTGAAAGCGTTGTTTTTGGGCTTGAAATTAGGCTTGTATGAATACGACACTTTTAAATCCAACAAAAAAGAAAGCGTTTTAAAAGAAGCAATCGTCGCTTTAGAATTGCACAAGCCTTGCGAAAAAACTTGCGCAAATTCTTTAGAAAAGAGCGCTAAAGAAGCTTTAAAATACGCTGAAATCATGACAGAAAGCTTGAATATCGTTAGGGATCTAGTCAATACCCCCCCTATGATTGGCACTCCGGTTTATATGGCTGAAGTGGCGCAAAAAGTGGCTAAAGAAAACCATTTAGAAATCCATGTTCATGATGAAAAATTTTTAGAAGAAAAGAAAATGAACGCCTTTTTAGCGGTCAATAAAGCCTCTCTTAGCGTCAATCCTCCCCGCTTGATCCATCTAGTCTATAAGCCCAAAAAAGCGAAGAAAAAAATCGCTTTAGTGGGTAAGGGCTTGACTTATGATTGCGGGGGTTTGAGCTTGAAACCGGCCGATTACATGGTTACCATGAAAGCGGATAAAGGCGGTGGCTCTGCGGTGATTGGGCTTTTAAACGCGTTAGCCAAACTGGGCGTGGAGGCTGAAGTGCATGGCATTATTGGGGCTACAGAAAACATGATAGGCCCGGCCGCTTATAAACCGGATGATATTTTAATCTCCAAAGAAGGCAAGAGCATAGAGGTGCGCAATACCGACGCTGAGGGGCGTTTGGTTTTAGCGGATTGCTTGAGCTATGCTCAAGACTTAAGCCCTGATGTGATCGTGGATTTTGCGACCCTTACTGGGGCATGCGTTGTGGGCTTAGGTGAATTCACTTCAGCGATCATGGGGCATAATGAAGAGTTAAAAAATCTCTTTGAAACTTCAGGGTTAGAATCCGGCGAATTATTAGCCAAACTCCCCTTTAACCGCCATTTAAAGAAATTGATCGAATCTAAAATCGCTGATGTGTGCAATATTTCTTCTTCACGCTATGGCGGTGCGATCACAGCGGGCTTGTTTTTAAATGAATTTATTAGAGATGAGTTTAAGGATAAGTGGTTACACATTGACATTGCAGGCCCTGCTTATGTGGAAAAAGAATGGGATGTGAATAGCTTTGGAGCGAGTGGGGCCGGGGTTAGGGCATGCACAGCTTTTGTGGAAGAATTTTTGAAAAAGGCTTGAAATGGGCTTGTCTGTAGGCATTGTGGGTTTGCCTAATGTGGGCAAATCCAGCACCTTTAACGCGCTCACTAAAACCCAAAACGCAGAGAGCGCGAATTACCCTTTTTGCACCATTGAACCCAATAAAGCCATCGTGAATGTGCCTGATAGGCGGCTTGATGCGTTGGCTCAAATAATAAAGCCTGAACGCATTTTGCATTCTGTGGTGGAATTTGTGGATATTGCCGGATTGATTAAGGGAGCGAGCAAAGGGGAGGGTTTAGGCAATCAATTTTTAGCCAATATCAAGGAATGCGAAGTGATCTTGCAAGTGGTGCGCTGTTTTGAAGATGACAATATCACGCATGTGAACGATAAAATTGACCCCCTAAACGATATAGAGATCATTGAATTGGAGTTGATTTTAGCGGATATTGCCACTTTAGACAAAAGGATCGATCGCTTGCAAAAAGCCCTAAAAAGCTCAAAAGACGCTAAAAATCTTTTAGAATGCGCTTTGAGTTTAAAAACGCATTTAGAAGAATTAAAGCCAGCAAAAACTTTTCCTTTGAATGCAAGCGAGGCTTTTTTAGAATTGGACAAGGAATTGCGTTTTTTATCTAATAAAAAAATGATCTATGCCGCTAATGTGGGCGAAGAAGATTTAAACGCTCTCAATGAGCATGCTAAAAAAGTCCAAAATTATGCCAAAGATCAAAATAGCGAGTTTGTTGCCTTGTGCGCTAAATTAGAAGAAGAAATGGTTTCTATGAGTGAAGATGAAGTCAAAGAATTTTTGCAAAGTTTAGGCGTAGAAGAAAGCGGGCTAGAAAAGACCATTCGTTTGAGTTTTAAGGAATTAGGCTTGATCAATTACTTTACCGCTGGAGTCAAGGAAGTGCGATCATGGACCATTAAAAAAGGCTCTAGCGCGCCTGTGGCTGCTGGGGTGATCCATAAGGATTTTGAAAAAGGCTTTATCAGAGCTGAAACCATCAGTTACGATGATTTTATCGCTTATAAGGGCGAAGCCGGAGCGAAAGAAAAGGGAGCGTTACGCATTGAAGGTAAGGATTATATCGTTCAAGATGGCGATGTGTTGCATTTTCGCTTCAATGTCTAGTGTCTTTTCAAACAAGCGTTACTATTTTCTGAATTGACACCCAGTAAGAAACTTTTTAAAAAGATCTATATAGAGTTAAGCGATATTTGCGGGTTGCAATGTGGTTTTTGCCCTAACCCCAAAAATATCAGAGGCGTGATGCCCTTAGAATTGTTTGAAAAAGTTTGTGAAGAAGCGGCCCTTTTAACCCAAATTATCACCTTGCATGTCTTAGGCGATCCTTGCAAACTCAACAATTTAAACCACTATCTCAACACCGCTAAACGCTTTTCTTTGAAAGTGGATTTGGTTACTAGTGGGGTGTATTGGCACGATTTTGAGACGCTTTTACACGATGCAATCTATCAAATTTCTATTTCTTTGGACGCAGGGCTAGACAATCACAACAAAATCAACCAGCACCGCTATATCCAAAAAATTTTAGAATTTTGCCGCTACAAATTTGAAAAAAACAGCGAAGTGTTTTTGAATTTACGCATTCAAGACAGCACCCTTGAGAAACACCAGAATTTGATCAAGCCTTTTTTAGAAAGCTTTGAATGTGTTTCTTTAGAGGGTTTAAAAACGCAAGGGCGCGCTCGTTTGTTTAAAAAAAGTTTTTTGAATATCCAAAAAACCTTTAAATGGCCGAATTTGAACGCCCAAAATCCCTTAAACCAAAAATCAAAGATCCCCTATTGTTACGGATTAATCAAGCAAATCGCTATTTTATCTAATGGCGTTGTCGTGCCGTGCTGCATGGACACGCAAGCTAATATCAGCCTTGGGGATTTAAATCATACGCCCTTAAAAGATGTTTTAAAGAGCCAAAAAGCTATGGCTATCAAAACCCATTTTTTAAAGGGCGAAGCGTTAGAACTTTTATGCAAAAACTGCTCCTACCCTTTGATCCGCTATAAAAAATGAAATTTGTATCTATTATGGGTTTAAAGTTGCGTTCGCATTGAATGAGGTGTTTGAAAATTCTTCAATGGTTATTTCTATAACTCACTCTTATCATTTTTAAAAATTTCGTTGTGAGCCATAGGACTTTCATTCGCATGCTTTTTGATCGTTTTGGATAAAGTAATTTTCATACAATCGCAGTAACGCAATAAAAAACGCCGTGATAGTAGGCCCTACAATAATCCCCCAAAAACCAAATTGTGAAATCCCAGCAATCATGGAAAAGAAAATCAGCATTTCGTTGATTTTAAGGGTGGTTTTAAAGATTCTTTTTTTGATGAAGACGATTAAAATTGGCTTGATCACGCTATCAATCAGCACGCTAATCAATAAAATGGAATACAAAGCGATAAAAATCGCCTCATTCACATTCCCATGATAAAGCTCATAAATCGCTATGGGGATCCAAATCAAAGCCCCCCCAACAGCCGGCACCAAAGACGCCAGGCCGTATAAAATCCCTAAAGACCAGCCGTCATGCCCAAACCATACGATCATCGCCCCAAACGCCACGCCCTCTAAAATAACCGTGATGAGAGAAGTTAAAAGCACGATGCGTAAAATCCCAGCCACTTCTTCAAAAATCTTTTTGCTTTGATTGATTCCAAGAGGCAAGACCCCCAAAAAATAACGATAAAATCTCTCCCCATAGTAAAAAAAGAAAAACAACAACCCCAAGATAAACAAAGCGTCTGTAATGAGTTTCAAGCTGTATTTTCCCACATAGCTGCTTATTTTCAGCAAATAGCCCGTGATTGAAGTGGCGTTAAAATTTTCTAAAAACTTGCTCACTCCATCATGAATGGTGGGAAAATGCGATAAATTTTCGGTAATTGTCCCTTTAAGCCATTTGATTAGGGCTGAAAATTTTTCAAAATTGATTTCAAAAATGATATTAGAACTTTTATAAACAATAAAATACAACGGCACGATCAAAACGCTCGCTAAAACCAAAACGCATAAAAACGAACTGGCAATATTGAAAAAGCGTTTATCTAAAAAAACTTTCACTTGAAAAAACCCCACGCACAAAAGCCCAGCGATCAATGCGTCCATTAAAAAATCTTGATACAAATAGATCATCCAATAAAAACCAATCAAAAAAAGAATCCAGAAGAAATACTGAGCTTTCATAAAATTATCCCCATTAAACTGAACCAAAAATTATCAAATGTTAGCTAAAAAACGCTCTTTTAAGGATAAAAAACCTCTTTTAACTTATAATTAAAATCAAAAAGGCTTATATTAGATGGTGTTTTACAAATATTCAGGGAGCGGGAATGATTTTTTAATCGTTCAAAGCTTCAAAAAAAAAGATTTTTCAAATTTAGCCAAACAGGTGTGCCATAGGCATGAGGGTTTTGGGGCTGATGGGCTTGTAGTCGTTTTACCGAGTAAGGATTATGACTACGAATGGGATTTTTACAATTCAGACGGATCTAAAGCTGGCATGTGCGGGAATGCGAGCCGTTGCGTGGGGTTATTTGCCTACCAGCATGCTATAGCCTCTAAAAACCATGTTTTTTTAGCCGGAAAAAGAGAGATTTCTATTTGCATAGAAGAGCCCAATATCATAGAGAGCAATCTTGGTAACTACAAAATCCTAGACACCATACCCGCTTTAAGATGCGAAAAATTTTTCACCAACGACAGCGTTTTAGAAAATATCCCTACTTTCTACCTCATAGATACAGGAGTGCCGCATTTAGTGGGATTTGTGAAAAATAAAGAGTGGTTAAATTCCCTTAACACGCTGGAATTAAGGGCTTTAAGGCATGCGTTTAACGCTAATATTAACATCGCTTTTATAGAAAATAAAGAGACGATTTTTTTACAAACTTATGAAAGAGGGGTTGAAGATTTCACGCTAGCTTGCGGGACGGGCATGGCGGCGGTTTTTATCGCCGCGCGCATTTTTTATAACACGCCTGAAAAAGCCGCTCTCATCCCTAAAAGCAACGAATCTTTAGAACTTTCTTTAAAAAATGATGAAATTTTTTATAAAGGTGCGGTGCGTTATATTGGCATGAGTGTTTTGGACATGAGTGTTTTTGAAAATGGGTGTTTTTGATCGTTATTTCTTGTAATAGTAATGATTTTGTCGTAATTAAACATAATGCGCTATCATTTCTAAGCTGTTTTTAGCAATATAAAAAATATCCTAAAGGAATAAAACCATGCAAGCGTTAAAATCATTACTTGAAGTGATTACAAAACTCCAGAATCTAGGCGGCTATTTGATGCATATAGCTATTTTTATCATTTTTATTTGGATTGGAGGGCTTAAGTTTGTGCCGTATGAAGCCGAAGGGATCGCTCCTTTTGTGGCTAACTCCCCTTTCTTTTCTTTCATGTATAAATTTGAAAAACCCGCATACAAACAGCACAAAATGTCTGAATCCCAATCCATGCAAGAAGAAATGCAAGATGACCCTAAAATCGTTGAAAACAAAGAATGGCATAAAGAAAACCGCACTTATTTAGTGGCTGAAGCTTTAGGGATCACGATTATGATCCTAGGTATTTTGGTGCTTTTAGGGCTTTGGATGCCTTTAATGGGCGTGATTGGGGGCTTGCTTGTCGCTGGAATGACGATCACGACCCTATCTTTTTTATTCACAACGCCAGAAGTGTTTGTCAATCAGCATTTCCCATGGCTTTCTGGGGCTGGAAGGTTAGTGGTTAAAGATTTGGCGTTATTTGCTGGAGGCTTGTTTGTGGCCGGGTTTGATGCGAAACGCTATTTAGAGGGGAAAGGGTTTTGTTTGATGAATCGCTCATCGGTAGGGATTAAAACTAAATGCTCTAGCGGGTGTTGCTCTTAAAGAGCGAACGCCTTAAAGTAGGCTTAAAGCCTACTAGAAGAATCTTGGTTAGCGCCTTTTTTGTAAATGATTGTTTTTAAAATGTGGCGTTTGACAAAGGAATTAACACTCTCTACTTCTTCATCAGCTAATCGTCTCAAAACATCATGCTCGTCTTTAGAGAGATAAAAAGTCACTGAAAAATTGCGTTTCAACTCATCTACAGCGACACGCTTACGACCGGGTTTTATATTTTTATTTTCTAATTCCATTAAAATTTCCTTTTTTAGTTAGTGTGTAGTAATATCATAACGGCTATTCTAACATGAAATAAACGCCATTTTATATTAAATCTAAAGAAAAATATTTTTAGATGTGCTAGAATACCCATTTGTTACAAGATAAGCTTTTTTATCAAAAATAATGATGACATAGGGGTAACAAGTGGCAATAAACACCTTTTTAAAACATTCTTTTCTGGTCTGTTTGTTAGCGGTTAATTCTTACGCTTTTGACTGGAATATTTTTAAATATAATTTGGGTTTCAATATGTTTATCATGGACCATGAAGGCTCAACGCCTTATTGGGTCAATACTAACACCAATCTTAAAACCCGTTTGACTCCAAATTTTGGGATCCAATTTTATACAAAAGGTGTGGAGCAAAGCCTTACTGTGGGGGCGTATTTTTTTCAAAACTTCCATAACTACAGCACTAATTTTCCCTACCGCTGGGGGCCTACTATGTATTATAAGGCTAGGGGGAAGCGTTTTACTTTTTATGGTGGGATTTTTCCCAGGAAAAACCTCTTAGGAAGGTATGGTTTGAATATTTTTGCCCCTTATTATTGGTTTATAGATCCAAACGCTAGAGGGTTTTTATTGCAATTTCAAAACCATTATTCGCCTTCAAAACCCTATTATGGGCATGCGGAGTTCATGCTAGATTGGTTTGGAGGCAATTGTTACAACACTTGTAAATTCGGAAGAAACCCTTATGGGAACGCAATGGACAGGTTTCAAATGAACGGCTCTGTCGCTTATAATTTCTTTAAGGATTTATTGGGTATTGGAGGGTATTTTGTCTTGTTCCATAACGAAGACAAATACCTTTTGAATGGGGCTGATGGCATGCAGTTTAATGAAAAAAAAGCGATTGACAATAATAATATTTATCTTATGGATCGCCTCTACTTTAACGCTTACATAGGGACAAGCCTTTTAGACATCGCCCCCTTTATGGAAAAACTCAACGCCAGTTTTGGTATGGTTTCTGAATCAAGCCGATTAAGGCAAATTCACAAAAATGTGCCTTTTATGAACAGCGTGGGCGGGCAATTTGATGTGGAGATTCAATATAAAGGCTTTGGAATACACAATTTATTTTTCTTCGCCAAGACCCCAGAAATGCCTTTTTATAACCAATACCAGTATGTTGAAATGTATTGCACGCCTTCTTATTGCCCCACGCCTATTTATCGCGGCGTGCCATTCTTTCAAGCCAACATGTATAATCGTTTTGATTTGTATTACAATTGGAAAAACGACTTCGCATCGGTCCGCATCAACTTCGTGCTTAATGCGATGCGTGGGGGCTTTGATAGGAGCTTGCCTTGGTCAGAATCTTACCAAGTGTATATGACGGTTGCCTTTGATCCTTACAACCTTATTAACAAAATTGCTAGAAAAAAGTGAAAATTCTTGACAACCAGTTAATTCGTCTTATATAATGCTATTTCATTTGTAGCCATTGTTAAGCAATGATTTTAAGCTATGGAAAAGAGGTGATAGCAGTATGCCAGGGATTAAGGTTAGAGAAGGCGATGCGTTTGATGAAGCTTATAGGAGATTCAAAAAGCAAACCGATCGCAATTTGGTGGTAACAGAATGCCGCGCTAGAAGGTTCTTTGAGTCTAAGACTGAAAAACGCAAAAAACAAAAAATCAGCGCTAAAAAGAAGGTTTTAAAGCGTCTTTATATGTTAAGGCGTTATGAATCAAGACTATAAGAACTTGAACAAATTTAAAATTTAAGGACTATTGAATAATGCAATTCACAGGGAAAAATGTTCTCATTACTGGGGCTTCTAAAGGCATTGGGGCCGAAATCGCCAAAACTCTCGCTTCTATGGGGCTGAAAGTTTGGATCAATTACCGCAGTAATGCTGAAGTGGCTGACGCTTTGAAAAATGAGCTTGAAGAAAAAGGCTATAAGGCAGCTGTCATTAAATTTGATGCGGCTTCTGAAAGCGATTTTATTGAAGCGATACAAACCATTGTCCAAAGCGATGGAGGTTTGTCTTACTTGGTGAATAACGCCGGTGTGGTGCGCGATAAATTAGCGATCAAAATGAAAACAGAAGATTTTCACCATGTTATAGACAATAACCTCACTTCAGCGTTTATAGGTTGCCGAGAGGCTTTAAAGGTGATGAGCAAAAGCCGTTTTGGGAGCGTGGTCAATATCGCTTCTATCATTGGTGAAAGAGGCAATATGGGGCAGACAAACTACTCAGCGAGTAAGGGGGGGATGATTGCGATGAGCAAGTCCTTTGCTTATGAGGGAGCTTTAAGGAATATTCGTTTCAACTCTGTAACGCCCGGTTTTATAGAAACCGACATGAACGCCACTTTAAAAGATGAACTCAAAGCGGATTATGTTAAAAACATTCCTTTAAACAGGCTAGGGTCTGCTAAAGAAGTGGCAGAAGCGGTAGCGTTTCTTTTGAGCGATCACTCTAGTTACATCACTGGAGAGACTCTCAAAGTCAATGGCGGGCTTTATATGTAGTCCTAAACAAAGGGTTCTTTTAGCGATAAAAGTTTGTAAGTGGCGAAAATCATGCTAACATTATGAGGTTATTCTAAAACAAAGAGGTTATTATCAAATGGGGATTATTTACTTAATATTGTTTCTCATTGTAATTTATTTGTTGTATAGGATTTTAGATGTTTTGGAGCAAAAATAAACGCTCCAATGATGGTTGATTTAATTTTTACAAAAACAAGGGAGTTTTAATTATGGCTTTATTTGAAGATATTCAGGCAGTTATTGCTGAGCAGTTGAATGTGGATGCAGCACAAGTTACGCCAGAAGCGGAATTTGTGAAGGATTTGGGTGCGGACTCTTTAGATGTCGTGGAATTAATCATGGCGTTAGAAGAAAAGTTTGGCATTGAAATTCCTGATGAGCAAGCGGAAAAAATCGTCAATGTGGGCGATGTGGTGAAGTATATTGAGGATAATAAACTAGCTTAATCTTTTTAACTTGGAGCGTTTTCTCCAGGTTTTAGTCAAAAATTTGGCTTTAGCTAAAATCTAGTTTTATCCCAACAGTGCAAAAAACTCTGTCCTTTAGGGTGCAAGGTGCAAGTGCATAGCTGTTAGGCTATATTCAAGCTAAAAGAGATTAAAATACCACCAGTCTTTTTGGGGTAGGAAATATCCATGCAGACTATAAAGAACAAAGCCTTTCGTGTTAGCATTCAATGGAATGCTTTAGTTAGGAAGCCCCTTACTTTTAGAAAGGGGCGGTTTCACTGAATTAAAGTTTTGAAATGAGGAGCTATTGGTGCGTCGGATTGTAGTAACTGGAATGGGAATGATCAATTCGCTAGGTTTAAATAAAGAAGATTCTTTTTTAGCGATCGCTAAAGGGGAATGCGGTATCAAAAACATAGAAAGTTTTGATGCGAGCGCGTTTCCTGTGCGTATCGCTGGAGAAATCACTGACTTTGACCCTACAGAGGTGATGAATCCCAAAGATGTTAAAAAGGCGGGTCGTTTCATTCAATTAGCCTTGAAAGCCACAAGAGAGGCGATGAAAGATAGTGGGATTTTAGACGCTCACAATAGATGCCCTGAAGAATTGGCAAATCGCATGGGCGTAAGCTCTGGCTCTGGGATTGGTGGGTTAGGCAATATTGAAGCGAATTCCATTTTTTGTTTTGAAAAAGGCCCTAGAAAAGTCAATCCCTTTTTTATCACTTCTGCGTTAGTGAATATGATTGGTGGTTTCACTTCCATTGAGTTTGGCATTAAAGGGCCTAATCTCTCTAGCGTAACGGCTTGTGCAGCAGGCACTCATGCCATTATTGAAGCCGTTAAAACCATTTTGCTTAATGGGGCTGATAGAATGCTAGTCGTGGGAGCGGAATCCACCATTTGTCCCGTAGGGATTGGGGGGTTTGCGAGCATTAAAGCCCTTTCTACAAGGAATGATGAGCCTAAAAAAGCTTCAAGACCTTTTGATAAGGATCGCAATGGTTTTGTAATGGGCGAAGGTGCTGGGGCTTTAGTGCTTGAAGAATACGAGAGCGCGAAAAAAAGAGGGGCAAAAATTTATGCAGAATTTGCCGGATATGGCGAGAGCGGCGATGCTAACCATATCACAGCCCCGGCTCCTGAGGGTGAAGGGGCTTTTAGAGCCATGAAAATGGCTTTAGAAATGGCGAAAGTGGAAGTAGGCTATGTGAATGCTCATGGGACTAGCACGCATTATAACGATTGGTATGAAAGCATCGCTCTAAAAAATGTGTTTGGCTCTAAAGAAAAAGTCCCTCCCGTTAGCTCCACTAAAGGGCAGATTGGGCATTGTTTGGGCGCTGCGGGCGCGTTAGAAGCCGTTATTTCTATCATGGCCATGAATCAAGGGATCTTACCTCCTACCATCAATCAAGAAACGCCTGACCCAGAATGTGATTTGGATTATATCCCTAATGCGGCCAGAGAAAAGCAAGTGGGTGCGGTGATGAGTAACTCATTTGGTTTTGGTGGCACTAATGGTGTTGTGATTTTCAAAAAAGCCTAGTTTTACAAAGTTAGGATTTTGAATGGCCATTTATTTAGATTTTGAAAATCATATTAAAGAGATTCAAAATGAAATTGAATTAGCCCTTATTAGAGGCGATGAAGATGCTAAAGAAATCTTAGAAAAAAGATTGGACAAAGAAGTTAAAAGCATTTACTCCAATCTCACTGATTTTCAAAAACTCCAATTAGCAAGACACCCTGACAGACCCTACGCTATGGATTACATTGATTTGATCTTAAAAGATAAGTATGAAGTCTTTGGGGATAGGCACTATAACGATGATAAAGCGATCGTGTGTTTTATAGGGAAAATTGATAATGTTCCGGTTGTGGTGATCGGAGAAGAAAAGGGCAGAGGGACTAAAAACAAGCTCTTAAGGAATTTTGGCATGCCTAACCCTTGTGGCTATCGTAAGGCTTTGAAAATGGCAAAATTTGCTGAAAAATTTAATTTGCCTATTTTGATGCTCGTAGATACAGCCGGGGCGTATCCGGGGATTGGCGCAGAAGAAAGAGGTCAGAGTGAAGCGATCGCTAAAAACCTCCAGGAATTCGCTTCCTTAAAAGTCCCTACCATTTCTGTAATTATCGGTGAAGGGGGCAGTGGTGGCGCGCTAGCGATTGCGGTGGCTGACAAATTGGCTATGATGGAATATTCCATTTTTAGCGTTATATCCCCAGAAGGTTGCGCGGCGATTCTTTGGGATGACCCTAGCAAGACTGAAGTGGCTATTAAAGCGATGAAGATCACGCCTAGAGATTTAAAGGAAGCAGGGCTTATTGATGATATTATCTTAGAGCCTAGCAAAGGGGCTCATAGAGACAAATTTTCAGCCGCTAACACGATCAAAGAGTATTTTTTGGACGCTCTAAGGACTATCCAACAAGATCCTCATTTCCTTGACAACCGCTATCAAAAATTAATGTCGCTTGGTTCGTTTGTGGAGAGCATGAATTAGATCTATAAAAAACATTGTGTGTTTAAACTTTATTTTAAACCCATTCTCTTAAAGAAATAAGGGGTATTTTGAAATAATTCCCCCCTACAACTAAAATTCCCCCTAAAGAACGCTTTAAAAATACCGCTTGAATAAGCTCTTTACTATCCGATCTTAAAAAATGCAATATTTTTTTATAACTAACGCTCAATAAAAGCAAAGCCAAATTTTTCACTCCTTGCTATCATTTTATCGGCGTGTTGAATGAAAGCGTTCTCATTTTACAATACAAAAGTTAGGTCTAATGGTATTTTTAAAAAAGAAAGAAATCCCATGGTTACACATGAAAAATCAAAAGCCGCTTTTCTAGGAATTGGTCTTTAAGGAATAGGGGTAGGCATTTTGCATCTTCAAGCGTGTATTTTTTCTCATTTTTTGTCATTACAATGGCGTTTGGCAAAAAGATAAAATCTTTAAAACTCGCCTTGGAATTTCTATTGTTAGTAGCACTTTATTTCATTATTGCTTGGTGCTCTACACACACTAGCGCATTTATTTTTTGTATGGTTTATTAATTGGTGGGCTGTCCTTTTTATAGAAATGAGAATCTGGGCTTATTAGTAAGCTGTTTTATTCCAGTCAATAAGGTTATCCCCTACTTAAGGCATCGCATCAAAAACCACGCTAATCCCATTTTTTAAAATGATAGGGTTTTTTGCGTCAGTGATATGGATAAAACGCACGCCATCAAGCAAATTAAGAGCGATTTCTTGTTGTCTGTTTTCTTTAGCAATGATTTGAATGATCTTTAAGTTTTCATCATAAAAGATCACTTTGGGTTGCCATAAAGGGTTATTAGAGCTTATTTTTAAATACGCATTCTGATTCACGCTCAGCCAGTATTTCCCGCTCGCTTCCTTAAACTCCACAGGATCGCTACTCAAAACTAAAGCTCTCGCACTAGGAAGCTTGACTTCTTGTAAAGAAAAGTCGTATTCCCACTCTTTTAAAGACACCCGTCTAATATCTGTAAAATCAAAACCATGCCTTTTCATTGTCTCTATCAAAATGTTAGGGTCTAAAACGTATTCCGTTTTAAGCTCGTATGAAAAAATATTCTCGCCCAAAGAGCTTTGCATTTTAATGGGCAAAACATACGAATACCCCATCATGCTCAAAGAATTATTAATGCTTTTGGCAAACGCTAGGGGATTGCTTGAAGCCTTGAAAGTGATTTTTAACATGCTTGGCTTGTTAAAATTAAAAGACAAAAGCCCGTTTTCTTTGAGAGTGTTGAGCAGTTTCAAGGAATCCAAACGCCCCATTGCATAGAAATCCTTACGATTTTTAAACAAACGCTCTAAAAAAAGCTTGTTCGTATGATAAGCCCGCTCCCCCATTAAATTCTCAATCTTATCGTTTAAAGCATCAGCGCTTAATAGCGTTCCCCCAACAATAAAAGCTAAAAAAAGGTTTTTCATTGCTGGAGTTCTTTGTATTGGGCCTCATTGATGAGCGTCAAGCCTTTAGCTGGCTCGTATAAAAACCGCCTAGCTTTGTTATCGTTATAATTTTGTGCTTGATTATTGTTTTTAAGGATAAGATACCCATGCCCAAAACGCAACAACAAGCGGTGGTTTTTGGTCTCTAAAGAATAATTTTTTTTAAAAACTTTTTGAAAAGAGTTTTTTTTCTCATCTAAATCAATCACTTCCACCCAAATATCTCGTTTAGGGATAATATAAATGGTATTAGGATATTCTTTGATCGCTTCTTTTTCTTGCTTGTCTTGTTCTGTTTGTTTTTCTTGTTTTTCTTCTGGCTTAGGCGTTGTCTCTGGCTTGTTTTCTTCTGCAAGATTAGCTTTATTGAAAGAATTCTTTTTAGTGCCGGATTTAATAGCGCTTTCTTGCTCTCTTTCTTCTTTTAAAGAAGAGCTGTTTTGAATGATAACGACCGCCAAAACAATGACAATCACCCCTAAAATCAAAACAAAGGGCTTCCATTTGGAAGATTTTTTGGATAATGAAGTATTGGCTTGATTGATGCTGTAATCCAATTCAACCTTAAGGGGTTTTTTTGCTGTTTCTTCAGGATCTGTTTCTTGATTTTTCTCTTCACTCACGCTCTCTTTAAAAACACACACTTTGTCAAATTCTTTCATCCATGCGCTCAAATCAATTTTATACTCGCGCTCTAAAATTTGTATAAAGCCCCTAGCACGCACCCTTGATAAAGACTCATAGCGTTTTTCCAAGATAGAATGGATATTTTTAGAAGCGATTTTAGTCGCCTTGCAAATTTCTGCTACTCCAACTTCTTTTAAAATTTGCAAATTTTTATCTAAATTTTTAAGCGATAATTCTTCCAATGCCGCACCAGAAATATCTTTAGAAATGTTTTGAACATCAGTAAGATCTAAATTTTCTAAACTTTTTTTATGCTGTTCCATTCAATTGACCACCTAGTTGATTTTATCCATTAAGATCCCTGCTGCCACGCTCACATTGAGCGAATCAAAATCTCTTCGCATTTTTACGCTTAATATAGTGTCCATTTTAGCGAGGATTTTTTTAGACAACCCCTCATGCTCGCTCCCCAAAAAAAGAGTGCATTTTTTTAAGGATAGATTTTCTACTTGACTAGAGCCTTGCATGCTCGCACCCAAACATAAAAACCCGCTCGTTTTCAATTCATTGATTAAATCCAGCGTGTTAGGCGCAACGCTAAAAGGCAAATCATACATAAGCCCCAAGCTGGATCGCACAATCCCCTCATAAGCCAATTCTTTAGCAAAATCTAAAATAACGCCATCCATTCCTAAACAATACGCGCTCCTAAAAATACCCCCAATATTCCCCACATCCGTAATCCCACAAAGCACCAAAAGTTTTTGAGCTTTTTTAATCTCTTTTAAAGGAACCGCTAAAGGCAGTTCCACCTTAGCTAAAACCCCTTGATGGTTCCCCCCCTTAGCCAAGCTTTGCGCTTTTTTATTATCCACTTTGATGATATTAGGGCATGCTTTTTTGAGCGCGAAAAAAAGCTTTTTGTCTATTTCTTTAGAAAGATAGATTTCTTGCAATTTTTCTTGATGAGAGTTTAGAATGTGCATGATCACTTGCTTGCCATAAATTACTGCTTGCATGCTAAACCCCTTTTATTGATTTTTTTCTTCTAACAAACGCTGGAAATAAAGCTCTTTAGCGTTTTTTTGTGTCATAGCGGCTTCAATTTTAGCCTTAATTTTAGGAGGTAAATCCAACTCCAATAACGCCGATAGCCCCAGGCAAGGCTCTATTTTTTTTTCATTCAAAAGCACTAAAACCCACTCCCCTTGGATATTACTTTGTTGCAACCGCTCTATGATTTGAGAAATCTCTCCTAAATAGTATTGCTGGTGGAGTTTGGTAAGCTCTTTAGCCGCAAACAAATGCATGCCTTTAGCCAAATCGTTTAAATCCTTTAAAGTCTCTAGCAATCGGTGCGGGCTTTCATAAAAAACCACCGGAGTTTTTTCTTCTAAATACGCTAAAGCGTTTAAAATTTTAGCGATTTTTAAGCGCCTTTCCTTACTCTTATGAGGTAAAAAGCCGGCGTAAAAAAACCGCCCTTCTAAAAACCCGCTCGCGCAAAACGCCGTAGTGAGCGCGTTAGCCCCAGGCAAAACATCGTAGGGAATGTCATGTTTTAAAGCGTGAGCGACTAAACTCATGCCTGGATCGCTCAAACTTGGCATGCCCGCATCGCTCATCACAGCGATTTCTTTGTCAAAAAAAGAAAGCTCTACTTTGTTTAAAAATTCCTGGTCATTGTGCGAATGGAATGCGATAAACTCCCTTTTTTGAGTGGCGATATTAGGGAAAGAATGGCTAATAATAGGGTTTTGTGTAAACAAGTGCAACAACCTCTTACTCACCCTTGTATCCTCGCATAAAAAAACCTCGCAACGCCCTAAAACTTCTAAGGCGCGTAGCGTAATGTCAGCGAGATTACCTATAGGAGTGGGCAAAAAATACAGCACAAAAAGCCACGCTTTTTAAAAGAGTTACTTCAAGTTGTAGCGTTGCTTGAATTTCTCTACTCTCCCTGCAGTGTCAGCGATTTTATCGCTACCGGTATAGAAAGGGTGGCAAAAGCTAGAAATATCAATACGCATTTCAGGTCTAGTGCTTAAAACTTCAATTTCTTTCCCGCTAGTTACGCAAGTAACTTTGCATGGGATATATTCAGGGTGAATGCCTTTTTTCATCAAGTATCCTTTATTTTTAAATTTAAACTTAAAATTATAGCATAAGTAACAATAAATTAAAACCACTCTAAAGTTAAAATAAAATTTGACTTTGTTAAAAAACTTATGATAGCATGATCATTACAAAATCCAACACCTTATGGCATCCACCATTTTAATTTAAATATCTTGTTGGTTACACCATTTTGCCTTATTTGCTTTTTGTATTTTTTATCTTAATTGCAACAAACTAGAAACCTCTTTTTGTTAAAAGGAAATTTAATGAACGAAAACGCGCCTGCACACAAGAGTCCGCACAAAGTCAAAACACACACGCCAGTGAGCGGTTATCACATTGAAGATTTACGCACCTACCCTACTGAAAAGCTTTTAGAAATCGCTAACAAGCTCAAAGTGGAAAACCCCCAAGAATTCAAACGACAAGACTTGATGTTTGAAATTTTAAAAACCCAAGTTACGCAAGGCGGATACATTCTTTTTACCGGGATTTTAGAAATCATGCCTGATGGCTATGGCTTTTTAAGGGGGTTTGATGGGAGTTTTTCAGACGGGCATAACGACACTTATGTCAGCCCTTCTCAAATCAGGCGTTTTGCTTTAAGGAATGGCGACATTGTTACCGGTCAAGTGCGATCCCCAAAAGATCAGGAAAAATACTACGCCCTTTTAAAAATAGAGGCCATCAATTATTTGCCTTCAGATGAGATTAAAAACCGCCCTTTGTTTGACAATCTAACCCCCCTATTCCCGGATGAACCAATCAAATTAGAATACGAACCCACTAAAGTTACCGGCAGAATGCTGGATTTATTCAGCCCTGTGGGGAAAGGTCAAAGGGCTTTGATCGTCGCACCACCAAGGACTGGGAAAACGGAGCTGATGAAAGAACTCGCCCAAGGCATCACCTCTAACCACCCTGAAGTGGAACTGATTATCCTTTTAGTGGATGAGCGCCCTGAAGAAGTTACGGATATGCAACGAAGCGTTAAAGGTCAAGTTTTTAGCTCCACTTTTGATTTGCCCGCAAACAACCACATAAGAATCGCTGAGTTGGTGCTAGAAAGGGCTAAAAGGCGAGTGGAAATGGGAAAAGATGTGGTGGTTTTATTGGATTCTATCACCCGTTTAGCCAGAGCGTATAACGCTGTAACGCCTTCAAGCGGTAAGGTTTTAAGTGGGGGCGTGGATGCGAACGCCTTGCACAGGCCCAAGCGCTTTTTTGGAGCCGCAAGGAATATTGAAGAAGGCGGGAGCTTGACGATTATCGCTACTACATTGATTGAAACGGGATCTAGAATGGATGAGGTGATTTTTGAAGAATTTAAAGGCACTGGGAATAGCGAAATCGTTTTAGCGAGGAATATTGCAGACAGGCGCATTTACCCGGCCTTTGATATTTTAAAATCCGGCACACGAAAAGATAATATCTTGCTTGGCAAAGACCGCTTGACTAAAGTGTGGGTTTTAAGGAATGTGATGCAACAAATGGATGACATAGAAGCCTTAAGCTTTGTGTATTCTAAAATGCAACAAACTAAGGACAATGAAGAATTTTTAAATTTAATGAATGAAAAATAAAATCCCTAATTAATCCCATTAAATTAAAAAAGTGTCATGAAAATAGGCGTTTTTGATAGCGGTGTGGGAGGGTTTAGCGTTTTAAAAAGCCTTTTAAAAGTGCAATCATTTGATGAAATCATCTATTATGGCGATAGCGCTAGAGTGCCTTATGGCACTAAAGACCCCACCACGATCAAGCAATTTGGCTTAGAGGCTCTGGATTTTTTCAAACCGCACAAGATTGAATTATTGATTGTGGCATGCAACACAGCGAGCGCTCTAGCCTTAGAAGAGATGCAAAAGCATTCCAAAATCCCTATTGTGGGCGTGATTGAGCCAAGCATTTTAGCGATCAAACAACAAGTAAAAGATAAAAACGCCCCTATTTTAGTGTTAGGGACAAAAGCGACGATTCAATCCAACGCTTATGATAACGCCCTGAAACAACAAGGATATTTGAATGTTTCGCATTTAGCCACTTCTCTTTTTGTGCCTTTGATTGAAGAAAATATTTTAGAGGGCGAATTGCTAGAAACTTGCATGCGTTATTATTTCACTCCATTAGAGATCTTGCCTGAAGTGGTTATTTTAGGTTGCACGCATTTTCCCTTGATCGCTCACCAAATTGAGGGCTATTTTATGGAACATTTTGCCCTTTCAACGCCCCCCCTACTCATCCATTCTGGCGATGCTATTGTGGAATATTTGCAGCAAAAATACGCCCTTAAGAAAAACGCATGCACATTCCCTAAAGTGGAATTTCATGCGAGTGGCGATGTGGTTTGGCTAGAAAAACAGGCTAAAGAATGGCTCAAATTGTAAAACGCTAAATGCTTTCCATCCACAAACCCTCGCTTTACTAAAAAATCTAGGTGTTTTTGAATGGTCATAGAATCAATCTCTGTAACTTGCGATAATTCATTAAGATTTAATCCATCCCCAAAAGCATGCAAGCAAAACAGAGTAAATTCCCCCACATCTTCAATTCTTGCTAGATGAAGGCTTAACTTATACCCCTAATAAGGAACACTCACATCCACAAAACCAATGCCATGCTTCATTTTTGCAACTCCTAAAATTCTCTCTTTTTAGTTAGGAATCCCCTTTCTTTAGAAAGGGGTGGTTTTTGCGTTTTTGATATTCCTCAATCCTTTAAGATTTCTGGAAACCACTTTTTGTAACTCCATATTCCGCTTTCTTCGGGCTATAAGATCCTGTAGAAAAGCAATCGGTTAAAAATTGCTCAAAGCCAGACTTAATGTTTTTTACGGCATTGTTGAACTTGGTGGAAAACTTGAACGAATCAGAATAACCTTTCATATTCTTTTGGTTGAATCCAATTTTATCATAATCTGACAAAGGAACGCTTCCCACATTATGCGCAACTATCTTATCATTCACGAGCTTGAGCCACTCAGGGTTTTTTTGCGTTAGCATGCCGGTCGCTTTTTCATTGATTGCTCCATTTTTGACATTGCTATTAATGTGTATGTGGCTGTTAGTAGCGTAATTGTCCAATTTCGCTTGCAAACTAGTAGGCACTTTTTTTGCACCTTCAAACCATAGATTCACAACATTCTTTTTTGTAGAATCTTTGAGTCCATGCATCATTTGTTCTAGATGTGTCATTTGTTGTGGGTTTACAAAAAGACCTGCTTTAGCTTCTAACACTGCCTGATTGAGATTGCCAATTTTCTGAGTCAATTCTTGATCCCTTGAAAGCCCTACCTTACTCCTGAGATTATCATCTCCAGCATGCATTTTCAAAGTATAAGGTCCGCCGAGATCATCAATCGTAACATAAATGGGTTCACGGCCATCTAATCGCGTTGCTAATCGCCCTAATCCTAATCCACTGAAATCGTCCACTCCTTTACTTGCTGATGCAATTTTATTGAGTTTGTCAATTTTTGCACTTACATCTTTAGCAACTTGATCGTAAATGGACCCTTCAGGGCTAGTTACTTGTCCTGTTTTCTTTTTATTAACTTGAGCGTAAATGGGCTCTGCACTGTTTTTGAGTCCATTATTATTGTTGAAATTTGCAAATTTCTCATTCAATTCTTTCTTAATACCCGAAATTTTTCCGGTGAGCGTTGTGGCTTCTGTTTTAGATAACCCATTACCGACTAGGGTTCCATTCACACGATTTTTAACGGATTTTTGTAGATCAGAATCTTTTCCAACATTGAAACTTTCATTTTTTTGATCCAATTTTTGATCCGTTGAGAAGTTTTTGAGGTCGGCTAGCGCTTGATCTAACATACTGAAATTGCATGCCGTTTTAGCCACTAATACAGCCTGATTGAGATTGTCAACTTTATCCGTTATCTCTTGATTGACGATCGCATCCTTAATGGAATTTTCAAGGTCGCTTTTTGCTTGTGTTACCTTGCTGAAATCCTTATTTTTGCCATTTTTAAATTCATTCAAAGCTGTACTAAGGTTTTCAACTTTTGAAATCCATTCTGGATTGATACCCAAATCTTTCACCGAGCTTTTAAGGGCTTTTAGCGTTTCTTCTACCTTGCTGAAATCCTTATTGTTGCCACTTTTGAGCGCATCAAAAGATTTATTAAAGTCTTTCAAATTCTTGTTGATATTTTCAATTTTATCAGACAATTCCCTCCTGATGCCTTCAAGATTCTGATCGTAACTGGCATTTCTTGCTTCCTTATAAGTCTCTTGATTGATAAGCGCAAAAATCTCATCTTTTTGGCTGTTAGCTTGAGCTTTTGCTTCCATTTTATTTTTGTTGCCGCTCTTGCTCTCAATTTTTTTCGTTACTTCTTTCTCTAAATGCTCTCGTTTCCTTATAGATTTTTCAAGATCTTTTTGAGCTTTTTTCACTCCGCCATAATTGCCTGTATTTTTAGCTTCAGCTACAGCTTTATTGAAACTTGAAACTTTTCCAACCAATTCCTTGTTACTGTTCAAAAAGTCTTTGACGAGCTTATTAGCTTCTTTTGGGGACAATCCTTTAGCGATCACCTTATCCTCTAAATTTTGCCTTACAGGATGATTAGAGAGAACGAGACCATTTAATTTAGGCAAATTAAAGATAGCTACCTTGCTAAAATTTGCTTCCAAATGGGAAACGCCATTCGTAGCGCCTATACCCTCATTAGGACTCTTGGAGGCGTTGGTGTATTTGAAATTGGAATAATTGACAAACATCACGCCATCATCTTTTAGGTTACCTTGAAAAGTGGTTTTTGTCTCCCTATCTAAAGCTCTATCTTGTTCTTTCCCATAATCTTTGAGGGTATAGCTCAATTCCCCATTACCAAAATCGGTAACCAAAGCTAAATGCTTGTTGTCTTTTTTAGAAACAAAAGCAATGTGATCACTCCCTAGGGTGTCTAAATAAGCCTTAGGGTCTTTTTGGAAATTTCCAATTTCAGTTTGGAACTTTTCTTTCTCTTTCTCGCTCAAGTTATCTAATTTAGTGCTGTTTTGTGCAAGAAATTCCATGAAATCCACTTTGTTTTGGATCTCTTCTTGACTCAACGCTTGTTCCAAGCCTGTGAGTTGGTCTTTTTTGTAGAGATAGAAGCTAGGGTTGTTAATCCCACCTTCATTACCCGCTATGACTAACCCACTGCCGTTTTTAAGATGCATATTGATGAGTGTGGCCACATTGTTGCCTTGTTGGTTTTTATAACCAACGGTGGCGTTCCAATCATGCCTAGCTTCAGGACCACCATTATCCCCATACAACAATGAAACTTTTTCAGGTTCCATGTTGCTATGACTCCCCATTGACATAGAAGACAGAACATTACTGTGAACCAATAACTGGCTGAACTTGTAATTAGGATCAATGTCGGCGATACCCTCAACATCCAACATTTCCATATCACCAAGAGTGAATTTAGGAAAATTACCCCTTCCATCAAGCAAATCCCTAGCTTGAGGTAAACCTTGCATGTTGGTGGTAGTGGCTATATTTTGTTCAACATTAGACCTTGGCTCTTGATTGAGCGTTTCTTCGAGATCGGAAGATTGTTTTTTGCCAAGTGCAAACAAATCGGTAAGTTTTGAAAAAAACTGATTCTTTTTGGTGGGATTTTTGATCGCTTTATTATCGTTCTTATCAACGATTGGTGTTTGATCTGGTTTTTTTGTTTGATCGATGGTTTCGTTAGCCATTGTTTCTCCTTTACAGCTAATTTGGTATCAAAGACTGCTAAAAACCACTACACGCTTGAGTGGTCAATTTATAATCTTTGAACACTTTTATTATAATACAATATTAGGAATTTTTTCATTAATCTTGTTAATATTGAAAAATTCCAGTCGTTGCAAGCATCTAAAGGCTAGGAACGATTCACATTTTTACCCACAATTAACAAAAACTTGCTAAAATAGACAAATTTTAACAAGAAAAAAAATAAGAAATGAGCCTTCAAGAAGAAATCAAATGCAATGCTAAAGTATGGTTGGAGGAATGGTTGGAAGCAAGGTGAGTGCATGAAGCGTTCTAAAAATAGTTTGGTTTGTGTGTGTCATACTTACCATAAGTGTGTGTTTGTGATTTAGGTGTTTGTGATTCGCATGGAAAACAAATCAATAGGACAGATTTTCAAAGACAGCTTCAAAAAAGGTTTCTTTAGTGGTCTATGGAGTTGCTTAAAATGGAGCTTTATTCTCACTCTGATCAGCTTGGGTTTGTTTTTGCTTGTTTTTAGGTTTCAACCTGAGACTATTAAAAAATACATCAAAGATCCTAAAGATCTACAATTCTACAATGACTTGAGAAACAAAAAAGGTTGGGACAAGTAGGTTTATTGTTTCTAAATTGTGTCAATTGTCAAACAAAAGTGTCGGTTTTTATTTGAATCAAAAAGGATACACGCAAGACCAATTAATCTAGTGGTGCTTGCGTGAAAGTTTGACATACTCCCCATAGCTAAAGCTAGGGGATTCTAGCTAAAGCTATGGGACTTCTTTTGGTATCAAGCAAATTCTGCCTAACAAGTAGGTCTTACAAATTCTACACCTAGGGTTTAGATGCCCCTACCCTGCGAATATTGATAGCTGCGTTCAAATCCCTATCTATCACCAAGCCACAATGCTTGCAATGGTATTCATCACCTGTCTTGCCGCTTTTTCTGAAATCTTTATTAATTTCTTCATTGACAAACAGGCAATTAGAACAAGTCTTAGAACTGGGATAAAATCTATCAATTTTAACGACATTAGCCTTATTTTCAAGGATCTTCACAAACTCGCTAAAAGCTAAATCGCTCACCTTTCTGCCCCAAAGTTTTTGCATGGCTTTCATGTTCAAGTCTTCAATGAAGATCGTTTGGTATTCTCTGCTCAGCTTCAAAGCCAATTTATGGAAGAAATCGGTCCTTAAACATTTGATTTTTTGGTGCAACTGAGTCAATTTCTTTTTAGCTTTCTTGAAGTTATTAGAACCCTTAATTTTTTTGCTAAGGTTTCTACTAATTCGTTTGATTAAAGGCAAGTATTTAGAGAAAAACAAAGGCGATTCTATCTTAGTGTGGTCAGACCCTGTCAAAAAAGTCTTTAACCCAAAGTCAAAACCCACGCTCTTATCGCATGCGGTTTGCTTGTTAGGATGGTTTTCTAATTCACAGACTAGACACAAGAAATAATCGCCTGTGTTGTCTCTCTTAATGGTTAAAGTTTTTATTTTCCCTATAAACGCATAAGTTTTGATGAACTTGTATCTATAACCATTAAAAGAAATAACATTGTCTTTTAATGCAAACCCCACTCCCTTATTCAATCCTGTCTTTTTGTCAATCTGACTCTTAAAAGTGAAAGACTTGTAGTTGGCTACTTTTTTGAATCGTGGCAGTTTGGCTTGTTTGTTAAAGAATTTTTTGAACGCTTTGTCTATCCTCTCAGCCAAATCTTGTATGGTTTGTGAGCCTAGTGTTTTTAAAAAAGCATAACGATGGGTCTTTTTTAGCTTGGTGATGTGTTTTTGCAGATCGTAAAGTTTTAGATACTTTTTGAAAAGCCTGTAATAGCGTTTGTGCAAGGCGATACAATGATTATACAGCACCCCATAACGCCTTAATAGTGTGTCTATATGCTTAGTCTTATCATTGGTGTAGAGCTTTTGTTTGTAGGTTATCAACATAATTTTTCCATTTTTCTTTTTGCTTAGGGCGGTTGCTGTTTTGTTGGTTTTCAATGTATTGTTTGACAACATTCAAAGGCACACCACCCACTGTTGAAATGAAACAAGAATTAGTCCATAAAGTAGGCAGTTTTGTTTTTAAGTGGTTAAATTCTTGTCTTAATACCTTACTGCTACGACCTTTAGCGGTTTTAATGAATTTCATCACTCCAAAGCTTGGATCAACATCAGCTAAAATGTGGATATGGTCTTTATCAGTTTGCATTTCTATGATTTCCACTCTCAATTCTTTAGCCACTTCTTGAATGATTTCTTTCAATCTCAATTCCACAGCTCCTACTAATACCTTACGCCTGTATTTAGGACACCACACAATATGGTATTTGCAAGAATAGACAATGTTGTGGTTGTTTTTGTATAAAACAGCGTCTCATATTTGTATTATATTTAAAAAAAATAACTGATACAAGATATTGATAGCGTTAGCATTATTTTTGGATATAACGACAACACTGATACGCTATTAACGCCTAATGCGTTTCGCCTTGTATCCCCATAGCTAAAGCTAGGGGCTTTACGGCGTTAGGTGGTAAAAATATTTTTTTTTGGTATAATAACACCATTATTTCAATCTGAAAGGAAACGCATGAAATTTCTTACAAGAATCACTGACAGCTACAAGAAGGTTGTAGTAACTTTAGGGCTAGTGATAACAACCAATCCTTTAATGGCGGTCAGCAATCCTGCAACAGGCATTAGTGAGACTAAAACTTTGGTTGTTCAGATCATTTCTGTTTTAGCGATCGTAGGTGGTTGCGCTCTAGGGGTCAAAGGCATAGCGGATATTTGGAAAATCTCTGATGACATCAAAAGAGGTCAGGCGACTGTTTTTGCTTATGCACAACCCATAGCTATGTTAGCGGTGGCAGGCGGTATTATCTATTTGAGCACTAAGTTTGGCTTCAATATTGGCGAAGGTGGAGGAGCTAGCTAAATTGATCAACAATAATAGTAATAAAAAACTAAGAGACTTTTTTTTGAAAGTTCTCTTAAGTCTCGTTGTTTTCAGTTCGTATGGGTCAGCAAATGATGATAATCAAGCGAAAAAAGAAGCGCTAGAAAAAGAAAAAAACACTCCTAGTGGGCGTGTTTATACGAATTTAGATTTTGATAGTTTCAAGGCGACTATCAAAAATTTGAAAGACAAGAAAGTAACTTTCAAAGAAGTCAATCCCGATATTATCAAAGATGAAGTTTTTGACTTCGTGATTGTCAATAGAGTCCTTAAAAAAATAAAGGATTTGAAGCATTACGATCCAATTATTGAAAAAATCTTTGATGAAAAAGGTAAAGAAATGGGGTTGAATGTAGAATTACAGATCAATCCTGAAGTGAAAGACTTTTTTACTTTCAAAAGCATCAGCACGACCAACAAACAACGCTGCTTTCTGTCATTGCGCGGAGAAACAAGAGAAATTCTATGCGATGATAAGCTATATAATGTTTTGTTGGCCGTATTCAATTCTTATGACCCTAATGATCTTTTGAAACATATTAGCACTATAGAGTCTCTCAAAAAAATCTTTTATACGATTACATGTGAAGCGGTATATCTATAAGGAGAGGGGTGTTTGTGGCAAGCAAGCAAGCTGACGAACAAAAAAAGCTAATCATAGAGCAAGAGGTTCAAAAGCGGCAGTTTCAAAAAATAGAAGAGCTTAAAGCAGACATGCAAAAAGGCGTCAATCCCTTTTTTAAAGTCTTGTTTGATGGGGGGAATAGGTTGTTTGGTTTCCCTGAAACTTTTATTTATTCCTCTATATTTATATTGTTTGTAACAATTGTATTATCTGTTATTCTTTTTCAAGCCTATGAACCTGTTTTGATTGTGGCGATTGTTATTGTGCTTGTAGCTCTTGGATTCAAGAAAGATTATAGGCTTTATCAAAGAATGGAGCGAGCGATGAAATTTAAAAAACCTTTTTTGTTTAAGGGCGTGAAAAACAAAGCATTCATGAGCATTTTTTCCATGAAGCCTAGTAAAGAAATGGCTAATGACATCCACTTAAATCCAAACAGAGAAGACAGACTTGTGAGTGCTGCAAACTCCTATTTGGCGAATAGCTATGAATGTTTTTTAGATGATGGGGTGATCCTTACTAACAACTATTCTCTTTTAGGCACAATCAAATTGGGGGGCATTGATTTTTTAACCACTTCCAAAAAAGATCTCATAGAGTTACACGCTTCTATTTATAGCGTTTTTAGGAATTTTGTTACCCCTGAATTCAAATTCTATTTTCACACTGTTAAAAAGAAAATCGTTATTGATGAAACCAATAGGGACTATAGTCTTGCTTTTTCTAATGATTTTATGCGAGCCTATAATGAGAAGCAAAAGAGAGAAAGCTTTTATGATATTAGTTTTTTTCTGACCATAGAGCAAGATTTATTAGACACTCTCAATGAACCTGTTATGAATAAAAAGCATTTTGCAGACAATAATTTTGAAGAGTTTCAAAGGATTATTAGAGCCAAGCTTGAAAACTTCAAGGATAAGATAGAGCTCATAGAAGAGCTATTGAGTAAATACCACCCCACTAGATTAAAAGAATACATTAAAGATGGGGTTGTTTATTCCAAACAATGCGAGTTTTACAATTTTCTTGTGGGAATGAATGAAGCCCCTTTTATTTGCAACAGAAAAGACTTGTATCTCAAGGAAAAAATGCATGGTGGGGTGAAAGAAGTTTATTTTGCCAATAAGCATGGAAAAATCTTAAATGATGATTTGAGTGAAAAATATTTTAGCGCTATTGAGATTAGTGAATACGCCCCTAAATCACAGAGCGATTTGTTTGACAAGATCAACGCTCTAGACAGCGAATTTATCTTTATGCATGCTTATTCGCCTAAAAACTCACAGGTTTTAAAGGACAAGCTAGCTTTCACCTCTAGAAGGATTATTATTAGTGGGGGTTCTAAAGAGCAGGGCATGACTTTAGGTTGCTTGAGCGAATTAGTGGGTAATGGTGATATTACGCTAGGCAGTTATGGTAATTCTTTAGTGCTGTTTGCTGATAGCTTTGAAAAAATGAAACAAAGCGTCAAGGAATGCGTCTCTAGTCTTAACGCTAAAGGTTTTTTAGCCAACGCAGCGACTTTCTCTATGGAAAATTACTTTTTTGCCAAACATTGCTCTTTTATTACGCTTCCTTTTATTTTTGATGTAACTTCTAATAATTTTGCTGATTTTATCGCTATGAGAGCGATGAGTTTTGATGGCAATCAAGAGAATAACGCTTGGGGTAATAGCGTCATGACGCTAAAAAGCGAGATCAATTCGCCTTTTTATCTGAACTTCCACATGCCTACTGATTTTGGTTCAGCTTCAGCAGGACACACTTTGATACTTGGCTCAACAGGTTCAGGTAAGACAGTGTTTATGTCAATGACTCTAAACGCTATGGGACAATTTGCTCACAATTTTCCTGCTAATGTCAGCAAAGACAAGCAAAAGCTCACTATGGTCTATATGGATAAAGATTATGGCGCTTATGGGAATATTGTCGCAATGGGTGGGGAGTATGTCAAAATTGAGCTAGGGACAGATACAGGATTAAATCCTTTTGCTTGGGCGGCTTGTGTGCAAAAAACAAATACAACAATGGAGCAAAAACAAACAGCTATTTCTGTTGTCAAAGAGCTTGTGAAAAACTTAGCAACCAAAAGCGATGAAAAAGATGAAAATGGCAACAGCATCTCTTTTAGCCTAACTGATTCTAATACGCTTGCAGCGGCAGTAACCAACCTTATCACAGGAGATATGAACCTAGATTATCCCATCACTCAACTTATTAATGCTTTCGGAAAAGACCACAATGATCCTAATGGGCTTGTCGCGCGATTAGCGCCTTTTTGTAAATCAACCAATGGTGAATTTCAATGGCTTTTTGATAATAAAGCAACAGATCGCTTAGATTTTTCAAAAACGATTATTGGCGTTGATGGGTCAAGTTTCCTAGACAATAATGATGTTTCGCCCTTTATTTGTTTTTACCTTTTCGCTCGTATCCAAGAGGCAATGGATGGGCGTAGATTTGTCTTAGATATTGATGAAGCTTGGAAATATTTAGGCGATCCAAAGGTCGCTTATTTTGTAAGAGACATGCTAAAAACTGCAAGGAAAAGAAACGCTATTGTTAGACTTGCGACTCAAAGCATCACTGATCTTTTGGCTTGCCCTATTGCTGATACTATTAGAGAACAATGCCCTACAAAGATTTTTTTGAGAAACGATGGGGGCAATCTTTCTGATTACCAAAGATTAGCTAATGTTACAGAAAAAGAATTTGAAATCATCACTAAGGGGCTAGATAGGAAAATTCTCTACAAACAAGATGGAAGCCCTAGCGTTATCGCTAGTTTTAATTTGAGAGGCATTCCTAAAGAATATTTGAAAATTTTATCCACAGATACTGTATTTGTCAAAGAAATTGACAAGATTATACAAAATCGTAGTATCATAGATAAATATCAGGCCTTGAGGCAAATGTATCAACAAATAAAGGAGTATTAAAATGAAACAAAGTTTGCGTGAACAAAAATTATTGAAAATTTTAGAAAATGATGTCTTGACGATTTTGGATAGTTTTTCTAATTATCTTTTTGAACTGAAAGAAGAATTGGACTTCATAGAAGAAGAAATGGAAGGCGAAATCACTGAACAAAACCTTACCACTCTTTATGATTTTTCTAATTTCTTAGAAGACCATGTCAATGTGTTTTATGAGAATGTTTTAAATATAGATGATGTCAAAGCAGAACACCTTTATTCAGGTCTCATAGATAGTCTCAATGCTAATCTTCACTTTGTCAAGTCATTTCTCAGTAATCAGGATTTAGACTTCCGCTTTTTTAAAGAAATAAACGATGGGCAAGATCCCCAAAAAACACTATCAAGATTGATTCCTCTTCAAAGTGGGAAGAATGACGCAAGCTCGTTTAAAGAAAATAATTCTTTTGTATCATTAGTTTATGTTTATGTTTACTCCATGCTAGAAACTATCATGCAGTCGTATAGGATTCTCAGATTACTAGAAAAACCTATCAATAACAACATAAACGAGGATATGCAGAGCGATATAGAGAATTTTTTTGTTCAAGCGAATTTTTTAGAATACTATGTTCAGAACAAAATATACCCAACAAGTCATGCCTATGACTTCACGCATTTAATCATGGACTCCATTGTTCCTAATTGGATTCAGGTTGATATGAGCGTTGAAGCTAAAAAGAAAGAGCTTTTTGAAAAATATTTTCAAAACATTGATGAAGTAACAAACAAAATGCTCGATCAAAAAGATCAAAACAAAAATAGCGATTGAGTGGTGTTAATGTGCTAGAATAGTGCTAAAAATAAGAATAAAGGAGTCAAAAGTATGAAAACGAATTTTTATAAAATTAAATTACTATTTGCTTGGTGTCTTATCATTGGTATGTTTAACGCTCCGCTTAACGCTGACCAAAACACTGATATAAAAGATATTAGTCCTGAAGATATGGCACTAAATAGCGTGGGGCTTGTTTCTAGAGATCAACTAAAAATAGAGATCCCTAAAGAAACCCTAGAGCAAAAAGTGGCCATACTCAATGACTATAATGATAAGAATGTTAATATCAAGTTTGATAACATAAGTTTAGGGAGTTTTCAACCTAATGATAATCTAGGTATCAATGCGATGTGGGGCATTCAAAATCTTCTCATGAGCCAAATGATGGGCGATTACGGACCAAACAATCCTTTCATGTATGGTTATGCACCAACATATCCAGATTCATCGTTTTTACCACCAAGCTTAGGGGGGTATTAACATGGCAGGCACACAAGCTATATATGAATCATCTTCTGCAAGCTTCTTATCGCAAGTCTCATCAGTCATCTCAAGCACAAGTGGTGTTGCAGGGCCATTTGCAGGAATAGTGGCGGGTGCTATGACAGCAGCGATTATTCCTATTGTTGTGGCATTTACTAATCCGCAAATGACCGCTATCATGACCCAATACAATCAGAGCATCGCTGAAGCCGTAAGCATGCCTATGAAAGCCGCTAACCAACAATACAACCAATTGTATCAAGGTTTTAACGATCAAAGCATGGCTGTGGGGAACAATATCTTAAATATTAGCAAATTAACAGGGGAATTTAACGCGCAAGGCAACACGCAAGGCGCGCAAATTGGTGCTGTTAATAGTCAGATTGCAAGCATTTTAGCGAGTAACACTACCCCTAAAAATCCCAGTGCTATTGAAGCTTATGCGACGAATCAAATCGCTGTTCCTAGCGTGCCAACAACGGTTGAAATGATGAGCGGTATCTTAGGCAATATTACAAGTGCAACACCAAAATACGCCCTAGCCCTACAAGAGCAACTGCGTTCTCAAGCAAGCAACAGCTCAATGAATGATACAGCCGATTCCCTTGATAGCTGTACCGCTTTGGGTGCGCTTGCTAGCTCATCAAAAGTGTTTTTTAGTTGCATGCAAATTTCTATGACTCCTATGAGTGTCTCTATGCCCACTGTTTATGCCAAATACCAAGCGTTAGCCGCTAATGCCCTAACTTCAGGCGTTAATCCTATGACCACTCCTGCATGCCCTACTGGGGACAAAGTTCTTGTCGTTTATTGCTATGCTGAAAAAGTAGCAGAAATTTTGAGAGAATACTATATAGAATTTGTGAAAAACAATACCAATTTGTTGCAAAACGCTTCTCAAATGATACTTAATCAATCAGGATTAGCTACTAGCACCTATGACACTCAAGCGATTTCTAACATAAGCTCGCTATATAACTACAATATAGTAGCGAATAAATCTTTTTTGAAATCACATCTGACTTATCTTGATTACATCAAAGACAAACTTAAGGGGCAAAAAGATAGCTACCTAACAGAAAGGGTGCAAACTAAAATAATCGTGAAGTGAGGAAAGAGATGTGAAGTATTTTTTAAGCATATTTTCTTTCTTAACTTTTTTGTTTCTGAATGGTGGAGAGGCAGTAATAACGCTTGAACCTGCCTTAAAAGCCATTCAAGCGGATGCACAAGCCAAACAAAAAACCGCTCAAGCCGAATTAAAAGCCATAGAGGCTCAATCTAATGCCAAAGAAAAAGCCATTCAAGCGCAAATAGAGGGAGAATTGAGAACTCAGCTTGCAACTATGAGCGCTATGTTAAAAGGGGCTAATGGTGTTATTAATGGTGTCAATGGCATGACAGGGGGGTTTTTTGCAGGTTCAGACATCTTGCTTGGCATCATGCAAGGGTATTCAAGCGCGCTTAGCGCATTGGGGGGAAATGTCAAAATGATCGTAGAAAAACAAAAAATTAATACCCAAACAGAAATCCAAAACATGCAAATCGCGCTCCAAAAAAATAACGAAATAATCAAGCTCAAAATGAACCAGCAAAACGCTCTCTTAGAAGCGTTAAAAAACAGCTTTGAACCGAGCGTTACCCTAAAAACACAAATGGAAATGCTTTCTCAAGCTCTAGGAAGTTCTTCTGACAACACTAAATACATCGCTTACAATACGATTGGTATCAAGGCGTTTGAAGAAACTTTAAAAGGTTTTGAAACATGGTTGGAAGTGGCTATGCAAAAAGCGACCCTTATTGACTACAATTCCCTAACAGGTCAGGCTTTGTTTCAAAGCGCCATCTACGAGCCTGCTCTTAGTTTTTTTTCAAGCATGGGTGCACCATTTGGAATCATTGAAACATTTACTCTGGCACCCACAAAATGCCCCTATCTTGATGGGCTAAAAATTTCAGCATGCCTTATGGAACAGGTTATTCAGAATTACAGAAAGATTGTAGCCCTTATTCAAAATAAACTGAATGATGCAGATTTTCAAAATATCGCTTATTTGAATGGGATCAATGAAGAAATCAAAACCTTAAAAGGATCAGTAGATTTGAATGCGCTCATAGAAGTTGCTATCTTAAACGCAGAAAACCATTTAAACTATATAGAGAATCTTGAAAAAAAAGCCGACCTTTGGGAAGAACAACTGAAATTAGAGAGAGAAACGACAGCAAGAAACATTGCTAGCTCTAAAGTTATTGTCAAATGAAAACACTCGTGAAAAATACCATATCTTCTTTTTTGCTATTGTCTGTTTTGATGGCAGAAGATATAACAAGCGGCTTAAAGCAACTTGATAGAACCTACAAAGAGACCAACCAACAAGTGCTCAAAAACTTAGATGAGATTTTTTCAACCACTAGCCCTAGCGCTAATATAGGTAAAGAAGATGCTCTAAACATCAAAAAAGCAGCCATTGCTTTGAGGGGAGATTTAGCGTTATTGAAAGCCAATTTTGAAGCGAATGAGTTATTTTTCATCTCAGAAGATGTGATTTTCAAGACTTATATGTCTAGCCCTGAACTTTTATTAACCTATATGAAAATCAATCCCTTAGACCAAAACACTGCTGATCAGCAATGCGGAATATCCGATAAAGTTTTAGTTCTTTATTGTGAGGGGAAGCTGAAAATCGAGCAAGAAAAACAAAATATAAGAGAGCGTTTAGAAACTTCTCTAAAGGCGTATCAGAGCAACATTGGAGGTACAGCTTCCTTAATCACTGCTTCACAGACGCTTGTAGAAAGCCTAAAGAATAAAAATTTCATCAAAGGAATCAGAAAGCTTATGTTAGCTCACAACAAGGTCTTTTTAAATTATTTAGAGAAGTTGGACGCATTAGAAATATCCCTAGAACAAAGTAAGCGACAATACCTACAAGAAAGGCAATCAAGTAAGATTATTGTTAAATGATTTTTCTGAGACAACAAGCTATGATTTCTAACCTTTGGGATTTGTTTCTCTAGTTGTTTTTTTGAGCTAATAATTTTGATCGCTATTTTTTTCCATGAGCGATGCTTTGTTCTATTTGATTAATGACGCTATTGGGCAGTTCAGATTTAGAGCGATTGTTTGAGAATGCTGCATCTTTTGCTTCATTTTTTTTTGTATCAGTAGCTCCAAACTCACTTGCATTTGTAGTATCTTGGTAGTTATTTTCTTGCTCCATTTCTTTTTTTCTCTTCTCACAAATAGCACACGAAGCTATAAGAAAGGTTCTATTGTTGCTGTTATTAAGAGCGAGCTTTAAACCACTCAAGTGTTGTCTAGAAAACTTGTTATTTTCTGTCTCTATTTCTTGAATTTTTTCTAATAAGGGGGCAAGAATTTTTTGATCCTTGATGCCTTTGATCAAACACTTTCTTAACCCATCGTAATCGTTGCTTGAAATAATACACTCATTGATAATGGCTTCAATTTCAGGCGTTCTCCACTCATTAGGCACAAGCGGAGTAGCAGGTTTCACAAAAGCTTCATTCACCTTATTGATCATCTCATCAAAGTTATCATCTTTATTAGATTTGGTTTCAGTGGAAGAATTACTATTAGGATTGCCATTCAAAGGGTTAGCGTTAGTTTCATTTAATTCTTGTAATCCCTTGTGCTTAGTCGCTTTTTTTTGAATAGAAGAGTTGTTCTTTTTTTCAAACGCTTCAATATTTTTTTGAATTTGCTCCGCTCTCGCCCTATCATTTCGTAATTTTTCTCTCAAAGCGTTAGTGGCGAATTTTTTTTCCTCTTCTGTAACTTCTTTGTCGTCATGTCTTTGATGGAGTGTTTTGATTTTTTTAAAGCCTAAAGCCACTAATTTTTTGTATTCACTCGGTAATAATGCTGTATTGATAGCGTTTAAGCCCCCATAAATAACTAAAAAATAAAGAGCGACAGAACCTAGTTTTTTGAAGATACTTTTCAAGAGTGTCTCCTTTCCTATTCAAAGGGATTATTTTTGGCAACATTGTTTCGGTATGCAGAAAGCACTGTTTTGAAGAAGTTAAATATCTTGTAGTGTTCTTTTTGCATAGTTGTTTTGTCGCTCATCATAGGATCGCTATCTACGAAAATATTGTATTCATTAGTCTTTTTTAATATAGATTTTTTGGATTGGGTATCAAAATTGAAGCTGTCTAAAACCAACAAACACAATTTTTGTTTTTGAGCGAAACTCAATTTTTGATTGGTAAAGTTTTTAGTCAGAGTATTCAATTCCACATCATCTTTGACATTTTTCAACAAGTTAGAAAAAGCCTCATAGCCCCTTAAGTATTTCTCATTGATCTTATCAATCGCCATGCTAAACGCCAAGCGTTCCGAGTTAAAAATAAGCGTGTTAGTAGCTTTTTGAGCGATATCTTTTGCTTTGGAGTCAAACTTGTTTCTTTCAAGCTGTAAGTAATAATCTATATTATCCAATTCTTTTCTGCTCAATAAATTAGAAATGTTATTGGAATATTCTTCAATCGCTTGCTTGTAAGATAAAGCTAATCGGCTCGCTTTTTTGTTTTGTTCTTCATCTAAAGAAAACACACCCATTTGAAGCAAAGCCTGAGCCTTATCTTTAGTGGTAGCGGTAGTTTTTTTGAAAATGTTGCTGTTTTTGACTTGTGGGTAGTAATAACTCAAACGCTCCTTATCTTCTTTGGTGAATGTTTCTTGGTTTAAAACATAGGCATAAGGGTTAGGAAGAAGTTTCTTATAGAGAGAGTTATCTTTTAAGGCTTGCTCTAGATCCCCATAAGCCTTTGACTTAGCAGTAAGGATCTTACCTCTTGTCTCTTTCTCTAGAGCCTCTTTTTCTTTTTTGTATTTGTTTTCTAAATCTAAAAGAACTTTAGCTCTATGATCCACAAGCTCTTTGATTTTTTGTTTTCTAAAAATCAAGTCTTCTAAGAAATCATGCGTATTATTTAAGAGCTTTTTGCGGGCCTTAAGAGCGTCTTCTTTTGCAGCCACCTCTTCTTGTTCTTTTTTTATCTCGTTGAAAAATGAACCAAACTGCTCCACATTAGCCGACAAAACTCCAAACGCAACCAATGAGCTAAAAACGATTTTTGCAAGCATCTTATAATTTTTGTAACCTAAATTTCAAAGAATATCAATGCATTTTACCACAATTTTTACAAAACTATGGATCAAAATTTTTCCATATCCAAAAGGTAAGTAAAATCCAGGTCTTATAGTGTTATGTTTTTCTTGCTTGTATGCGGCTTGTTGGTATTTTTTAAGTTTCTCTTAAGATTATTTTTATAAAATGGGCTAGTGTTTTTTAAATGAAAAACTCCTTTGTTCTTTAACAGATGTTTTCTGTTCTTTGTTTGGCATAAACAAACAAATCGTTGGTTTGTGCTATACCACATGCTAGTATCAGCAAGTGGGGGTATTCTTTGAGATTTGGAGTTAGATTAGGGTGGTTTTGTAAAATATTTATTATTTTATGCTCCTTTATAGGTTCACCGCCTTGAACTATTGCTTTAAAAACCAAAATGAAACAACCGATTAGCAAATTAAAACAAAACTTCTTACAATTCAAACATTCTTTCAATAAACATTTAGATAAGTACAGCTTATATTATAGGCTGTTCAATATTAGCTCTATCGTTATAGGTTTTTTAATAGGGCTTTTTTCTTATGGGGCAGGGGTGATTTTAGTTTATCCAATATTATTCTTATTTGCTCTTATAACAAAACCTAGCTTTTTTTATTACACTACTTATCTTTTGCTACTCGTTTCTCTCAGTGCAATAAGCAAATACTATCTCTTAAGCCACGCAAATTTCACAATGAAGCTAATCATACTTATGACTCAATGGCAAAACTGGTTCTTGTAAGTATCTCAAGCTCTAATAATAACTTTATCTTACTAGCGAAAACTCCGTCCTTTAAAGCACTATATGCAAGCGCCTAGCCCATTAGGTTATTTTTAGTATGGTTCTATCTCATCCATTTAATTTTTAGTGTATTCTGCTAAACATTGGAGTGTCCCCACAACTCCTAACAATAGATCAATTTAAACTAAAAAGTGTTAAGATACTTCCATGAAATCCAATAAATTACAACACTCCTTTTGTCTATAACCAAGCCTATCATTTAATAAAGGGTCAAGATAACTCAATTTTCAAAAAGGAGTCTTAAGTTACCACTATTACGATGTTAAACAAGTTTTTAATTAAAATTCTCAAGACCAAATTCAGAGAGATTATTCAATATTTTTCAATGGATATTGAGCTTTTCAAAATAGCATAAATCAATCATAAATCAATAATCAATAAAATCATGATGTTCAGCTAGTGAGCTATTACCCATTTTAAGGGAATTTAGCAACCTTGATGAGATTATAGTGTAATAGCGAGAAATCTTATGATAGATTAGTGGGCTATAAGATCAAAACACACTATAGAGTGAAACTCTTAAAGAATTAAAGAATAAATGGCGTAGAGAGTTTTTGTTCTTTTTAAAAAGGTTGTTTAATAAAATTAAAGTCATAAAAAGAGTATGCGTTTTTAGCGTGTTTTTAGGTGGAAAATCATTGGTTTTTTAAGGTTTTTGTAGTGAAAAGGCAGATTTTAGTGGGTATTGCGGTGGTTTAGTTATTAATATTGTAATTGTTTTTATCTGATAGATACAAGCGCTTCTCTTTTAATTCTTTGATTCTACTGAGTGAAAATCCTTTGTCTTGTTGTTCTAAAGTCTCTTTTGAAACGAGTAGAAAATTAAGGGCGGTAAAAACCTTGTTGATCAAACAAATCCCTCCGTGAAAGATGAAAAAATTCCATCTTTAGTATGGTTAATACACCACTAAAGTTTTACTTGGGGGACACCCATTTTATTAGCGGTTTTGTCTGATTTGCTACTGCTAAAACCATTGCCAATCAAAGCAGATCCCATGTTTTTCATACTACCAAATCCATTCTTCAGCACTTCCGTCATAAAATTCTTGATATTATCCATGGGTAAGTTGAATTTCTTCTCTAATATTTCATTAAGTCCCATCATTAACATTAGAAAGAACAAAAAATTTAATATCATAGAAAACAAATCACTAGATAAACCCATAAAAAGATTTGTTCCGCCACCCAACAAAGAAGCTAAAATTTTTCCCATAATCAGTCCTTTTATTTTTGGTTGTACAAGTTCTCGCTTGCTCGGAGTTCTAATGCGTGTTTTAGCAGAGAGCACTCCACAGCAGTATACAAACCACTAAGAAAATCCTTTAATCCATTGGTAAAATTATTCACAAAATCAAGTGCTAAATAATCACCAATCACAAACAAATCAAATATTTTTGCCACCAAACATTCATATTCTTTTTGTTTTTATCCCCCTATTATAGCAAATTTTTCTTAATATTAAATTGGAAAACCACCACCATACCAAAAACAAAATTGCCAACACACTTAACACAGAATTGTTTTTAAAGAACGCTCCTTTGAATTTAAAATCATGGAGTTTGGGATTAAGATTGCTATGGGTTTTTAAAAATAAAGAAAGTTTAGAAAATTTACGATATTCTAAAAAATTTGTATTTTATTTGCTTAAATTAAAGAATGCTACAAAGCCTTTTTAAATATCCATAACAAAACAGAATTAAAATTTGTGTCAAGACAACTTAAAGCGGATTTTTCTAATCTATTTTAACAAGGCTTGATACAAGTTTTCCTTATACCTAAACTCACACTCCTTTTTAAAAGGATCAAAAACTCTCTATGCCATTGATATGGTTTTTTCTTTTTTCCCAATGTATTTGGTCTTGAGAATTTTAATTAAAAACTTGTTTAACATCGTGATAGTGGTAACTTAAGACTCCTTTTTGAAAATTGAGTTATCTTGACCCTTTATTTTAGTTGTAACGCATTTTTACGACTTATCTTGCTTTTTTATAGCATTAAAACTTTTTTAAATCGGTTTTTAGAACTATTTGTGAAAGCGTTTTTTGTAGGTTTTGAAAAATAGATATAAGAGTGATTGAAACAATATTTTATGGTTAAAAAATAGTTTCTTGCTCTTTGAATTATGACTGCTCTGAAATTTTCACACAACAGATATTGTATAATTTTAATATAAAACTTTACGATTTAAACAATCTGAAGAGAAACAAAATCCATTGAAGGGATCAAGAGCGATATGAGTAATAACATGCGAAAACTCTTCTCAATGATTGCTGACTCAAAAGATAAGAAAGAAAAACTTATTGAGAGTTTGCAGGAGAACGAACTTTTAAACACTGATGAAAAAAAGAAAATCATAGATCAAATAAAAACCATGCATGATTTTTTCAAACAGATACATACGAACAAGGGAGCGTTAGATAAGGTTCTAAGAAATTACATGAAAGATTATCGCGCTGTTATCAAAAGCATTGGTGTTGATAAGTTTAAAAAGGTTTATCGATTGCTTGAGAGTGAGACTATGGAGCTGTTGTGCGCGATTGCAAAGAATCCTAATTTCTTATTCTCTAAATTTGATCGATCAATTCTTGGAATATTTCTGCCTTTCTTCAGTAAGCCCATCATGTTCAAGATGAGTATTAGAGAAATGGACTCGCAAATAGAATTGTATGGCACTAAGCTCCCACTATTGAAATTGTTTGTGATGACAGATGAAGAAGTGAATTTCTATGCTAATCTAAAAACCATTGAACAATATAACGACTATGTTAGGGATTTGCTGATGAAATTTGATCTTGAAAAATACATGAAAGAAAAAGGAGTGCAAAATGCTTGATGTGGAAAACGAACAAAAAATCTCGGTGTAACTAACAAAGTTTGAAAAATATTTGTCTCAGGCAGAGATAGAATTAAAAAATGGTGAGTGCTTTAAAAAGATTACCTACTTGATCGCCCTACCTATCAAGTAAGGCTAACGCCTATTGGCGTTGCTCTCTACCCTTAGAAAAAAGCACTCTCTCCCTTTCTTCCAATCACTTACCACTGAGCAAACTTCTGATTTGATTGCGCAAGTATTCATTCTCTCTTTCTTCTTGTAGCTTCTCCCTAACTTCTTCTTCTTTGGTTTGCATGTTCAAGTTGCCATTCTTAAAAATCTCAGAACTAATCACATTCTGTCTCATTTGATAACCTGCACGATTACTCAATGTTTCTAAAATTTCTCGTTGGTTATTTTTTCTAGTGGTATATTCTTGTTCCTTGTCTTGTAAGAGCATTTTGTAATACTGATTGATTTTTTCTAGCTGAGCTTTTTCTCTTGCCACTTCATTGATCACTTGCTTGTTGTTTGCTCCACTCACATCATAGCCATGCAAGTTTTTTGTGTTAGCTCCTAGCATTGGCTGACTTCCTTGCAACACATCAAAGGTCTGTGGTTGTTCTTTGTTGTTAGGATTATCATTATAGTTACTCGCTATCATCACCACACCCTTTTGATTCAAAGTAGGCTGCAAGTAAAAATCAATATCGGATCTCGCTCCATTAGCTTGGAAGTAATTCTTGTATTGAAGTATCTTATTGGCATCGCCTATGAGCGTAATCTTTTTAGAATGATGAACAAGTTTGAAAGTTAACACAACTTGTTTATTATCCAACAAATAGTCCTTGTAATTTGGCAACTTCACTTGCACCATGAATGGTGTGTCTTTGAGTTTGTCATTTAAGGGTATCTCACTATACTTCTCTATCAGTTCATTATACACAGGCGTATAAACATGGTTCTTTTGTTTCACCACTTTTTTCGCATAATTACTGCACGCGCTTAAAGTTAAGCACAGAATTGTCGCACCGATTAAAACACTTGCTCTCAGTTTCATTGTTGTTTCTCCTTATTACTCTTGTTTCTTTGAAGTGAAAAGACCATAGATAAAATTTTTTATACCAATGACCTTAATAACTTTATAGATCAAATAGCCCATACCTATGAAGCAAATATTTTTCAAAACAAAAAGCACCTTATCGTTAGTGCTACCAATTCCTAATATATATAGTTCATAAATAGATCTAATTGTTTCTAATCCAAAAAACAAAACCGCACCTACACCAAAGGCATAGTAAAAATACTGAAGTTTTAGTTTTGTTTTTAAACTTTCCACCAGATCCGTGTTTTTGCTAGTTCTTAAAAATACAAAATAGATTGCAAACAAAACAAATATCCCACCCATACATAGTCCTAACAGATGCTCTAGTCCACCTATATATCCCAAGAATGAATGAGCGTATGCTTCCATTATTCTCTGTTTGGCTTGTCCTATCTGCATCAGAAGTTCATACCTTTTTTCTTGCGGTAGCTTTTCTATTTCTATTAGGATATTTTTCAACTCTTCTTGATTCTTTAGAGCTTCGTGAAATCTTTGCTCCCCTAAACTCCCTTTAGGATATAACGAGTCTAGCAAATTTAAAAGATCATTGCTCTGTGAGTTGCTAGGTGATGGAGCGTTTAGCGAATTGGATCCATGGTGCTCTGTTGTATCGTTCATGAAACTCCTTTCAAGAATTAAATTGAGAAATTGTTTTGTTATTATACCATTCTCTCTCTGAGTTGTGATTGTCTTATCTCTTTGAATTAGGCGCTTCTAAAATTTCATTACTGAGTTACGGCTGCTTACTCATTGCTCTTACCTTAAATTAAATACATATTTTTACAGAAATTTTGCTATACTACAAATTAGTGTATTTTAAGGGGTTCTTAATGAAAAAATTTCTCAAGTTTTACAACCAACAAACCAATAACTAAACAATAGAGCTGTCGCATGTTAGGGAAAAAAAACGAGGAAGTCTTGATTGATGAAAATTTAGTTGGGGGTGTGATAGCCCTTGATAGATTGGCAAAACTCAATAAAGCCAATAGGACTTTCAAAAGGGCTTTTTATCTCTCTATGGCACTCAATATCGCTACTGTAACGAGTATTGTGATGATGATGCCTTTGAAGAAAACAGATATATTTGTTTATGGCATTGATCGATATACAGGAGAATTTAAAATTGTCAAACGCTCCGATGCTAGGCAAATTGTCAATTCTGAAGCTGTTGTGGATAGTGCAACTTCAAAATTTGTTTCATTGCTGTTTGGTTATAGCAAAAATTCTTTGAGGGATCGCAAGGATCAACTAATGCAGTATTGCGATGTGAGTTTCCAAACCCAAGCAATGAGAATGTTCAATGAAAATATCAGACAATTTGTAGATAAAGTCCGAGCAGAAGCTATCATTAGCTCCAACATACGAAGAGAAAAAGTCAAAAATAGTCCCTTAACGAGATTAACATTTTTCATTACCATTAAAATCACACCTGATACAATGGAAAATTATGAATATATTACTAAAAAAGAAGTAACTATTTATTATGATTTTGCCAGTGGTAACTCTTCTCAAGAAAATCTTATCATCAATCCTTTTGGCTTCAAAGTGTTTGACATTCAAATCACAGATTTACAAAACGAACAGACGGTAAGCGAAATTTTGAGAAAGATTAAAGAAGTGGAATCAAAAAATAAGGCATTAAAGAAATAAGAGCATGTTTAATATCAAAAGGACTTTTTTAATAACGATCATAAGTTTTTTTCTCATTGTTCCTAATTGGTTGAAAGCTATTGATTTGCCCATTGTTTCAAATCTCAAAATTTACCAAACAGTTTATTGCATGCTGATACCGAGTTATGTTTTAACCAACAAAAGTTTTGCAGATATTTTGACAGGTTATACATCTATTGGTGCATCAGGGAGTGGAAAGAGTTCAGGGCAGGGTGTGATCGAAGCGCTTAGTGCACCATTAGCTACAAGTTTAGCCGCTAGCAATCTAGTGAAATATTTGAATACTTTAGGTCCTTTATGGGGATCGGCGTGGGCAAGTGTTGCTACAGCTATACAAGGTTTTGCTCTAACCCCATCAGGTGGTTGCAATTTTGGTTGGAACGCATTGATAAATAAAAACATAGATGTATCCATGGATAGCATGCTAGACAATTTGAGCAACAAGATTCGGAATTTTACCAAAGGCGGTGTTGAGGACAATGTGAAAGGCAATGTTCTTTTACAAATAATTGGCTCAATAACCGCTCAAGTTTCTACGAATATTACAGCTGATGGTTTAATTTGGCTGATTGGCAAAGAATTCACTGCAAATAAACTGCAAAACAACACTACAGCCATGCTTGCTTTTGCCGCACTAGAATCTATTGTCAAAGGAGCGGACGTTGCTGTTCTTCCTGCATATGGTGTAGTCAATCTGCCTGATATTATCATAGGGCAAGGGTCATATCTTGATTTTGTTTCTTACCTAATTTATATTGTTTTTGGGATTTTTGTTTTTATTTCTTTTATGAAATTGAGAGATATTTCAAATAACATTCAGATTAACATAGGTTTTGAATACATGCGATTTGTTGGGGGGACATTATTCAAAATGGCGATGGTCTCTTTTATCGCCTATGCAGGTTTTGGTTATCTTTATAAAATCTCTTATTCCATTTATTTTGGTTTAGCAGGCGCTTTTGGGCTGAATCAAACTCTTTTTTGGGCTTTAGATTTAGTGCTGAATTACACTGTTAATTCAATTTTACCTGCGGTAAGAGCTGTTTTTTCTAATGTTGGCAACAACGCTCCTAGTTTATTACAAGGCTTGCAAGTTGCAGGTATTTCTTTATTCGCTATTTTTATGCAAGTAACTGTCATTATGAGAATAAGCACTGTTGTTGTGAAACCTTTGATAGCGGGGGCTTTTAGCGGTATTGTGTTCCCTATTGCGGTATGTTTGATCGTGCTAGATTGGTTCAAAGATTCTATGAAAAACATATTGATATGGTTTATTAATAATTTGTTTATCTTGGTTCTAGCTATTCCTATTTTGCTCTTTGGTGTTTTGGCATTATTGGCATTCAATTTGACCATAACGCCCTCTGCTGCTATACAAAACATCAATCAAGGGGGACTGGGTATCGATTCGACTCTTGCGAGTTTGATCACTTTATTTATTTTAAAAGGTTTCATAGAGACGATTATTGAGAGTGTCAATGCGATCGTTAATACCATTTTCAGTTCTGTCTCTATGGATGGTAGCAGAATGGATAGAGAAAGAGATGCCTTAATGGTGGGAAAAGTTGGTGGATCTATGTTTAAAAGATAAGCTACTTTATTCTTATGTTACAATTGCAAATATTTTTTAAGAGGAATTGTTGATGGAGCAGGCATTTTTTAAAAAAATTATTGGCTGTTTCTGTCTTGGTTATTTATTTTTATCTAGCGTAATAGAAGCAGCAACACCTGAAATTAAAAATTTTAATCGTGGTAGGGTGAAAGTGGTGAATAAGAAGATTGCTTATTTAGGAGATGAAAAACCTATTACGATTTGGACTTCATTAGACAATGTTACTGTGATCCAACTTGAAAAAGATGAAACTATTTCTTACATCACAACAGGTTTCAATAAAGGTTGGAGTATTGTGCCTAATTCTAATCATATATTCATTCAACCTAAATCGGTAAAAAGTAATCTCATGTTTGAAAAAGAAGCAGTGAATTTTGCCCTAATGACAAGAGATTACCAAGAATTTTTAAAAACAAAAAAACTTATCGTAGATGCACCTGACCCTAAAGAATTAGAAGAACAAAAAAAAGCTCTAGAAAAAGAAAAAGAAGCTAAAGAACAGGCGCAAAAAGCGCAAAAAGATAAAAGAGAAAAAAGAAAGGAAGAGCGTGCAAAAAATAGAGCCAATTTAGAAAATCTCACTAACGCTATGAGTAACCCACAAAATTTGAGCAATAACAAAAATCTTAGCGAATTTATCAAGCAACAACGAGAAAATGAATTAGACCAAATGGAACGACTAGAGGACATGCAAGAACAGGCTCAAGCTAATGCGCTCAAACAAATTGAAGAACTCAACAAAAAACAAGCTGAAGAGACAATAAAACAAAGAGCCAAGGATAAAATCAATATTAAGACAGATAAGCCTCAAAAAAGCCCTGAGGATAACTCCATAGAATTATCTCCTAGCGATAGCGCTTGGAGAACTAATCTTGTTGTGCGGACCAATAAGGCCTTGTATCAATTCATTTTGAGAATAGCTCAAAAAGACAATTTTGCTTCGGCGTATCTAACAGTCAAATTAGAATACCCACAAAGACACGAAGTCTCTAGCGTTATTGAAGGGGAGCTAAAAAAGAGAGAAGAAGCAAAGAGGCAGAGAGAATTGATTAAGCAAGAAAATCTTAACACCACAGCCTACATCAATAGAGTAATGATGGCGAGCAATGAACAGATTATCAACAAAGAAAAAATAAGAGAAGAAAAACAAAAAATTATCTTAGATCAAGCAAAGGCACTAGAGACTCAATATGTGCATAATGCATTAAAAAGAAACCCTGTGCCTAGAAACTACAATTACTACCAAGCGCCTGAAAAACGCTCTAAACATATTATGCCCTCTGAAATTTTTGATGATGGCACATTCACTTATTTTGGTTTCAAAAACATCACCCTCCAACCTGCTATTTTTGTGGTTCAGCCTGATGGGAAATTAAGCATGACTGATGCTGCTATTGATCCTAACATGACCAATTCAGGATTGAGATGGTATAGAGTTAATGAAATTGCAGAAAAGTTTAAGCTCATTAAAGACAAAGCCCTTGTAACAGTAATAAATAAAGGCTATGGGAAAAATCCATTGACAAAAAATTACAATATCAAAAACTATGGTGAATTGGAGCGCGTGATTAAAAAGCTCCCTCTTGTCAGAGATAAATAAAAAGGCGTTAAGACATGAATGAAGAAAACGATAAACTTGAAACTTCTAAAAAAACCCAACAACATTCACCCCAAGATTTATCCAATGAAGAAACAATAAAAGCCAATCACTTTGAAGATTCTTCAAAAGAATCCAAAAAAAGCTCAGATCATCATCTTGACAACTCCACAGAAACTAAAACCAATTTTGATGGAGAAAAGTCAGAAGAAACCCAAACTCAAATGGATTCTGGAGGTAATGAAACTTCAGAATCTAGCAATCTAGCAGACAAGTTATTCAAAAAAGCCAGAAAATTAGTTGATAATAAAAAACCTTTCACTCAGCAAAAGAATTTAGATGAAGAAATCCAAGAACCGAACGAAGAAGACGATCAAGAAAATAATGGGTATCAAGAAGAAATTCAAATGGATTTAATTGATGATGAAACTTCTAAAAAAACCCAACAACATTCACCCCAAGATTTATCCAATGAAGAAACAATAAAAGCCAATCACTTTGAAGATTCTTCAAAAGAATCCAAAAAAAGCTCAGATCATCATCTTGACAACTCCACAGAAACTAAAACCAATTTTGATGGAGAAAAGTCAGAAGAAACCCAAACTCAAATGGATTCTGGAGGTAATGAAACTTCAGAATCTAGCAATCTAGCAGACAAGTTATTCAAAAAAGCCAGAAAATTAGTTGACAATAAAAGACCTTTCACTCAGCAAAAGAATTTAGATGAAGAAATCCAAGAACCAAACGAAGAATACGATCAAGAAAATAATGGGTATCAAGAAGAAACTCAAATGGACTTAATTGATGATGAAACTTCTAAAAAAACCCAACAACATTCACCCCAAGATTTATCCAATGAAGAAACAATAAAAGCCAATCACTTTGAAGATTCTTCAAAAGAATCCAAAGAAAACTCAGATCATCATCTTGACAACTCCACAGAAACTAAAACCAATTTTGATGGAGAAAAGTCAGAAGAAATAACTAACGATTCTAACGATCAAGAGATTATCAAAGGAAGCAAAAAGAAATACATTATTGGTGGCATTGTAGTCGCTGTTCTTATCGTGATTATTTTATTTTCTAGAAGCATTTTTCACTATTTCATACCTTTGGAAGATAAAAGCTCTCGTTTTAGCAAAGACAGGAATCTTTATGTCAATGATGAAATCCAAATAAGGCAAGAGTATAACCGATTGCTGAAAGAACGGAATGAAAAAGGCAATATGATCGATAAGAATCTTTTCTTCAATGACGATCCCAATAGAACCTTATACAACTATTTGAATATTGCAGAAATTGAGGACAAAAACCCATTGAAGGCCTTTTATGAATGTATTAGTAATGGTGGAAACTATGAAGAATGTTTGAAGCTTATCAAAGACAAAAAACTTCAAGATCAAATGAAAAAGACTTTAGAGGCTTATAATGACTGCATCAAAAATGCCAAAACTGAAGAAGAAAGGATCAAGTGTTTAGATTTAATCAAAGATGAAAACCTGAAAAAAAGCTTACTGAACCAACAAAAAGTTCAAGTGGCGCTAGATTGTTTGAAAAACGCTAAAACCGATGAAGAACGAAACGAGTGCCTAAAACTCATAAATGACCCTGAGATTAGAGAGAAATTCCGTAAGGAATTAGAGCTTCAAAAAGAGCTTCAAGAGTATAAGGATTGTATCAAAAACGCCAAAACAGAAGCTGAGAAAAACGAATGCTTGAAAGGCTTGTCTAAGGAAGCTATAGAAAGATTGAAACAGCAAGCACTAGATTGTTTGAAAAACGCTAAAACCGATGAAGAACGAAACGAGTGCTTGAAAAATATTCCCCAAGACTTGCAAAAAGAACTACTGGCTGATATGAGCGTCAAGGCTTACAAGGATTGCGTATCAAAAGCTAGAAATGAAGAAGAAAGAAAAGCTTGTGAGAAATTGCTTACCCCTGAAGCGAAAAAAAAGTTAGAACAACAGGTTCTAGATTGTTTGAAAAACGCTAAAACCGATGAAGAACGAAAAAAGTGTTTGAAAGATCTCCCTAAAGACTTACAAAGCGATATTTTAGCTAAAGAGAGTCTTAAAGCTTATAAAGACTGCGTATCTCAAGCTAGAAATGAAGAAGAAAGAAAATCTTGTGAGAAATTACTCACGCCTGAAGCGAAAAAACTTTTAGAAGAAGAAGCCAAAGAGAGCGTTAAAGCTTATTTGGATTGCGTATCTCAAGCCAAAACTGAAGCTGAGAAAAAAGAATGCGAGAAATTACTCACGCCTGAAGCGAAAAAAAAGTTAGAAGAAGCTAAAAAAAGCGTTAAGGCTTATTTGGACTGCGTTTCAAGAGCTAGGAATGAAAAAGAGAAACAAGAATGCGAGAAATTACTCACGCCTGAAGCGAAAAAGCTTTTAGAGCAACAAGCGCTAGATTGTTTGAAAAACGCTAAAACCGAAGCTGAGAAAAAAAGGTGTGTCAAAGATCTCCCTAAAGACTTGCAGAAAAAGGTTTTAGCCAAAGAGAGTCTTAAGGTTTATTTGGATTGCGTATCTCAAGCCAAAACTGAAGCTGAGAAAAAAGAATGCGAGAAATTGCTCACCCCTGAAGCGAAAAAACTTTTAGAAGAAGCCAAAGAGAGTCTTAAAGCTTATAAAGACTGCGTTTCAAGAGCTAGGAATGAAAAAGAGAAACAAGAATGCGAGAAATTGCTCACCCCTGAAGCGAAAAAACTCTTAGAGCAACAAGCGCTAGATTGTTTGAAAAACGCTAAAACCGAAGCTGAGAAAAAAAGGTGTGTCAAAGATCTCCCTAAAGACTTGCAGAAAAAGGTTTTAGCCAAAGAGAGTCTTAAGGTTTATTTGGATTGCGTATCTCAAGCCAAAACTGAAGCTGAGAAAAAAGAATGCGAGAAATTGCTCACCCCTGAAGCGAAAAAACTTTTAGAAGAAGCCAAAGAGAGTCTTAAAGCTTATAAAGACTGCCTCTCTCAAGCTAGAAATGAAGAAGAAAGAAAAGCTTGTGAGAAATTGCTCACCCCTGAAGCGAGAAAACTCTTAGAGCAAGAAGTTAAGAAGAGCGTTAAGGCTTATTTGGATTGCGTATCTCAAGCCAAAACTGAAGCTGAGAAAAAAGAATGCGAGAAATTACTCACGCCTGAAGCGAGAAAGCTTTTAGAGCAACAAGCGCTAGATTGTTTGAAAAACGCTAAAACCGAAGCTGAGAAAAAAAGGTGTGTCAAAGATCTCCCTAAAGACTTGCAGAAAAAGGTTTTAGCTAAAGAGAGCGTTAAGGCTTATTTGGACTGCGTTTCAAGAGCTAGGAATGAAAAAGAGAAACAAGAATGCGAGAAATTGCTCACCCCTGAAGCGAAAAAACTTTTAGAAGAAGCTAAAGAGAGTCTTAAAGCTTATAAAGACTGCGTATCTCAAGCTAGAAATGAAGAAGAAAGAAAAGCTTGTGAGAAATTACTCACGCCTGAAGCGAGAAAACTTTTAGAGCAAGAAGTTAAGAAGAGCGTTAAGGCTTATTTGGACTGCGTTTCAAGAGCTAGGAATGAAAAAGAGAAACAAGAATGCGAGAAATTGCTCACCCCTGAAGCGAGAAAATTTTTAGCGAAGCAAGCACTAAGTTGTTTGGAAAAAGCTAGAAATGAAGAAGAAAGAAAAGCATGTCTTAAAAATATCCCTAAAGACTTACAGAAAAATGTTTTAGCTAAAGAGAGTCTTAAAGCTTATAAAGACTGCCTCTCTCAAGCTAGAAATGAAGAAGAAAGAAAAGCTTGTGAGAAATTGCTCACCCCTGAAGCGAGAAAACTCTTAGAGCAAGAAGTTAAGAAGAGCGTTAAGGCTTATTTGGACTGCGTTTCAAGAGCTAGGAATGAAAAAGAGAAACAAGAATGCGAGAAATTGCTCACCCCTGAAGCGAGAAAATTTTTAGCGAAAGAGCTCCAACAAAAAGATAAAGCGATCAAAGATTGCTTGAAAAACGCCGATCCTAACGACAGAGCAGCTATTATGAAGTGTTTGGATGGTTTGAGCGATGAAGAGAAGCTCAAATACCTGCAAGAAGCTAGAGAAAAGGCTGTCTTGGATTGTTTGAAAACGGCTAGGAGCGATGAAGAAAAAAGGAAATGTCAAAACCTTTATAGCGATTTGATCCAAGAAATCCAAAATAAAAGGACACAAAGCAAACAAAATCAATTGAGTAAAACAGAAAGATTGCATCAAGCAAGCGAGTGCTTGGATAACTTAGATGACCCTACTGATCAAGAAGCCATAGAGCAATGTTTAGAAGGCTTGAGCGATAGTGAAAGAGCGCTAATTCTAGGAATTAAACGACAAGCTGATGAAGTGGATCTGATTTATAGCGATCTAAGAAACCGCAAAACCTTTGATAACATGGCGGCTAAAGGTTATCCATTGTTGCCAATGGATTTCAAAAATGGCGGCGATATTGCCACTATTAACGCCACCAATGTTGATGCGGACAAAATAGCTAGCGATAATCCTATTTATGCTTCCATAGAGCCTGACATTACTAAGCAATACGAAACAGAAAAAACCATTAAGGATAAGAATTTAGAAGCTAAATTAGCTAAGGCTTTAGGTGGCAATAAAAAAGATGACGATAAAGAAAAAAGTAAAAAATCCACAGCAGAAGCTAGAGTAGAAAGCAATAAGATAGACAAAGATGTCGCAGAAACTGCCAAAAATATCAGTGAAATCGCTCTTAAGAACAAAAAAGAAAAGAATGGGGAATTTGTAGATGAAAATGGTAATCCCATTGATGACAAAAAGAAAACAGAAAAACAAGATGAAACAAGCCCTGTCAAACAGGCCTTTATAGGCAAGAGTGATCCCACATTTGTTTTAGCGCAATACACCCCTATTGAAATCACTCTGACTTCTAAAGTAGATGCCACTCTCACAGGTATAGTGAGTGGGGTTGTGGCCAAAGATGTATGGAACATGAACGGCACTATGATCTTATTAGACAAAGGCACTAAGGTGTATGGGAATTATCAAAGCGTGAAAGGTGGCACACCCATTATGACACGCTTAATGATAGTCTTTACTAAAGCCATTACGCCTGATGGTGTGATAATACCTCTAGCAAACGCTCAAGCAGCAGGCATGCTGGGTGAAGCAGGGGTAGATGGCTATGTGAATAATCACTTTATGAAGCGCATAGGTTTTGCTGTGATAGCAAGCGTGGTTAATAGCTTCTTGCAAACTGCGCCTATCATAGCTCTAGATAAACTCATAGGCCTTGGCAAAGGTAGAAGTGAAAGGACACCTGAATTTAATTACGCTTTGGGTCAAGCTATCAATGGTAGTATGCAAAGTTCAGCTCAGATGTCTAATCAAATTCTAGGGCAACTGATGAATATCCCCCCAAGTTTTTACAAAAATGAGGGCGATAGTATTAAAATTCTCACAATGGACGATATTGATTTTAGTGGCGTATATGATGTTAAAATTACCAACAAATCTGTGGTAGATGAAATTATCAAACAAAGCACTAAAACTTTGTCTAGAGAGCATGAAGAAATCACCACAAGCCCCAAAGGTGGCAATTAATTCAAAAGAAAGGATAAAATATATCTATGTTACCAAACTTGGTTTTTTACAAAATAAAAGACAAAACCAACAACAGGCTCTTCTAGAGGATGTAGTGGCGGAAAAAACCAAGCAAAAACAATGAAAGGAAACAGCAATGGAACTCGGTTTCAATGAAGCAGAAAGACAAAAAATCTTAGACAGCAACAGATCTCTTATGGGAAATGCAAATGAAGTAAGGGATAAGTTTATTCAAAATTACGCCACTTCTTTAAAAGATAGCAACGATCCGCAAGATTTTTTGAGAAGAGTTCAAGAGTTAAGAATCAATATGCAAAAGAATTTTATTAGTTTTGATGCTTATTACAACTATTTGAACAACCTTGTGTTAGCCAGTTACAATCGTTGCAAACAAGAAAAGACTTTTGCAGAAAGCACGATCAAAAATGAACTAACGCTTGGGGAGTTTGTTGTAGAAATTTCTGACAACTTCAATAATTTTATGTGTGATGAAGTGGCAAAAATTTCAGACCTAGTGGCTTCTTATCTGCCAAGAGAGTATTTACCGCCATTTATAGATGGCAATATGATGGGCGTGGCGTTTCAGATTCTAGGGATAGATGATTTTGGAAGGAAGCTCAATGAGATTGTCCAAGATATAGGGACTAAATATATTATTTTGAGCAAAAATAAGACTTATCTCACTTCTTTAGAAAGAGCTAAATTGATAACCCAATTAAAATTAAATTTGGAATAAGAACATGACTGAAGACAGATTGAGTGCAGAAGATAAAAAATTTCTAGAAGTAGAAAGAGCTTTAAAAGAAGCGGCATTAAATCCTTTAAGGCATGCTACTGAAGAACTTTTTGGTGATTTTTTAAAAATGGAAAATATCACTGAGATTTGTTACAATGGGAACAAAGTTGTATGGGTTTTAAAAAATAATGGCGAATGGCAACCATTTGATGTGAGAGACAAGAAAGCCTTTAGTCTATCTCGTTTAATGCATTTTGCTCGGTGTTGTGCAAGTTTTAAGAAAAAAACAATAGACAACTATGAAAATCCTATTTTGAGCAGCAATTTAGCGAATGGTGAAAGGGTGCAAATTGTCCTTTCCCCTGTTACAGTTAATGATGAAACCATTTCCATATCCATAAGGATACCTAGCAAAACAACCTATCCTCATAGCTTCTTTGAAGAACAGGGTTTTTATAATCTACTAGATAACAAAGAACAAGCGATCAGCGCGATTAAAGATGGTATTGCTATCGGTAAGAATGTGATTGTTTGTGGTGGCACAGGAAGCGGTAAGACGACTTATATCAAAAGCATCATGGAGTTTATCCCTAAAGAAGAAAGGATCATATCCATTGAAGACACCGAAGAGATTGTATTCAAACACCACAAGAACTACACACAGCTTTTTTTTGGTGGGAATATCACCTCTGCTGATTGTTTAAAGTCATGTTTGAGAATGCGACCTGATAGAATCATTTTAGGAGAACTCAGAAGCAGTGAGGCATATGATTTTTATAACGTGCTTTGTAGCGGTCATAAAGGCACGCTAACCACTCTACATGCAGGGAGCAGTGAAGAAGCGTTTATTCGTTTAGCCAACATGAGTTCATCTAATAACGCAGCAAGGAATATCAAGTTTGAAAGCCTCATTGAGGGCTTTAGAGATTTAATTGATATGATTGTCCATATCAACCACCACAAACAGTGTGATGAATTTTATATCAAACATAGGTAGTAGGCACAATGGAAGACTTTTTATATAACACCTTATATTTCATAGAGAATTATAAGCTGGTTGTTATTTTTAGTTTCATAGGGTTAATAGCGTTATTTTTTCTCTACAAATTCATAAAAGCTCAAAAAAAGGCTTTTAAAGATAAAGCTAACCAACCTCAAAAGAAAAAAAACTTTAAAGAAATCATTATAGAGGGGCTGAAAGAAAGAGTTAAAACCTTTGGCTTTTGGTTACAAGCTATACTATTACTATCCTATTCTTTTATCACATCAGGGTTATTTTTCTTGATTCTCTTAGGTAATTTTTATGATGACAATAAATTGCCTGAGAGTGATGATGATCTTTTTGATATATGGATCTATGCGATACAAGATTTTCCTGCATACTATTTTAAGGCGCTTTGTTTTAGTTCACTCAAGATTTATGGGTTCAATATATCCTTAGTCGTATATAGTTCTATTTTATGCTCTTATATATTCATTACCTTTTTTGTGTGGTTCTTAAAATACTTAACTCGGACTAGAGACATAGGAGCGAATAAAAAAGTTGATGATCTCTTTGGTAGCGCGAGTTGGGAGAGCGAAGAAAAAATGATCAAAGCTAAACTTATCACACCCAATAATAAAAAACGCGCCTTTGACAAACGAGAGGTTATTGTAGGCAGGCGTGGTTTAGGGGATTTTATCGCTTACGCAGGACAGGCGTTCATTGGCTTGATTGCTCCTACCAGAAGCGGTAAGGGTGTGGGTTTCATCATGCCCAATATGATCAATTACCCTCAAAATATCGTTGTGTTTGACCCTAAGGCTGACACTATGGAAACTTGCGGAAAAATCAGAGAAAAACGCTTCAACCAAAAAGTGTATATCTATGAACCTTTCTCCTTAAAAACACACCGATTTAATCCTTTCGCTTATGTGGATTTTGGTAATGATGTGGTTTTGACTGAAGACATACTCTCTCAAATTGACACGCGCCTAAAAGGTCATGGGATGGTGGCTAGTGGGGGGGATTTTTCCACTCAAATCTTTGGATTGGCTAAGTTGGTGTTCCCTGAAAGACCTAATGAAAAAGATCCTTTTTTTAGCAATCAGGCGCGAAATCTTTTTGTCATTAATTGCAATATTTATAGGGATCTCATGTGGACTAAAAAGGGGCTTGAGTTTGTCAAAAGAAAAAAAATCATCATGCCTGAAACCCCCACGATGTTTTTCATCGGTTCTATGGCGAGCGGTATCAACTTGATTGATGAAAACACAAACATGGAAAAAGTTGTGTCTCTGATGGAATTTTTTGGAGGTGAAGAAGATAAGAGTGGCGACAATCTAAGAGTGCTTAGTCCTGCTACTAGAAACATGTGGAACAACTTCAAAACAATGGGTGGCGCTAAAGAAACTTATAGCTCTGTTCAAGGGGTCTATACTTCAGCGTTTGCACCTTACAATAACGCCATGATTAGGAATTTCACGAGCGCTAATGATTTTGATTTCAGGCGTTTGAGGATTGATGAAGTGAGTATTGGCGTGATCGCTAACCCTAAAGAAAGCACTATTGTTGGGCCGATATTAGAGCTGTTCTTCAATGTGATGATTTATAGCAACCTTATTCTGCCAATCCATGATCCACAATGCAAAAGAAGTTGTTTGATGCTTATGGATGAGTTCACGCTCTGTGGCTATTTAGAAACCTTTGTGAAAGCGGTAGGGATCATGGCAGAATACAACATGCGCCCTGCCTTTGTGTTTCAAAGTAAGGCACAACTAGAGAATGACCCCCCACTTGGTTATGGTAGGAATGGCGCTAAGACTATTTTAGACAACCTTTCTTTAAATATGTATTATGGGATCAACAACGATAACTACTATGAACATTTTGAAAAACTTTCTAAGGTGTTGGGGAAATACACAAGGCAAGACGTGAGCCGAAGCATTGATGATAATACCGGTAAGACCAACACTTCTATCAGCAACAAAGAGCGGTTTTTGATGACCCCTGATGAATTGATGACCATGGGCGATGAGCTTATCATTCTAGAAAACACGCTCAAACCCATCAAATGCCACAAGGCGCTCTACTATGACGATCCTTTTTTCACCGATGAACTCATTAAGGTGAGTCCAAGCTTGAGCAAGAAATACAAATTGGGGAAAGTGCCTAATCAAGCAACTTTCTATAATGATTTGCAAGCCGCTAAAACTAGAGGCGAATTGAGCTATGACAAGTCTTTAGTGCCTGTGGGTTCAAGCGAACTGTGATTAAGACAAAATATCTTAACAAAAAGAAAATTAAAAGATAATGATGTAAATGATATTATTATAAATTCTAGTAGAAGTGCATCATCAAGATTGCTTGTAAAATTAGCATGCTCTACCCGTTATATCGCACCTGAGAATAAATGCAACGAAATCTCTTCACGTAAGCGCCATTAGGGTTGTGTTTCATTCCCCCATTGTAAGCGCCTACTGCCATTTCTACTATTTGATACACGCTTTTATTAGGGTGTTTTTGTTTGTAGTAATCAAAATTTTCTTTCAAAATTCTTTTAGCCAACGAAATCGCAAAATCCACATCATTGAGCAATTTGTATTTGAGAAGCGTTTTAGAATAGGTGGGGTAGAATTTTTTAGCGGTGTTCAAAGTGATGTGAAACATGGAATAGGAAGTGTCTTTTAGGGAAATTTCGCGCTTGTTGTTCAACCCTAAAGAACTTTCCAATAAGGCGATAGAGATGAGCGTTCTGCACACCACTTCATTGTCGCAGCCTTTTTGGTGAATATGGATAAGATTTTCATACTGCTTGAAACTAATGGTTACTTTTTGGCATGGATAGGCTAAGGAATTAAGAAGTAAAGTCAGACCAATCCATTTCTCAAACAAAACTTTAACTTACTTTAAATCTTTCAGTAACGCTTTTTGTAACTTTTGCTTGTCATACTTGAGCTTGTCCTTTAGAGGTGAGAGCAGATTTTGAACGCTCTCATAACCACACAACATTCCCTCTTTATAAGGGTCGTTTTTGATTTTCACATAGAGACTAATGCCATTAGCATAACACAAGCCATTAGACTTAATATAGTAGCTCTTAATTTCTTCTTCTAAGCTTCTCAAGTCATTAGGGTTGATGGGTGTTTTTTTGCTGTAAGAATTTTCACTGATCAAAGTCCCTTGATAGCTTCGTTTGATCGTGGTTTCTTTATCCACTAGCAATCCATTATAGTTTTCTTTTTCCTTGACAACTCTCATTGTTTCATCAGGATTACTTGTTCTAGGAGAAATAGGCACTTCCACTACTCTAGGTTTCTTAGCATTTTTCTTTTTCAACTCTGCTTCCAAAGCTTTTAGTTTCTTTTGATTTTCTAAGTCTTTGAGCTTGTATTTAGCCAATTCAGCCTCTTGTTTTTCTTTTTCTGCTAAGAGTTTCTTTTCCCTCTCTTCTTCATTGGCTATGAGTTGGGAGTTAGCGATTAGCTCTTCTATGAGCTTCTCTTTGCTGTTTTCAGGAGCGGTTTGAGTGGCATAAGGTGATGGTTGAGCCTCATTGGCGTTATTTGTCTCTTTTAGTCTATACAAGCTATAAGGAGCAATGATATTGGGTTTTTGAGTAGCGCTATCGCTAGTGGGCATAGCTACCATTTCATCTCTTAGGGGCGAACACACTTCATCATTGGGTCTGCAGATCACATCGTTGGCGTAGTTGAAATACGCGCGTTTTTGTTGTTCAAAAAGCTTATTCTCATCAATTGACGCTCCCTTATCAAGCGTGTGGGCATTGGGATCGCTTCTTTTTGGCACTCTCAAAAAAGTCGCTTGGGCGTAAGGCAGGTTGTCATTGATTTTTAGGACAAACTTAGCGTTTCGTTTGTTGAGCGCTTTGAGAATGTTGTAATACCCATTGACCTGTTCTAACGAACCTGTGATGATGATGAGATCCGCATAAGTCCCCATCGCTCTTGTTTTGATAATGGGGTTTTCTATGGATAAATAGTTGTTGTAATCCAATAGATCCATAGCGTAGAGATAGGTTTTGTCTTTCAAAGCGCTATTACCAAACCAATCCCCAAAGCTTTTATCATTCACATTCAAGGTGTCGTATATATCAAAAAGCGCTTGAGTTTTTGTGTCATCAACAGAGGCATATTGAGGTTTCTTATGATCAGGGATCTGTTGGCGCTGTTTAGCTTCTTTTTTGAGTCGTTTAGCTTCTTTCTTGGTCTCTTTAGTTTCTTTAGTGGCCTTAATGACCTTATCGGCTTCACTTATTTCTTTAGCATAAAGAGTGTTAGAGGTTAGTAAGCCTATGAGCGATACAGCGGTTGCTAGTTTTCCAAACATTAGTTTCCTTTTTTTCAGTTGGTTTCTATTTTTAAAGCCTTGCCAATGGATTTGATCAACCCCACCAACTCGTAGCTAGACTCATATTGCAAATAACCATTCTTAAATCTAAAAAAAGAATTTATAGGTCGCTTGTGTGGGCCATGCAGTGAACAATAAACCACTAGAACACCTAAATTTTTGAAATTTTCTCTTACTCTTTCTTCAGTCAAAATCGTTGTTTTGCCTCAATCTTTAGTCTCTTTAGCTTCAGTTGGTTCGTTGGTAACGCTTGTTGCTTGAGATTTTTGGGTTTCGTTATTGACAGTCGTTACCACTTTAGATTGCTTTTTGAACAATTTTTCAACTAATTTCACTAAGTTGATATTAGAAAAAGACAAAAAGATTCCTATTGCGACAAAGATTATCCCAACAATCCCAATAGCACCGCTCAAGACACAACATAAAACCCCTGCTCCAATGAGACCTAATGAATCATAACGCTTGTCAGCCAAATTGTTTTTGAAAAAATTTACAAAAGCGTTTGGCTTTTTTGTTTCATGGGTTGCTTCAGTTGTATTGATTGTATCAGCCATAGTGTTACCTCCATAGATGGTATATTCTCAATTTGTTACTATGAAACAAATCCATGTTATTATAGCAAAAAATATAAAACCATCTCCATGTTGCCATTATGCTATTGTTTGTAATTTAAAAAAAGATGATTTGATAAATGAAGCGTTTAAGATAGATCGATTGAGATTGCTCTTTTGTTTGACATTTTTGAATTTAGCTCTTTTGGTCATGTTATTTAAAAGGATCTGACATGTTTAAAGATTTTTATCGCACCACTTTCTCTTTTTTAAAGCCTTTATTGCTTTTATTGTGTTTATTGTTGCCGTTTTCGCTTCATGCAGATTCAGATGATTGCAGGATAACTTGTGTTTGGGATCAATACGCAAAGGAATTTAAGACAAATTTTTGTAAATTTGGGTTAAACAATCTTAATTACGGCCAATACAAGCAAGCTTTCCAATTTTTTAGATGGGCACAAGAATACGGCATTGGGCTTGGCAGTGTTTATTTAGCCAAAATGTATTTGGAAGGAAAGGGCGTGAAAGCGGATTACAAAAAAGTGCAACTCTATGCAAAAAACGCTATCAAAGGGTATGGGAGCGGGTTATTGGGGGGCGCTCTTATTTTAGGACGCATGCAAGCAGAAGGCTTAGGGATGAAAAAGGATTTGAAACAAGCGCTCAATACTTACAGGCAAGTGCTTCGCGTATTTTCTAATAAAGGCATAAATTTTCATAACAATTTTAGATTACCAGATCTTACGGAAATGACTGGCATGCTTATTGGAGCGCGTTTCATTGATCTTTCAAGTTTGAACGCGAATCCTATAAAATTTGAAAAGCAATTTGCAAACATGGTGGAGTTTGTCTCAGGCATTAAGAATGAACCAATAGTTCCTTATGATGTTGCTGAAATTTCAAGCAATATTATTTTACTCAAGCAACAAATGGGGGAAATCCTTTATAGAATTGGGATCGCTTATCAAGAGGGGCTTGGCACCAAAAAGAAAAAGGAGAAGGCTAAAAAATTCTTGCAAAAATCCGCAGAATTTGGCTATGAAAAAGCTATGGAAGCTCTGTAGTTTTTAATCAAACTATCAAGCTTTAAGATTAGAAAAATCCGCTTAAATCGCTCTCATTAAAACAAAGCCCTATTTTTCCATTATAATAGAAACTTGATTGTTTTCAATCTCTACATAGAGTTCTTTTTGAGAATTAGAGCTATAAGAGAGTTTGTTTTGCTGATAAGCTTTGTAATCTTGGTCAAACACCACATAAAACAAGCGTTTGTTCTGGGAGTTGGGGTAAGGGATCACGCTAATAGAAGAAAAAGCGATATTCTTTTTTTCGTTTTTCGCAAACACCCTTTTTTTATACTCTTTAAAAGCGTTGAATTTCATGCCGTCATAGCGAGTGAAATTGGGGTTATAAAAACGCATGTAGCGTTCAAAATCGCCCCTAGCCCAGGCTTCTTTCCATTGAAAAAGGGAGCTTAAAACCATGCTTAATTCTTCTTTAGTGCTGGGGAAAAACTTGTCTTCATAGGTGATAAGGAACGCTTTTTCGCCTTTTAACGCTTTATCATAAGAGCTTAAAAGCGGGTTTTCAATCGCAATGCAGCCTTTGGTGTTCAATTCATTCCGATCGCCATTTAAAGGCATTCCATGCACCCAAATGCCATGCCCGGTGCGTTTTTTCAAGGTGTCATACAAATTAGGGTAATTCGTTACAAAAGCTAAAACGCCATAATATTGATCCAAGCGCTCTAATTTCTGCGTGATACGATACACCCCAATAGGCGTGGCCAAATCGCCCTCTAAAGTTTTATCGCCCTTTTTAGAGCCTACAAGGGCTTTAGAGCTGTTGATTTTTTTAAGCATGTTGCTTTCTATTTCATAAAACTCTAAACTAGGCTTGGATTTATCCGCCACAAATAAAAACTGCTTGTTTTGATAATAGCCAAAATCCGTGTCCTTATTTTGAAGCTCTTCTAACCAAAAAGATTTATCCGATAAGTAAGAATCCAGCTTTTGACCCACCACTTCCAAGCCTTGTTTTTGATAAAGACGCATAATTTCTAACAAACGCTCATCAGCATTCAATCCCACAAACCCCATTAACAGAGCCGGTAATATTTTTTTCAATCCATACCCCTTTTATGGATATAGCCCAGTTTTTGCAAGCTCTTTTCTTCCTTGCTCCATGATTTTTGAGCGATCACTTGCAAGTTTAAAAAAACCTTTTTTTCGCCCACTTCTTGCATTTTCAATCGCGCGTTAGTCCCGATGCGTTTGATATTCACCCCGTTTTTGCCTATCACGATTTTTTTTTGGCTTTCTTTTTCTACGATAATATGCGCATACACCTTGTCTATGCGTTCTTCTTCTATAAATTTATCAATCATCACATCGCTTTCATAAGGGATTTCATCGCTCAAAAAATCAAACAAACTCTCCCTAATGATTTCCTTATAAATATCGCGCATTTTTTCATCGCTCATCAAATCCTTTTCAAAAAGCCATGCGCTAGGGCTTAAATGCTTACTGATGCATTCTAAAAGCGCGTTTAAATTTTGAGATTTTTTCGCGCTCAAAGGCACGAGAGCTAAAAATTGCGAAGCGTGTTGTTGATACTCTTGCAATTTTTGCAAAACCTGCTTATGCGTGGCGGTGTCAATCTTACTCACAGCCAAGATATGGGGTTTTTGGCACAAACTCAAAAACTCTTCATAGCCTTTTAAATCATCATGCACAGAAGCTAAAAAAACGCACAACTCGGCATCGCCCATCGCTTTTAAAGCCTGTGAGAGCATGCATTGGTTGAGTAATTTTTCTTGATGATGAAGCCCTGGCGTGTCTAAAAAAATGATCTGGCTCTCATACCCCTCTTTATCTTTAAAAGGCACGATGCATTTCATTAATTTTCTTGTCGCATTAGCCTTATGCGAAACGAGGGCTAAATGAGCGTTTAATAAAGTGTTTAAAAGAGTGCTTTTTCCAGCGTTTGGTTTGCCTATAAGAGCTACAAAGCCCGCCTTAGTTTTCATTATAAAATATACTTCACCAAATTTTCATCAGCCACTAAATCCCCTAGCTTTGATTGGACCAACTCTTTAGTGATAGTAACCTTTTGCCCAGAATAATCCTCCGCTTCAAAACTAATGTCTTCTAGCACTTTTTCAATGGTGGTGTGCAACCTTCTAGCGCCTATATCTTCGCTTTTTTGATTGGCGTTATAAGAAAGTTTGGCTAACTCTTTGATCGCATTGTCTTCAAACACAATTCCTACGCCTTCCACTTTTAAAAGGGCTTGGTATTGCTTGATGATAGAGGTTTTAGTTTGGGTTAAAATCATATACATGATTTCTTCGGTTAAACTCTCTAACTCCACCCTTAAAGGGAAACGCCCTTGCAATTCAGGGATGAGATCGCTTGGCTTAGAAAGATGAAAAGCCCCTGCTGCAATGAATAAAATATGCTCTGTTTTAATAGGACCATACTTCGTATTCACCACACTCCCCTCTACAATCGGCAACAAATCCCTTTGAACCCCCTCTTTACTAGGATCTTGACGGCCTCCTTCTTTAGAGCTTACAGCGATCTTATCAATTTCATCAATAAAGATCACCCCTGAACTTTCCGCGCGCTTCAAGCCTTCCATTTTAATGGCTTCGCCATCTAAAAGCGTGTCGCTAATTTCTGCCTTTAGGGCTTCTTTAGCCTCTTTAACGCTTAAAGTTTTTTTGACTTTATCCTGTTCTTTATGGAAAAACTTAATCACATTTTCTTGAACCCTTAAAATTTCAGGCGGCACATTAGAATCGATCTCTATGCTTTTTTTACGCACTTCAATTTCAATTTCTCGGCTATCCAACTCGCCTTGCGCGATTCTTTGTTGCATTTTCAAAAGGCTGTTAGCGTATTCTTGTTTTTTTTCTTCGCTCACCCCATTAGGCAAGGGGGGTAGGAGTTTTTTAGCGATTTTTTCTATAACCGCTTCTTCAATCTTGTCTTTTAGTTTTTCTTTATGCTCATTTTCCACTAAAAGCACGCTGTTATTGACTAAATCCCTTACCATAGACTCCACATCGCGCCCCACAAAACCCACTTCTGTGTATTTGCTCGCTTCCACTTTCACAAAGGGGAGTTTCATGATTTTTGCTATTCTTCTAGCGATTTCAGTTTTACCCACGCCAGTAGATCCAATCATTAAAATGTTTTTAGGCGTGATTTCTTCTTGTAAGGATTTTTCCAGCTGCAAACGCCTGTAACGATTCCTAAAAGCGATAGCGATAGATTTTTTAGCTTCCTTTTGCCCAATAATGTATTCATCTAAATAAGCGACAATTTCTCTTGGGGTCATATTCAATTCAGACATTAAAGCTCCAAAATTTTAATATTCGTGTTGGTGTAAATGCAAAGATCCCCTGCGATTTTTAAGGACTCTTCTACAAGTTTTCTAGGCTCTAAATGAGCGAAATTATCTAAAGCCCTAGCCGCGCTTAAGGCAAAATTCCCCCCACTCCCAATGGCAGCGATCTTATTGTCTTCGGCTTCTAAAACATCGCCCGTACCGCTCAAAATGAAAATGTGATCCAAATTTAAAACGATCATCATCGCTTCCAGTCGGCGTAAATACTTGTCCTTGCGCCATTCTTTGCTGAAATCCACCACGCTTTTAAACAAATCCCCTTTTTTGCTCTCTAAAATGCGCTCAAACATATCAAACAAACTAAAAGCGTCCGCAGTGCTCCCAGCAAACCCGCTTAAAACCTGGTTGTGATACAAGCTTCTGATTTTTGTCGCATTGGCTTTGACTACGCAATTCCCCAAAGTTACCTGCCCATCGCCTCCAATGAGCGCGAACTTCTTACCCCCCATTTCCCCTCTATAGCCTAGAATCGTCGTCGCTTCAAACATTTTCTACTCAGCCACCACATCAATTTTAAACGCGCCCACAACCCCAAATCCAAGCTTGACTTCAATCTCATAAATCCCTGTGCTTTTAATCGGGTGTTTGAGTTCAATGTCTTTTTTATCCAAATCTAAACTCGCATGCTGTTCTTTCAAACGCTCCGTAATCTCTTCTTTAGTGATCGCTCCAAATAAAGAGCCATTCGCGCCGACTTTTTTATGGATGGTCAGCGTGATGGTTTGTAAGGTTTCTACCATTTGCAATTTTTGCACCTTTTCTAGGGCTTCTTTTTCAGCTTTCTTTTTAACTTCGGCTTTGTATTTGTTGATCACTTCGTTAGTGGCGAGTTTGGCTTTTTTGTTAGCGATTAAAAAGTTATTCCCATAGCCATCTTTAACCTCACACACTTCACCCGCTTTGCCTAAATTTTTCACATCTTCTAGTAATAGAACCTTCATTATATCCCCTTTAAGTTTTAAGTAATTTGTAATTATACTCTTTATTTTAATAAGTTGGGTTTTTATTGCCTGTTCCTACCACCCATCTGTTTTTCTAAAGCCTGTTTGATTAACCCCAAACAATAAGGGATATCCTCTTTTGTTTCTAGCTTGATTTCTATGTTCCAATTCGCTGGATTACCTGTACCGGTCTTATCCCTTGCCAGATTTTTTTCATCTTGCAATTCATTGAATTTCATATTTAAATACAGGTTTAATCCTTTTTTTAGCGGTTTAATAGCCACAAAATTTTTGCCAAACTCATAAGAGATATAATCTTGATTAAATTTTTCAACAATCTTTTCATCAAGAGCTTTAATCTCTTTGCTTAAAATATCAAATAATTCCCTTGAACGAGAGCCAAATTTATAAGAGTTTAAATCATAAACCTTTTTTTCTTTCTTGTCTTTCTTGGGTTTATATTTCTCTAGCGTTTCTGCATCTAGATTTGGATAAGTCCAAATCTTTAAAGCCAAATCCGCTAAGTCATTAGCTCTTTTTTTAATCTCTTCTTCGCCAAAAGATTCTAAATCCCTCAAACCTTGATTGAGCCTTAATGGGCTATCCTTGAAGCCTTTTTCCATGTCTCGTTTTTCTTGGAAAGGTTTGTTGCTGTATGTAGGGTTATAGCCTGTCAGAGTGAGATTGCCTATTGTGTGGAGGTATTTTTTGTGTATCTTTTGAAAATTTTCACCCAAATCCTTTTCCCATTGTTCCGTGAGTGTTTGAGGCATGATGTGCTCAATAGTGTATTCATGGGTATAGACTCGCTCTTTTCTGTCAAAATTTTCTAGCCTTTCAAAAAAGTATCTATTTTTTTGAAACTTATAAAAATCTGTCGTAATAAAACAATCTTTAAACTCGTCGTTGTTTGGAAATCTTTGTTTTTCTGTCAGATAACCAAAATGCGCCTTTAGGCTTTCAAAATATTCATCTTTTTGAATGTGCTTTGTAAAAGAGGGAAAGACTTTATTGAGACTATTTGTGCCAAGCCCGCACACCGCCCTTCTGCAAATATAGCTCTCTATCAAAGCGATGCTACGGATAAAATCAGCCTTGGATAAAACCCCATCGCTATAATCGCTATAAAGCTCTAATAATGGCGGATAAATCACATCCATCTCTAAATCCACCAAAAAACCTAAAGCCTTGTTTAAATCCTTATCGGCTTCTTTTTTGAATACGATCTGGCAAAAATACCCGCAATATTTTTGTAAATCTTTTAATAAATCCTCTACTCCTATCCCCTCTTTTTGCTGGTAATCCTTGAAAGCTACATAAACCTTCTTGATATTAGGGATTTCTCTTGTTTTGATCGTGAGATAATGCCGGACAAACTGATTAAACAATTTTTCATTTTGTTTAAGTTCCTTCTCCATAGCCCTCCAGTATTTATTATAAAAGCGTTCTCGCTTTTCAATCTCTGTTTCCATTACGATATGGTTTCTGATCAAATCCGTTTGCGCAAGTTCCATACCTTTTGAGTTCATGCTCTCAAAGATAAGTTGAGGATCATCTTTTCCTTTTTCTAAAGCAATTTCAACTATCATAAGCTTTTCTAATCCTTTAAAAATCGTTTCTAGCTCGTTGGTGTTTTTACTGATCCATTTTTCAAATAATTCAAAATTTTGCACTATTTTTGATGAGATCTCGCTCGGTTCTCTTCTGTCTTTATCAATCAAATAGAGCAAGGTATCTTTATCAGAGTCTGAGAGGATGAGTCTGAATTTCTTATCGCCGTCCTTATCGCTGTTGATAAGATAGTGGTCCTCTATTTCTTTACGCTTATCGCTCCAATGATCTCTCAAAGCGATGAGTAAAAGCGTGATAGTGGTAAGCCTTTGTTGGCCGTCAATGATGAGTAATGGATTGTCAGAGTGCTTAATGCCATCTAGCACATACAAAATAGAACCGATAAAATGCCCGTCCATCTTATTATCTCCACCAATTTTTATAATATCATCCCATAACTGCTCGCATTGTTCCTTTTCCCAACTATACACTCTCTGATAGATGGGAATGACCAATTGATTCTTTTGATTGTCTTTAATAAATGTTAATAGCGGGGTTGCCTCTGCTTTCATAAATAACACTCCTTGATTTAGCGGATTTTACCTCATGCATCTTAATAAAACTTGATGCAGATTTCACTTTTTTACCCCATAAATGCTATAATCACCCCTATCAATCAAACTCAATTTATAACAATTAAAGGTGGTTAATGGTAGTAAGAACTCAAAATAGTGAAAGCAAGATCAAAGAGTTTTTTGAATTTTGCAAAGAAAATGAAGTGGAATTTGTGGATTTTAGATTCAGCGATATTAAAGGCACTTGGAATCACATCGCTTATTCTTTTGGGGCTTTAACGCATGGCATGTTTAAAGAGGGGATTCCTTTTGATGCGAGTTGTTTTAAAGGCTGGCAAGGCATTGAACACTCCGATATGATTTTAACCCCTGATTTGGTGCGTTATTTCATTGACCCTTTTAGCGCGGATGTGAGCGTGGTCGTGTTTTGCGATGTGTATGATGTGTATAAAAACCAGCCTTATGAGAAATGCCCTAGAAGTATCGCTAAAAAAGCCTTACAGCATTTAAAAGATTCAGGTTTGGGCGATGTGGCTTATTTTGGTGCAGAGAACGAATTTTTCATCTTTGATTCCATTAAGATTAAAGACGCTTCCAATTCCCAATACTACGAAGTGGATAGCGAAGAGGGCGAATGGAATAGGGATAAGAGCTTTGAAAATGGCGTGAATTTTGGGCATAGACCGGGCAAACAAGGGGGCTATATGCCTGTGCCGCCAACGGATACGATGATGGATATTCGCACAGAAATTGTGAAAGTCTTAAACCAAGTGGGGTTAGAAACTTTTGTCGTCCATCATGAAGTCGCGCAAGCGCAAGGCGAAGTGGGCGTGAAATTTGGGGATTTAGTGGAAGCCGCTGACAATGTCCAAAAACTCAAATATGTGGTTAAAATGGTCGCTCATTTAAACGGCAAAACCGCCACTTTCATGCCAAAACCTTTATATGGGGATAACGGGAGCGGGATGCACACCCATGTGAGTGTTTGGAAAAACAACGAAAACCTTTTTAGCGGCGAAACTTACAAGGGCTTGAGCGAGTTGGCGTTGCATTTTTTAGGGGGTGTGTTGCGCCACGCTAGAGGGTTAGCCGCTTTCACTAACGCTTCCACTAATTCTTATAAACGCCTAATTCCTGGCTATGAAGCCCCATCTATTTTAACCTATTCGGCTAATAACAGGAGCGCGAGCGTGCGTATCCCTTATGGGATTTCTAAAAACAGCACGAGGTTTGAATTCAGGTTTCCTGATAGCTCATCAAACCCCTACTTGGCTTTTTCAGCGATTTTAATGGCGGGCATGGATGGCGTTAAAAACAAGATCGATCCCGGCGAAGCGATGGATATTAACCTTTTCAAATTGACTTTAGATGAAATCAGAGAAAAGGGCATCAAACAAATGCCCCACACTTTAAGGAGTTCGTTAGAAGAAATGCTAGCCGATAAGCAGTATTTAAAAGAAGGTCAGGTCTTTAGCGAAGAATTTATTCAAGCCTATCAGTCTCTTAAATTCAACGCTGAAGTGTTCCCATGGGAGAGCAAACCCCATCCTTTTGAATTTATCACCACTTATTCATGCTAAAACAATGAGCGGATCAATAATCCCCTTTTAAAAATTTAGAACAGGGCAAAAGTGTCTCGTTCTTAAAAATGGGGTTTGAAAAAATTTATTTTCTTTATTTTTTTGGATAAGTCTTACTTGACGCTTTTTAATCTTTAAAAATGGGGTTTTTAACTTTATTTTTATGTAAAACCCATTTTTTAAGGGGATAGAGAGCGTTTGAAATAACACCCCCTAAAACCCCCAACTAAACTCCTCTAAAACCCAACATTAGTTTGATTGCTTAAAATAAGGGCTATCAAAGTCTTTAGGCGTGTAGCGCATTTCTTTCTCTATAATAGCGTTTTTAACACAAGCAACACGCAAAGCCTCAAAGCGAGTCTCAACGCAAGCACAACCGCCAAGTAAAGACGCTCCAATGAACACGCTATTTGTTTTCATTTTATATCCTTTTATTTTAGAATTTTTTAATAACTTAAATATTTTAAATTATTTATCTAGGATAATAAGAATTATTATCAAATAAAAAGTAAATGGAACTCAAAACAATCACAATAACGCTCTACATCCAAACCAAAAACGCTACTCTTTGTAATCCTTGATAATTTTTGCTATAATAAAGCCCTAACTGAAATTGTTCATTTTGTTTTAGTTAGGCTCCTTGAATTAAGATTATAAGGTCTTAGCGTACTAGCCTTGTGTTACTAATCACACAAGGCAAGATTAATCCTTATAAAATAAATTCTTCCAATACAAAAAAGAATTAAAAACATTCAACCAAACATCTCGTTGATTTCATATTTTTTAGCGGCTTTATCTTTAAGCCATAGAGCCACTTCTAAAGCCCCTTTAGCAAAAATAGATCGGTTAGTCGCCGTATGGCTAAGCTCTATGTATTCGCCCTCCAAATAAAACCCTATCGTGTGCTTCCCGGCAACATCGCCCCCTCTTAAAGCGGCTATGCCAATGCTTTCTTTAGAGCGCAAACCTTCTCTGTGAGTGGTAAGAGCGTTTTTTTCATCATACCCCCTAGCCTTAGCACAAGTTTCATACAAACTCAACGCAGTGCCGCTCGGAGCGTCTTTTTTGAGATTGTGGTGCGTTTCTACAATTTCAATATCCGCATCTTTTAATTTCAAAGAAGTTAAAAAGGCTAATTGATTGAGCATCATGATCCCTAAAGACATGTTGTGCGCATGCAAAAGCGGCGCTTTCAAGGCTAATTGTTGCATTTTTTCTAGCGTTTCTTTTTCTAAACCGGTCGTTCCAGAAACTAAAATTTTAGGGCATTCTAAAAGAGCCTCTAGCAAATTATCCACGCCTTTAGGTAAAGAAAAATCAATCACGCATTCGCAAGCCCTCACAAACGCTTTTAAATCATTGGTTACTAAAGGGGCGTGCGAAAAAGAGCTGAAATCCGTTTCGCATTTTTGCCTGACAAACACGCTAGATAGCTCTAATCCCTTATACCCCCCTTTTAATTCTTCTAAAAGCAGTTTTCCTATACGACCGCTCGCTCCATAAACACCGATTTTCATGCGCTTTCCTTGCTTTTAAATCTTACAACCCCATTTTAAAAGGGTTTAAAATATTATTAGGATCAAGGGCTTTTTTAATATTCCTAAAAAGATCCATTTCACTATGATTGAACGCTAAAGGCATGAATTTGGCTTTAGACAAGCCTATGCCATGCTCCCCGCTTAAAGTCCCCTCCAAACTGATAGCGGCCTGAAAAATCTCTTCCATAGCCTGATGCCCTTTTTCTAAATCCCTATTAGGATCTTCTAGCATGATATTCACATGCACATTGCCATCGCCCGTATGCCCAAAGCAAGGGATTTTAAAGCCGTATTTTTGGCTTATTTTAGCGACTTCTTGCAATAAACTCGGCAAACTCGCCCTAGGAACGGTCACATCTTCATTCAATTTCTTTTTACCATAAACGCTAATACTTTGAGAAGCGTTACGCCTTGAAAACCATAAATCCTGCTCTTCTTGTTCGTTTTGAGCGATCTTAAAACCCACGCAACCATTGGCTTTAAAATGCTTTTCTATCTCATTGAGTTGCCATGCAATCTGCTCTTTTACCACGCCATCCACTTGAGTGATGAGTATCGCTCCAGCGTCTTTGGGTAAGCCTTTAGAAAATCGTTCTTCAACCGCTTTGATACTCAAATTATCCAAAAATTCCATCGCCACAGGCGTAACGCCGCTGCTCATTGTCTTATAAACGGCGTTCATGGCGTCTTCAATATGGTTAAAAACCCCCATCGCGCTTTGTTTTAAGGGTGGTTTGGCTAAAAGCTTTAAAGTGATTTCAGAAATCACGCCCAAGCACCCCTCACTAGCAATCATCAGCCCTGCAACATTAAAACCGGCGACATCTTTGATCGTTTTTTTGCCTGCCCTTATGATTTCACCATTCGCTAAAACCACTCTTAAAGCCATGACATAATCTTTCGTGATGCCGTATTTAGTCGCGCGCATGCCACCGGCGTTTTCAGCGACATTCCCCCCTAAAGTGCTTTGATTCTCACTCGCTGGATCTGGGGGGTAGAATAAATTTAATTTTTCCACTTCGTTTTGGAAATGCTTGTTGATCACGCCCGGTTCTACTCTAGCGATTAAATTTTTAGTGTCAATCTCTAAAATCTTATCCAAATGCTTTTCCACGCTTAAAACTAGCCCTCCGCTCACGCTCAACGCCCCCCCCGGTAAAACCGCTCCCAGCCCCCCTAGGCACAACGATGATGCGATGCTCGTTGCAATATTTTAAGATCTGGCTGATTTCTTGCTCGTTTTTAGGGAAAATCACACCGCTAGGCAAATGCCTTTCTTTGGTAGCGTCATAGCAATAAGCGTTCAAATGCATTAAATCAGTGAAAAAATCCTCTCCCCCCACTAGGTTCTTAAAATATTGGATGTGTTGTTTCTCTAACATGTTATTTTTTACCCGCTTCTAGCGCCTTTCTTCGCTCTTCAAGCTCTTTTTCATCTCTTTCTTGATGCTCTTTGGCTCTTTGTTCAAATTCTCTCGCTCTTTGTTCGGCTTTGGCTTTTTTCTTTTCATCTTTCAAGCGGCGTTTTTCTTCTTTAGAATTTGGTTTGTTTTCGCCTTGTTGGGTAGCGTTATTTTCGTCACTTGGCTCTTTAATGGCTTCTTGCTTGATTTCTTGATCATTTTCTTTGGCATTGACTTTTTCATTGCCTTGATCCATGCCCAGAGCCTTTCTTCGCTCTTCAAGCTCTTTTTCATCTCTTTCTTGATGCTCTTTGGCTCTTTGTTCAAATTCTCTCGCTCTTTGTTCGGCTTTGGCTTTTTTCTTTTCTTCTTTCAAGCGGCGTTTTTCTTCTTTAGCATCAAGTTTGCGCTCTGCTTTTTGGTAGTTTTTCTCTTCTAAAGTAGGAGCGTTTTCTGTGCCTTGATTGGCTTTTTTAGGCTCTTTAATGGTCTCTTGCTTGATTTCTCGTTTAATTTCTCTAGCATCAACCTTTTCTTCTTTCTTTTTAATCCTTACTTCTTTGCGTTTTTCTTTCTTCACTAAAGCGTCATAGTAAGCGAAGTAATTTTTAGATTGACTGCCTGAAAAAACTTTCCCTAGCGTGCCTGCATCAATGCCCTCAACCCTAGAAAAAAACGGCGTAGAAGTTTTAGTAACACCGCTTGTATCCAGATCTCTTTTTTCTAAAATTTCAAAACTCTCACAGCTTAAAATATTGAGCGTGTTCGTGGTTACAATATAAATCACCCCCACGCTATAAACATTGCACGCTTTTCTTAAATTAGCGATTTTTGGGTCAAACCCGTTCAAAAAAGTCACCAACAAATCAGAACTGATAAAATTAATATCGGTGTTAGTCGCTCTGATTTTCTCATAGATTTCATCATTAGGAGCGATTAAAAACGCTTGGTTATTGAATTGCCTAAAATAGACCAAATCCCCCTTTTTAGCGACCATTCTTGGAGTGGGCAAATGGCTTTGTTTCATAGACTCAAACGCTCTGAATTTAGCCGTTGCGACGCCATTTTCAACGGCAATAATAACCACTTCAGAATTAACGATTTCATAATCTGAAAGTTTAGTAACGACAAAACCAAACTCCCCCACTTGCAAATCATGAGCAGGAAAACGAATGATTTTTTTAGGCAAATCCACAAATTCTATACTCACTCTTAAGGGTTCTTGCCAAGAGGCCGATTGCAAGCTTATAAAACTCATTAAAAGAAGTCCTATCAAAAGCCTTAACATACAATTCCTTTTAAACATTTTTAAACTTTTTTAAATGCCATAAAATGGCTAAAGACAATCCGGTGGTTTTAGCGTATTGAAAATCCATTATAAAATCAAGAGCTTTTGATCGCTTCAAAAACAGCACTTCAATCTTTTCTGTATCAATCCCCCCACCCTTTGAAACTTTCAAATGCGTGCACACTTCAGCGTAATAGAGCGTTTGCAAACTCCCACTCAAGCCGGTTGCGCTATAAAATTGGCCTATGGTTTCTAAATTTTTAGGGCTGATCTGATAACCGCATTCTTCTAGCGCTTCTTCGCAAGCGATTTCTTCTAAACTCTTATTAGCTTTATCCACAAGCCCTGCGCACAATTCATAAGTGTATCCGTCAATATTTTGATCTTGATCACACTTAAAATGAAAATGGCGCGCATAAATGGCTGGGCGGAATTGTTTCACAATCACAAAACAATCGGATTCTTTTTCATAGAGTAAAACCGCCACGCTGTCTAAAGACTTAATAATATCCCATGTTTTCTTAGTATTCTCTTCATTATAATGCATGCGTTTTAATTCTATGAAATTAGAGCTAGAACAAGGCTCTAAATACACACTAGAATCATCTATTAAAGATTTTTGATTGAAAGCATTCTTAAAATAAGACATTAAAAACCCTCTAAAAGATAAAATGAATTTTTTTCAAAAGAATGGGTTTTAAGAAGTTCTTCTAATTTTTGCTTAGAATGCTGAGCTTTTTCTAAAAAAACCTCTCTTTGCTTGCCGTGTAATTTGCTTTTAGCGGTGCGGATATAGCCTAAAGGATTAATAGGGCGGGAGTTTTTATACACGCCAAAATGCAAATGCGGCCCGGTGCTTAAACCGGTGCTTCCCACTTTTCCTATGATTTGCCCTTTTTTAACGAATGATCCTTTTTTCAACCCCTTAGCAAACGCGCTCATGTGAGCATACACCAAGCGCAATTCGTTCAAATGGATTTCAACCACATTCCCATACCCCACCTTAACCCCTATAAAACCCACACGCCCGTCTGAAGCAGAATGGATCAAACTGCCATGTTTAGCCACATAATCCACGCCGTAATGAGGCCGTCTGACTTTTAAAATAGGGTGGTACCTCCCATACGAAAAAGGCGAAGAAATGCGGGTGTATTTCACCGGGGTTTCTAATAAAAACCCTGCCACTTCTTGCGCCTTTGAGTCATAATAGCGCCCGTTTGAATGGGAAAAAAGATAGTATTGGTTAGAGCGAGAGCTAACCATTGCCATTTTGATAGTCGGCTGGCCAAACGCTTGCCCCACACGATAATCTCTTGTATAAACGATAGCGATTTTATCGTTTTTTGCTAGGCGTTTAAAAGGCACGCTTTTTTTATACGCGTTCATCAATTGGTTGGCTAAAAGGGGGTCATTGGTGGCTTTGACAATATCTTGATAGGGCGAAGTTTGTAAAGAAAGAAGGAGGGTTTTTTCTTTACGAGTGAAGATAATGGGGATAAAGTCTAAAAAATAATCCTCCCCTTTTTTATAAATATGGATTTGTAAATCCTGGCTTATAGGGATAAGGGCTTGAATGAGCGTGTTGTTTTCATCTCTTAAGGTGTAGTAGGTAACATTGCTTTGAATTTCAGCGCTCAATTCTTTATCTTGAGAGCTTAGGTTGTAGTAGAGTTTTTGAGGGATATGGTTTTTTTCTAAAAACCCTAACAGCGTAAGCTTATCCCACACAAGCCTTTCACCCACCAATAAAGTTTGCTTTTTAGCCGTTTCATCGGCTTTTAAAAACACCCCATGGGATAAAAAAGCAACCACTAAAGAATAGATAAAATTTAAAATAATTTTCTTATGAAAAAATACCATGCAGTTGTTTAATGCCTTCAATCGAATCTGTATTTTATTAGTATAACATAAGCCGTTAAAGAAAAACGATACAAGTTTAAAGCCTAGCCTTGTTTTTATAGCTTTATGGAGCGCGTTTTATTGGTGCATGGTGGTTTCTCATAAATGGTTTTATCTCGCCTTATAGCGTTAAATATTCCCTTTTTAATCAATCCGTATTATTGTTAATTTTGAAGTATCTTTTCTAAAATCTTTAACGCATCGTCATGGTGTGCTTGGCTTAAAAGTCCAAAAATTTTAAGCGTTTCTTAAAAAATGCTTTTTAGTATTTTTTACAATCTAGTAACCAAAGAGCTTGTGTGAGCAAGCGATAATTTCATTCAATCAAAATAAAGCCTTTTTTGATCAAACCCCTTGATTTCTCTCTCTCTAGTATAATGTAACAAATTATTAAAAGGAGACATGGTGGCTACGACTATCAACTTGAAAAAAGGTAATCTCATTAAAAAGGGGTTTATTGGGTTTTCTTGGACGACTTTATTTTTTAACTTTTGGGTGCCCATTATTAGAGGCGATGCAATATGGGCGATAGTCATGTTCATTTCCCTTTTCTGTTATTTTGTTGTGGTGGATACCATCATTGATGGAATGTTTCCAGACATTGATAAAATTCCAGATGATGAACTTATAGAGATATTTTTACTAGTTTTTTTAAGTTATATATTTAATATAATTATATTTGCATTTATCTATAACAAACAATACACGACCAGACTTTTAGAAAGCGGCTATGAACCCGCTGATGAATACTCTAGGGGTATCTTACGATCAAAAGGCATGATCGCCTAGCGCTTCCTCACGCTCAATAACAAGGCGTGTAATAAGCCCCTAAATTCACGCTCTCTCGCTTATTTAATGTTTAGGGGTTCTGATCAAAAACCCTTACACATCTAGCTGTTTCACATCTTTAGCATGCGCTTGGATAAAGGCTCTTCTAGGCTCTACCTCATCGCCCATGCAAAGCGAAAAGACTGCATCGGTTTTTTCTAAATCTTCAATTTTGAGTTTGATTAAGCTGCGGTTTTCTTTATGCATGGTCGTTTCCCACAAATCATTGGGGTTCATCTCGCCTAGCCCCTTATAGCGCTGGATATTCGCTCCCTTTTTAGCGTGATTTTCCACTTCTTCTAAAAACGCCAAAATATCCTTATTTTCTAAGAAGTCTAAATTATATTCCATAAGTTTTTGGTAAGTGTAATTCGCTTCTTCAAACAACACTTCTTTAAAGAGATTGTCATCTAGGTTAAATTCCACCAAGCCTTTAGGGGTTTGCACGTGCAAATGCAAGCTTTCTTCAGTAGCAAAAGAGCGTAAGATCTGATAATTCAAGCCCTCTAATTTTTCCAAAATGCTTTTTTCTAAAATTTTCATATCAAAGCTTAAGGCGTCCTTGGTTTCAATCAAAAAGCGTAAAATTTCTAGCAAATTGTAGCGTTTTTCTAATTCCAAAAGCGCGTAGCGGTAATGGCGCGCCACTTTTAACAAATTCATCAAATCGTTCTTGCCAATCCCTTCAATATCCACCGAATTGATGCCATGCTCAATTAAGAAATGATCCAAGGCGACGCTGTCTTTAAGATAGATTTCTGTCTTGCCTTTCTTGTATTTGTAAAGAGGGGCTTGAGCGATATAAACATGCCCTTGTTCAATCAGCGGGCGCAAATAACGATAGAAAAAAGTCATCAGCAAGGTTTGGATATGGCTCCCATCCACATCAGCATCGGTCATGATAATGATTTTATGATAGCGCAATCTTTCTATATCAAAACTCTCTTGAATGCCACACCCAAAAGCCGTGATCATGTTTTTAATTTCTTCTGATTTTAGGATTTTTGACAAATGGCTTTTTTCCACATTTAAAATCTTACCTTTTAAGGGCAAGATCGCTTGGAAAACCCTATCGCGCCCTTGTTTAGCGCTCCCGCCTGCACTATCGCCCTCCACTAAAAAGATTTCACTCTCTAAGGGGTCTTTACTCTGGCAATCGGCTAATTTTCCAGGCAAAGTGCCGACACTCAAATTATCTTTTTTCCTTGTAAGCTCTCTGGCTTTCTTACTGGCTTCTCTGGCTTTTGCGGCTAAAAGGGCTTTATTGGCAATGATTTTGGCTTCGTTAGGGTTTTCTTCTAAAAATTGATGGATTTTATCATAGACTAATTTTGAAACCAACGCGCGTGCATACGAACTACCGAGTTTGGATTTAGTCTGCCCTTCAAATAAAGGCTCGCTCATTTTCAAGCTCACAACCGCAATCAAGCCCTCTTTAATGTCTTCAGAGATGGGGCGGGATTCTCTTGTCTTAATGTTTCCATCAATATATTGTAAAATCGCCTTAGACAGACCCATTTTAAAGCCCGCTTCATGCGTGCCGCCCTCAGAAGTTTTAATGTTATTCACAAAGCTTAAAGTGTTTTCGTTGTAATCATCAGCATACGCTAGAGCGACTTCTATAGAAGTGCGCGTTTCTTCATCCATGCTTTTAAACGAAATAACGGGGGTGAGCAATTCTTTTTTAGCGCTGTCTTTAACGAATTGTTTCAAGCCGTCTTCATAGAAATAAGTCTCTTGCAGCTGGGTTTTTTCTTCTTTGAAAGAAATTTTTAAGCCGTCGTTAAGATACGCCATTTCTTTGAAGCGTTTTTGCAAAATGCCCGCTTGAAATTCAACGACTTCCATCACGCTCTCATCAGGGAAAAATTCAATAGTCGTGCCGCTTTCTTTAGCGCTTTTGGTTTTGCCAATGATTTCAAGCTCGCTAATGGGGATACCCTTTTCAAACTCCTGGCGATAGATTTGACCCTCTTTTTTAATGGTCATAATCAAGCGTTTGCTCAAAGCGTTCACAACCGAAACGCCCACGCCATGCAAACCGCCTGAAACTTTATAAGTATCATTATCAAACTTGCCCCCCGCATGCAAAATCGTTAAAACCACGGTGCAAGCGGGGATTTTTTCCGTGGGGTGAATATCTACAGGAATGCCTCGCCCGTTATCTTCCACGATGCATGAACCCTCATCAGTCAAAGTGATATTAATCGTATCGCAAAAACCCGCCATGCTCTCATCTACAGCGTTATCCACGACTTCATACACCATGTGGTGCAACCCACCCACATTGGTATCGCCAATATACATTCCAGGGCGTTTCCTAACCCCCTCTAAGCCTTTTAAAACCTTGATACTATGGCTCTGGTAATTTTGCATTCAATCAGCCTTTATAGTGTGATTGGCATCATCAAAGTGGAAATTTTAGCGTTCAAGTGGCTCTGCTTTTCATCAAGAGACTCTTGGATCAAAAAAGGCGAAGAAGGCTCATTGCATTTTAAAACAAATTGCGTTGTCCCTAAAGCGTTTAAGGCTTCAAGGAAAAATTTCGCGTTCACGCCCAAATGAAAGGCTTTTTCAATGTCCAAACCTTTTTCAATCTCAACAGAGGTTTTAGCCGTTTCGCTATGTTCAGAATCCAAAGATTCAAACAAAGCGTTGTTTTTTTCTAAAGTGAGTTTAATAGTGGAGCTTAAAGAACTGCACAGCCTAATGCTCTCTTTAAATTCTTCCTTGCCCAAAGTGAAAGAAGAAATGTATTCTTTAGGGAGGATTTTTTGATAATCAGGGTAATTCCCATCAATAAGCTTGGTGAAAAAAGTGTGCGTTTCGTTTTCAACCACCGCTAACATGCCATCGCTTTTAAAACTGAAATTTTCATAAAAAAGCTTAAGGATTTCTAATAAAGCTCTTTTAGGTAAAATGCAAGAGATGTCTTCTTCAGTGGAATGGATAGAGACTTTTTCTAACTGCGTGTAAGAGAGCCGTTTGGTATCCGTGCCTACCACTGAAAGGGTTTGATCTTTTTGATTGAATTGCATTAAAATACCGGCTAATTCCCTTTTATGGCTGGTTTGCTCAATCACAGGAGCGATCTTTTTAAACGCATCTGTTAAAAAGGGGGCATTGACTTCTAAACTCACTTTTGGCTCAATAACGGGGAATTCAGGGAACTCATCAGCGTCAAACATGGGGAGTTTGAAAGAGCTTTTATTTTGTTTGATCACCAAGCTGTCATCTTTAGTCTCTAAAATAATATTAGAGTCTTTTAAACATGAGATAATATCCAAAAACTTTTTCCCGTTGATCGTGCCAACGCCCTCTTTATCGCTAGATTGCGTAAAAATATAGCTTTTTAGCCCAATATCTGAATCGCTAGCTTTCAAAAAAAGCTTATCTTTAATGACTTCTAAATGGATGTGTGAAGCGATAGAAGAAGCGTCCTTTTTATCCAAAAAAGCTTGCAAGTAGCGCAAAGTATTTTCTAAATCGTTTTTACTAACACTGATTTTCATAGCTAAAATAATCCCCTTGAATTTTTGGTCTTAATTATAGCATAAAAGAACGCTTTTTTAAGGGTTTAAGCGTATTCCTACCCCTATACGATTGGAAAAAACATCGTATTCATACAAACCATCGCCATAGCCGTTAAACCACTGCGCATAAATCCCCACAAAAGGGTTAATGCGGTAGGTATAGCCTAAGCGGAAAGCTCCATGCCAGCGATCATAACGCCAGTATTGCGTGAAAATATCATAAAGTTGCAATTCAAAATGATGGCGCCCTCTCCTGTAATCAATTTTAGCGTTACCATACCCCATGTAATCAATCAAATTAGGGTTGGATTGATCATAAGGGACATAGGGCCAATAAGCGACCATGATTTTCAAGCCTCCCTTTTCCCACACCAAACGAAACACAGGGCGTTGCCCCGCGCTCACCGAACGACACCCCCCCCAGCGCACATCTTTTTGCCCGTTATAATCTTTAACGATTACAGGTTGTCCTGGAAACTGGTTTTCAGGATTGCCTTCTTTATTAAAAGGCTGGTAACATTGCGCGCCTCCCACGCCATTAGAAATGTGCTGCCAACCTATCCAAATCTCAGAAAATTTCCCTATTTTACCCCCAAAAGGTTCAAAATTGATAGGATAAACATAAATGAGTTCAGGCATGAAATTGATCATTCGCATGGGAGCGGATTGGGGGTCATTGTAAATTTGAAACCAGTTAGTTTGGGTGTAAGCCAGATAAAGCGTGCCTTTAGTCCAAAGAATATGCCTAAATACAGGCACTCTAAAACTAATTTGGAACTTAAACTCATTGCGTTGATAGGGGTTGATATTGGGGTGGTACCATTGAAAAATGGGAGTGAAACTATGATAAAAAGGCAGAAAATAAGTGCCTAGATAATCCATCATGTTTAAATATTTTTTAGCAAAATCCACCCAAGAATGTTCTTTGGGGGCTTTTTGTGGAGGGAGATACCAGGCATTGGACAAATCGTTTTGCGTTTTAATGATGTGCAAATCCTGTTTGCGCAAATAGTAGTTATAATCCACCTTAAAATTATCTTGTGAAAATTTTTTGCTTTCTAACTGACAAACTACAAAAATCATAAAGAGCAAAATGCTTTTCATCAAGCGTCCTTATTTCACTTAAATTGCAAGATGAAAATCGCTAAAATCACTACAGGCGCGATAAAACGAACGCTAAAATGCCACGCTTTAAAAGCGTTTGTATTAAAGAAATGCTTCGTGGCTAAAAAAGCGTTTTCTTTATTTAAAATCCATCCTACAAACAAGACTGAAAACAAGCCTCCCAAAGGCATTAAAAATGAAGAAGTGATGAAATCCAGCCACCCAAACACGCTCTTATGAGCAAAACTCAAAAACTTAGCGTATCGTTCATTCATAGAAAGAATGACTAAAACGCCTAAAACATACACAACAATCCCTATCCATAGCGACGCTTGAGTGCGCGAAAAATTAAAACGATTGATTAGATAAAGCGCTAAAGGCTCTATCAAAGAAACCGTAGAAGTGATCCCGGCAAAAACAAGCGCCATAAAGAAAAAAAGCGAAACAATCTGCCCGCTTGTTCCCATTTTAGCGAAAGTCAAAGGTAAGGAAATAAAAACAAGCCCTGGCCCTTGAGAAACATCTGCATGGTATTCAAACACAAAGGTAAAAATCATCACCCCGGCAATCAAAGAGATTAAAATACCGGGCAAGACAATCAATAAAGAGCTTTTGAACAGATTTTCTTTTTTGGGCGTGAAAGCTGAATAAGTAATAATCGTGCCTACCCCCAAACTCAAAGAAAAGAACATCTGCCCTAAAGCGTCCATAACAACCTTAAAATCAATCTTTTGAATCTCAAAATTAAATAAAAAGTGCAAAGCTTTAGGCATGCTTTCTAAAGTCATCGCATAGATTAAAAGCCCTATGAAAATCACAAACAGTAACGGCATCAGCACTACATTTAATTTTTCAATCCCCTCTTCAATCCCCCTAGAAACAAACCAAATTGTTGGCAATAAGCATGCGCTAAAGCCAATAACAGGCCAGATTAAACTGCCATTTTGGAGCATGCTAAATTGCATTTTAGCCTGCTCTAAATCTTTAGGCAAATCAAAAGTGACTACAAAAAGATAGTAAAGCACCCAGCCTAACACCACCGCATAAAAGGATAAAATGAGAGGGCCGCCTAAAATAAAAAAAGAAGTGAAGGGGTAATATTTTTTCCGTTTAGGATCTAGTATTTGATAATTAGAAACAACATCTTTTTTACCCAAATTCCCAATCAGCATTTCCACTAAAAGCATAGCAATGCCTAAACTCAAGGTTAGCGCTAGATATAAAAGCACAAACGCACTCCCCCCATTATGGCCTACCATATAAGGAAAGCGCCAGATATGCCCTAAACCGATAGAGCTACCCAAAGTGGCTAAAATAAAGCCTAATTTAGAAAATTTTCCCATGCTAAATGTTTTAATAAATCTTGCTCAACCAAATGGAAAACACAATTAAAGGGGTGATGTATTTAAGCAAGAAATACCAAGTTGCAAACAATTTAGGGCCTAAAAAGTGTGCGCTCAAAAGACGCAATTTTTCTTTTTTCAAAACCCAGCCCATAAAAATAAAGGTTGCCATCCCGCCTAAAGGCATGATAATGGTGCTTGATGCAAAATCCAACCAATCAAAAAGACTTTTTTCAAAAAAAGTGAGTGAGTCTTTATAATCGTTATGAAGCGAAAAAATCAACACCACGCCTACGATAAAAATTAGCGCTACAAGACCCCAAGTAACCTTAAAACGAGAGTATTGATACTTCTCGGTAAGATACATCACGCTTGGCTCTAATAAAGCCACCGTAGAAGTGATGCCAGCAAAAGCGAGCGCGAGCAAGAAAAGAACTGAAACAAGAATGCCTATCGCTCCCATTTGGCCAAAAACCACCGGTAAAGAAGTGAAGATTAACCCTGTGCCTTGTGAGACATTCGCCCCATATTCAAACACAAAAGTGAAAATCATAAGCCCTGCCACAAGAGAAATCAAAATCCCTGATAAAACCACCCAAATAGTGCTTTTAAGCAAATTCTGCGTTTTATCAGTAACCGCAGCATAAGTGACATTGATCCCTAAACCTATGCTTAAAGAAAAGAAAACTTGCCCCAAGGAATAAGTGAACACTTGAGAAGTCAAATCTTTTGGTTTGAAATCAAACATGAAATGAAAAGCTTTAGAAAAAGAATCCATGCTCATCGCATAAAAAAGCAAACCAAAAAAAGTAGCAAAGAGTAAGGGCATTAAAACCAAATTGAGTTTTTCAATGCCTTCTTTAATCCCCCTAGAAACGATCCATCCGGTTATCAATAAAACGCTAAGAAGCCCTATGGATTGTAATCTAATGGATTGTAAGGTATCATTAAAGATTTGTTCAGATGCTTGGATACTATTAGGTAAATTAAAACTAATACTCACTAAATAATAAAGCACCCAACCTAAAATAGTGCCATAAAAAGTCAGTATTAAAGGCCCAGAAACAAGCAAAAGCCCTGCGTATTTCCAGCGTTTTTTAGGGTTAATATCAAGCTCTTTAAAAGCTTCTGTTACATTTTTTTGCGTGCTTTGTCCTAATAGCATTTCAGCGATAAACATCGCCGCGCCAACGCTTAAAGATAAAAATAAAAACAATAAAACAAAAGCACCCCCACCACTCACCCCAGTCATATAGGGGAAACGCCAGATATGCCCTAAACCTATCGCGCTTCCTAATGCGGCTAAAACAAATCCTAATTTAGAAAAATGATTACCCATATCTTAACTACCAAACTCCTTGTAAATGATTAAAATTAAAGAGCTATGTCCTTAATCGTCCAACTATTGCTGTATTAGTTTTTTAGATTTAAGAAAAAACCCGCTTTAAAAATACCTAAAAAAAATATAAAGCAACGCCCTTGGATTATACTATAGTTAAGTTACATATTGTATAATTTTGAGAAAATTTCATTATTTAAGTAAGGGGAATTAATGCGCTGTAGGGTATATTACGAAGATACCGACTCTGAAGGCGTGGTCTATCATGCGAATTATTTGAAATATTGCGAAAGGGCTAGGAGCGAGTTTTTTTTTAAACAACATGTCTTGCCAGAAAATGAAGAAGGCGTGTTTGTTATCCGCTCTATCAAAGCGGATTTTTTCACCCCCGCAAGCCTTGGGCAGGTCTTAGAAATAAGAACGCAAATTAAAGAATTAAGAAGGTTTTTTGTGGTGCTTTTTCAAGAAATTTATTGTATCCAAAACGCTTCTTTAGAGCCTATGAAGCCTTTTAAAGTCTTTGCTTCAGAAATCAAGTTTGGCTTTGTCAATCGCTCCACATACAGACCTATTGCCATTCCTAAGTTGTTTAAGGAGCTGTTCAATGCCGTCTGATTTAAAAAAACCTACCATTATTTACCCTTGCCTTTGGGATTATAGGGTGATTATGACCACTAAAGATGAAAGTGCGTTAAAAGAGTTTTTAGAAACCTATCAACGCCCCTTTAAATTGGAATTAAAAAACACTTCTAAAAACGCTAAATTTTATAGCTTTAATGTTTCTATGGAAGTTTCAAACGAAGCAGAACGGAACGAGATTTTTCAAAAAATTTCACAATTAGACAAAGTGGTGCATGCGCTTTAATCTTTTAAAACAAACGCTTTAAATTTTTCACCCCTTTCTTTATACGAAGAAAATTGATCCAAACTGGCCGCGCTTGGGGAAAGCAAAGCGATTTCATTTTGCGATAAAACGCTTTTAATTTCTTGAACCGCTTTTTCTAACTCCAAACAAACCCGACAAGAAACATTAAATTCTAACGCTAAGGCTTGGATGATAGAAGCGCTTGATCCTATCGCATAAAGGCTTATTTCATAATTTTTAAATTCTTCAAAAAGGGGGGTTAAATTGACCCCTTTAATATCGCCCCCTAAAATCAAATGGATTTTTTGGTTTTTAAAGGTTTTTAGAGCTTGCAAGGTAGCATCAATATTCGTGGCTTTGCTGTCATCTACCCACAAACGCCCTTGTTTATCCCTAAATTCTTCCATTTTATGCGAGCCGACTTTAAAAGCGTTCAGTTTTTTAAGGGCGTTTTCTCTATAGTCTTGCCATTTTAAATTCTTTATTTTTAAAAATTGCTCATAAACTAAAAGGGCTAAGGCAGCGTCTAATAAAAACGCCCCCTTAAAAAAAAGGGCGTTAGAAGGGATTTTTAAACGCTCTAAAACCTCTTCGCTTTTGTCAAAAAAGATTTTTTGCGCTTGCGAGTTTTGAACGCTTGAATGTTCTTTGAATTTTAAAGGGAGGATAGCGAGCGAAGTTTTAGGCATCAATGTTAAAACCTTGAGTTTAGCGTTCAAATAATTTTCAAAATTGCAATGCCAAGTCAAATGATCGGCTTCCACATTGATGAGCAAGTAGATTAAAGGGTAAGCCTTATTGGTGTAGTGCAAAGAAAAGGAGCTTGTTTCTAGCACCCATAAGGGCGATTGTTTTTCAAACAATTCAATCAAGGGCGTGCCGATATTCCCCCCACTCACAGCCTTAAAATCTTCTAAAAGCATGGTGAGCATTTCTGTCGTGGTGGTTTTACCATTAGTGCCGCTAATACTTATTATAGTAGGCGTGAAAACCAAATCAAACAAGCTATCAATATAATCGTATTCGCTCACTAAATGCTTGGCTTTTATCACTAAAGGGTGCGTGAAACTGATGCCAGGGCTGACTATCTCTAGTTGGGAATCGTTAGGGTTGAAATCCTTACTGGGATAGCAAACAAAACCCTCGCTATCTTTAAAAGATGAAGTGAATTGGTCGTCAAAAAATTTGACTTCGTTATGGTTTTTTCTAAAAAAACGCCCTAAGGCTAGAGTGGTTTTGCCATGCCCCAATAAAGAGATTTTCATTTAACGCACCTTCAAGCTTAAAAGAGCGACTAAATTACTCAGCATAGAAATGATCCAAAAACGCACGATCACCTTGTTTTCTGACCAGCCCTTTTGCTCAAAATGATGGTGGATAGGTGCCATTAAAAAAAGGCGTTTTTTACGGGTTTTATAGCTCCCTATTTGCAAGATCACAGACAAAGTTTCTACCACGAAAATCGATCCCATTAAAACCAATAAGATTTCATTATGCGAAACAATAGCGTTATAAGCGATAAACCCCCCTAAGGCCAAACTCCCGCTATCGCCCATAAACACGCTTGCCGGGTTGCAGTTATACCACAAAAAGCCAAAGAGCGATCCCACTAACGCCAGCGAGATAACAAACAATTCCCCCACATCTATGACTTTAGGATAAAGCAAGTATTTAGAAAATTCCGCATTCCCTGCCACATACACAAAGATAGAAAGGCTTAAAAGGGTGAAAATGCTAGGCACGCTCGCTAAGCCGTCTAACCCGTCGGTCAAATTCACCGCATTGCTTGTGGATAAAAAAACCAACACCCAAAAACCAACCGCCAAAATCGTGGGCATTTCAAACAAGGGGTTTTTCAAAAAGGGCGCGTATAAAAAAGTGTCTAACCCCTTAAGGCTCAATAAAACAGACACCACAAGCGAAAGGACAAAAAGCATGCCAAATTTCATTTTCGCGCTCATTCCGGCGTTATTTTGTTGGTTGATTTTAGTGTAATCGTCTTTAAAACCCACAAAACTAAAGCCCACTAACACTATCATCCCTAACAGCACATAAAGATTACCCAAAGACGCGCACAACACGCTCGCAATAATGGTTGCAAAAACAAAAACAATCCCCCCCATCGTAGGGGTATCCTTTTTATTCTGGTGGCTTGGCACGAAGCTAGAAATGGGCTGGTTAGCCTTTTTAGCCTTGGCCCATAGAATGAATTTAGGCATTAAAAAAAGCGTGAGGAAAAAGGCTATGAAAAACCCTAACCCTGCTCTAAAGGTCAAATACTGGAAAAGATTGATATTAAAATAGCCATATAGTAAAGAATAGAGCATAAAATCCCCTAAAATCGCCGTGCTTGAGAAAAAATAGAATTGTAGCGCAAATTGGTTTACTTAAAAATAGCATAAATAGAGTAAGATAGAATCCTATTTTAATTTTTAGGAGTCTTTTATGGAGCGTTCGCTTATTTTTAAAAAGGTTAGAGTTTATTCTAAAATGTTGGTTGCTTTAGGGCTTTCAAGCGTGTTGGTTGGTTGCGCGATGAATCCAAGCGCTGAAACAAAAACACAAAATGACGCCAAAAATCAACAACCAGTTCAAACTCATGAAAGAATGAAAACAAGCTCTGAATATGTTACGCCGCTAGATTTTAATTATGCGATACATATTGTTCAAGCCCCACAAAACCATCATATTGTAGGTATTTTAGCGCCACGCATTCAAGTGAGCGATAATCTAAAACCCTATATTGATAAGTTTCAAGACGCTTTGGCCAATCAAATCCAAACTATTTTTGAAAAAAGAGGCTATCAAGTGTTGCGTTTTCAAGATGAAAAAGCTTTAAGCGCGCAAGATAAGAGAAAGATTTTTTCCGTTTTGGATTTGAAAGGGTGGGTAGGAATCTTAGAAGATTTGAAAATGAATTTAAAAGATCCCAATAATCCTAATTTAGACACGCTAGTGGATCAAAGCTCAGGCTCTGTGTGGTTTAATTTTTATGAGCCAGAAAGCAATCGTGTAGTCCATGATTTTGCTGTGGAAGTGGGAACTTTTCAGGCAATGACCTACACTTACAAACATAGTAATTCTGGGGGGCTTAATTCTTCAAACAGCATTATCCATGAAGATTTAGAGAAGAATAAAGAAGATGCGATCCATAAGATCTTAAACAGAATGTATGCCGTTGTCATGAAAAAAGCTGTAACAGAACTTACAGAAGAAAATATTGCCAAATACAGAGAGGCGATTGATAAAATGAAAGGGTTTAAAAGTTCTATGCCTCAAAAAAAGTAGTTCTTAAACAAACCATTTAAAAATTAGCTTTAAAATCAGTCTTTTTAAAGGCTATTTTAAGTATAATGCAAAGTTTATCCCACTAGTGCGAAAAACTCCGTCCTTTAGGTCAGAGATATAAGCACATAGCTGTTAGGCTATATTCAAGCTAAAAGAGGTTAAAATACCACCAGTCTTTTTGGGGTAGGAAATATCCATGCAGACTATAAAGAACAAAGCCTTTCGTGTTAGCATTCAATGGAATGCTTTAGTTAGGAAGCCCCTTTCTTCAGAAAGGGGCGGTTTCACTTCAATATTTAAGGATACACAATGGCAAAAAGATGTGCTTTAACTTTTAAAGGGCCTATGGTAGGCAATCATGTCAGTCATGCGAACAACAAAAACAAACGCCGCTTACTCCCTAACTTGCGATCGATTAAGATCCAATTAGACGACGGCACGACTAAACGCATTAAAGTGGCTGCTTCCACTTTAAGAACCATGCGTAAAGGGGCTTAGCCGTTTAGGGTTTTTACAACATCTTTAAAAACCCTTAAAACTAAACTTCTTTATTTATCAATTCTAGTGCGATTGGGCTTGATATTTTAAGGGAGTTTAAAAATGAAACGCTTTCAAAAGAATTTATTTTGATCTAGGAATTGGTTTTGTTTGAAAAGTTGAAATTTTTTAAAATCAAAAAAGACGATGAAAATCAGCCAGAAGTCAATTTAAATTCTGAAATCTATGAGCAATTTAAGGTCTTTAGACTCCCACTTATTTTAATCCAATTACTCGTGCTTTTAGGCACTCTAGGATACTTCGCCCTAGAAAATTATAGCCTTATGCAAGCTTTCTTTCAAACGACTTACACCATGACAGCTACAGGGTTTGGCGCTTTAAATGAAAGCCAGTTTGGGCCTATAAGTATTTTTTTAACTTCCATTTTAATGTTTTTTGGGGCAGGAATTATTGCCTTTAGCGTGGCTATTTTAGTTAGCGTGGTCAATAAAGGCACGCTTACCAGATTGATTAAGGAGAAAGGTATGATTTATAAAATCGCGCGCCTTAAGGATCATTATGTGATTTGTTACCACAACGAATACACCATTGAATTGAGCAAGCAGTTCCGCTCCGCTCAGATCCCTTTTGTGGTCGTGGATAATGACCCTAGTTTTGAAGAAGAAGCCATTAAGCACAAATACCCCTACTATATCATAGGCGATCCGCACACCAATTTAGCCATGCTCAAAACCCACTTAAGCAGCGCTAGGGGCGTTGTGGCTTTGTCTAAGACTTTACCGGTGAATGTGGCGTTAATGGTGAGCGTGCGCTTGTTTGAAAAGGAATTAAAGCGCAAACCTTACTACATTATTGCGAGCGCGCATAGCGATGAAGGCTTAGAAAAATTAAAAAAATTAGGGGCTGATATGGTGGTTTCCCCTACAAAACTCATGGCGCAGAGAGTGAGCGCGATGGCGGTGCGTCCGGATATGGAAAATATCTTAGAGCGTTTTATCAATAAAAAAGACACGCTTTTAGACTTAGAAGAAGTGATTGTCCCTAAAACCAGCTGGCTTGTGTTAAGGAAATTAAAAGAAGCCCATTTCAGAGAGATCGCTAAAGCGTTTGTGATTGGTATCACTCAAAAAGATGGCAAATACATCCCCATGCCTGATGGAGAAACGATCATTGCAAGCGAATCCAAGCTATTAATGGTTGGCACTTCAGAAGGCGTTGCAACCTGTAAGCAACTCATCGCTAACCATCAAAGACCCAAAGAAGTGGATTACATTTCCTTGTGATTTATACAGCCCTTTTTAAATAAAAATGTTTTCGGTGTTAGCGTTTAAGGTAGCGCTCACTTCTTGCTCGTTAGATCGCATGCTCGTATTGAAATCGTTAAAAAAGCTCTCGTATTCTTTCATTTTGATTTTCAAACTCTCGCCGGCGTTAGTGAGCCATTCAATGGAGTTTCTCAAACTGCTATCAATCTCGTTGGCGTTTTTGAAAAAATCCAAACTCAAAAGCACTTCTAAAATCCTAACGATTCCTTTAAGGCTTAGTCCCACTTGATCCGTAAAAACGCTATTAGAATGTAGCGCGCTTTGTAATTGCTTTAAAAGCTCGTTAGTGATTTCTTTAACTTCTGGCTGGTTGGTGAAATCTAGCGCGCTATTAGGTAGGTTAGGGTATTGCATGGATATTTCCTTTTTATGCTATCATTACTAAAACAAAAACACTTAAAACCGGTTGCATGTGTGCCAAAAGTCCCTAACGGAAAAGATTTTTCTTTTTGACTGGGTGGGTGAGGCTTTCTTTTCATTTCTTACTCCTTGACTGATTAATCTTGTTTTATAAAGGCTCGTTCCTTAATCCCTTTTTGTGTCTTCTCTGCACTCTTTTTGCTTGCTTCTTTGGCGTTCTTGCTTTCTTTTTGCATGTCCTTTACGGCTTCAATCAAACGATTTAAGGCGGGATTAGTTTCATTAGGCTCTCTATTAACCATTAAAAGGTAATGCGTGAAATCGTAAATATCAATGTCCTTAAATTCCTTACTATTAGGATCAAACATGTCCTTTGCAACATCAGCGATCTTAAATTCTTTCAAACCTTTTTTAATGTTATCGCTTCTTAAGGCTTCAAATAACGCTTTAGAAGGATCATCAAACCTCGCAAACCTTGCGATCGCTCCTCCTAAAATCTCGCTGATATCGCTTATTCCTTGATCGCTCTTTTCAAACATTTCTAAACTATTCGTTTTATAGAATTTTTCGCTCAAGTCTTTCAGGCTCTCGCTCGTGCTTTGGTAGTTCTTTAAATTAGCAAAAGACCGATCCATTATGTCGCTTAAATAAGCGTTCAGGCTTACATTGGGGAAATTCATGTCATGGATTAGATTGTGAAAACTCCCGGCGTTATCTACAAACATTTTTTTTATTTTTTCATAGCTTTTAATGTCGTTAGAAAATTCTTTCTGCCAGCGGTTTAATAGCTCTATGCCTTGCGTTTTCGTCCTTGGCATGTTATACATCAAAAGACTCAAGTTGCTATCGGTTACATTAGGATGAGTAGCCTTATCAAAATTAAGATTTTTAGCAACGATATTTTTTAAAGAATAGACGCTATCAGCGTTTAATTGGCTTTCTAATTCTTTTAATTTGCTTTCATAGTGGCTTAAAACCGCTATTGCATGATCGCTCTCGCTATTAAAGCGTCCTTGATTGCTTGATGCTGCTAAATTGTTGATCTCGGTATTATTTAAGCGTTTAGAAGGCAAGCGCACTAACAACTCGTCCGGCTTTAAATCTATATGATAGTATTCCTTGATCGCTTTCTCGTAAGAAAAACGGCTTTTAGGCGTGAAATTTAGCATGCCTTGGATTCGGTGGTTTCCTGCGATCACTTGCCCGTCGTGTAAAATGATCGGTAAATCTTCAAAACCTCCGCTTCCAAATATCTTTTTTGGATCAAAATTCTCTGAAATGCTTTTAATCTGTTCTTCGTTCATGTCGGTGCGTTTCTGCGTTCCGCCTGTGGTAAAGCTTGGTTTTAGGTCTTTAGCTTTCACGATCGCATAATCTAGATCGTAAATCTCTCTTTCATTCAACCTCACTCGGCTTTTAGGGATTTGCGCTTGCGTGTGTGCTGGTATATCTTCTCCAACTTCTATTTTAGTCTGGCTTTCAATGTTGCCTGCATTGCCTCGCTCGTGTTCTAATTTCTTTTTTAAAGCGGCTTTTCGTGCTTGTTCTTGCTCTTTGGCTTTCAAAAACTCTTTTTCGCTCTCTATGCGATCGCTTTCTAATTTGGCAAGCTTTTCGGCTTTGGCAAGTTCTAGAGGGCTTAAATCTTGCGTGTTTTTTGGCGCGTTTTCTTGTGTTTTGAGTAAATCCTCTTGACTTGTTAGAGGTTTTTTAGTAGTATTCTCTCCATAGACCACTACGGCTTCTAAGTCGTCGCTATTTGCGGTTCTGTTCGGCTGAATGAAAGAGTGGATAATGTCAGCATTTCTTACATGATTTCTTACATATCTCTCAGGTGTATCTGGTATAAAAGTCCTTAAAATCGTATCGTTATCTTGTGTGATTAGCATATATAGGCGCGCTTGGTTTTCATCTTTAAACGCTTTGATATATTCTTTTTTATCTGTAGCGTTATTTTTATCTTTAGTGAAAATTTCAATGTGAGGCTCTCTAAGAGTTGGTTCTACTAAATTAAGCGCTTTTAACCTTTCATCGCTGTTTTCTCTTGTTTGTAAATGTTCTAAAAACCTTTCTTTGTTTTCAACGCTCTCTAAAGTTTGCTTAAATTCTTCAACGCTCATGCCTTTAGGCAAGGCGGTAGCGTTATCGTTTAGATTTTGGTTCAAGTCTTTAAAAAAAGCTTCTTTGTCTTTTATGACCTCAAAAGGGCGCGCATCTTGCTCTCTTATGCTTTTAACTAGATTACTCGGTTTTGTGGCTTCTTTGAGTTCATCGCTGGCTTGTTTAACGCCGTTATTAAGCTCTTCAATGATTTTAAGCGTGTTGTTGGTGAATTGGGAGTTTTTAGCGCTTAGTTCTAATTGCTTGCTAGGTTTTTAGTAATGGAATACTAAAAACCTTTTTTAAGAGCGCAGTTGTTGTAAGGCTTCTTTAATCGCTGCTTCGGTGCTGAGATGGGGTTTTAGGGTTTTTAAAACTTTATTGATTTCAGCGCTTTTAAAGCCCAAACTCTCTAGGGCTAAAAAGACTTCATTATGCATGGGTTTTGTTTCATCTTGAATGAAAAAACCAATCAAATCCACCATGATCTTATCAGCGAGCTTTTTGCCAATGCCTGGGACTTGCTGGAGTCTTTTGACTTCTTTAGTGGCGATAATGCTTTCAAATTCATTCGGCGAAAAGCTTGAAAGAATGGCTAAAGCGATACGCCCCCCTACCCCATTGATTTTTAAAAGCCTTTCAAAGAGGATTTTTTCGCTCTCTTCTAAAAACCCGTATAAAAGATGCGCATCTTCTTTAATTACTTGTAAGATTTTCAAACGCGCTTTTTGGCCCGCTTGGAGCAAAGCAGAAGTTCGCATAGAAACTTGCACCCCATAAACAACCCCTTGCACTTCTATATGCACTTCTAAAGCAGAGATTTTTTCCACAACCCCTATCAAACCCACTATCATTTTATCCCTTTTTTATTCCTCGCTCTAGCCTTTTATAGCGCTTTTAGGGACTTTTTTGATTTTATGATCTTCATAGATCACATTCACGCTTTCATTATGGCTTAACATGGCGCTCAAGTTGCTCACTTTAGGGTAATTGCGATGGTAGATTACGATATTTTCTTGCTTGAAAGGGTTTTTAGTCATAACGCTTGCATGCTGGAAGCTGTTTTCTATGCTGATGAGTTTAGCGTAACATTCGTTATTGATTTTTTGCAATTCTAGCATTTGGGCTTTTAAGATTTTCAAACGCTTTAAGGCAAACACAAACTCGCTATAAGCGTCTTTCACGCTTTCTTGTTGCATTAAAGAGCGTTTGATTTCTTCGGTGGCGTTTTTAAGTTTTTCCATGATGGCTTGATGGTTTTTGACTAAATGGTTTAAGGACTGGTGCTGAGCGATGATTTTTTTGGATTTTAACCCTAATGCATTGAGTTTTTGTTTAGCGGCTTTCAATTCTTCTTGGTTTTCTCGCCCCCCAAAAGCGTAAAAAATAAAGCGGTTGCCATTACCATCCACCTCATCAATCAAACATTGCTTGGAAAAATACAGCTTGTTATCGCTTTTGAGCTTTTCTAAAGCGATTTCTTTCGCATAGACCACGCTCCCCGCGCTCGCTTCCACTTTAACGCTATTGGCATACACCTTAGCGCGCTCTAAATACTTGCACTCAAACTCTTTAGCGTAGCACACGCCCTTATGGTTAGTGATACGCGCTTTATTGGCATAGACATAGCTTTCAGGGTGGATTTGCCCCTCTATAGTGATTTCTTTAGCCACTAAGATCACATTTTTGCCCACATTGCCCTTAATGTTAATCGCGCTCGCTTCTAAAATGAGATTAGAATCAATCGCATCGCTCAATTCATCTTTAGCTTGAATTTCTAAAACCAACCCGCTCTCCACTCCCCCTAAAAGATTGGGCGTTTCAATAGACTTGATCCCGTTTTTAAAAATAAAATTTTGCTTAGAAACCAAACGCCCTTTTTCCATTTTAACCCCTTGTAAGGCTTTGGAGTAATACACTAAAGCGTTATTTTCTTCTCTTTCTTCAAAAGCGTTTTTGTCATGCCCTATAGGGGTGGGCGAATTGGCAACTTTAGGCAATTCAATATAAAGGCCTTTAAGGTTACGGCCGTCTTTGCCTTGTTTGGGGTAATTCACGCAAGCGACTTTTTGATTTTCTTTAGCGATATAATCATTTTCTTTAACAAAAGATTCTTCTTGATCGCTTAAGGGAATAATATGCGTTGGAAGGTATTCTTCTTCTAGTAAAAAATGGGATTGTTCTTCTGTATTAGGGATAAAGGTTAAAGAAGCGTATAAAATAAAGCGTTTATTTTGGGCTTCTTTTTTATATTTTCTTAACTCTGTTTTTAAATTTTCATACATTTGTGAAAGGTGGCGAAACACCACGCCTTCAAAGGCTAAACGCTCTTTAATATACCCAAACATTTCTTGGTAATGCTCTTCAGTGTCTAGGACAATAAAACACTCGTCTAAAATAATTTCTATTTTACTCAAATGTTCATCCACTTCCACTTCAAAAAAGCGCTTATAGGCGTTTGATTTGATTTTAATGTCGTGGGTTTGATAAAGGGTTAGCTCTTTTTTTTCATAGTATTCATCTTCTTCTAGTTGTTGCAATTCCCCACCAAAAGCCTCACTAAAATCGTCTTTAGCGCTGTTTTTGATAAAAATAGAAGTTTTTAAAATCTCAAACCATAGATCTTCTGTTTGCAATTTATTTTCAGCGGCCGCTTTTTTTAATTCTTTTTGAATGTCTTTGCACCGCTCAACTTTTATAGGGGCAAAATGCTCCAAGCTCATTTTTTAATCCTTAAATGGTATAATATAAGAATTTGAAAAAAGGAATATGCTAACAAAAAAACGCTGAAAATTAGGTAATAAATACAACTAGTATGCTAAAAAAAATATTTTTAACCAACAGCTTAGGGATTTTATGTTCTAGGATTTTTGGCTTTTTACGGGATTTGATGATGGCTAATATTCTAGGGGCTGGGGTGTATAGCGATATTTTCTTTGTGGCTTTCAAATTGCCTAATTTGTTCAGGCGTATTTTTGCGGAGGGCTCTTTTTCACAAAGCTTTTTACCAAGCTTCATACGAAGTTCCATTAAAGGGAGCTTTGCGAGTTTGGTGGGGCTTATTTTTTGTGGCGTTTTATTGATATGGTGCTTATTGGTGGCATTAAATCCCTTGTGGCTAGCTAAACTCCTCGCTTATGGCTTTGATGAAGAAAAACTCAAACTATGCGCCCCTATTGTAGCGATCAATTTTTGGTATCTTTTATTGGTGTTTATCACCACCTTTTTAGGCGCGCTTCTGCAATACAAACACAGCTTTTTTGCCAGCGCTTATAGCGCAAGCTTACTCAATTTATGCATGATTTTAGCCCTTTTTGTTTCTAAAGAAAAAACGCATTTAGAAGCGTTGTATTATTTGAGCTATGGCGTGCTTTTAGGGGGCGTGGCTCAAATTTTATTGCACTTTTATCCTTTAGTCAAATTGGGCTTATGGGCTTTATTGTTTAAAGGGTTGTTGGGTTTTAAGACTAAAAACGCGCTCAAAAAAAAATACCGCTCTCAAAGAATTAAAAGGGATTTGAAAGGGTTTTTCAAGCAATTCCTCCCCAGCGTCTTCGGCAATTCTACCACTCAGATCGCTTCTTTTTTAGACACCACGATAGCCTCTTTTCTGGCGAGCGGGAGCGTGTCTTATTTGTATTACGCTAATAGAGTCTTCCAGCTCCCTTTAGCTTTATTTGCCATAGCCATATCCACAGCCCTTTTCCCTAGCATTGCGATCGCCATTAAAAACCATCAGCAGGATTTAATCTTACAGCGCTTGCAAAAGGCGTGGTTTTTTTTGGTGGGGGTTTTGCTTCTTTGCAGCATTGGGGGGATAATGTTAAGCAAAGAAATCACAGAGCTTTTATTTGAAAGGGGGCAATTTAGCCCTAAAGACACCCTAATCACTTCGCAAGTCTTTTCGCTCTATCTTTTAGGCTTGCTCCCTTTTGGGCTAACCAAACTCTTTTCTTTGTGGCTTTATGCGAAATTAGAGCAAAAAAAAGCGGCTAAAATCTCTTTAATTTCGCTTTTTTTAGGTTTAGCGGCTTCTTTGAGTTTGATGCCTTTGTTAGGGGTTTTAGGCTTGGCTTTAGCGAATAGTTTGAGCGGGTTATTTTTATTTGTTTTAACGATAAAAGCGTTTGGCTTTCAACCATTCTTGGGTATAATTAAAAATTTAAAATTATGGCTTGTAATTCTTTTCCTCGCTTGCGTGGAAATCTTATTACTCTTAGCGTTCAAATCGTGGGTTACACATTTATATTTATTTTATTATTTTCAAGGTTTTTAAATGTTTATTTATGATACCAAACTAAAACAAAAAGTCCCTTTTGAGCCTTTAGTTGAAAAAAAGGCGAATATTTATGTGTGCGGGCCTACGGTGTATGATGACGCTCATTTAGGGCATGCCAGGAGCGCGATTGCTTTTGATTTGTTAAGGCGCACGCTTGAATTGAGCGGCTATGAAGTGGTGCTAGTAAGGAATTTCACGGATATTGATGATAAAATCATCAACAAAGCCCTAAAAGAAAACAAAAGCATTCAAGAACTAAGCAGCATTTATATTGAATCTTACACGAGGGATTTAAACGCTTTGAACGTGAAAAAACCCAGCCTAGAGCCTAAAGCGAGCGAGTATTTAGACGCTATGGTGGGCATGATTGAAACGCTTTTAGAAAAAAATATCGCTTATCAGATCTCTAATGGGGATATTTATTTAGACACGAGCAAGGATAAAGATTACGGATCTTTGAGCGTGCATAATAGCAGCATGGAATTTGGCCGTATTGGTTTGGTGCAAGAAAAACGGCTTGAGCAGGATTTTGTGTTATGGAAAAGCTATAAGGGGGATAATGATGTGGGCTTTGATAGCCCTTTAGGCAAAGGGCGCCCTGGCTGGCATATAGAATGCTCTAGCATGATCTTTAAAACTTTAGCGCTCACTGACACCCCTTATCAAATTGACATCCATGCAGGCGGAGCGGATTTGTTATTCCCCCACCATGAAAATGAAGCGTGCCAAACCCGTTGCGCCTTTGGCGTGGAGCTTGCCAAATACTGGATGCATAATGGCTTTGTGAATATCAATAACGAAAAAATGTCTAAAAGTTTAGGGAATAGCTTTTTTATTAAAGACGCCCTCAAAAACTATGATGGCGAAATTTTGCGCAATTACTTACTAGGGGTGCATTATCGCTCTGTTTTGAATTTCAATGAAGAAGATTTATTGGTGAGTAAAAAACGCTTGGATAAAATCTATCGTTTAAAACAGCGTGTTTTAGGGACTCTTGGAGAAATAAATCCAAACTTTAAAAAAGAAATTTTAGAATGCATGCAAGATGATTTAAACGTTTCTAAAGCGTTGAGCGTTTTAGAAAGCATGCTTTCTTCTACTAATGAAAAACTGGATCAAAACCCCAAAAACAAGGCTTTGAAAGGCGAAATTTTAGCGAATTTGAAATTTGTAGAAGAACTGCTTGGCATCGGGTTTAAAGACCCTGTAGAATATTTCCAATTAGGCGTGAGTGGAAGCGAAAAACAAGAAATTGAAAACAAGATAGAAGAAAGAAAACGCGCCAAAGAGCAAAAAGATTTTTTAAAAGCCGATAACATCAGAGAAGAGCTTTTGAAACAAAAAATCGCTTTGATGGACACCCCACAAGGCACGATCTGGGAGAAGTTTTTTTAAAACGCCTCCAATTTTACCTTTTTACACATTCTAGCCACAAATTTCAGCCATGTTACTTTTTAATCTTGTTAAGTTTTATGTTCATTTATCTTAACTTGATAGAAGTTGAACATCGGTTGTAAATACTATATATTTATAACCTTAATCGTAAATACAACAGAAATTTTCTGGTCTAAAGTCGCACCCTTTGTGCAAAAATCGTTTTACAAAAAGAAGGAAAAGAAATGGAAATACAACAAACACACCGCAAAATCAACCGCCCTCTGGTTTCTCTCGCTTTAGTGGGGTTATTGGTTAGCATCACACCGCAAAAAAGTCATGCCGCCTTTTTCACAACCGTGATCATTCCAGCCATTGTTGGGGGTATCGCTACAGGCGCCGCTGTAGGAACGGTCTCAGGGCTTCTTAGCTGGGGGCTCAAACAAGCCGAAGAAGCGAATAAAACCCCGGATAAACCCGATAAAGTTTGGCGCATTCAAGCAGGAAGAGGCTTTGATTCTTTCCCTAACAAGGAATACGACTTATACAAATCCCTTTTATCCAGTAAGATTGATGGAGGTTGGGATTGGGGGAATGCCGCTAGGCATTATTGGGTCAAAGACGGGCAATGGAACAAGCTTGAAGTGGATATGCAAAACGCTGTAGGGACTTATAAACTCTCAGGGCTTATCAACTTTACTGGTGGGGATTTAGATGTCAATATGCAAAAAGCCACTTTGCGTTTGGGCCAATTCAATGGCAATTCTTTCACAAGCTTTAAGGATGGTGCTGATCGCACCACGAGAGTGGATTTCAACGCTAAAAATATCTTAATTGATAATTTTTTAGAAATCAATAATCGTGTGGGTTCTGGAGCCGGGAGGAAAGCCAGCTCTACGGTTTTAACTTTGCAAGCTTCAGAAAAAATTACAAGCCGTGAAAATGCGGAAATTTCTCTTTATGATGGCGCCACGCTTAATTTGGTTTCAAGCTCAAATCATAGCGTTGATCTATGGGGTAAGGTGTGGATGGGCCGTTTGCAATATGTGGGAGCGTATTTGGCCCCTTCATACAGCACGATAAACACTTCAAAAGTGCAAGGGGAAATGAATTTCCGCCATCTCGCTGTGGGCAATCAAAACGCCGCTCAAGCGGGCATTATCGCTGGCAAAAAGACTAATATTGGCGTGTTGGATTTGTGGCAAAGCGCCGGGTTAAACATTATCGCCCCTCCAGAAGGCGGCTATGAGAGTAAAACCAAAGATAACCCTCAAAATAACCCTAAAAATGACACGCAAAAAACAGAAATTCAACCCACGCAAGTCGTTGATGGGCCTTTTGCTGGCGCCAAAGACACGGTGGTCAATATTTTTCGTTTGAACACTAACGCTGATGGCACGATTAAAATAGGAGGGTATAAAGCTTCTCTTACCACCAATGCAGCTAATTTGAATATCGGCGAAGGCGGTGTCAATCTGTCCAATCAAGCGAGCGGGCGCACTCTTCTAGTGGAAAATCTAACCGGCAATATCACCGTTGAGGGGGCTTTAAGGGTGAATAATCAAGTGGGCGGTTCTGCTGTGGCAGGTTCAAGCGCGAATTTTGAGTTTAAGGCTGGTCAAGATACCAACAACGCCACAGCCACTTTTAATAACGATATCCAATTAGGAAAAGCGGTGAATTTAAGAGTGGATGCTCATACAGCTTATTTTAATGGCAATATTAGTCTAGGAAAATCCACGAATTTAAAAGTGAATGGCCATAGCGCTCATTTTAAAAATATTGATGCCAGCAAGAGCGATAATGGTCTAAACACTAGCGCTTTGGATTTGAGCGGCGTTACAGACAAGGTCAATATCAACAAGCTCATTACAGCTGCCACTAATGTGTCCGTTAAAAACTTTGACATTAAGGAATTAGTGGTTACGACCCGTGTTCAGAGTTTTGGGCAATACACTATTTTTGGCGAAAATATAGGCGATCAATCGCGCATTGGTGTCGTTAGTTTGCAAACTGGCTATAGCCCGGCCTATTCTGGGGGCGTTACTTTTAAAAGCGGTAAAAAACTGGTTATAGATGAAATTTACCATGCCCCTTGGAATTATTTTGACGCTAGGAATATTACCGATGTTGAAATCAACAAGAAAATTCTTTTTGGAGCCCCAGGATACATTGCCGGCAAAACAGGGCTTATGTTTAACAACCTAACCCTAAACAGCAACGCAAGCATGGATTATGGTAAGGATTTGGATTTAACCATTCAAGGGCATTTCACTAACAATCAGGCCGTGATGAATCTTTTTGTCCAAGATAGGCGTGTAGCGACCTTAAATGCAGGCCATCAAGCAAGCATGATCTTTAATAACATGATAGACAACACAACCGGATTTTACAAACCACTCATTAAGATCAATGACGCTCAAAACCTCACTAAAAATAAAGAGCATGTTTTAGTGAAAGCGCGAAACATTGATTATAATTTAGTGGGAGTGCAAGGCGCTAGTTATGACAATATTTCTGCAAGCAACACCAATCTCATGGAGCAATTCAAAGAGCGTCTAGCCCTTTATAACAACAACAACCGCATGGATATTTGTGTGGTGCGCAATACCGATGATATTAAAGCATGCGGGATGGCTATCGGCAATCAAGCCATGGTGAATAACCCTGACAGCTACAAATATCTTATCGGTAAGGCATGGAAAAATACAGGGATTAATAAAACGGCTGACAACACCACCATCGCTGTTAATTTGGGCAACAACTCTACGCCTACTAGTTCTGAAAGCAATACCACAAAATTACCTACAAACACCACCAACAAGGCGCGTTTCGCTAGATACGCTCTCATAAAGAACGCTCCTTTCGCGCATTATAGCGCCACTCCTAATTTAGTCGCTATCAATAAGCATGATTTTGGCACCATTGAAAGCGTGTTTGAATTGGCTAACCGCTCTAAGGATATTGACACGCTTTATGCTAACTCAGGCGCGCAAGGCAGGGATCTCTTACAAACCTTATTGATTGATAGCCACAATGCGGGTTATGCCAGAACCATGATTGATGCTACAAGCGCTAATGAAATCACCAAGCAATTGAATGAAGCCAATAGCGCTTTAAACAACATAGCCAGTTTGGATCATAAGACAAGCGGCTTGCAAACTTTGAGCTTGAGCAATGCGATGATTTTAAATTCTCGTTTAGTCAATCTCTCCAGAAGGCACACCAACAATATCGACTCGTTCGCCAAACGCTTGCAAGCTTTAAAAGGCCAAAGATTCGCTTCTTTAGAAAGTGCCGCAGAAGTGTTGTATCAATTTGCCCCTAAATATGAAAAACCCACCAATGTTTGGGCTAACGCTATTGGGGGAGCGAGCTTGAATAATGGCGGCAACGCTTCATTATATGGCACAAGCGCAGGCGTAGATGCTTACCTTAATGGGGAAGTAGAAGCCATTGTGGGCGGTTTTGGAAGCTATGGTTATAGCTCTTTTAGCAATCAAGCGAACTCTCTTAACTCTGGGGCCAATAACGCTAATTTTGGCGTGTATAGCCGTATCTTTGCTAACCAGCATGAATTTGATTTTGAAGCTCAAGGGGCTGTAGGGAGTGATCAATCAAGCTTGAATTTCAAAAGCGCTTTATTGCGAGATTTGAATCAAAGCTATAATTACTTAGCCTATAGCGCTGCAGCAAGAGCGAGCTATGGTTATGATTTCGCGTTTTTTAGGAACGCTTTAGTGTTAAAACCAAGCGTGGGCGTGAGCTATAACCATTTAGGCTCAACCAATTTTGAAAGCAACAGCACCCATAAAGCGGCTTTAAAAAATGGCGCCAGCAGCCAGCATTTATTCAACGCTAGCGCTAATGTTGAAGCGCGTTATTATTATGGGGACACTTCATACTTCTATATGAATGCTGGAGTTTTACAAGAATTCGCTCAGTTGGGCTCTAATAACGCCGCATCTTTAAACACCTTTAAAGTGAATGTTGCTCGCAATCCTTTAAATACCCATGCAAGAGTGATGATGGGTGGGGAATTGCAATTAGCTAAAGAAGTGTTTTTGAATTTGGGCTTTATTTATTTGCACAACTTGATTTCCAACGCAAGCCATTTCGCTTCCAATTTAGGAATGAGGTATAGCTTCTAAGCTCTTAAACCCATGCTTTGGCATGGGTTTCTTAAGAAATAACATTTAAAACCACCCAAGCAGAAATCCCAAACACCTTTAGTGTTTGGGATGAATGCCACTAATTTGTTATAATACCCCCATACATTTGTATCTAGCGTAGGAAGTGTGCAAAGTTATGCCTTTATAAGATATGATGTGTGGGACCGAATGCGTTGGAGATCAAACTCTGTAAAATCCATTAGGGACACAGAGTGAAAACCAAACTCTCCCTCAACACCAGCCTAGGAAGCCAATCGTCTTTAGCGGTTGGGCGCTTCACCCCCTACAACGCATACACGACAAGCTTGTTATCATGCCAGATCGCTTCTAGGGGCGTGTCATAGAGCGTGCTTAAATTGTGTGAAGTCATAGCGATTTGCGTGGAAGCTTGCAAAAAAAGTTTTTTATCTTTGAGCATGACCACATGCGTGGAGTGCCTAGCAACTAAATTGGGGTCATGGATATTGACCAAAACGCTCAATTCTCGTTTTTTCATCTCATCTTTAATCGCATCAAAAAAAAGGGCTTGGTTTTTTAAATCTAAAGCGCTCGTAGGCTCATCCAGTAACAGTAAAGGCGTTCTTTGCAACAAACTTCTGGCTAAAAGCACCATTTGCCTTTGACCGCCGGACAAATCGTTGATGCCTTGATCTTTTAAAGCCTCTAAATTCAAGCGCTCTAAAACGCTAGTAGCTTCTTTAATGTGCTTGGCTTTAGGCGTAGCGAATAGACTCAAATGCGTCGCCTTCCCCATTAAGACAAAATCCAACACGCTGAAATTAAACGCATAATATTCCACTTGGGGGATATAAGCGATCAATTTGGCTTTTTCATAAGGCTTTAAGGGTAAAATATCTTTGTTACACGCTTTAATTTCGGTTTCTTCTAAAGGCTTTAAAAGCCCTAAAAGGCATTTTAAAAGCGTGGTTTTACCCGATCCATTAGGTGCTAGAATGCTGGTGATGCTGTTTTTTGGCACGCTAAAACTCAATTTATCCAAAATGAGTTTTTGAGAATATTTAAAGGATAGGTTTTTAACTTCTAAGACCATCACACCCCCCTAGTCCTGAATAAAAGCCATAAGAAGAAAGGCGCTCCTAAAACGCTTGTCGCAATGCCTACCGGTAAATCATAGGGGGTAATGGTTTTAGCCACCACATCCGCTAAAAGCAAGAAAAACGCTCCCATTAACAAAGAGCTTAAAAGCAGTTTTTGTAAGTTCGCCCCAAAAAACAACCTCGCTACATGCGGAATGACTAACCCAATCCAGCCAATCGTGCCAGACACGCTCACCGCTAAAGCGCTCGCAACGCTCACGCACACCAGACAAAGCGATCGCAACAGCACCGGATTAATGCCCAAACTCAAACTTTGCGCATCGCTCAAGCTCAATAAATTAATGCGCCACCTTAACAAAAAAAGCGGGATAAAGCCTAAAGATAGCCCTATGAAAGCGATCAAGCAATCCTTATAACTGCTCAAAGACAAGCTCCCCAAAAGCCACACGACAATCGCTTGCGCTTTTTGGGGGATCACAAAGAATTTTATCGCTCCGGCTAAGGCGCTCAAAAACGCGCTCAACACCACCCCTGAAAGCACTAATGAAAGGACGGAATTGCCTAAAACCCTATTCATCGATAAGACAGCAAGGCTGGCTAAAATCGCCCCAAAAAACGCTAAAATCGCAATGTTGGATTCAAGAATCGCTATCGCCATCGCCACGCCTAGCATCGCCCCGCTAGAAATCCCTAGTAAAAAAGGATCCACTAAGGGGTTTCTAAAAATCGTTTGCATCACCACCCCACTCCCGGACAAACTCGCTCCCACCAGGAGCGCTAAAATCACTCGTGGTAGTCGTATTTCTAAAATAATAATACTTAAAGAGCTCAGTTCTTCATTATGCAAAAAGTGGTTTTTCACATTAAGGCACACTTCTTGCCATTCTTCAAAGCTCAAAGACTCCCCTCCAAACAAAAGCACCACCACCGCTAAAATCACGCAAGCTAATGCAATATGATAGGTTTTAAGCATCACGCCTCCTTTTAAGAACGATTAATCTGAACAAAGAATCATACCAACTGCTTGGGAGGATTCTATACAACGCTAACAATAATTGGGTTTTTAAGCCGATCAAATAGCGGGCCTTGATTTTTTGACTCATGGCAAGAAAAACGATTTTTTGCGCCACGGCTTTGGCGCTTAGGGCTTTTTGATACACGCCAGAATAAAAGCTTTTAGCCGCATTCACTTCTAACGCATAAAGGCTGTTTTCGCTCTCAAAATTCTCAACTGAAAAAGCGGTTTTTTCCCAGTTGCTTTTCACCGGGCCTGGCTCAATCAAACACACTTGAACGTTAAAGGGTTTAAGCTCTAAACGCAAGGCATCGCTATAAGCCTCTAAGGCATGCTTACTCGCGCTGTAATGGCCTAAAAAGAGCATGCTCACACGCCCTGCTATGGAAGAAAGATTAAAAATTTTAGAGTGGGGCTTGTTTTTTAATAAGGGCAAACAAAACTGCACCACTTCACAAAGGGCGAAAAAATTCACGCCAAATTGTTTTTTAACTTCATCAATAGGCGTGTCTTCTACGCTCCCAAACACCCCATAACCGGCGGAATTGATCAAAACATCGCAATGATCTTCTTTAGCGCTGATGTTTGAAAACGCTTCTTTTAAAGCGTCAGAATCGCTCACATCAACATCAATGCTCTCGCATAACGCATGGTTTAACGCTACGCACAAAGTCGCATGCCTAGAGAGCGCATAGACTTTATACCCTTGATCTAGCAGCATTAACGCGCACTCCAACCCAATCCCAGAACTCGCTCCGGTGATAACCGCCACCTTTTGGCTTTCTTTTTTCTCGCCCATTATCTAACGCCAACTCTCTTATTATTTTTATAATTCCTCTAATATTCACTTAATATTACTTAATTTTTACTAATATATAGTTCTTGGAATGTTTTTTACAAAAGACATTTTTAACACCAATTTTAACTCAAGGAGAAACAATGCCTCACATACAATCATCGCATTCCAATCATTTTGATTTCACCCTAGACACAGCCGATTGCACTAAATTATTGATGAGCTATCTGGTCGTGCCTACAACCGCTAATTTCAACAATGTCATGCATGGGGGGGAATTATTGAATTTATTGGATAAAGTGGCTTATGTGTGCTCGGCTCGTTATTGCGGTAAAGGAACGGTCACTTTAAGCGTGGATGGGGTTACTTTTAAATACCCCATTCCTGTAGGGAATTTGCTCACTTTTTTAGCCAGCATCAATTATGTAGGCAACACCTCGTGCGAAGTGGGGATTAAGGTTTTGAGCGAAGATATTAAAACTCGTGAAATCATGCACACTAATTCATGCTATTTCACCATGGTGGCTGTGGAAAATGGCAAACCCACCCCCATGCCTAAATACGAGCCTAAAACAGAGGTTGAAATCCGCCGTTATGAAGGGGCTTTGAAGCGTAAGGAAATGCGCACGCGAGGGTATTTGAAAAGCGGGAAACACGAAGGCATTTGAAAAAAGCAAAAAGCGTGAGCGGTGTTTTAACCCTAAATTTTATCCCTAAAAAGGGGGTAGTTGGTGAGCGATTAGTTTAAGCGTTATAAGTTGTGCGGGTGGATTAAAACAGCTCGCTATGACTGCCTAGCCTTAACAAAATAAGCTCATCATCTTTCACTAGATACACAAGCAAAATATCAGCTTTGATGTGGCATTCCCTAAAAGGCTTCCACTTTCCCTTTAAAGCATGATCTTTAAATTGTGGGTCTAGCGGTTCTTTTTTTCTTAGGGTTAGAACGACTTCATTCAAAACGCTATCATCAAACCCGTTCAAAAGCAATTTATCAAAATCTTTTTGAAAAGATTTTTTAAGATTGAGTTTTAACACCTAACGCCTTTTTTCTCTCATCGCTATAACTAGAAAAATCCTCAACAATCAAATCGGTTTCTAAGTTCTCGCCATTTAACGCATCTCTCATGGCTTGTTGCGTTTCAAGGTTTGGGATTTCATGCCCCAAACAACAATCTCTTTTATCGTCAAAAACTTGGCTGATTTTTTGCAAGAGTTCATTTAATGCGTCTATTTTATCCTTAAAGTTTTGATCCCTTTTTTCCAATTCTTTAGCCATTTTTTCTTTAAAAGAAGCTCTATCATTTTGCATCTTTTTGATTTTTCGCTCTAATTGATTGATTAAGTTAAAAAGCTGTTTTTCGCTGTATTGCGTGTAGTCTTTTTTGGTGGGAGAGTTAGGCATGCTTTATCCTTTTTTAAAAATACCAACTCATTATAGCGCAAGCGATAGAACGAGAAAGGTTAGAAATAAAAACTTAAAGATTAAAAAGCGCTTTGAAAAGTCAGTGAAAGTCAGTGAAAGTCAGTGAAAGTCAGTGAAAACAAAAAGATCAAACCCCCCTAAAAAATAGCACCTTTTAAAAATTACCGCTGAAGCTTTCCACCAACTAAAAGGCTAAAAAGGATTTGCATCAAACCCCCCAAAAAAAAAGAGAGTTTAAAAAAGAAAAGCTTTAAAAAAGAAAGTTTTAAAAGAAACCCCTTAAAAAGGGAGTTTCACAAAAGCTTAGTAAGCGAACACATAGTTCAAATACACGCTATAGAGCCTTCTGTATTTGAGTTCAGCCCCCATGAAGGAGTAGTAGTTCGTGTTGATGGTGGGGATTTTAAGCCCTAGTTCAATGCCATGCTGAGCGGCATGATCGCTGCCTTTTTTCTTAGACCTAGCGAGATTCATCCTCACTCCCATGTTGAATAAGAATTGGAAGTTCGCCACATTCATTTTAGCGTTATAGACATTATTCACGGTGGCTAAATTCACATACTCAGAATTAAGCCATGAAGTGCCCGCTAACGCAATCCCGCCAAAAAGCCCCACAGAAAGCTTGTTGTTTTTGCCTAAGAAATTGGTGGCTTTATCGTTGATGAAGTTATAAAGCGCGTCCGCTCCAAAACCATAAGTCCATACATCAGAAGCCGAGTTGAAAAAGCTGGATTTGATGAACGCATGGTTGTAGTCAAAAAAGCCGTAATACCTAGCGCCCCACTTCCTTTTTTGGCCAAAGAATTGTTTGTAGCCCACTTGGATACCGATCCCATTCATCGCGCCGTTGTTGGTTTGAGAACTGACGATGCCCACTTTCCTAAAGGGGTTACGCCCTAGCTCTTGGTTGATGGTTTGGACTTGGTTGTAAGCGTTTTGATTGAGGTAGTAATTGGTTTCTATGCCTTGCGGGCTATAGGGGTTATTCTTTTTGCTCACCACATTTTGCAAAGATTGAGCGTTAGGGACTTTAGAGAGCGCGGTGGTGATGCTGTTATAAGTGCTGCCCAATTCGCTGTATCTAGATTTGAAATGCACTAGAGTGTCAGCGATGTTTTCTGCTTGCTCTATTTGCTGCTCTTGAGTGCCAAAATGAGCGATGCTGTTGCTTAAATTCGTTATGGTTTGTTCCACATAGGCGCAACCGGAAGCGAAAGTTTGAGTGGTAACTGTGCCAGGAGCTGAACCTTGTGTGCCACCAGTGCCAGCTGTTGAGGGGTTGTGGCATGTGGCTAAAAAGCCTGTAACAAAATTTTTAAAAGTCCCGCTAAGATTGTCTGGGTTAATGGCCTGCCCCACTTGATGGGATAAATCGAGCATTTTGGCTTGCGCGCTAGCGTTAGCGAGCATGCCTTGCGCAAAGCTAGCGTCTGTGAAAGGGTTGAAAGGCTTGCCTCCACTGCCTCCCACTTGTTGAGTTGATTGCTCGTTACTATTAATGACGCTCGTTTGATTGACAAGCTCTTGCGCGTCTGCGATCATCTTTTGGATCGCGCTGATTTCGTCTGAAAAAGCGCCGCACAGCTTATTAGCGGGCCATTCCCACTTTGGACCATTCGCTTGATTATTAGGTGCAGTGAAATACGGGCATGCCGTGTTGATGGTGTTGATGAGCGTGCTCGCTTGCGCTAAGAGAAATTGAGCGTTATCAGGCACATCTTTTAATGCGTTGGTGATTTCGGTGTAGGAGACCTTTGATGTATTACCTGCTGCGTTCGAATCAACGACTTTTGAGCTGATCGTGGTGTTCACGGTTTTGCCGTCTATGGTTTGGGATTTGGTTGTTCTTCCGCCATTTCGCCCATCGCCATTTTCGCTGGTGCCTGTTATACCAAATAGTGACGGATCGCAGTTAGTATTCCCTTCCCCTGAGCATGTGTAAGTATAGGTTACATCAACCTTCCCGTTGTTTTGATTGAGCGCGCTCAAGCCTTTCTTTAAAGCCGTTTGGAGGATTTGATAGGCTTCGTTAAGCTTTTTCATGTTATCAATGCTCATAGGGCCATAGTATCCAGGGGAATATTTGTTCAAAGAACAAGTCAAGGAAGCGGATCGATACCCTGGCTCGTTGTTGAAGATGGTGGTTGAAGAGGTGCTTTTTTGACTACCATTACCCCCGCATTGCGTAACATAGCCCACGACATTCCAAAACCCTACCGCCGCATTGATCGCTAAAAGCACGGCTTGATAGGCCGGGGAATTTTTGGTATCGCCGATCAAGTTCTTCGCGCTCGCGCCCAGATTTTCACGCGCCGCGTTGATCGCGCTCGGATCAGAGGACAATCGGATAAGGTTGGTTAAGGTGCTGTATCTGGTTAAAAGCTTGCTCAAGTTTTCATAATTGTCTGAAAGCTGTTGGATGCCTTTGGTGTTGCTCACCATTTGAGCGGCTTCACCGATTTGATAGCCCGCGCTCATGTAAAAGCCGTCGTCTTCAGCGCTCAAAGTGGAAACTAAAAGCGAGCCTAAAGCGAATGAAAGGATGTGTTTTTTCATGTTTTCTCCTTTTTGAATTGGATTGGATTTAGTAGGATTTCATACATTCAATAGAATGTATTTGGAGCATTATAGCATAAAAGTCGTTTTTTTTTTTTCATTTTGGAAAAATGTTGTCATTTTTTTGATTTTAGATTCTTTTTGTTTCATTTAGTGTAGTTTGGTGGTGCGATTGGGTGGTGCGGTTTAAAAGATTGGTTGCGGAGAATGGATTTGAACCACTGACCTTTGGGTTATGAGCCCAACGAGCTACCGGACTGCTCTACTCCGCGCCAAAATACGCTAAAAGGAAAAGAAAAATGGCTGGGGTGCAAGGATTCGAACCTCGGAATGCCAGGACCAAAACCTGGTGCCTTACCGCTTGGCGACACCCCAACACAAATACACAAATAATAAAAGAAGCATTATACAAAAGCTTTTTAAAAAAGTCAAGCTAAAATGCTATAATTTCATCATGGAAAATGGATTTGACCCCCTAATTTACCAACGCTATGTGAAAAAGAAAGAAACCTTTTTGCTTTTTAAAAAAATCGCTCAGGTGTCTGCGTTTAAAAATTTAAAGCTCCAACTCAAGCGAAGAGAAGCGATTAAGTGGTATGTTTCTCAAGCTTTAGGGGATTTAAAAAAAGGGTTTAGATACGCTAAAATAGAAAATCAAATCCTAAAAATCTATTTCACGCACCCTAGCTATTTGAAAGCCTTTAAAATAGAGAAAGATCATTACACCCACAACCTAAAAGCCCATTTCAAAGAAACGCAAAAAACCCTAAAAGCCTTGAATCACCCTTTTGATTTTAAAGCCATCCAAGCGAGCGTGAAAAAAAGGGCTTATGAAAAACCGGTTGCAAAAAAAGAAAACCCCCCTAAAAGCGTGAATGTCCATTGCGAGGGTTTGAGCGATTTCACTAAAAAGCAATTTCTAAAGCTCAAACGCGCTTGTAACGATAATACGCCGCGCACGCCCCCTCAGAGCTGACCATGCAACTGCCGATCGGGTTTTGTGGGGTGCAAGTTTTGGCAAATAGCGGGCAGTCTAGGGGCTTGGCGATGCCTTTTAAAATCTCCCCGCACTTGCATGCCTTGTTTTCTTTAGAGGTTTTGTGGCTTAAATATTCTTGAAAGACTTTTTCAGCGTCATAAGAAGCGAAGGTTTCTTTGAGTTTTAGAGCGGAATGTTTGATATTCCCCAAACCTCTCCATTCAAAATTTTCCCTAACTTCCATGCATGCATGGACTAACTCTTGCGCTTTCACATTCCCCTCATAGCTAACCGCTCTTTTATACTGGATTTCTAGCTTGGCTTCTTTTTTTAAGGCTTGTTTGATGAGCATCAGCACGCTTTCTAATATATCCACCGGCTCAAAACCGCTCACCACAATAGGGAGCTTGAAGCGATCAATTAAAGGAGCGTAGATTTGAGCGCCGCTTATCACGCTCACATGGCTAGGGGCTAAAAGGGCGTTAATCCGGCATGCTGGATCTTTTAAAATCGCGCTCACGCTAGGAGGCACTAAAACGTGGTTGATGTGGAAAAAAAGGTTGTGGATTTTTTCTTTTTTGGCGTTCCATAAAACGCTAGCGCTCATGGGCGTTGTGGTTTCAAAACCGATCGCAATATAAATGACTTTTTTATGCGGGTTTTCTTTAGCGATTTCTAAAGCTTGCATGGGCGAATACAAAAAACGCGCATCTAGCCCCTTTTCTCTGGCTTGTATCAAACTCCCATAGCTCCCTGGGACTTTCATCATATCCCCTAAACTTAAGATGATGCTATCTTTAATCGTAGCGAGTTCATAAGCTTCATCAAGGCGCGCTCTTGGCATCACGCATACCGGACACCCGGGCCCATGCACGAACTCTAAACGATTGGGCATCAAATCCAAAAGCCCGTATTTCATGATGGAATGCGTATGCCCTCCGCACACTTCCATGATGACTAATTTTTTTTCAAGTTTAAAAGCGAGTTTTTTGATTTCATTAGAGAGCGCTAAAATGGTTTGCTTGTCTCTAAAAGGGGCGATGAGATGGTTAACGCTCATTATTATTCGTGCGTTTCGTTCATTTTGGCGATCATTTCTTGATAAAGTGCAATGGATTCTAGGGCTTCTTTTTCATCCATCTTACCCATCACATAGCCGATGTGCAACAGCACATAATCGCCCACTTTAACGGACTCGCCCATTAAATCCAAGCTCGCCTCTCTTTGAACGCCTAAAGTTTCTAAGAGTGCCACATTATCGTTAATGGCTATGACTTTAGAAGGGATCGCTAAACACATTAAAACGAATGCGTGGATTGGTAATTTTCACGCTTTTTTTCTAAAAGGAAATTTTTAAAATCTTCCAAGCTTTTAGGGTTTTTGGAGCTCATTAAAAAAATAGGCGCTTCAGGCTTTAATTTTTGCATGTCTTCTTTGACTTGAGAAACCCTGAAATTAAACACTTCAATCATATCCGCTTTACTGATAATCACCGCATCAGCGCACATAAACATCGTGGGGTATTTTAGCACCTTATCATCGCCCTCTGGGACTGAGAGTAAAACGATATTCATCGCCGCTCCCAGATTATAGCTTGAAGGGCAAACCAGATTCCCCACGTTTTCAATGATTAAAAAATCGCTTTTTTCTAACGCTCCCTCACTTTTAAGCAAATCAAACGCCCCCTCAATCATGCTCGCTTCCAAATGGCACGCTTCGCCGGTGGTGATCTGGTGTGCGCTCACGCCTTTTTTACGCAATCTGTCTGCATCTCTATTGGTTTGCAAATCGCCCTCTACCACGCAAAACTTAAAGTCTTTAAAATCCGCTAGGTTTTCTAGCATCGTGGTTTTACCGCTGCCTGGAGAGCTCATGAAATTCAACACATACAGCCCTTCTTTCAGGTAGCGTTCTTTCATTTCAGCGGCTTTGATGTCGTTCTTGCTCAAAATCTTTTCCACGATTTTGACATCTTTTTTACTCAAATTAGGGTTATTTTGTAAAGATTCTTTTCGTTGTTCGATCATTGCTTGTTCCTTTCTTTTAAAATTTTCGTATCGTAGCATGCTTAATTAAACGGCTATGATCTAGCGGCTTATCTTCTTAGCTGATTTTTAGCTCAAAAAATGCGCCTGATTTCAATCCTTTTCGTTGCTGTCGTCTTTATTCTTTAAAACTAACCTAATAATCCTCCAAATGATGATTAATAAGATTATGGTTAAAAGCAAATACCAAGTATTCATAAAACAACTTTCATCGTTTCATTTTCATTTCACTTTCCTTATTTTTTACTTAAAGATAGTCTTATAACGCTATTTTCTAAAGCGTCCAAACGATGCAAAACTTGAGCTTCTAGGCTGATTAGTGCTCCTTTTGGCATTTCTATTTTTTCATTTTTGGCTTCAAAAATGATTTTGCCCTCTAAAACCTGCACGCTGATAGCTCCCGGGGCCTTGTGTTTGTCTATGATCGCTCCTTTGGGCATGCAAATGCGCATTTCCTTATTGGAAGAATTTTCACTCAACGCTTCAATGTGGAGCTTTTCAAAATGAACGCCCTCTAAAAAATGAACCATTTTCATCAAACAACCTTTATTTTAATTTTTCTGCTATTTCTTTCGCTTGTAAAGCGATTTCTAGCTCTTCATCAGTAGGGATTAATAAAACCTTAACTTTAGCGTTAGGCTGGCTCAAATCCACTAATCCGTTGCCCGGATTGTCGTTGGTGGGCTTGTGCAAAGCGATCCCTAAATCTTCTAAGCCTTCGCACACGCTCTCTCTTAAAGCCGAGTAGTTTTCCCCTAATCCCAAAATGGGCCCTATCGCCACGGCTTTAGCGCTTCGTTGCACCGCTTTATAAGCGATATTCCCAGCGTTTAAATCCGGGAAAATAAAAACGCTAGCTTGCCCGGCCACTTGGCTGTTAGGCATTTTTTTCTTGGCTACGCTTTGATCAATGGAAGCGTCAAATTGTAAGGGGCCATCAATTTCTAATTGCGGATCTAAAGCTTGCGCGATGGTTACAGCTTCGTTGATCTTGTCTATCATTTCGCCTTGAGCGGAATCGCCTGTCGCATAAGAGAGTAAGGCCACTTTAGGCGCGATATTGAATTGTTTAGCGCTCTTTGCGGAAGTGATAGCGATTTCAGCCAATTCTTTAGGGCTAGGGTTAGGGATAATCGCGCAATCCCCAAAGACTAACACTTGAGTGTCTAAACACATTAAAAACACGCTTGAAACCAGGCTCACGCCGGGCTTAGTTTTAATGATTTGCAAAGCGGGTCTAATGGTGTCAGCCGTGGTGTGATTCACCCCAGAAACCATCGCATGCGCATAGCCTGAATGCACGAGCATGGTCGCAAAATAAGTCTTATTGAGCACCAATTGCTTAGCTTCTTGCTCACTCAAGCCCTTTGATTTTCGCAATTCATACAAATTGTTAGCGAACTCTTCTTTATAATGAGAAGTGTTGGGATCAATGATTTCTGCATTTTCTAAATTCAAGTTCAAATTTTTCGCTTGGGAATTAATAACTTCTTTATCGCCTAGTAAAATCAATCCTACCGCACCCATAGCGTTCAAACGATGCGCAGCTTTTAAAATCCTTTCATCTTCGCTCTCTGGTAAAACCACTTTTTTAATCTGCTTTTTAGCCTTTTTTTCCAAACCCATTTGAAAGGCTAAAGGGGTGGTGATCTCGCTTTTTGTTTGCAACACGCTTTCTATCAGATCCGCTTCTAATTCGCCCTTGCAAAGAGACGCGCTTAAAAAATTGGGTTTTTCAAGCATTTCGCCCGCAAATAACCCTACAGCGAAAGGGGCTTCTTTGTTGAGAATATGAGAATGCATGGCTTTCAAACGCTCTAAACTCGTTTGCGCGACAGCCACAATAGGAGCGTTTAAATGCTTGGCTAAAGTGGTGTTTAAATCTAAAAGAGCGTTTAAGAAAAACTTCGGCGCATACCCTAAACCAATGACAAAGTCATGCGTGGTTTGTAATTCATCATAGCGTTTGAGAATCGTTTCAAAGAGTAACTCTTCTTGAGCAGCGCTCGCAAGCTCTAAAGCCTTTTGTTTGTCTATGGCGCTATGAAACTCTAAAGGGTTCAAGCCCTCACACTCCAAAAAGCCCTCACACCCCCCATCAATGGGCGAAAACAATGCGATTTTTTGATAGCGCGGCTTTAGTGCTTTTAAAAGGCTCTTACAAGCAACCCCTAAAACTTCTGTATCTTCTGGGTAAATCCACAAACCTTGCATGCAAAACTCCGTAAATTATCGTTTTTATTTAATTGTAGCAAAATTTAATTAAACCTAAACGAAACCATGATTTTGTAAAACCCTTTTAGCATTTTTTACCACACAATGATAAAAGAGCTTGACGCTAGTCAAGCGGTATCTGATTAAAAAACAGAGTTAAGGAACTCTTTTTGCTTAACTCCTACCATGTAAAATAAAAGAGTTGTTTTAAAGGATAATCATGCCATCTCCTATTAATCCCATTCACACCAACGCAAGCGCCAACGCAAGCGCCAACGCAAGCACTTTAATAAATAGCGGAGCGAAAAACGAAGTTAAAGACACCAAAAACGCCCCCAAAAACGCATCAAAGGATTTCAGTAAGATCTTAAACCAAAAGATCTCTAAAGACAAAACCGCCCCTAAAGAAAATCCTTTAAAAGCCACGCCAAAAGACACTAAAGAGAGCGCTAAAGAGCTTGAAAAAACCCATACCCCACACCACCAACACGCTCAAAATCTCGCCAAAGACCAACAAGCCCCTACTTTAAAAGATTTACTCAACCACAAAAAAACCACCGCCTCGCATGAAGCTCAACACGAAACGCATGAAAACCATGAAACTAACCCAAAAACCCCTAACGAAACTTTAAACAAGAATGAAAAAAAGCCTAATGGAGTTATTTCTAACGCTCATCAAGCGAACTTAACCAATAAAAACCCACTAACCCCCACTAACCACGCTATCAAAAACCCCACAGCCCCAACTCATAACGCTAAAGATCCAAAAACCCTTAAAGACATCCAAACGCTGAGCCAAAAACATGACTTAAACGCCAGCAACATTCAAGCAACCGCTCCGTTAGAAAAAAAAGAAACCCCCTTAAATGCAAGCGACAAGCTCGCTTTAAAAACAACGCAAACGCCCATTAACCACACCCTTGCAAAGAACGACGCTAAAAACACCGCCAACCTTTCTAGCGTTTTGCAATCCTTAGAAAAAAAAGAATCGCACCATAAAGAGCGCGCAACCCCCCCTAGTAACGAAAAAAAAACGCCCTCTTTAAGGGAAGCTTTACAAATGAACGCCATTAAAAGGGATAAAACGCTTTCTAAAAAAAAGCCAGAAAAAACCCTTACTAAAACCCAAACTACAGCCCCAAGCCCAGAAAATGCCCCTAAAATCCCTCTTAAAACGCCCCCTTTAATGCCTTTAATAGGAGCTAACCCCCCTAATGATAACGCTCCAACGCTATTAGAAAAAGAAGAAAAAACTAAAGAAGTAAGCGAAAATAAAGAAAAAACTAAAGAATCCAATAACAGCACTCAAAGCGTGCAAAACGCCCAAGCTAGCGATAAGGCAAGCGAGAATAAAAGCGTTGCCCCTAAAGAGACGATCAAGCATTTCACCCAACAATTAAAGCAAGAAATCCAAGAATACAAACCCCCCACAAGCAGGATCTCTATGGATTTATTCCCTAAGGAATTGGGCAAGGTTGAAGTGATTATTCAAAAAATGGGTAAAAACCTTAAAGTGAGCGTGATTTCTCATAACAACAGCTTGCAAACCTTTTTAGACAACCAACAAGATCTCAAAAACAGCCTGAACGCTTTAGGCTTTGAAGGGGTGGATTTGAGCTTTTCGCAAGATTCTTCTAAAGAGCAACCCAAAGAGTCATTAAGAGAGCCATTCAAAGAGCAGGAATTAACCCCCTTAAAAGAAAACGCCCTAAAAAGCTACCAAGAGAATACGGATAATGAAAACCAAGAAACGAGCATGCAAATCACTCTTTATGCGTGATTTTAAGCAAGTTTGCTCTATAATAGGACATCTTTAATAAGGAAGAGATCATGGCCATTGATTTAGCAGAAGTTACAGGGGCTAAAGCCGCGCAAGAAAGGAAAAAAGAGCAGCCCGCAATCGCTAACGGGTTGGATAAAAACGCTTTCATGAAACTCTTTTTAGAGCAATTGAAAAATCAAGACCCCACCGCTCCTATGGAAACGGATAAGATCATCACCCAAACCGCGCAGCTCACGCAAGTGGAAATGCAAGAAGAAAACAAAAAGACCATGCAAGAAGTCGCCAGCGCCATGAAATCCAATAAAGAAACTAACGAGTCTTTAAAAGACTTTCAAGGCGCTTTAAAAGACACCATGGAAAACCTTAATAAAGGCATGGACGATAGCCTAAAGGCTAATAACGCTTTAAGGGAAGTGAGCGCGCTCAATTCTGTAAGCATGATAGGCAAAATCGCTGAAACCGATGTGAGCGGGGCGAATTTTGATGGCAACAATAAGCTTTCTTTTTCGCTCTTTTTTGATGAAAAAATTGACGCTTCTAAAGGAGTGCCAGCGATTCAAATCCTGAATGAAAACAATGAACTAGTCAAAACGATTCCTTTAAAAGATTATAACGGGCAAAAGGGGTATATCAATTTTGAATGGGACGGCTTGAACGAAAAGGGCGAAAAAGTCCCTAAAGGCAATTATAAAATCAAGGCTGAATACAATTTAGACTCCCAAAGCAAGCAGTATTTGCAAACGCGCATCGGTAGGGGCGAAGTGGAAAGCGTGATTTTTGATAAAGGCAAACCCATGCTGAGAATGGGCGAAATGGTTTTACCCATAGACAGCGCAATAGAGTTTTATAAACCGGATCAAAAACCACTCGAACAAAAACCGCTTGATCAAAAGCCACTTGATCAAAAACCGCTTGATCAAAAACCGCTTGATCAAAAGCTCTCTGATCAAAAGCCCCAAACCCCCCCTAAAGAGACAGCATGAACGACACCTTATTAAACGCTTACAGCGGGATTAAGACCCACCAGTTTGGCATTGACAGCCTTTCAAACAATATCGCCAATGTCAATACTTTAGGCTATCGCTCCAACGATCCGGAGTTTAAGACCCTATTTTCTTCGCATTTAGACGCTTTGAACGCCAAATCCGTTGTGGCTAATGACCGAAATTACGGCGTTACAGGCTCAGGCAATGTCCTTTCTAATAAAGACGGGGAATACATGCCAAGCGAGGGGGAATTCCACATGGCGTATCAAGGCAAGGGCTGGTTTGTGATAGGGCCCAATAAAAATGGGGAAATGACCATCAATAAAGACGGCTTTAGCAAAAAACAGGATAATTTCCTCACGCGCGCCGGTAATTTCGCCAGGGACGCTGATGGCTATTTAGTAACCCCTGAGGGCTATTATGTTTATGGCATTGATTTGAAAAAAATCAAAGACGGCACGCTCAATTCCACCGCTAGAGATGAAGACATTGAAAAATTGCATGGCAACACCCTTTCGCCCTTACAAATCCCCCAAGATTTGACTTACCAGCCCGTGCTTAGCACGAAAGTGGGTATTAGCGTGAATCTAAACCCTAAAGACCATTTAAAAGGCGTGCAAGATTTTTTCTTAAACGACAAGGGCGAGATCATTAAAGAGCGTTTTTTAAACCAGGATATTAACGCTTTAGCGAATGACGATAACGAGCCAATAGATGCGATCACCAATCGTAAATTAAACATCAGTATCCAAAAAGAAGATGGCAAAAAAGAGGATTTGGTTTTCACTTATGGGGACGCTGAAAAGGGCGAAAACCAATTCAAAACTTTAGGCGATTTGCAAAAACTCTTTAAAGAAAAAACCGGGCTAGACTTGAATCTCATCAAAAGCGAAAAAGACGCCAAAAGCCCACCCCTTTTATTAGAGATCGCTAATCCTAGCCAAACGCCTATCACCTTTAGCTTGAGCGGGGGCATTGCGGATAAATTGGGCTTGAATGCGAACGGGATGGAACTAAAAAAGGGCATCAGCAGGGATTCAGTAGCGATTAAAATCCCTTATTACAGCACAGAAGTGGATATTTATGATAAAGCCGGGGATAAATACTTGCTCCAAAGCGAATATTACATGACCAATTCCAACGATCCCACATCAAGCCCCACGAGTAAAAGGAAAAACCAAACTTGGGAAGTGAAAAGCTACATCGTGGATCCCAAAAACAAAACCCCTATCAATGATCCTACTTGGGAAATTGTCGGCTTTGATTCAGCCACGCACAAAATGAAATCCGCCCCCATGACTTTGGATTTTAAAGGCAATAAGCTCACCTATTCTTTAGATAAAAGCGAAAACCATGATTCTAGCGATTTGTCTTACCAAGACTCCAAACTCTTAGAAGCGAGCCAAGACGGCAAGCCTAGGGGCATTTTTAGAGACATGCGCATTGAAGAAAATGGCGTGATTTCTCTAGCCTTTAGTAACGGGGTGGTAGAGCCAGTCGCTCGCATCGGTATTTTAGCTTTCACTAACGATCAAGGCTTGAGAAAAATCGGCGGTAACCTCTATGAAATGCAAGAAGGCACCATTAATGGCGAAAACAGACCCCTAAGCGGTAACCCCATTTTAGGGTGGGACGAAGAGGGCAAGCTCAAGTTTGGGAAAATCAGGCACAAATATTTAGAAACGAGCAACGTGAATGCCGGGAACGCCCTAACCAATCTCATTTTAATGCAAAGAGGCTATTCTATGAACGCTAGAGCCTTTGGCGCGGGCGATGACATGATTAAAGAAGCCATTAGCTTGAAAAAATAAAAAAAGCTTGATTTTAGCGATAACCCCTTAAAAAGCGCTCTTCTTTAGGGGATTTAGTTGGGGGTTGTAGGGGGTTTTAAACGCTCTCTATCCCCTTAAGAGAATGGGTTTTGCCATAAGAATAGAGTTTTTTAATAAAATAAAGAGCGTTAAAAGAGTTAAATTCAGTAAAAACTCCATCTTAAGCGCTTTAGCTGAAAGTGTTAAGTTACGAGCTAATATTTATTGAGCATTCAAAGAATTTTTTGGAGGGTTTTTTGTATCAATTAGACATTAAAACTTTAGGGCAGGTTTTCACCCCTAAAAATATAGTGGATTTCATGCTCACTCTCAAACACAATCATGGGAGTGTTTTAGAGCCAAGCGCGGGCGATGGGAGTTTTTTAAAGCGCTTAAAAAAGGCTGTAGGGATTGAAATCGATCCTAAAATCTGCCCTAAAAATGCCCTTTGCATGGACTTTTTTGACTACCCTTTAGAAAATCAATTTGACACCATTATTGGCAACCCGCCCTATGTCAAACACAAGGATATTGCGCCAAGCGCTAAAGAAAAACTCAATTACAGCCTTTTTGATGAAAGGAGTAATCTGTACTTGTTTTTCATAGAAAAAGCGATCAAGCATTTAAAACCTAAAGGCGAATTGATTTTCATCACCCCAAGGGATTTTTTAAAATCCACTTCCAGCGTGAAATTAAACGAATTGATTTACAAAGAAGGCACGATAACGCATTTTTTTGAATTAGGCGATCAAAAGGTTTTCCCAAACGCCATGCCTAATTGCGTGATTTTTCGTTTTTGTAAGGGCAATTTCAGTAGAATCACCAACGATTGTTTGCAATTCGTGTGCAAAAAAGGCATTTTATATTTCCTCAACCAATCTTACACGCAAAAATTAAGCGAGGTTTTTAAGGTTAAAGTGGGGGCAGTGAGTGGGTGCGATAAGATTTTTAAAAATGAAAAATACGGGAATTTAGAATTTGTCACCTCAATCACGAAAAGAACCAATGTTTTAGAAAAAATGGTTTTTGTCAATAAGCCTAATGATTATTTACTCCAGCATAAAGACAGCCTGATGCAAAGAAAGATCAAAAAATTCAATGAAGCCAACTGGTTTGAATGGGGTAGAATGCATCACATATCCCCTAAAAAACGCATTTATGTCAACACTAAAACGCGCCAAAAAAACCCCTTTTTTATCCACCAATGCCCTAATTATGACGGCTCTATTTTAGCGCTATTCCCTTATAACCAAAACCTGGATTTACAAAAACTCTGCGATAAACTCAACGCTATCAACTGGCAAGAATTAGGCTTTGTGTGCGATGGGCGTTTTTTGTTTTCGCAGCGCTCTTTAGAAAACGCGCTTTTGCCTAAAGACTTTTTAAATGAGGATAAAACTTGTTAGAAACTTTGCAATTAAACCCCGAGCAACTAAAAGCGGTCAAGGCTTTGAAAGGGTATAATTTAGTGATTGCGAGCGCTGGCACAGGAAAGACTTCTACGATTGTGGGGCGCATTTTATACCTGCTTGATAACGGCATCAAGCCTGAAGAAATCTTGCTTTTGACTTTCACCAATAAAGCGAGTAATGAAATGATCGCTAGGGTGGCTAAATATTCCAAGTTAAGCTCCAAAATTGAAGCGGGCACTTTCCATGCAGTGGCGTATCGCTATTTGAAAGAGCATTACCCCAATTTAAGCCTAAAGCAACCTAAAGAATTGAAAAAACTTTTAGAAAGCATTGTGGACACTAAAAACGCGCTAACAGATGACGATAAAAAGCCCTACACTTCGCAACATCTCTACGCCCTCTATTCTCTTTATACCAACGCTCTAAAACAAGAAGATTTTAGCGCATGGCTTTCTAATAAAAACCCTGAACACACGCCATACGCCGCCTTTTATGAAAACATTTTAGACGAATTTGAAAACACTAAAAAAAAGCATAATTATATTGACTATAACGACTTACTGCTGTTATTTAAACAAGCGATGCTAGAAAGACCTAGCCCTTATAAAGAAGTGCTTTGCGATGAGTTTCAAGACACTAACCCCTTACAAGAATCCATTTTAGACGCTATCAACCCTCCCAGTTTGTTTTGCGTGGGCGATTACGATCAGAGCATTTACGCTTTTAATGGGGCGGATATTTCTATCATTTCTAATTTCACTCAAAAATACAAAAACGCCCAGGTTTTTACGCTCACCAAAAACTACCGCTCTTCTAAAGAGATTTTAGATCTCGCTAATCAAGTGATACAACACAACGAGCGCATTTACCCTAAAAATTTAGAAGTGGTGAAATCAGGGCATTTCAATAAGCCCGCGCTTTTAAATTACAACGACAATATCGCGCAATGCCAAGACATCGCTAAACGCATTGTCATGCGAAAGAATTTTAAAGAAGTGGCAGTGATTTTTAGGAATAACGCGAGCGCGGATCAATTAGAAGCCGCTTTAAGATCCCACAATGTGCCAAGCAAAAGAAAAGGGAGCGCAAGCTTCTTTGAATCCAAAGAAGTGGCGTTAGCGTTAGACATTTGCACGCTCATCTTTAACCCTAAAGACATTATGGCAGCAATCCATGTTTTAAGCCATATCAGCGATATTGGCTCTAACACCGCTAAAGACATTCATGAGGCCTTAATGCTTTTAGGCAATGGCGATCTCAAACTAGCCCTAACCCACCCTAATAAAGAAGCCAAAATTTACACCAAGAAAAAAGAAATCACCTCTATGGGGCTTTTTGAAGAAATTTTTGCTTTAGAAAACAGCTCAAGGTTTAATAGCGTGATAGATAAAGCGTTCCATTCGCACCCGGTGTTGATGCACCCTAAAATCTCACTCAATGGGGCTAAAATGCTTAGCGATTTTTTCATTCTTTATACCAAAACCCCTACCCATTCCCCTAGCGCTTTAATCAAACACATTTTAGAAAGCGTGTTTTTTCAAACCTTTAAAACACGCCTTTTAAAAGAGCGCTCCAAAAATAAGGACGGCTCTTATAACGAATTTAAAAAACTCCAAGCGCAAAAACGCTTCAATGAAAAAATGGATTTGCTGAGTTCTTTGGCGAAAAATTACCAGAATTTAGGGCGTTTTTTAAACGGCACTTTAATAGGCTCTAGTGAAGCCACGCAAGGCGAGGGCGTGAATCTATTGAGCGTGCATGCTTCTAAAGGCTTGGAATTTAAAGATGTTTATATTATCGATTTAATGGAGGGCCGTTTCCCTAACCACAAGCTCATGAATACCGGTGGGGGCATTGAAGAAGAGCGGCGGCTTTTTTATGTCGCTATCACAAGGGCTAAGGAAAATTTATGGCTTTCTTATGCAAAAAACGAATTGAGAGAAAACGCCAAACCTAAAGAGCATAAGCCCTCGGTGTTTTTGTATGAAGCGGGGCTTTTGAAACCCGATTTAAAATAAAATTGGTTTTTGTGTTGTTTGTTTAAAACGCTAGCAACCACAGATTTTAAACTCTAGCTTGCGCTAGAGCCAAAATTTTAGTATAATGGCGTTGTGAGGACCATTAAAACTATGATTACCAATAGTAATTTCATAGTTGGTTATCTCCTTTCGGGGTAACCGCCCACTATTACCCCAAACCCTAACATGCTCCAAATTTTCACAACAAAAGAGATAACTTAAAATCATTATTTGCGTTGGCGTGATTATAGTTTAAAAAACTAAATTAATAATCAAAGAGATTGATGCTAGTCAAAAAAAACGCTAGTAACCACAGATTTTAAACTCTAGCTTGCGCTAGAGCCAAAATTTTAGTATAATGGCGTTGCGATGGTCATTAAAACTATGATTACCAATAGTAATTTCATAGTTGGTTATCTCCTTTCGGGGTAACCACCCGCTATTACCCCAAACCCTAACATGCTCCAAATTTTCACAACAAAAGAGATAACTTAAAAGGACTATTTGCGTTGGCGTGATTATAGTTTAAAAACCCAAAAATGCCAAAAAGCGTTTTTAAAACCCCAAAAATTTAAGGCTAATCCCCCCATGAAATCTTGTTTTTTTTTTTTTTTGTAAAAAGCGCTCCAATTGTTGTAACTTTATTGCTTTATAAGGGGTCTTTAAGGGGATTTTTAAGGCTAGTTTAATTTTTCTTATGTGAAAATATCACAATTACATCTAATAATTTGTATTACTAAACGTTATTTACTGATGTAACTTAAATCCCAAATTTAAACTCAATCAAGGAGCATCCCATTGATAAGGAAAATCATGATAAAGAAAAATAGAACGCTGTTTCTTAGTCTAGCCCTTTGCGCTAGCATAAGTTATGCCGAAGATGATGGAGGGTTTTTCACCGTCGGTTATCAGCTCGGGCAAGTCATGCAAGATGTCCAAAACCCAGGCGGCACTAAAAGAGACGAACTCGCAAGAGAGCTTAACGCTGATACAACGAACAACATTTTAAACAACAACACCGGAGGCAATGTCGCAGGGGCGTTGAGTAACGCTTTCTCCCAATACCTTTATTCGCTTTTAGGAGCGTATCCAGAGAAACTCAATGGTAACGATGTGTCTGCGAACGCTCTTTTAGGGGGTGCGGTAGGCAGTGGGACTTGCGCGGCTGCAGGGACGGCTGGTGGCAATTCTCTTAACACTCAAAGCGCTTGCACCGCTGCGGGCTATTATTGGCTCCCTAGCCTTTCTGATAGGGTTTTAAGCACGATCGGCAGCCAGACTAACTACGGCACGAACACCAATTTCCCCAACATGCAACAACAGCTCACCTACTTGAATGCGGCGAATGTGTTTTTTAATGCGATGAATAAGGCTTTGGAGACCAAAAATGGAACTAATGGAGCTAGTGGTGCGACTGGTTCAAATGGTCAAACTTACTCTCAAGACGCTATTAAATACCTTCAAGGCCAACAAAATATTCTCAATAACGCAGCTAACTTGCTCAAGCAAGATGAATTGCTTTTAGAAGCTTTCAACTCTGCCGTAGCCGCCAACATTGGGAATAAGGAATTCAATTCAGCCGTTTTTACAGGTTTGGTGCAAGGCATTATTGATCAATCCCAAAAAGTTTATAACGAACTCAATAAAAACCCCATTAGCGGGAGCGCGGTTAATAACGCTGGGATAGATAACAACCAAGCTAACGCTGTGCAAGGGCGCGCTAATCAGCTCTCTAACGCTCTTTATAACGCGCAAGTAACTTTGGATAAAATCAATGCGCTCAACAATCAGGTTAGGAGCATGCCCTACTTGCCCCAATTCAGGGCCGGGAACAGCCGTTCAACGAATATTTTAAACGGGTTTTACACTAAAGTGGGCTATAAGCAATTCTTCGGGAAGAAAAGGAATATCGGTTTGCGCTATTATGGTTTCTTTTCTTATAACGGAGCGAGCGTGGGCTTTAGATCCACTCAAAATAATGTAGGGTTATACACTTATGGGGTGGGGACTGATGTGTTGTATAACATCTTTAGCCGCTCCTATCAAAACCGCTCTGTGGATATGGGCTTTTTTAGCGGTATCCAATTAGCCGGTGAGACCGTCCAATCCACGCTCAGAGATGACCCCAATGTGAAATTGCATGGGAAAGTCAATAACACGCACTTCCAGTTCCTCTTTGACTTTGGTATGCGGATGAACTTCGGTAAGTTGGGTGGGAAATCCAACCGCCACAACCAGCACACGGTGGAATTTGGCGTAGTGGTGCCTACGATTTATAACACTTATTACAAATCAGCAGGGACTACCGTGAAGTATTTCCGTCCTTATAGCGTTTATTGGTCTTATGGGTATTCATTCTAAGAAAGGGGGGATCAGACAAATATGAAACAAAATTTAAAGCCATTCAAAATGATTAAGGAAAATTTAATGACACAATCTCAAAAAGTAAGATTCTTAGCCCCTTTAAGCCTAGCGTTGAGTTTGAGCTTCAATCAAGTGGGCGCTGAAGAAGATGGGGGCTTTATGACCTTTGGGTATGAATTAGGTCAGGTGGTCCAACAAGTGAAAAACCCGGGTAAAATCAAAGCCGAAGAATTAGCCGGCTTGTTAAACTCTACCACGACAAACAACACCAATATCAATATTGCAGGCACAGGAGGCAATGTCGCCGGGACTTTAGGCAACCTCTTCATGAACCAATTAGGCAATTTGATTGATTTGTATCCTACTTTGAATACTGCTAGTATTCATCAATGTGGTAGTGGTAGTGGTAGCACTAGTGGCACTACTGCTGCTGCTACTAATAATTCTCCTTGTTTCCAAGGTAACCTGAGTCTTTATAACGAAATGGTTAGCTCTATCAAAACTTTGAGTCAAGACCTCAAAAACAATATCTTTCAAGGCAACAACAACACCACGAGCGCGAACCTCTCCAACCAGCTCAGTAATCTTAACACTGCCAGCGTTTATTTGGCTTACATGAACTCGTTCTTAAACGCCAATAACCAAGCGGGTGGGATTTTTCAAAACAACACCAGTCAAGTTTATGGGAATGGTGTTACCGCTCAACAAATCGCTTATGTCCTAAAGCAAGCTTCAATCACTATGGGGCCAAGCGGTAATGGCGGGGCTGCCGGTGCGTTTTTGGACGCCGCTTTAGCGCAGCATGTTTTCAACTCTGCTAACGCTGGGAATGATTTGAGCGCTAAGGAATTCACTAGCTTGGTGCAAAATATCGTCAATACTTCTCAAAACGCTTTAACGCTAGCCAACAACGCTAACATCAGCAATTCAACAGGCTATCAAGTGAGCTATGGCGGGAATATTGATCAAACGCACTCTACCCAGCTATTAAACAACACCACAAACACTTTGGCTAAAGTTAGCGCTTTGAATAACGAGCTTAAAGCTAACCCATGGCTTGGGAATTTCGCTGCCGGTAACAGCTCTCAAGTGAATGCGTTTAACGGGTTTATCACTAAAATCGGTTATAAGCAATTCTTTGGAGAAAACAAGAATGTGGGCTTACGCTACTACGGCTTCTTCAGCTATAACGGCGCGGGCGTGGGTAATGGCCCTACTTACAATCAAGTCAATTTGCTCACTTATGGGGTGGGGACTGATGTGCTTTACAATGTGTTTAGCCGCTCTTTTGGTAGCCGAAGTCTTAATGCGGGCTTCTTTGGGGGGATCCAACTCGCAGGGGATACTTACATCAGCACGCTAAAAAATAGCCCTCAGCTTGCGAGCAGGCCTACAGCGACAAAATTCCAATTCTTGTTTGATGTGGGGTTACGCATGAACTTTGGTATCTTGAAAAAAGACTTGAAAAGCCATAACCAGCATTCTATAGAAATCGGTGTGCAAATCCCTACGATTTACAACACTTATTATAAAGCTGGCGGCGCTGAAGTGAAATACTTCCGCCCTTATAGCGTGTATTGGGTCTATGGCTACGCCTTCTAAAAAAGCTCAAGGCCTTTTAAAGGCCTTTTATAGGCTTTGACGAACCCTTTTAACCCCCACTTTAAAACAACAAAAATCCTTATCTCAAATTAACCCCCCTAAAGAACGCTTTATTAAAGCTGTTATTTTGCTTTAAAGCACTCCAAAGCTCTTTTATTTTGTGAAGCGATCAAACGCTAAAGGCGTTCCCCTAACCCAAAAAAACCGCTTTTTAAACCACCCAAGCAGAAATCCCAAACATCTTTAGCGATTGGAATGGATGCCGCTAATTTGTTATAACACTCTCATACATTTGCATCTAGCATAGGAAGCGCACAAAGTTACGCCTTTATAGATATGATGGAGCTAATGCGTTGGAGCTCAAGCTCTGTAAAATCCATTAGGGACACAGAACAAGACCAAACTCTCCCCCAACATCAGGAAGCCCAATCGTTTTTAGCGGTTGGGCGCTTCACAAAACTAGCTTTGCGCAAAGTCTTTTATACTCAGATTTTAAAAAATGCCTTGGAGTGTTTTTAACTTGCTGTGATTGAAAATCAAAACTTCAGCGTGAGGTTGGTCATCATGTAACTTCTGTCTTGGTAATTAGCGCTAAAATCGGGGTTATTGAATTTGGGCGTTCCAAAATACCCCGCTTGATAGCCTTTATTGATCCTAGCCCCATAATAAGTGATCCTAAAGTTAAGAAGGATCGATTCAGTGAATGCATAGCTCGCATTGAATTGCAAGGAGTATTCATTAGCCCTCCCCACTTGCCCTAACGCATTTTTATTCGCATGAGAGATACGCCCAAAAACATGCCATGCAAAACGCTTATGGATCCCTCCAACAGAAGTGTAAAAAGTGAAAGTGTTAGCGTTAGTGATCGCATCAGCCAGCCCATCATAAGCCGTATTATCCCAAAAATCATAGCCAATCATTCCGGCATGCCTAGTCGTTACGGAGATTTCATTACCGATATAGGAAGTGTTATTACCCCTTGGCATCGTGTGAGAGCCTAAAAAAGCGTCTGAATTGCCAAAGGTGTTATAAAAGCCAATGGACCAGTTGAAATTATCCCACCAAAAAACCTGGCGGATATTTAAAGTAACGCCATTCCTCCCTAACAACGAGCCATGAGGCGTGCTGTCTTCTAAACTATAAGTTTTTGTCTCTGGGTTATACCACCCCCTATAGTATAAAGGAAAGGTTGTCATTATCATGCTTTGAGAGCGAAAGCCTACATTTTCAAAATTCCTATTCGTGTCATAGACCAGCTTAAAACCAGGAGCGTTATAAGTTTTAGGGGAAAAATAATAAAAAAATTGAGCGTCTAAACCTTTATAAGAATAAGTCGTGGTGATCCCATGCCAGCCATAATTGATGAAATCGTTGCTGTTATTAGGATTGCCTCCCTTTTTCAAATAAGGCACTGTCGCAAAAAACTCATAAATCCAAGAGTTGAACGCTAAACCCCTACCAAAAGAACTCCACCACCAAAATCTTAACCTTTGCGTTTCAGTCTTATAGGGCTGATAATACACTTCCCACCCTTGATTGGAACCGCTCATAAAATCAATATTCGCTTCATAACGCCCCGCCTTAAACCCAAAAACATCTTTGTAATCGTATCGTAAAAAAGCGGTATCCACCACATAAGGCCTTGCATGATAGCTCGCTGATTGAGAAGTCCCCGCATAAGCAGGGCCAAGATACTTATTAAAAAAGTATCCATGATAGCCCCCAATGAAATTCTCTACAATTGAGCCAAAAATCTTCCCGTTAGCTTGGTTAATATCGTTCTTAGTCTTATCATAAGGAATGGCTGCAATCGCCCCACCCAAAGAGACAGAGAGCCTATGGTTTTCGGTGCCTTTAGGGAGTAAATTGACTTTGACTTGCGCTAAAGTTACAATATCTATAAAACTTTCAGTAGGATAAATCCCTTTTTTAGTATTGATTTGAGAATTGTTAAAACCAATCTTAGAAAAGTTCTCCACACGACCGCTAAAGCGATAATCAAAAGCTTCTGCAGGACATAATAAAAACGATAAAAGCGATAAAGAAGAAGTCAAAAAATACTTTTCTTGCCTCACTAAACTCTCCCTAATTTTAATTGTATGATCTTTTTTGTTGAGATTATAATTATAATCAAAAATAACATAAAATTAAAATATTAATTAAAATCCACAACCCTATTTCACAAAAAGTAACCCTTCATTGTAAATTGGTTTAAAATGAAAGGATTAAAATCATATATTTGTTACTTCTAAAGAATGTTTTATTTTTGATTAACTCGCTACCCATGAAACCCTCATTTTTAGCTCCATTATTAAAACTTATAAGAAATTTCAAACCTAGCGTTAAAGCCAGGCTCTGCCATGCCCCTTGCGTATTTGTCTTGATTGGGTTCATCAGGGCTCATCACCGGGCTTGCTTGATCAATATATTGTTGGTTAAAAACATTATTAAACACCGCATTCAAACTCAAGCCTTCAAGCTTCTTATAGGTGGGTTTGTAGGTTACAAAAAAACTGCTCACCCCATAACCGGGCTTATGCACATAAAAAATCCCGGGCGTTTTAGGGCAATTGCTAGGCCGTCTGTCAATATCCGTAGGGCCGTTGCGATAAGGGCTATAAGAGCAATAACTCAAATCCGTAACGAATCGTGAAAGCCAAGTGATGCTAAGGCCAGTGCGTGGGATCGTGTAGCTTGCCGTTAAAATAAACACATTGCCTGTTGTGGCAGCCAATTCATACACATCAGCGATCAAGCGCCCTTTTAAAGAAGGCCATGATCGCGCCACGCTCAAGCCTAAAGAAAAGCCCTTGTATTTAGCCGTCCCTGAAACTTCATAACCAGGCACATAAATAATATCTTGTGCGGGCAAGTTGGTTACAAAAAGCGTTGAAGAAAATTGGTTGATGTAGTTAGAGATCAGTTGGACAAAACCTGCGGCCCTGAAATCAAAATACTTACTGCTGTATTCGGTGTTAAATTCCACATTTTGCCCAATTTCTGGCTTTAAATTGCGGTTATAGCGCAAATTATCTTGACGCATCCACACCAAACCTCCAGGCATAGGGCCTCTGGTTACATACGCGTAAGAAAGCCTGAAATTCAAATTCTCTAAAGGCGAGACATTTAAAGCCGCGCTAGGGCTAAACCCTTGGGTTATATGCAACTGCCAATCTTTATCCACTAAAGTATAGACATCATAACGAGTCCCTGCCCCTAAAGTTACCATAGGGTGTAAGGTGTAATTCGCTTGCGCATACACCCCAACCACATTCGCGCTAGCGCCATTCCTTTGGCAACGCCCGTTCATATTGGGATCATTAGGGCCTGTAACCCTTAAGCATGCATCAGGGGCATCGCCGGGTTTGACTAATTCGCTATTAGGGATCGCTTTATCAAAAGTGGTTAAGTTTTGGTAATTCAACCCGTATTCAAAAAGATTGTCATTCTTATGATCTATGGTGTGGATCACATTCGCATTAAACCCGGAATTGATGATGAATAAATTTTTATTAGCCACCACAGAACCCCCTCCAAGGCTTTTAAAAGTGATGGAGCAAGTTTGTTTAGCAGCGTCATAAATACCCCCTTGCGCCACGCATTCATTTTCTTCGCCAAGTTCTGGGTTTGGGGTGAAAGGAATGATAGTTGCTATATCGTTAGGCCTAAAAAGCGGATCAATTTGGACATTCCTAATGCTTGTATAACCATTGATTTTTAATTTAGGATCACCAAAACGACTCCCCCCTTCTCTTTCATAATTCAAGCTCACATTATGCACTAAATTGACGCTATAAGTTTTAAACAAACTAGCGTCATTTTCAAACAAGCAATCGCTAGGGTTTTTCTCGTTAGGGAAAGCGTTAAAATCACCGCAAGAATAGGGTAAAAAAGTGCCTGTAAAATTCGCTCTTAAGGGGCGATTAGCGTTATCTCTGGTCATGTTATAGCTGAGCGTTAAGGTATCCCTTTCGCTCAAATAACCATTGATCTTAGCCATCACATTGTTTTGCTCGCTAGGACTTCCTGTAACTTTATTATCCGCTTTAGGTCTAAAAAGATCTTTTGTGGCATTATCCCCATCACGATAATAGAAAATATTTTGATGCGTGTAATATAAAAGCATATCAAAATGATTGTTACGATAAGCGCCCATCACGGTTTCTCGATCCCCAAAGTTGGTTAAAAAAGTGGCAGCCCCACTCATGGCGTAGTCTTTACCTTTAGGGATAAAATCGCTCGCGCTTCTAGTTTCCATTCTAATTGCGCCAATCAAAGCCATAGGCCCCGCGCTCGCTTGAGCCGCCCCCTTAGTAACCACCACGCTTTTGAGCATTCCAGGGTCAATAATCGTATTGCCTTGATGCCCATAGCTTGCGCCCATTTGCGCTGCACCATCCACCGTAACCCTAGCCAATCTGTCTTCAATACCGCGCACATAAATTTTTTGCGCCATGACCGCGCCACCACCCACATTGATATTAGGGTTTCTTCTAAACATGTCGCTGATTTGGTTGGCTTGCCTTCTTTCTAATTCTTTACTTGAAATGGTTGTCTGGTTGTTGTAATTAAAGATTTTAGCCGCTTGAGTGGTAACTTTGCCTAGAGTGTGTTGGGCGTTCTTTTTTTTATCCTTTTTTCTTTCTGTCTTTCTTTCTTCTTTTTCTTCTTCTTTAGCCTCCAATTCAAACATTCCTAATAAGGACAAAAAAAGAGAAAAACTCCAATATTTCCTAAAACGCTTGTCATTCATTCTTAAAATCCTACTTATAATAATTTTTCTTAAAAAATAAGGGTGTTATTGTAGTCAAAAAAATATTACAACCACCTTAAAAGAGCTAGCCATTTTTGATAAACAAATGATAAACTTTTAGGAAAATCCCACAAAAACCTATTTCAAAACGCGCAGAATGCGAAAGGTCTTTTCTACCTCACTCTCACTTTTTTATCTTTATAGAGCCTGAATATTTTAGAGCTAGAGCTTTCAAACAAACCCCTTTCATCGCTCACAACCACATCAGCGAGCTTGGAAGCGATCTCTTTATCATAAGCGCATTGGGTGAGGTTGGCTGAGGTGCTATAGAGCGTTTTAAAACGCTTTAAAAAATCCCCATGCCTGCCCCTAACCACACGAACGGCCTTAGAGTTAGGATAAATAAAAGTGGTTTTAGCGCTTCTTCTGATGAGGTTTTTAAAAGCGTTGGGCGCGCGCACCAGGCTTTTTAAGGTGGTAAAATCAGCGCTTTCTATTAAAACGCTTTGATTTTTAGGGCGATTTTTTAAGGCGTTGAGTTTTTCGCTGTCTTTAGAAAGCAGTCCTATCGTGGTATCGCTTTGAGCCAGATACACTAACGCCATCAAACTACTTTAAATAATCTTGTAGGGCTAGCAACTCGTCTTCTTTAGAGCTTTCTTCTAACGCTAAAATCAAAACTTCTATCGCGCTTAAAGTCGTGAAATAACTCACATGGTTTTTAAGCACAGAAGCGCGAATGAGTTTGGCGTCATCTTGAGATTTGTGATCGCTGGTGTTGATAGCCATGCTGATTTCCCCATTCATCATTAAATCCATGACATTGGGGCGGCCTTCGGAGATTTTAAGCACTTTTAAAGACTCCACCCCGGCTTTTTCCAAAGCCTTATGCGTGCCTTCTGTAGCGCACAATTCAAAGCCTAACTGAACCAAGCGCTTCATTAAAACGCATGCTTCTTCTTTATCCTTATCCTTAATAGAAACAAAAATAAGCCCCTTGTTTTTAATGGGGTTAAAGCAAGCCGTTTGAGCCTTGAAAAAAGCCAACCCTAAAGATCTAGCAATCCCCATCACTTCGCCGGTGCTTTTCATTTCAGGCCCCAAAATCAAATCCGATCCATAAAGTTTATTAAAAGGGAAAACCGCTTCTTTTAAAGCCACAAAATGAGGCATTTTAGGCTTATAAACGCCTTTAGAATATCCCACGATATTTTTTTTATCATAGAACTTCAAGGCTTCTTTCAAATCTTTTAACACCATAACCCTAGTCGCTACTTTCGCTAAAGGAACGCCTAAAGCCTTGCTTAAAAAAGGCACGGTTCGGCTGGCTCTGGGATTGACTTCAATCAAATAGAGCGTGTTGTCATGCACAGCAAATTGGATATTCAATAGCCCTACTACGCCTAAATGCAGAGCGATTTTCGCGCTCACCCGCTCAATTTCATCTAAAATTTTAGGGCTTAAAGTGGAAGGGATAAAGCACGCCGAATCGCCTGAATGGATTCCGGCTTCTTCAATGTGCTGTAAAATGCCGGCAATATAGACCTCTTTTCTATCGCAAATAGCATCCACATCTAGTTCCACCGCTTTTTCTAAAAACTTATCAATGAGGAGCGGATTTTTAGGGCTAACCTCTAAAGCATGCGTAACGCTTTCTAAATAATGGCGCAATTCTTCAATATTTTCTAAAATTTGCATGTGTTGGCCGCCTAGCACATAACTAGGGCGCACGATAATAGGGAAACCAATCACATTAGCGATGCTATAGGCTTCATCAACACTCTTAGCCATGCCATTTTCAGGCTGCTTGATGTCAAGCTCTTTTAAAAAGAGGGAAAATTTTTCCCTGTCTTCTGCAACATCAATCACCTTAAAAGGCGTGCCAATAATGGGGGCTTGCATTTTAGCTAGATCTTTAGCGAGTTTTAAAGGGGTTTGTCCCCCAAAATGCACGATAATGCCATCCACTCGCTCCCTTTGAATGATGCTCTTCACGCACTCAAAATGAATGGGTTCAAAATAGAGCGTATCGCTTGTATCATAATCCGTGCTAACAGTTTCTGGATTGCAATTGAGCATGACGCTTTTGATGTTTAAATCTTTTAAAGCAAAGCTCGCATGCACGCAACAATAATCAAATTCAATGCCTTGACCGATGCGATTAGGCCCAGAGCCTATGATTAGGATTTTCTTTTCTTGTTTTTCTTGTTTGTTTTCAATAGGGGGAAAAGGGTTAGGGGCATAGGTGGAATACAAATAAGGCGTGAGCGATAAAAACTCCGCCGCGCAAGTATCCACCTCTTCAAAATGGGGTGCGATTTGCAAATTCATTCTGGCTAATTCCACTTCAAAAGGACTCACTTCTAAATTTTCATTTTCTTTGATTTTAGCGGCAATCCTAGCATCGCTAAAGCCTAAATTTTTAAGCCCTCTTAATTTTTTGGCGTCCGTTAAAACGCTAGAATTGATGCTTTCTTCTGCTTTGACTAGCTTTTGGATTTGAGATAAAAACCACCTGTCAATCTGGCATAATTCAAACACTTCATCAACACAAACGCCAAGCCTGAACGCATCAGCGATATAAAGCAAGCGCTTGAAATTCGGCCGGCGGATTTCCTTTTTTATCATTTCTAAATCTTTGCTTAACGATTCAAACCCTAGCCAATTGTTTTCCAAAGAGCATAACGCTTTTTGTAAGGCTTCTAAGAAATTCCCCCCTATCGCCATCACTTCGCCAATGCTTTTCATAGAAGTCCCTAAAGTGCTAGAAACACCGGCAAATTTTTCAAACGCAAAGCGAGGGATTTTCACCACGATATAATCTAAACTAGGCTCAAAACTCGCCGGGGTGTTGGTAATATCGTTTTGGATTTCATCTAAGCTAAAACCCACCGCAAGCATGGTAGCCACTTTTGCAATGGGAAACCCGGTCGCTTTTGAAGCTAATGCGGAGCTGCGGCTCACTCGCGGGTTCATTTCAATCACGACCATTCTTAAAGTCTCTGGGTGGATAGCAAACTGCACGTTGCTCCCGCCCGTATCCACGCCAATTTCTCTTAAAATCGCAAAGCTCGCATCGCGCATGCGTTGGTATTCTTTATCGGTTAAGGTTAAGCTTGGAGCGATGGTGAGGCTATCGCCGGTATGAACGCCCATGGGGTCAATATTTTCAATACAGCACACAATGATGCAATTATCCTTATTATCTCGTATGACTTCCATTTCATATTCTTTCCACCCCAATAAGGACTCTTCAATCAAAATTTCATTAATGGGCGAAGCGTCCAGGGCGTTTTTAGCCAATTCTTGAAACTCTTCAATATTGTAAGCGACCCCACTCCCCCCACCAGCCAGAGTGAAACTCGCTCTAATAATGGCTGGAAAGCCAATTTCATTAATGGCTTCTAGGGCTTCTAATTCGCTATAAGCGTAACGCCCTTTAGGCAAATCCATCCCGATTTTTAACATCGCTTCTTTGAAAGCCTGCCTGTCTTCGCCTTTTTTAATCGCTTCAATCTTAGCCCCTAAAAGCTCCACGCCTTCTAACATGCCCTTTTGGTGCATTTGCATGACCGCATTCAAAGCGGTTTGCCCGCCCATTGTGGGTAAAATAGCGTCAATCTTTTCTTTTTTGATGATAGCGGCGATATTTTCTGGGGTGATGGGTTGGATATAAGTTTGATGAGAAAATTCAGGGTCAGTCATCACGGTGGCCGGGTTAGAATTGATTAAGATCACTCTATAACCTAAAGATTTTAAGGTTTTACAACTTTGAGTCCCTGAGTAGTCAAACTCACAAGCTTGCCCGATCACAATAGGGCCTGAGCCTATCAGTAGAATGTTGGAAATATCGGTGCGTTTAGGCATAACTGATCCTTAAAGAAAGAATATCAAGCGTTATCAATATTTTAGAATATTTTTTATTAGGTTTTTGCGTGGCGTCCCCCCCTATTTTTTCAAACTATTTATCCCTGTCTGAAAAAATACCAATGATTTGCAAGATAGAAATAAAGACATTCAAAAAGTCTAAATACAAGCTCACCGCTGCATCAATGGGGCTATCATACATGCCTTTAACGATGTTTTGGGTGTCATAAGCGATATAAAGACTGAATAAAATCGCGCTCGCTCCCGCAATGACAACCTGGAACATGGGGCTACCCAAAAACAAGTTAATGAGCGAACACACCACCACCACAATCAAAGCGATAAAGAGCATTTTACCCATATTCGCTAAGTCGTTTTTAGTCTTAAGGGCATACACGCTCATCAAACCAAAAACAATAGTCGTCATGCCTAAAGCTTGCCAAATCGCTCCTAAACCAGCTTTTGCAATCACCATACCCAACAAAGGCACCAAAGTAACCCCTGATAATGAAGTGAAAGCAAACAGCATGAACAGATTCAACCCGGGTTTGGATTTAGAAAACATCAAACCAAAAAACGCCGCAATTTCAGCGATAAAAAACGCCCATTTATACTGCACTACGGCTTGAAAATTCATCAAACCTAATAACGCTCCGATAGTCGCTAGTAACAAACTGCCTGCAAAGAACTTGTAAGTCGTTTTAACAAAACCCACCAGCTCGCTTTCTTGCAATAAAGAATCCTCTGCATACGCATTACGAGAATTAGCTCTGTCATACAATGCCATGTTTTACTCCTTGAATTTCAACTCAATAAACAATTTAATTAACCCTACAGCTAGGTCTAATATAATAGCGCAAAATGTAGTAAAATACCAAACAAAACCCCCTAAAATTGAAATTGAAGTCTGAAAATAGGATAATAGTTACGATGAAAATTTTTATCAATGGATTTGGCCGCATTGGGAGATGCGTTTTAAGAGCGATTTTAGAGCGTAGCGATAACCCTCACTTAGAAGTGATAGGCATCAATGACCCTGCTAATTGGGAAATCCTCGCTTATCTTTTAGAGCATGACAGCGCGCATGGGCTGCTCAATAAAGAGGCGCGTTATTCTAATGGTAAGCTTATCATCGGCTCGTTAGAAATCCCTGTTTTTAATAGCATCAAAGACTTGAAAGGCGTGGATGTTATTATAGAGTGTTCAGGGAAGTTTTTAGAGCCTAAAACGCTAGAAAATTATCTTTTGCTTGGGGCTAAAAAGGTTCTGTTATCCGCTCCCTTTATGGGCGAATACGATGAAAAACAATACCCTACTTTGGTGTATGGGGTCAATCATTCTCTCTATCAAAACCAGGCCATTGTTTCTAACGCCTCTTGCACGACTAACGCTATCGCGCCCATTTGCGCGATTTTAGATAAAGCTTTTGGCATTAAAGAAGGCATGCTAACGACCATTCATAGCTACACGAGCGATCAAAAACTCATTGATTTGGCCCACCCTTTGGACAAACGGCGCTCAAGAGCGGCTGCAAGCAACATTATCCCTACCACCACTAAAGCCGCTCTGGCCTTGCATAAAGTTTTACCCAACCTCAAAAACAAAATGCATGGGCATAGCGTGAGGGTGCCTAGCCTTGATGTGTCCATGATAGATTTGAGTTTGTTTTTAGAAAAAAAGGCCTTCAAAGATCCCATCAATGATTTATTAATTAAAGCTTCCAAAGGGGTTTTAAAGGGCGTGTTAGAGATAGATTTAAAAGAAAGGGTGAGTTCTGATTTCATTTCTAACCCTAGCAGCGTCATAATCGCGCCTGATTTGACTTTCACGCTAGAGAATATGGTCAAAATCATGGGGTGGTATGATAATGAATGGGGGTATTCTCATCGTTTGGTGGATATGGCGCAATTTATGTATTATTATTAAGTCATTTTGCGAATCTTTTTGAGCTTGTTTAACATCAAGTTGTATAATGTGGGATTTATAAAAACGATCGGAGTTTAAATGGCGTTTAAAAAGGCTGGATTGATTTCTAAGTTTATTTCAAAGGGATCTTTCAAATTAAATAAGATCTCAAAGAAAATTTTCAAATTGAATCAAATCTTGAAGCGTGAAAAGCCCTTAAAACGCCATAAAAAAACAAAATCCGTTAAAAAGCCTTTTAATAAAAACAAATCTTTTTTAAAAGCTTCGGTTTTATTGATAGGAGCGTTGGGGGGATTATCCCACCTAAGGGCTAGCGAGTGCCGTTATTGGTCATGGTCGTCTTGGAGTTATCATGACAATATTGAAAGCGGTTCTAATTCCCCCACGCACAACTCTTATTGCCTTTTTAGCAGCACTCAAGGCTCTGGGACTTACTATTTAAACACCCTTACCACTTATAGCCCTGGTGGGGCTAGTTTCACGCAAAAATTCAATAATGGCACGCTTAATGTGGGAGGGAATATCCGCTTTGGAGGCACGGGTGTTAATGGGGGTGATGTAGGGTATATCACAGGTGCTTATGACGCTCAAACGATTAATTTTAATTCTAGCCGTATCACAACCGGCAACTCATTTTCTACTGGCGGTGGGGCCACTCTCAATTTTAATGCAACTAACCATATCACTATCAATCAAGCCAGCTTTGATAATAGCGATGCAGGAACACAGCACTCTTACATGAATTTCAGTGGTTCTAACATCAATGTGAGCGGCTCTAGTTTTACAGATGACACCAATGGGGGCTTTAGTTTCAGTGGGAATGGGACTAACAGCAATCTCTCCTTTAACAAAACAAACTTCAATCAAGGGACTTATAACTTTAGTAACAGCGCTAACTTAAGCTTCAACAACAGCACTTTCAATCAAGGGACTTACAACTTTAATAGCCTTCAATCCACTTTTAATAACAGCAATTTCAATCAAGGGACTTATCATTTTACCGACAACGCCAGCTTCAATAACGACACCTTCAATCAAGGGACTTATAGCTTTAATACAAGCAAGGTGAGTTTTTCAGGCGCTAACACTTTAAACTCAAGTTCGCCTTTTGCTAGCCTTAAAGGCAGTGTGTCTTTTGGTTCTGGTGCGATTTTTAACCTCAATCAAACCCTTAATGCCAATCAAACCTATGACATTCTCACCACAAACGCAACCATCCAATATGGGGTTTATCAAAGTTATTTGTGGGATTTGATCAACTATAAGGGCGATAAAGCTATAAGCCATGTTGAAGTGGGCAGTAACACTTATGATGTAACCTTTGACATTAACGGGCAAGATGAAACCTTACAAGAAACCTTTAACAATCAGTCCATTACCACCCAATTTTTAGGGGATGATTTACAAGCCAAAGCCCAAGCAACCTACCAACAAGACTTGAGTGGCTCCCAAACCGCTTTAAAGAACGCTACTAGTGATAATAAGATCGCAAGCAGTGATACAAGCTACACCAACAATCAAAACACCACTATTAAAAAAGACGCTCAGAATTTAGAAAACACTAGCCAACAAATCGCTCAAGACAAACAAACATTACAAGGAGATTTAGACAAGCTCCAACAATTAGCCAACGCCACAACAGGCTTTAACGAACAAGCTTTCAATCAAGCCCAAAGCAAAGAGCAACAAGATTTACAAACCTTACAAAACGAAGAAAAGACTTTTAATAGCGAGCAAGAGAGTTTGGATAAAGCGATAGCTAACGCTAAGCCTGCAAGCCCTACACCAAGCCCTACACCCACAAAACACACAGCGCAAAACACTCCTCCTAATAAAGTTTCACCCCCTACTCAAAATTTACCCACAACGAATGTGTGGAATGGGGTTTATTGGCTTCAAAATCAAACTTACTCAAAACAAGGCGTTTATTATATTGATCCCAATCTTTCAGGACAGAGCGGTCAAAGCGGCAACACGCTCAGCACTTATACAGCCAATTTGTTAGGAAGAAGTTTTGGCGTGAATATCCAAAATGGCGCTTTGATCATAGGGAATAACACAGAGAGCGTGAATGATAATGGGTTGATTTGGATAGGGCATGGAGGCTTTGGCTATATCATTGGAACTTTTAATGCGGCTAACATCTACTTGACCAATAATTTTAAAACCGGTGAAGGCGTTTCAGGCTCTGATGGTGGGGGAGCGAACATTACCTTTAAAGCAAGCGATAATATCACTATGGATGGCTTGAATTATAATGACGCTGAAACCGTTACTAAAATGATTCAAACGGGGGCTAGTCAGCATTCCTATGCCACTTTTGACGCTACAAACAATATCAGCGTAACTAATTCCAGCTTTAGCGATATGACTTGGGGGAAATTCAGTTTTAGTGCTAAGAATATTTCGTTTTCTAACGCTTCGTTTAGCGGCTTTACAAACCCTGGAGGATCAAGCGTGATCAGCGCTAATGCCACCAATTCTTTAAGCTTTAACAATTCTCGTTTGAATGGGGGAGCGGTTTATAATTTGCAGGCTAATAGCCTTATTTTCAACAACACGCAAGCGGTTTTTAATGTCTTGTATTCTAGGGGGACAAGCAATTTTAACGCTACCACACAGCTTTTAGGCAACACGAGTTTTACGCTCAGCTCTCAAAGTTTGCTGAACTTTAATGGCGATACAACCTTGCAAAACAACGCCAATATCACGCTTGGCAATAAAAGTCAAGCCACTTTTAAAAATTCTTTAACGCTTGATAATGATTCTAATTTAAGCTTAGACAATCAAAGCGTCTTGAATGCCAATGGTGCAAGCGCTTTTAACAATCAAGCGAGTCTCAATATTTATAACGGGAGTCAAGCAACCTTTAATAGCCTCTTTTTTAATGGTGGGATACTCAGTCTTAACGCTAACAGCAAACTCAACGCTTCTAGTGGTAGTTTTTCAAACAACACCACTATCAATTTAGACGATAGCGTTTTATCGGCTAATAACACAAGCTCTTTAAACGCTAATATCAATTTTCAAGGCGCAAGCCAGGCTGATTTTGGAGGCAACACGACTATTGATACAGCAAGCTTTAATTTTGACAGTGCAAGCTCATTGAGTTTTAATAACCTTACGGCTAATGGGGCGTTAAATTTTAATGGTTATGCGCCCTCTTTGACTAAGGCTTTAATGAGCGTTAGCGGGCAGTTTGTTTTAGGGAATAATGGGGATATTAATTTATCTGACATCAATATTTTTGACAACATTACAAAATCTGTAACCTACAACATCCTAAACGCTCAAAAAGGCATTACTGGCATTAGTGGGGCTAATGGCTATGAAAAAATCCTTTTTTATGGCATGAAAATCCAAAACGCTACCTATAGCGACAATAATAACATTCAAACTTGGTCGTTTATAAACCCTCTCAATTCTTCTCAAATCATTCAAGAGAGCATTAAAAATGGGGATTTAACCATAGAAGTTTTAAATAACCCTAACTCGGCTTCTAACACTATTTTTAATATCGCTCCTGAGCTTTATAATTACCAAGCTTCTAAGCAAAATCCTACCGGTTATAGCTATGATTATAGCGATAACCAAACAGGCACTTATTACTTGACAAGCAATATTAAAGGTCTTTTCACCCCTAAAGGCTCTCAAACGCCTCAAACCCCAGGCACTTATAGCCCGTTTAACCAGCCTTTGAATAGTTTGAATATCTATAATAAGGGTTTTTCTAGTGGGAATTTAAAAACGCTTTTAGGGATCCTTTCTCAAAATTCCGCTACCTTAAAAGAAATGATTGAATCCAATCAATTAGACAATATCACTAACATCAATGAAGTGTTGCAACTCTTAGATGAGATTAAGATCACCCCAGTGCAAAAGCAAGCGCTCCTAGAAACCATCAACCATTTGACTGACAACATCAATCAAACCTTTAATAATGGGAATCTCGTTATAGGCGCTACTCAAGATAATGTTACAAACTCTACTAGCTCTATATGGTTTGGGGGCAATGGTTATAGCAGTCCTTGCGCGCTAGATAGCGCCACTTGTTCTTCTTTTAGAAACACTTACTTGGGGCAATTATTAGGCTCAACTTCCCCCTATTTAGGCTACATCAACGCTGATTTTAAAGCTAAAAGCATTTATATCACTGGAACGCTTGGAAGCGCTAACGCCTTTGAAAGCGGAGGGAGTGCGGATGTAACCTTTCAAAGCGCTAATAACTTAGTGTTGGATAAAGCTAACATAGAAGCTCAAGCCACAGACAATATCTTTAATCTTTTAGGTCAAGAAGGGATTGATAAAATCTTTAATCAAGGGAATTTAGCGAATGTTCTCAGTCAAGTGGCTATGGAAAAAATCAAGCAAGCCGGCGGTTTAGGGAACTTTGTAGAAAACGCTCTAAGCCCTTTGAGTAAGGAATTGCCCACTAGCTTGCAAAATGAAACCTTAGGCCAACTTATAGGTCAAAATAATTTAGATAATTTATTGAATAATAGTGGAGTCATGAATGCAATCCAAAATATTATCAGTAAAAAACTAAGCATTTTTGGTAATTTTGTTACCCCATCAATCATAGAAAACTACCTTGCTAAGCAGTCTTTAAAAAGCATGCTAGACGATAAAGGGTTTTTGAATTTTATCGGTGGGTATATAGACGCTTCTGAATTAAGCTCTATTTTAAGCGTGATTTTAAAAGACATTACTAATCCTCCTACAAGCCTGCAAAAAGACATTGGTGTGGTGGCGAACGACTTGTTGAACGAGTTTTTAGGACAAGATGTCGTTAAAAAGCTAGAAAGTCAAGGTTTAGTGAGCAATATCATTAATAATATTATTTCTCAAGGCGGGTTAAGCGGCGTTTATAATCAAGGTTTGGGGAGCGTGTTGCCGCTCTCTTTACAAAATGCACTCAAAGAAAACGATTTAGGCGCTCTTTTATCGCCTAGAGGCTTGCATGATTTTTGGCAAAAAGGGTATTTTAACTTTTTAAGCAATGGCTATGTTTTTGTCAATAATAGCTCTTTTAGCAACGCTACAGGGGGCAGTTTGAATTTTGTTGCTAACAAGTCTATTATTTTTAATGGCGATAATACGATTGATTTTAGCAAGTATCAAGGCGCATTGATTTTTGCTTCTAATGGCGTTTCTAATATCAATATCACAACCCTAAACGCCACTAATGGCTTAAGCCTTAATGCGGGTTTGAATAATGTGAGCGTTCAAAAAGGGGAAATTTGTGTTAATTTAGCCAATTGCCCCACAACAAAAAACAGCTCTTCTACAAACTCTAGCGTAACCCCCACTAACGAATCTTTAAGCGTGCGCGCTAACAACTTCACTTTCTTAGGCACAATCGCTTCTAATGGAGCTATTGATTTGTCTCAAGTAAAAAATAATAGCGTTATAGGCACGCTCAATCTTAATGAAAATGCGACCTTGCAAGCCAATAATTTAACGATCGCTAACGCTTTTAACAACGCCTCTAACTCTACAGCTAACATTAATGGTGATTTCACCTTAAACCAACAAGCGACTTTAAGCACTAACGCTAGTGGTTTGAATGTCATGGGGAATTTTAATAGTTATGGCGATTTGGTGTTTAATCTCAGCCATTCAGTTAGCCATGCTATTATCAACGCTCAAGGCGCAGCGACGATTATGGCTAATAACAATAACCCTTTAATCCAATTCAACACTTCTTCAAAAGAAACAGGCACTTACACGCTCATTGATAGCGCTAAGGCCATTTATTACGGGTATAACGACCAAATCACAGGAGGCAGCAGTTTAGATAATTACCTTAAGCTTTACACGCTCATTGACATTAATGGCAAGCGCATGGTGATGACTGACAACGGCTTAACTTATAACGGGCAAGCCGTGAGTATTAAAGATGGCGGTTTAATTGTAGGCTTTAAAGATTCTCAAAATCAATACATTTACACTTCTATTCTCTATAATAAAGTGAAAATCGCTGTTTCTAATGATCCTATCAATAACCTACAAGCCCCCACTTTAAAACAATATATCGCTCAAATTCAGGGCGTTCAAAGCGTGGATAGCATTGATCAAGCTGGAGGCACTCAAGCGATTAATTGGCTCAATAAAATCTTTGAAACTAAGGGAAGTCCTTTATTCGCTCCCTATTATTTAGAAAGCCATTCCACAAAAGATTTAACCACGATCGCTGGAGACATTGCTAACACTTTAGAAGTCATCGCTAACCCTGATTTTAAAAATGACGCCACTAATATTTTACAGATCAACACCTACACGCAGCAAATGAGCCGTTTAGCCAAGCTCTCTGACACTTCAACCTTTGCTAGCGCTGATTTCCATGAGCGTTTAGAAGCCCTTAAAAACAAGCGATTCGCTGATGCGATCCCTAACGCTATGGATGTGATTTTAAAATACTCTCAAAGAAACAGAGTTAAAAATAATGTGTGGGCGACAGGAGTTGGAGGGGCTAGTTTTATTAATGGAGGCACTGGGACTTTATATGGTATCAATATAGGGTATGACAGGTTTATTAAGGGCGTGATTGTGGGGGGTTATGCCGCTTATGGGTATAGCGGGTTTCATGCAAACATCACCCAATCAGGCTCTAGCAATGTCAATATGGGTGTTTATAGCCGAGCGTTTATCAAAAGAAGCGAATTAACGATGAGCTTGAATGAGACTTGGGGATACAATAAGACTTTCATCAACTCTTATGACTCCCTACTCTCAATCATCAATCAGTCTTACAAATACGACACTTGGACGACTGACGCTAAAATCAATTACGGCTATGATTTCATGTTTAAAGATAAAAGCGTTATTTTTAAACCTCAAATAGGCTTAGCCTATTATTACATTGGTTTGTCTGGTTTAAGGGGCATTATGGATGATCCTATTTACAACCAATTCAGAGCCAATGCTGACCCTAATAAAAAATCCGTTCTAACGATTAATTTTGCCCTAGAAAGTCGGCATTATTTCAATAAAAACTCTTATTATTTTGTGATTGCGGATGTGGGCAGAGATTTATTTATCAATTCTATGGGGGATAAAATGGTGCGTTTCATCGGTAATAACACCCTAAGCTATAGAGATGGCGGCAGATACAACACTTTTGCTAGCATTATCACAGGCGGGGAGATAAGGCTATTCAAAACCTTTTATGTGAATGCCGGCATAGGGGCTAGGTTTGGGCTTGATTATAAAGATATTGATATTACCGGAAATATTGGTATGCGCTATGCTTTTTAATGGTATCATCAAACCCATTTTTAACAAGCCCAATTCATAGCAGGATCAACCCATGCAAAAAACCTTATTTTCTTTACCTTTGCCTTTTTCTTTATTTTTATCTTTTTGTATCGCTGAAGAAAATGGGGCGTATGCGAGCGTGGGGTTTGAATATTCTATTAGTCATGCCATCCAACACAATAACCCTTTTTTGAATCAAGAACGCATCCAAATCATTTCTAACGCTCAAAATAAGATTGATAAACTCAATCAAGTCAAAAATGAAATCACAAGCATGCCTAAAACCTTTGCATATATCAACAACGCTTTGAAAAACAATTCTCAATTAACCCCTACTGAAATCCAAGCTGAGAAATACTACCTCCAATCCAGCTTTGAAAATATTGAAAAAATCGTGATGCTTAGCGGTGGCGCTGCATCTAACCCACAACTAGTTCAAGCGTTAGAAAAAATCCAAGAACCCACCACTAACGAATTTGAAGAAAACTTAAAAAATTTAGAATCGCAATTCGCTCAATCCCAAAACCGCATGCTTTCTTCTTTGTCTTCTCAAATCGCTGCAATTTCAAATTCCCTAAACGCGCTTGATCCTAATTCTTATTCTAAAAACATTTCAAGCATGTATGGGGTAGCTTTGAATGTGGGTTATAAGCATTTCTTTACCAAGAAAAAAAATCAAGGGTTTCGCTATTACTTGTTCTATGACTATGGTTACACTAATTTTGGTTTTGTGGGTAATGGCTTTGATGGTTTGGGCAAAATGAATAACCACCTCTATGGGCTTGGAATAGACTATCTGTATAATTTCATTGATAATGCACAAAAACATTCTAGCGTGGGTTTTTATGCAGGCTTTGCTTTAGCGGGGAGTTCGTGGGTAGGGAGTGGTTTGAGCATGTGGGTGAGTGAAACGGATTTTATCAACAATTACTTGATTAATTATCAAGCTAAAATGCACACGAGTTTTTTCCAAATCCCTTTGAATTTTGGGGTTCGTGTGAATATGGACAGGCATAACGGCTTTGAAATGGGCTTAAAAATCCCTTTAGCGATCAATTCCTTTTATGAAACGCATGGCAAAGGGTTAAATACCTCTCTCTTTTTCAAACGCCTTGTGGTGTTTAATGTGAGTTATGTTTATAGTTTTTAGGGGGTTAGGGGAATAAGCACCCCTTAAATGTTATCGCAACCTTTGAATTTTAAAGATTTAGTTTTTTTGTCTCAAATGATGGACGCTCTCGCCCCCAAGACCATAATTATTAGAATCCACCTCATCTATAATGACCACAACAGAAGCCTTATTTTTGTTTAACACCTTAACCATCAAATCTGAAACCCCTTCAATCAATTGCTGTTTTTGCTCGTTTGTTGGCCCTCCATTTTCTGGCACAAGTTTGATATTGATAAACGGCATAGTATTCCTTTAATTTGAGATGACGCATCATAGCGCTTTTATTTAAACGCTTTATTAGCGCCTTTCATATTAAACCCTCTTTTAAAAAACCATAAAAGCCCTTTTAATGGCTTTCAAGTCAAGTTAAGTTTGATATACTAACAAAATGAATACTTATAAAAACAGCTTGAATCACTTTTTAAATTTAGTGGATTGTTTAGAAAAAATCCCCAATGTGGGTAAAAAATCCGCTTTTAAAATGGCGTATCATTTGGGTTTAGAAAACCCCTATCTGGCGCTGAAAATCACGCACGCTTTAGAGAACGCCCTAGAAAACCTTAAAAGATGTGCATCTTGTAACGCGCTCAGTGAGAGTGAAATTTGTGAGATTTGCTCTGATGAGAGCCGGCAAAATTCTCAACTTTGCATGGTTTTACACCCAAGAGATGTGTTTATTTTAGAAGATTTAAAGGATTTTTTAGGGCGCTATTATGTGTTAAATTCTATAGAAGAAGTGGATTTTAACGCCCTAGAAAAACGCCTGATTGAAGAAAACATTAAAGAAATCATTTTTGCTTTCCCTCCCACTTTGGCTAATGATTCTTTAATGCTTTATATTGAAGATAAATTGCAACATTTCCACCTCACTTTCACTAAAATCGCTCAAGGCGTGCCTACTGGAGTGAATTTTGAAAACATTGACTCAGTTTCGCTCTCAAGGGCGTTTAATTCAAGGATCAAAGCATGAATTTAAATTTTATGCCCCTATTGCATGCTTATAACCATGCGAGCATTGATTTTCATTTCAATTCTAGCGCTAGGGATTTTTGCGTGCATGAAGTGCCTTTGTATGAATTCAGTAACACAGGCGAACATGCCGTTATTCAAGTGAGAAAAAGCGGTTTAAGCACTTTAGAAATGCTTCAAATTTTTTCTCAAATTTTAGGGGTAAGAATCGCCGAATTGGGTTATGCGGGCTTGAAAGATAAAAATGCGCTGACGACTCAATTCATCTCACTCCCTAAAAAATACGCCCCTTTATTAGAAAAAAATACGAGCAACTTTCAAGAAAAAAACCTTAAAATTCTGTCTTTGAATTACCACCATAATAAAATCAAATTGGGGCATTTGAAAGGGAATCGCTTTTTTATGCGTTTTAAAAAAATGACCCCCCTAAACGCTCAAAAGACTGAACAGGTTTTAGAACAAATCGCGCAGTTTGGCATGCCTAATTATTTTGGCCCGCAACGCTTTGGGAAGTTCAATGACAACCACCAAGAAGGTTTAAAAATCTTGCAAAATCAAACGAAATTCGCCCATCAAAAATTAAACGCTTTTTTAATTTCAAGCTATCAAAGTTATTTGTTTAACGCGCTTTTAAGCAAACGACTAGAAATCAGTAAAATCATTAGCGCTTTTAGTGTCAAAGAAAATTTAGAATTTTTCAAACAAAAAAATTTAAATATCAATCCAAACACCCTAAAAGCCCTTAAAAACCAAGCCCACCCCTTTAAAATCTTAGAAGGCGATGTGATGTGCCATTACCCTTATGGGAAGTTTTTTGACGCTTTAGAATTAGAAAAAGAGAGCGAAAGGTTTTTGAAAAAAGAAGTTGCGCCTACGGGGTTATTAGACGGCAAAAAAGCTCTTTATGCAAAAAATTTGAGTTTAGAAATTGAAAAAGAATTCCAGAATAACCTTTTAAATAGCCATGCTAAAACGCTAGGCTCTAGGCGGTTTTTTTGGGTGTTTGCAGAAAATGTAACTTCTCAATATGTGAAAGAAAAAGCGCAATTTGAATTGGGATTTTACTTGCCTAAAGGGAGTTATGCGAGCGCGTTGCTCAAAGAAATCAAGCATGAGAAAGGAGAAAATAATGACGAATTTTGAAAAGATTATCGTGCAAAACAGGCTCAAAACGAACGCAGTTTTAGCGACTTATTGCGTGATTTTTGCTTTTATTGGGTTGTTGGTGGATGTCATTAGAATTAATGCTAACGATTTAGGAACAGCTCTTTTTAAACTCATGACTTTTCAAATTTTTCCTACGATCACCATGGTCATGTTTTTAGTGGCTTTTGTCATTATTGTTGTTTGTATCCAAAATTTTAGCTCTATCATGTTAAGCGGTGATGAATACAAGCTTATTGACAAAAGCAAGGTTTTAAGCTCTAAAGAAAACCAAATCCATCGCCTTTTGTTAGAGCTTTTAGAAGAGACTAAGCTTCATTTTGAGCCTAAGCTTTATATCATTAAAGCCCCTTACATGAACGCTTTTGCGAGCGGGTGGAATGAATCTAACTCCCTTATCGCTCTTACAAGCGCTTTAATAGAGAGGTTGGATAGAGATGAACTAAAAGCCGTGATCGCTCATGAGCTCAGCCACATCAGGCACAATGACATTCGCTTGACCATGTGTGTGGGGATTTTAAGCAATATCATGCTGTTGGTGGCTAATTTTAGCGTGTATTTTTTCATGGGGAATCGCAAGAATAGCGGGGCGAATTTAGCCCGAATGATTTTATTAGTTTTACAGATCATTTTGCCTTTTTTAACGCTCCTTTTGCAAATGTATTTGAGTCGCACACGAGAATACATGGCTGATAGCGGGGCGGCGTTTTTAATGCATGACAATAAGCCCATGATTAGAGCCTTACAAAAAATTTCTAACGATTATGCGAACAACGATTACAAGGGTGTAGATCAGAACTCCACTCGATCGGCGGCTTATCTTTTTAGCGCTGAAATGTTTAGCACCCACCCTAGCATTAAAAATCGTATCCAATCTTTATCAAGGCGCGTCATTTAAATGGAAAATTTTTTCAACCAGTTTTTTGAAAATATCGGCGAAGATAAAAACAGAGAGGGCTTGAAAGAGACGCCTAAAAGGGTTCAAGAATTATGGAAATTCTTGTATAAAGGCTATAAAGAAGATCCTAAAGTGGCTTTAAAAAGCGCGTATTTTCAGGGTGTTTGCGATGAAATGATAGTGGCTCAAAACATTGAATTTTACTCCACTTGCGAACACCACTTGCTCCCTTTTTTGGGGAATATCAGTTTAGGATACATTCCTAAAGAAAAGATTGTAGGCATTAGCGCGATCGCTAAACTCATTGAAATTTATAGCAGACGCTTGCAAATCCAAGAAAGGCTGACCACTCAAATTGCCGAAACCTTTGATGAAATCATAGAGCCAAGGGGCGTGATTGTGGTTTGTGAAGCCAAGCATTTGTGCATGAGCATGCAAGGGGTGCAAAAGCAAAATGCGATCATTAAAACAAGCGTTCTAAAAGGCCTCTTTAAAAAAGACCCTAAAACCAGAGCTGAATTTATGCAACTCTTAAAATCTTAGGTTATAATTCCATGCATGAATAACCCTAATTTATCCTTTTACCATAATGAGTGCGAGCGTTTTGAAAGCTTTTTAAACCACCATCATTTACACCTTGAAAGCTTCCACCCTTATTTGGAAAAAGCCTTTTTTGAAATGGTGCTTAATGGGGGTAAAAGGTTCCGCCCTAAGCTTTTTTTAGCCGTGCTTTGCGCGTTAGTGGGTCAAAAAGATTATTCTAACCGGCAAACAGAATATTTTAAAATCGCTTTAAGCATTGAATGCTTGCACACTTATTCGCTCATCCATGACGATTTACCATGCATGGATAATGCCGCTTTAAGGAGAAACCACCCCACTTTACACGCTAAATACGATGAAACCACAGCCGTTTTAATCGGCGATGCGCTCAACACTTACTCTTTTGAATTGCTTTCAAACTCTTTACTAGAAAGCCATATCATTGTGGAATTGATCAAAATCTTAAGCGCTAATGGGGGGATTAAAGGCATGATCTTAGGGCAGGCTTTGGATTGCTATTTTGAAAACACGCCCTTAAATTTAGAGCAGCTCACTTTCTTACACGAGCATAAAACCGCTAAATTGATTAGCGCAAGCTTGATGATGGGGTTTGTTGCAAGCGGTATTAAAGATGAAGAGCTTTTTAAATGGCTTCAGGCTTTTGGGTTAAAAATGGGTCTTTGCTTTCAAGTGTTAGATGATATTATAGATGTTACACAAGATGAAGAAGAAAGCGGTAAAACCACTCATTTAGACGGCGCTAAAAACAGCTTTGTGAATTTATTGGGGCTAGAAAAGGCAAGCGGTTACGCCCAAACTTTAAAAACAGAGGTTTTAGACGATTTAAACCTACTAAAACCCGCTTATCCTTTATTGCAAGAAAATTTGAACGCATTATTGAACACTCTATTTAAAGGCAAGACATGAAAAAAATTTTACTCACCAACGATGATGGCTACCATGCAAAAGGCATTAAAGCTTTAGAACAAGCTTTAGAAAAAATGGCAGAAATTTATGTGATCGCCCCCAAGCATGAAAAAAGCGCATGCTCGCAATGCATCACCATCACTGCGCCTTTAAGAGCGGAGAAAATTAAGGGCAAAGAAGGCAGGCATTATAAGATTGATGATGGCACGCCAAGCGATTGCGTGTATCTGGCGATCAATGAGCTTTTTAAACATGTTTGTTTTGATTTAGTGATTTCAGGGATCAATCTTGGATCCAACATGGGCGAAGACACGATTTATTCTGGAACGGTGGCCGGAGCGATTGAAGGCACCATTCAGGGCGTGCCTTCCATTGCGATTTCTCAAATCCTTTCTCATAGAAACAAAAACACGCCCCTAAGTTTTGATCTGGCTCAAAAGATTATCCAGGATTTAGTCCAAAACATTTTCACAAACGGCTACCCCTTAAAAGGGCGCAAACTCTTGAATGTGAATGTCCCTAATTGCTCCTTACAAGAATATAAGGGCGAATGCATCACCCCTAAGGGCTATAGGTTGTATAAAAAAGAAGTGCATAAGCGCACAGACCCCAAAAATGAAAGCTATTTTTGGCTGGGGTTACACCCTTTAGAATGGCAAAAGCGCGAAAATGAAGACAGACTCTCTGATTTTGACGCTATTGCTTCAAACCATGTTTCTATCACGCCTTTAAATTTAGACTTAACCAGTTATGATGATTTGAAAAATTTGGAATCTTGGCATAAGGGAATGTTAAAGTGAGTAAAAATCACCGCTTGGCTTTTTTAGGGCTGATTGTTGGGGTTCTATTCTTCTTTAGCGCATGCCAACACCGCTTGCACATGGGGTATTATTCAGAAGTTACAGGGGATTATTTGTTCAACTACAATTCCACTATCGTGGTGGCTTATGACAGAAGCGATGCGATGACTTCTTATCATATCAATGTGATTGTTTATGAATTGCAAAAATTAGGCTTTTACAATGTCTTCACGCAAGCGGAATTCCCACTGGATAAAGCCAAAAATGTGATCTATGCGCGCATTGTCCGCAACATCTCAGCTGTGCCGTTCTACCAATACAATTACCAACTGATCGATCAAGTCAATAAACCTTGTTATTTTCTTGGAGGGCAGTTTTATTGCTCCCAAACCCCTACCGATTACTACGCTATCAATGGCTTCAGCGAGCAAATTTTAATGAGCGCTAATTCGCATTTTATTTTGGATTGGTATGATGTGGTGCTGCAAAAACGGGTTTTGTATGTGGATGGGAGCGTGAGCGGGAGGACTTGCGGCTATCAAATGCTCTATAGGGATTTGATTAAAAGCACGATCAAGCGCATTGATTTTAACCGCCCTGAACGCTACTACTACAATCTAAGACTGCCCCTTTATCAGCCATGTTATAGGCAATGAGTAATGGTTATCAGGCGATTGTATAAATTTTGCGCTAGCCATGTGGTGCGCAATTGCTCTTCTGTAAAATGCGCTCAAAATATCCATGGGCATAATTATGAAGTGGAGGTTTTTATTGAAACCAACCGCTTAGACAGTGCGAACATGGCGTTAGATTTTGGGCTGATGCAACAAGAAATGCAAGTTTTCATTGAGTCGTTTGATCATGCCCATCATTTTTGGGACAAAGAAAGCGATGAGTTTCAGCGTTTTATAGAAAATCATTGCGTTCGTTATGTGAAATGCTCGTTCAATTTGAGCGCAGAGAGTTACGCTCTCATGTTTTTATACTACCTGACAAGGATCTTACAAAAAAGCGTTTTTTCCAATAACGAAGGGGAGTTAAAAATCTCTAGCGTGCGCGTGCATGAAACTAAAAACGGCTACGCGGAGAGCTTTTTAAAAGATTTAGAAAACCCCCATTTTAAATCTTTAGTGCATAATTGTTGCGTTTCTTTCTCACAAGGCATTCAAAATTTGTGGCATGATAAGGATTTTTTTAATAAAATCATTAGCGATGAAAAACAATGCTTTTTCCACGCTAAACCCCTACACCAAATCCCTTAAAAAATGAAACTCCCGGTCGTTGAGAGCTTTTTTTCCTTACAAGGTGAAGGAAAAAGGATAGGCAAACCCAGTCTTTTTTTGCGCTTAGGGGGGTGTAACCTTTCATGTAAGGGCTTTAATTGTAAAACCATATTGCATGATGAAATCCTAACAGGTTGCGATAGCTTGTATGCGGTGCATCCTAAATTCAAAGAAACTTGGGATTATTACAATGAGCCTCAATCTTTGATTGAACGATTAGAGGATTTAACCCCTAATTATAAACATTTTGATTTCATTCTTACAGGCGGGGAGCCAAGCTTGTATTTTAATAACCCTATTTTAATCAGCGTTTTAGAGCATTTTTATCACAAAAAAATCCCTTTATTTGTAGAGAGTAACGGCTCTATTTTTTTTGAATTTAGCCCTATTTTAAAAGAATTGCATTTCACCCTGAGCGTCAAACTCTCTTTTTCTTTAGAGGAAGAAAGCAAGCGGATCAACCTTAAAGCCTTGCAAAATATTTTAAATAACGCTAAAAGCGCGCATTTTAAATTTGTTTTAGAGAGCAAAAACGCCGCTCAATCTATCATAGAAATTCAAAACCTTTTGAAACAACTTTCATTAAAAAATAATGAAATCTTTTTAATGCCCTTAGGCGCAACGAATAAGGAATTAGACAAAAATCTCAAAACCCTAGCCCCCCTAGCCCTAGAGCATGGTTTTAACCTTAGCGACAGACTCCATATCCGCTTGTGGGACAATCAAAAAGGGTTTTAAAAAATCAATCATGACCATCAAAGTTTTTTCGCCCAAATACCCTACTGAATTGGAAGAATTTTATGCCCAACGCATCGCTGATAACCCTTTAGGGTTTATCCAACGCTTGGATCTTTTGCCCAGCATTAGCGGATTCGTTCAAAAATTGCGCGAGCGTGGCGGGGAATTTTTTGGAATGAGAAAGGATAAAAAGCTCATTGGGATCTGCGGGCTTAATCCTATCAATAAGACAGAAGCAGAGCTGTGCAAATTCCACATGGATAGCGCTTATCAATCCCAAGGGTTGGGTCAAAAACTCTATGAGAGCGTGGAGCGATACGCTTTTGTTAAAGGCTATACTAAAATCTCTCTGCATGTGAGCAAAAGTCAAATCAAGGCATGCAATCTCTATCAAAAGCTGGGTTTTATGCCAATCAAAGAAGAAGATTGCGCGGTTGAGTTGGGTGGAGAAACTCTGATTTTCCCCACTCTTTTTATGGAAAAGATTCTGTCCTAATTGGCACATCAATTTGACACGCATCCAAGCGATAACTCTAATTATCAAACTTTGATTAACACAGCCTAATTAATACTAAATTAGCCCTAAAACAAACGCTTGTTTTTAAAATTTTGTTTCAATATGAAATACCAATCCCTTATAAAAGCTTTAAATTTCAAAAAATAAACAAACAATCCCCTTAAATGGTATAATAAAGACACTATAAACTAAAAAGAAATAACCATGAGAAAACTATTCACTTCGTTTTTATTATTCAGTGCTTTAGAAGCTAATGAGAAAAATGGCTTTTTCATAGAAGCCGGGTTTGAAACCGGGCTGTTAGAAGGCACACAAACGCAAGAAAAAAGACACACCACCACGAAAAACACTTACGCAACTTATAATTATTTACCCACAGACGCCGTTTTAAAAAGAGCGGCTAATTTATTCACAGACGCTAAATCTATATCACAATTGAACTTTTCATCTTTATCCCCTGTTAAAGTGCTGTATATTGGTGGTAAATTAACTATAGAAAACTTCCTACCTTATAATCTGAGCAATGTTAAGCTTAGTTTCACAGACGCTCAAGGCAATATGATCGATCTAGGCGTGATAGAAACTATCCCCAAACACTCTAAGATTGTTTTACCTGGGGAAGCGTTTGATAGTCTAAAAGAGGCGTTTGATAAAATTGACCCCTATACTTTCTTTTTTCCAAAATTTGAAGCCACTAGCACTTCTGTTTCTGACGCTAACACGCAAAGGGTGTTTGAAACGCTCAATAAGATTAAAACAAATTTGGTCGTAAATTATAGGAATGAAAACAAATTTGAAGGTCACGAAAATCACTGGGAAGCCTTTACCCCACAAACCGCAGAGGAATTCACGAACTTAATGTTGAACATGATCGCTGTGTTAGACTCTCAATCTTGGGGCGATGCGATTTTAAACGCTCCTTTTGAATTCACTAACAGCCCAACAGATTGCGATAATGATTCTTCAAAATGCGTAAATCCCGGAACAAACGGGCGTGTCAATTCTCAAAATGAAAGTTATGTGTTAAACAAACAAGACATTGTCAATAAATTTAGAAACAAAGCGGATCTTGATGTCGTTATTTTAAAGGATTCAGGGGTTGTAGGGCTTGGGAGTGATATTACCCCTAGCAATAATGATGATGGTAAGCATTATGGTCAATTGGGGGTAGTGGCTTCTGCTTTAGATCCTACAAAACTCTTTGGCAACAACCTTAAGACTATCAATTTAGAGGATTTAAGAACCATTTTGCATGAATTCAGCCACACTAAAGGCTATGGGCATAACGGGAACATGACTTATCAAAGGGTGCCAACCGGTCAAAATGAAAACGGCAAGCCAAAAGATTCTGATGGCCTCCCCTATAATGTGTGTTCGCTTTATGGCGGATCCAATCAACCCGCTTTCCCTAGCAACTACCCTAATTCCATTTATCATAATTGTGCGGATGTTCCGGCTGGCTTTTTAGGGGTAACAGCAGCGGTTTGGCAGCAGCTCATCAATCAAAACGCTTTACCGATCAATTTCGCTAATCTCAATAGTCAAACAAACTACAATCTAAACGCCAGTTTGAACACGCAAGATTTAGCCAATTCCATGCTTGGCACCATTCAAAAAACCTTTGTAACTTCTAGCGTTACTAACCACTATTTTTCAAGCGCTTCGCAAAGTTTTAGAAGCCCTATTTTAGGGGTTAACGCTAAAATAGGCTATCAAAACTACTTCAATGATTTCATAGGGTTGGCTTATTATGGCATCATCAAATACAATTACGCTAAAGCTAGTGATCAAAAAGTCCAGCAGCTAAGCTATGGTGGGGGGATAGATTTGTTGGTGGATTTCATCACCACTTACTCCAATAAAAATAACCCTATAGACATTCAAACCAGAAGGAATTTTTCTTCATCCTTTGGTATCTTTGGGGGGTTAAGGGGCTTGTATAACAGCTATTATGCGCTCAATAAAGTCAAAGGAAGCGGCAATTTAGATGTGGCTACTGGATTGAACTACCGCTATAAGCATTCTAAATATTCTGTAGGGATTAGCATTCCTTTAATCCAAAGAAAAGCTAGCGTCGTTTCTAGCAATGGCGATTATACGAACTCTCTTGTTTTCAATGAAGGGGCTAGCCATTTTAAGGTGTTTTTTAATTATGGGTGGGTGTTTTGAAACGCTAAAAGATTAAAGAGCTTAATCAAACGATGATTTTATTGTGATGCGCGGAGCTAGGGGGTTTTTTTAAAAACCCACCAACGCTATCGGCTAAATCTTGATTGAATTACTCAAAGGTTTGCGCTTCTTTCATGTTATGGGCGGCACTTCGTGTTGGGGGTTAGATTGATTGTAAATTGGTGCCATTAAAAGCGATACGATAAAAGCAATTAAAGCAACCACAAAAATATAAAAGCTTAAACCATAGCTTTGCAAACTTTCAGGCGCGGCTATAGCTTTTGCATTTAACCAGCTTGAAAGTTGAGGGGTAAAGCCAGCGGTTATAGCATAGGCTATGTTATAAGCGAAGGAAATCCCGCTAAAACGGATTCTAGCGCTAAACACATCGCTCATAAAAATGGGGCAAAAATTCATAATACCCGCACAAAAGCAAGCTAAAAAGTATAAAACTATGGTATTCACTAAACTCGGCACGTTAGAATAAAATTCTTTAAAAAATAAAAAGCCAAAAAAAGCAAAGACCGCGCTAAAAGCCATGCAAACTTTGTGCGGTTTGATTTTATCGGCCAAAAACCCGGTTAAAATAATAGAACTTACAATGCCAACAAGCCCTAAAATTTGAAAATAGGTTTTTTCAAAAGGAGTGAAATTAAAATTAGGATGCATGAGGGTAAAATTTGGAACAAAAAGGATAAAAATCAAAATACAAGCGGTTAAAACCCAAGTGATAAGCATGGAGATTAATATACCAAAGAAAGAATTTTTAAACACCTCTTTAAGCGGGAATTTAACTAAGGCATTGTCTTGCTTCATTTGCTGAAAAACAGGAGTTTCTTCTAAAAAGCGTCTCAAATAGACAGAAATGATACCAAAAATCCCTCCAAGCCCAAAAGCAACCCGCCAAGCCCAAGCTTCAACAACAGGCTTGTCAAAAACCATGTAAATCCCAATATAAACCAAACTCCCAAGCAAAATCCCAGAAACTACAGAAGCGCTTAAAAAACCAATATAAGTGTTTTTTTGACCTTGCGGAGCATGTTCATAAACAAAAACCCAAGCGCCAGGCAATTCACCACCCACAGCAACGCCTTGACAGATCCTAACAAATATCAAAAAAACAGGAGCTATGTAACCAAGATAATGAGCGTTTTTTGGGGTAAGTCCCATGCTATCAACGCCAAAACTCACAAAATGATTAAAAGTTGGCATCAAAGCGAGTGCAAAGGTTGGGATTACCATCAATAAAATAGAGAGCATGAACATGTTTTTACGGCCGAATTTATCCCCAAAGTGGGCCATCACTATGCCGCCAAGCGGGCGCGCCAGATAACCTGCAGCAAAGATACCATAAGTGTTGATTTCAGACCAAATAGGGCTGAGAGTGTTTGGGAAAAAGTGTTTGGCAATGATACTCGTAAAAAATACAAAGATAATAAAATCATAAAACTCTAAAGTCCCCCCAAGCGAAGATAATCCTAAGGTTTTTATCTCTTTTTTGCCTAAATGTTTTATTGATTATCCTTTCACTAAGGCTATCGCCCTGTTTTAAATTTGTCATTTTGAAACTAATAGGGATAAGATTGATTTATAACTACCTTACACCTTAACGGCATTTTTAGATAACAAATATTAAATGAAATTTTATTAGCGCTCAAAAATTGAATCATTTTATCTTTTTTATCATTAAGCATCACTTAAAAGGATTTAAATTTTGTTTTACCCGTTTTGTCAAAACGCTTACTTGATTGTATCAGCCACGAAAACACCCCCCCCTATTAAGACTGGGGTAATAACACTTCTTTTAATTTTGTAATGATAGCTTCTTCTCTTTTCTTACGAAACTCCTTTATATTTTCCCATTCTAATTTTAGTTTAGGGTCAATATAATTTCTTTTTTTATACTCTTCTATGGCTTGCTCATTTTTATATTCTTCTTTGAGCCACACTTCAGGGTCTTTATCCTTTTTGGCGCTGTTTTCTTGGCCTTCTAAAAGCTGGAGGTTGTATAAATGATTCCCACACTCATAGAAATCTTTATCCAATTTTTCATTTTTCTTTTTAAACTTGGACTAAATATGGTCTATATGAAAAGTGGTGGTTTTATAGTTCAGATTGGGGTATAAGATTTGCAAAACAGGAAAGACTTTAGTAGGGCGATCAAAAGACACCATGCCTTCTATAGCATCATTAGTGATTTTTAAAGGGTTTGTTTCATGTTTAGCTAAATTGTGGTTGAATGCTTCAAAAGTGCGAGCTTCTTTGATGCTATGAGCTATGATACTGAATTTTGTATCCGTTGACCCATCAAAATAACCCATGATTTGAGCGTTGCGGACAAATTTTAGGGCTTGTTCTTCATCGTTTTTATCCATTTTTTGTTTTAAAAAATAAAAATAGGCTAAGCTGGATAAAATATAAGCTGAACCTAGATGGCCGGCATAACCAAAAGTTTCTAATAGGTTTGCAGCGTCATAGATGCTTTTTGTAATTTTTTCCCAATTTTCTTCAATCTCTTTGACATTATTTTTATTAAAATTTTTTAATTCAAAAGTAGTGTCTTTACCAATGAGAAGCAAGCAAGTTTTTAGCACTCGGTCTTGCTCCACATTTGGAAAGCCTTTGTCTTTTAAAGCATCCACTAACTTGTCCATTTTTTCTCTAATATCGCTTGAAAAGCTTGCTGTCAAAATGGACATCAATAAATCTGAATAGCTTAACTTAACCCCGCCACTATTGACACGGATAAAAATATTTAAAACTTTATTAAGATTTTTTTCTTTTTCTTCAAAAAATGAGATGAGTTGTTTGGTGTGAAAAGCGTCTTTTAGCTTTTCTAGTAAATTCAATTCATTCCCTTTTAAACCATGTTCTTGTGTGTAATTCAAAACACCACTTTCCAACTCTAAAATATCCCCCACCTTAAACCAAAAATGATCTTTATCGTTTGTAGGCGCTTTGGCATGGAATTCAAATTGGTAATTGTCTTCTGGATTGTCCATGTTTGGCTGGTGTTTCAAATTCAAATACAAACGCTTCTCTTCATAAGCGTTGGGTTATCGTATCTAGCCCCCTTTTTCTTAAGCGTTGCCTTTAAGCCCGATATAAAGCGAGGTTAAGCGCTGTTGGCCATCTAGGACAATACACAACTCATCACGACTGATTTGTTCAATATAGATTTTTTCATTGTGAGGCTTTCGCTCATCGTAATTTGTAATGAATTTATAGAGTTGGAAATTGAGTTTATTCTCGTCTTGTTCGTCGCTCTTGGCTATATCCTCTTTTTGTAATTTCCAAAATAAAAAAGAGCCAATAGGATAGCCCTAAGAATGGAGTCAAAAAGTTGCTCTATCTTTTTTCATCGGCTTTTTTGAGCCAACTTAATTTAAGATTTTTTCCACGCGCTTTTGAATCACTTCTAAAACCAAGCAAAAAAGCCAGTAAATCAAAGCGGCTTCCAAATAAATAGGCAAAAAGTCATAGCTGGCGTTCGCTTTTTGCTGCGCGATTCTAAAAATCTCTGCGATAGTTACCACCGAAGCTAAAGAAGTTTCTTTAAAAAGGCTGATGAAAGTGTTGCTCAGGCTTGGCGTGGCGACTTTGAGCGCTTGAAAAAAGATGACATGCCAAAAGGTTTGCAAGTAATTCAAGCCCAAACTCAAGCTTGAATCCCACTGATCTTTAGGGACAGAAAGAAAACTCGCCCTCAAAGTCTCTGAAGCGTATGCCCCTACATTGAAAGAAAACGCAATAATGCCTGCTGGGATTGGATCAATATAAACCCCAAGGGCGGGCAAACCATAAAACACCACCACGATTTGGACCAATAAAGGCGTGCCTCTAATGAGCGAAACATAGAAATTCACGCCCGCCAATAAAGCCTTATGAATGAAATGTTTAGGGGGTGCGATTTTAATGAGGGCCACAAAAACCGCAATGAATAAGCCCAAAATGAAAGAAATGATCGCCAAAGGCAAAGAAATGCAAAAAGCGGCTTTTAGCATGGGGTAGAAAGCCTCTAATAGTAATTCCAAACGCTCCTTGCTCAAATCTAAAGATTCAAAAAACAAAGACAGATTATGGCTGGCTGACATCTTTTCCAAAAAATTGTTCGCCTAAGCGTTTTAAAACCCCTTTATCTATCAATCTTTGCATCGCCTGGTTGATAAGCTCTAAGGCTTTTTCTTGGTGCTTGTTGATGACAAAGGAAGCGCCCCCATCTTTTTCTTTGGACTCCCATGCGATTTTAAAGGGGTTGTTTTTGTGGGTGTTTAGGTAGTTTAAGATCGCTAAAGAACTATTTAAGGTCAAATCGGCCCGTTTTTGCGCCACCAGCAACAAAGCTTGCGCCATAGAATCCACCGAAACGATTTGAGCGTCGTATTTGAAAGCGATTTCCCCATAAGTGGAGCTTAAAGTGTTAGCCGCCCTCAAACCCTTAATGTCTTTAATGTCTTTAATGCGGTTTTCATCTTTTCTAACCAGCATGATCGTTCCTGAATAGCTATAAGGCAAGCTTTTATCAAAAGTCGCTTGGCGTTTTTTAGTCGTCAAACTCACCTGGTTAGCGACCATATCAAAACGCCCCGATTTCAAGCCTGTAAGCATAATATCCCATGAAGTTTCGTGGAATTTGATTTTCACGCCAAGCTCTTTAGCCAACTCCCTAGCCACTTCCACATCATAGCCGGTGAGCTTGCCTTCCTTATTATGGTAAGTGAAAGGGGGGTAAATGCCTTCTGTGCCAACGCTAATCGTTTCTTTATTGATAAGTTTTTCATACAAGCTAGAAGCGTTCAAAAAACCCCCAAAAAAGCTTATTGCCAATAAAAAGAGAAATAAAACTTTTTTCATTTTATATTCTAATCCTAAATTTTTCAAGCATTCTAACACAAAATAAAAATTTTGCATGGTTTGATTTTAAATATAGACGCGCTCCAAGCGTTTGGATAGAGTGCTGATGGTTTCATAAGGAATGGTGTTTAAAAGCGTAGCGATTTCGCTTGCGTCATTAGCCTTAGCGCTTTTATCCCCAAACAAGATGACCTCATCGCCCTCTTTGGCTTGAATATTATTGAGCTTGACAAAGCACTGATCCATGCACACCTTGCCAATAAGGGGGGCTAACTGGTTATTGATCGCTACTTGAATGCGATTGCCTAAAGCGCGCATTAACCCGTCTGCATACCCTAGAGCTAAAACACCCACTAAAGTTTCTTCATTGGTATAAAAGTGCTCGCCATAGCCAATAAATTCGCCTTTTTTAACGCTTCTGATTTGAACGATTTGAGCTTTTAAACTGATAACATTTTTTAAAATGGTTGGGCATGATTTTTTCATTTCATTAGAAGGGTAAAAACCATAGAGCATGATTCCTGGGCGATAGAGGTTTAACAAACGATTTTCATTCCCGTTACACAAAGAAAGGATGCCGGCGGAATTGTAAGCATGGCGGTATTGAAACTCTATTTTTTGATTTGAAAGCTGCTCTAAAAAAGCGTTAAAGGCTTTCATTTGGTTTTTAGCATGGGTTTTAATGTTGGAATCAGCGTTGCTTAAATGCGTGAATATCCCCTCTATTTCCAAGCCTTTTAAAGCGCGGATTTTTTTAATGGTTTCTATGCTTTTAAAATTAGGTTCTAATCCCAAGCGGTGCATGCCGGTATCAATTTTGAGATGGATTTTTAAGCGTTTTTGAGATTTTAAAGCCATTTGAGAAAAAACTTCCGCTTGTTCAAGGCTAAAAATCATAGTGCTCAAATCGTTATCAATCAGCATGGAAGCGTTAGAATTAGGGCTATAGCCTAAAATCAAAATGGGGGTTTTAGAAAAATAAGAGCGCAACTCTAAAGCTTCATCTAAAGTCGCTACCCCTAGATAATGTGCCCCTTCTTGTAAGAAAATTTCGCTCGCTTTTATGGCTCCCACCCCATAAGCGTTCGCCTTGACAACCGCCATGATGTGGGCGTCTTTAGGGACGATGCTTTTGGCTGCGCTAAAATTATGCCTTAAAGAAGCGGTATTCACTTCTACAAAACTCGCCCTTTTTAACATGCCGTCTTACTTGTTAGAATGCTTGCTAAAATACCAACGCGTTTCCGAAGAAACTACCTTATGCAACAAAATCAACGCAATCAAATTAGGGATAGCCATAAGCCCGTTAGAAAGATCCGCTAAATTCCACACAAAATCAATTTTAGCCATAGCCCCCACCATCACACTCGCTAAAAAGATCAAGCGGTAATATTTCACTTTTTTTTCACCAAAGGCGTATTCAGTGCATTTTTCCCCATAATAAGCCCAACCAATAATCGTAGAGTAGGCAAAAAAGATCATGGTTAAAAAAATCACCACCGTCCCTAATGAGCCTAGAAAATACTCCGTGCTTTTTAGAGTGAGCAAATTAGCGCTTAATTTTTCCCCATTAGGGAGCAAGGTGTTGTATTCTGGCGCCATTAAAATCACGCTCGCTGTTGCCGAACACACTATTAAAGTTACAATAAAAGTTTGGAGCATGGACACTAGGGCTTGGCGCACCGGGTGGTGCGTTTGAGCGCTTGCGGCAATAATGGCTGAGCTCCCCAACCCCGCTTCATTAGAATACAACCCCCTAGCCACGCCCGTTTTTATCATCGTCGCTACCAACGCGCCGCTCGCTCCGCCCACAACGGGTTTAGGGTTAAAGGCTTCTTCAAAAATGAGTTTGATCGCTTGAATGGCTAAATCAAAATGGTTAAAAATAATAAAAAGAATGGTGATCAAATATAAAAGCACCATCACAGGAGCTAAGTAAGAAGTGAATTTGCCAATGGATTTAATCCCCCCAATGACAATGAAAGCGGTTAAAATCGTGAGCAATAAGCCTGAAACCCAACTGGGCAAGTTCGCTTGTTCGCTCAAAATGGAAGAAACCGCATTAGATTGCGTCATGTTACCGGTGCCAATGCTTGCAATAATCGTAAAAATCGCAAACGCCATGGCGAGTTTGGGCATGTTAAGGCCGTTTTTGATGTAATACATAGGCCCTCCGTTGTATCCAAACGCCCCTTTTTCCCGGTATTTCACCGCTAAAATCCCCTCAGAATACTTAGTCGCCATGCCAACAAGCCCGGTAACCCACATCCAAAACACCGCACCTGGCCCTGCAATGCTAATAGCGGTCGCTACGCCTACGATACTCCCAATGCCTACAGTCGCCCCTAAAGAGAGCATGAGGGCGGAAAATTGCGAAATGTCGCCCTTAGATTGGGACTCTTTGTCAAAAAGGATTTTGATCGCATAAAAAATCTTACTGAATTGCAAACCCCTAAGATAGAAGGTTAAAAACAAGCCGGTGCCTACTAATAAAATTTGCATGGGAATCCCCCACACAAAATTAGATAACAAACGCACCACCGAATCAATCGTTTCCATAAAAACTCCTTAATAAACTAGGGTTTAAAAAAGAAATTCCTTAATCCCTAAAAAATGCAGAAAAAAGCATAATATCGGCATTTTTTTCATTCGCTCCGTCTTGGCTTAAATCGGCGATGATTTTACCAATGGCCGGGCCAAAAGTGATGCCAAGCCACCCTAGTCCTGTCGCATGGATTAAGTTTTTATAGCGTTTGTCAAACCCTAAATAAGGAATATCATTAGGGGTTAAGGGCCTGAAACCGCACCACTCTATGGCGTCTTTCATTTCAAAAGGCTGCGTGAAAGCGGCTAAATTCTTTTTCATGTTAGCGATTTGCTCTTTATCAATGAGGGCGTTGTTGGTGTTTAATTCTAATTTAGAAGTGATCCTAACGGTGTCTCTTCGTGGGGTCATTGCCATGAAAATATCCGCAAATAAAGAAGAGGTTTTGGGTTTTAATTCTTCAGGCATTTTAAAGGTGATGCTATAGCCTTTAGCCCCCATCATTAAAAAATCGTTCTTGGTTTTTTTAATGAGAGTGGGGTTAGCCCCGGTGGCTAGAATGATTCTTTCTGCTTGGATTTTTTCCTTATGCGTGATAACGCCATCAATGAGATTATTTTTAAACTCAAAATCAACCACTTCTTCATTATAAAGAAACTCCACGCCCGCATTTTGTAAATATTCTTGCAAAGAGTGCACCACTTCGCCCGGATCCACATGCGCATTTTCGGTTAAAAGCACGCTCCCACAGATGTTGCCATTAACAATAGGCATGTATTCTTTGGTTTCTTTCATATTCAAGATCTTATAAGCACCGCTGTCATCGCAAGTTTTAAGCTTTTTTTCAAAATTTTCTTCTAGAGTGTAGATCATTAAAAGCCCGTCTTCTTTATACCAAAAGTCCATGCCGTCTTTTAGCATTTGATGATAAATATCAATACTCAACCACCCGTAGCGTTCAAACAACGCCATGGTGCGGTGCGTGGATTTGGCGTTCGCGCTTTGCATAAACTTTAAAATCCATTGATAGAGCTTTAAATTAAGCCCAAAATGGAATTTTAAAGGGGCTTGGTTTTTGAGCATGAGTTTTAGGGTGTCTAACACCACACCAGGGCATGAGAGCGGGGCTTTTTTAAACGCAGAAATGAGCCCGGCATTCCCAAAAGAAGTGCCGTTTGTGCCATCGCTTTTTTCAATCACGCAAACCTTATGCCCTAATTTATGCATAGAATACGCGCAAGAAAGCCCTACAATCCCACCGCCTATTACCACGACCTCTTTTTTCATGCTGATAATCCCTTGAATAAAATTACTTAATGGCTATCGCTTCAATTTCTACTAAAGCGTCTTTAGGCAGTTTAGCCACTTGAAAGGTCGCTCTGGTCGGATAAGGCTCTTTAAAATAACTCCCATAGATTTCATTCACCACCGCAAAATCGTCTAAACTTTTCAATAAAATAGTCGTTTTAACCACGCTATCCATCCCTAACCCTGCTTCTTTTAAAATCGCTTTGATATTTTCCATTGACTGCGTGGTTTGAGAATGAATATCCGTGCCTTTAAATTCGCCGGTGCTCGCATCAATACCCAATTGCCCAGAGACAAAAACAAGATCGTTAGTAGCGATAGCTTGAGAATAAGGGCCTATCGCTTTTGGGGCTAGCGTTGAATGAATGACTTCTTTCATGATTGAAACTCCTATGATTATGTGTTATGACAGCTATTATTATGCAATCAAATTAATAAAGAAATAAAAAATGAGCGCAAAACGCTTTGAATTTTCATCTTATTATAAGGTATTGTATATTTTTTACCCATATTTAGCAACTCTTAAACGGGTTTTATTTGAATTTATGGCTTATTTTACAAAGCATTTTTATAGACACTGCCACTATAAAGAGAACAGAGTCGCAATCTGTTTTCATAAAAGAGAATTGAAAATTTTAACAAAACCTTGACTTTTATTATTGAGTTTAGATACAATAACAATTGTCTTTTTGAATAAAGAGTGCGGGAATAGCTCAGTGGTAGAGCACGACCTTGCCAAGGTCGGGGCCGCGGGTTCGATCCCCGTTTCCCGCTCCATAACTTAAGTAGTATTTAAGAGGATTTAAGATTGCGTTTGAAGTTAGCTAGCGTATGCTTGGGCGTTTTGATGAGTGGTTGTGCGTCTTCTTCGCCAAATGGTGCTCTTATCACTATGGTAACGATGCCAGTTTCTGGTAATGATGCACAATACTCCAAAGAAGGGCGTGCGAGTTGTTGGAGTTTTTTTAGCCTTGTGGCTACCGGTAATTGTTCGGTAGAAAAAGCGGCTAAAAGCGGCGGTGTTACCAAGATTAAAATGGTGAGCCGTGAGACAAACAACTTTTTAGGTATTGTTGGCAAATACACCACGATCGTTCAAGGCGACTAGTTTTAATATTCAGAGAGCGTAGTTGAATCACCTTTCGTTCCACTCTAGGCTTAAAGCCTGAATTGCCCAGGTGGTGGAATTGGTAGACACAAGGGACTTAAAATCCCTCGGTAGCAATACCGTGCCGGTTCAAGTCCGGCTTTGGGCACCATCATTGCAAATTAAACCAAATTAATATATGGTTTGATTTTGTTATCTCAATAGACGCACTAGTGTTAAATTTAAGGCGACATAGCCAAGTGGTAAGGCATGGGTCTGCAAAACCTTGATTCCCCGGTTCAAATCCGGGTGTCGCCTCCATATTGTAGTCATTTAGGGACTTTTGTAAGGGACTTTTATGAAAATAGCGGGAGATGGCTGAGTGGTTGAAAGCGGCGGTCTTGAAAACCGTTGAGGGTCATACCTCCGGGGGTTCGAATCCCTCTCTCCCGGCCACTTGATTAAAATCTTTTAAGCGATTTGTTTTGGCAAATTCATCTCTTCTTTTAACAAAGAATTTTGTGAATATTGATTGTCTCTTTTAATTGAAATTTAAAGATTAGTTTAAAGGATTTTATTCGGTGGGATTGTCAGCGTTAAGCCTCATTGTTCCTTTCAGCGTTATTTTAATGGTGGTTTTCACTAAAAGAGTTGCGCTCTCGTTGTTTGTAGGCATTTTAGTGAGCGCTGTTTTAATGCATTCTTTACACCTTTCTCAACTTGTAGAATATATTTATCATAAAATCACTTCCGTTTTTTACACTTATGAGCCAGAAAAGGGGCTTCATTTCAATCTTTCCAACCTCTATGTTTTTGGGTTTTTAATCTTTTTGGGCATTTTAAGCCAAGTGATTTTAAAATCCGGTAGCGTGCAAAACTTTGTCAAAAAAGCTAAAAAATACTCTAAAAACGCTAAAACCCCTGAATTTATCGCCTTTTTTTCAGGCATCATTATTTTTGTAGATGATTATTTTAACGCCCTGACCGTGGGGCAAATCTCAAAGTCTTTAAACGACGCTCATAACTCCACACGAGAGCGCTTGGCTTATATCATAGACTCCACTTCAGCGCCGGTGTGCTTATTAGTCCCCATTTCTAGCTGGGGGGCATATATTATGGGAATCATGAATAACGACAGCTCGCCCTTATTAAAAGATAGTTTTTCGGTGCTTGTCCAAAGCTTAAGCAGTAATTATTATGCGATTTTTGCGCTCATTGCAGTCTTTCTCACTATTTTATGGCAAATCAATCTCCCTAGCATGAGAAAGTATCAAAACATAGGCGTGAAGGATTTTTATAGCGAACAAGAAGAAAGCCTTTCAAAACTAGCCCCCTTGAGTTTGTTACCCCTTTCTATTTTATTATTGATTGTGTCCATTTCATCATTGATTTTTTATACCGCAGTGATCTTAAAAAACACCGATGCGAGTTTTTCGCTCTTTTATGGAGGGCTGTTTTCGCTCATTGTTACTTATCTTTTAGCTTATAAGTTTTTAGAAAAAGGGAGCTTTTTTAAACTCATGTTGGATGGCTTTAAAAGTGTGGGACCAGCAATACTAGTCTTAACGCTCGCTTGGGCTATTGGGCCTGTGATTAGAGATGACGCTCAAACAGGGCTTTACTTGGCCCGCATTAGCAAGGAGTTTTTAAATAGTGGGGGAGGCGTGTATATGCCTTTAATCTTTTTTTTAATCTCTGGGTTTATCGCTTTTTCTACCGGCACAAGCTGGGGGGCGTTTGCGATCATGCTTCCCATTGGAGCGGGCATGGCCCATGAGAGCGATATTATTTTGATTGTTTCAGCGATCCTCTCAGGTGCGGTTTATGGCGATCACACAAGCCCCATTTCTGACACGACTATACTATCGGCTACGGGGGCAGGGTGTTCGGTGCAAAGCCATTTCATCACACAATTCCCTTATGCGACTATAGCGATGCTTTGTAGCGCAGTGAGTTTAGGGGTGGCAAGTTTTATGCATTCGCGCTCGCTCGCGCTTGTAATCGGTGTGGCTTTGCTTGTGGGGGTGTTTTATCTTTTAAAAAAATTTTATGGTGAAAATCTAAAAACCTAAATATTCTTAAGAAAAGCTTAAAAATCCCATTTTTTAAAATTAAAATAAGGTTTGAGCGATCCATATTGGACTAATAAAGAGTCTTATTTCATTATCAATCAATTAAAAAAAGTTATTCAAAAATAACCACCAATTATAAAAATCTTCACAAATTCCTAAAGAGTAACGCTTTTTAAAAAAATACATTTTTTTTAATTTTTTAACCAATCGTTAAGGTGTTTTAAGTTAAATTTCCTTATCTGTTAAATATACGGATAATGTTATATCTTAAGGAAAGAAAATGGGGGTTAGGACACTAATAAGTTTAGGGATTTTGTTGAGCGTTTTGAGTGGCGATGATCTGAGATTGCATTCAAAACCTTTAGTCTATTCGGCTGGAAGTGGGATTATTGGGATTGATATTGACAAACGGACATTTTACAAACGAGCGTTCGCTTTCACGATGAAATCATTGTTCGGTGAAAACTTGCTTCTCTTTGTCAAATTGAAACATTCTGCGTTAATGAGCAAACACATGAAAGGGCCTTTGGAAAACCGCCATCATCATTCTTTTACTAAAAATTATGAAAAAGCGATCAATGGTTGTCAAAAATATGTCCATATCAAATTGCCTGAAGGCGCTCCTAGCAACTTCAAATCAGGCTCATACATGGCCACTATGGTGGTGCGTTTTTAAAGCGTTATTTGGGGTATTCTTTAATACCCTTATCATCTTTTTCTTATCATCTTTTAAAAACACAAATTTATTTTTTAGCCTTTTTTTAATCTTCTTAGGATTTTTTATCCCACTAGCGCGAAAAACTCTGTCTTTTAGGTCGCAAGATGCAAGCGCATAGCCGTTAGGCTAAAAGAGGTTAAAATCCCCCTAGTCTTTTATAGGGTAGGAAATATCCATGCAGACTTTAAAGAGCCTTTCGTGTTAGCGTTCAATGTTAGTTAGGAAGCTCCTTTCTTTAGAAAGGGGCGCTCTCACATTGATTGAGTGGGGTATTTTCAAAATGTTGATAAAAATTCATAGAAGAAAATAAAAAGGCTTTTGTTTTTATCAAATACGGGTCTAAAACTTTTTATGGTGGGTTATAGCGTATTTTTGGCTTTAGTTGTTTCTTTTTAGGATTAGTTTAGGTTTAAAAGCATCACTCTCTTTCCTCTTATCATTTGGCACTAAAAGCGACTCAATTAGCCCATTCCTTGATGATTGATCTCTTTGCAATCATCTAATCTGCCCTAAAGTTGAAGCAAAACAAACCCCCTACAAAAACGCTTCTAATTTATAGGCTTTTTTATGCTCTTGTTTCAAATCCATGTAAGCGTTTAAGAGCATGTATTCTTCAAAAGGTAAAGCCATTAGATGCTCCTTAGCGAGATCGTTCATTTCTAATTCTAACAACACGAATAAAAAGGCTTTTTGCGCCTTATCGTCTTCTTGGCTTAAAATCTCAAAAAATTGGAACCATTGATCAGGGACAAGAAATTTTTGCGCTTTTTGCGCGAGCTTTAAATAATCATTCTTGTCATAACCCACCCTTTTGCAGAGCTCTGAAATCTTTAAAGTGTCTGTGTTTAAAGATTTTTCAAAAAAGGCTTTTAAAAAAGACTTCACGCATTCTTTATCTAGGTTATCTTGCATCGCATTCAAAGCATTTAAAACCTCTTTTTTGCTGCCTTTTTGGGCGATTTCTATAAAAGCGTAGCGTCGTAATTCCAAAGGGATTTGCGCGTTTGTTAAAACTTCAAAGGCGTTTTTCAAATCGTTATGGATGAAAGCTTTCAAGCGTTTAGAAAAATAAGCATGATCATAAGCCAGAGAGTGCTTAGCGTGATCTTTAGGTTCAAGGGTGTTATTTTCTATATTGTGGTAGTGCTTAAAAAGGTTATCCACTTTTTCGCACCCGCTATTTGGCGTGTTTAAATCAGCCTTTAAATCATAGCGGGCTAAGATTTGAGAGAGGTTTTTAGCGAGATCGCTTTTAAATTTCGTTTTTAAAAAAGTCTTTTGAGTGTCTTGAGACAGGATTTGTTTGAGCAATTTGTCAAAATCCCTTTTTTCATGGTATAAGCGGATTTTATGGCTGAGATTGTGCTTGAATAAAAAAACCCATGAAAAAAAAGCGAACATGCCCAAAACGCCCATAAGCCATACGGCAATGGGAAAATTAAAGCTGTAGCTCCCTAAATTGAAGGCATAAACTTGCGGATCGATGCTATAAACAAACACGCCAAAACCCACAATGAACAAAAATGTAAAGATAATGTAAAAACGCATGCGCACCTCCTATTTATGGTATGGATGCTTAAAAATAATGCTTAAAGCCCTATAGATTTGCTCGCATAAGACAATTTTAGCCACTTCATGGCTAAAAGTCATCTCGCTCAAACTCCAAGCTTGACAATCCTTTAAAAAATTTTCTTCAAACCCATACGCTCCAGCGATAAAAAAATTAATATTAAGATGATTTTCTAACATTTTACTAAACGCAAAGCTATCGCCCCTTTGAGCTTTAGGGTGTAAGGCAATATTTTTTGCCTTAGGGTTTAAATACGGCTCAAAGGCTAGAGAATAGCTTTTTTGAGCGAGTTCTTTAGAAACTTTTTGAGCGTTGGCGGTATTTTTAGGGAATAAATCCACTAATTCCAGCTCGCAATCAAATTGCTTGCATTGCTTTTGATAGATTTTCACTAACTCTAAAGGCGAACTTTTAGCGATAGAATACACCACGCAACGCATCAGTATTAAAACTTTAAAAAATCTTTGAAGTTTTATGCATCATCATAGCGATCAAATCGCTCAAAGTTTTTTTCAAATCCTTCCTATGCACAATCATATCAATCAAGCCATGCTCTAACAAAAATTCCGCTGTTTGAAAGCCCTCAGGCAAATCCGCCCCTATAGTTTGCTTAATCACCCTAGGCCCTGCAAAACCTATCATCGCCCCAGGCTCTGCGATAATGAGATCCCCTAAAAAGGCAAAAGACGCGCTAACGCCCCCATAAGTGGGATCGCTTAAGAGCGAAATAAAAGGGAGTTTGGCCTCACTCAATCGGTTCAAAGCCGCGCTCGTTTTAGCCATTTGCATGAGCGAATAAGTGGATTCTTGCATCCTAGCCCCCCCACTCGCTGAAACAATCAATAACGCTTCTCTTTTAGCGACCGCGCGATTGATCGCTCTTACAATCTTTTCTCCCTCCACAGAGCCTAAACTCCCCCCCATAAAGCTGAAATCAAACACCACGATCTGCAAAGGCATGCGGTTGATTTTAGCCTCACCGCTGATCACTGAACTTGGGCGGTTAGTCCTTTTTTCGTATTTTTTAATGCGTTGTTTATAGCTCTCTTTATCCACGAAATTTAAAGGGTCATTAGGCCGTAAGTGCTTGTCAAACTCTTCAAAACTCCCCACATCGCACAGAAATTCAATCCTTTCAGCCGCCTTCATGCGGAAATGGTAATGGCATTTCAAGCACACGCTGTATTTACTAAACACTTCTTTATGATACATTAACGCATAACATTTAGGGCATTTCACCCAATGGTTTGGCTGTTCTTCCTTACTTGGTGCTGTCCGCAATTTATTGATCTTAAAATTTTTAAAGAAATCTGCAAATCCCATGTTTTTCCTTAATTTTGCAGTTTTGTTAGGATTGTATCCAAGTTTTGCTTATAATAAACAAAATTAGCTTAAGAGTAGTGATGCAAGGGTTTCTTTTACAAACACAAAGCATAAGGGATGAAGATTTGATCGTGCGCGTTTTAACCAAAAACCAGCTCAAAACCCTCTATCGTTTCTATGGCAAACGCCATAGCGTGCTGAATGTGGGGCGTAAAATTGATTTTGAAGAAGAAAACGATGATAAATTTTTACCCAAGTTAAGGAATATTTTGCATTTAGGCTATCTTTGGGAAAGAGAAATGGAGCGCTTGTTTTTTTGGCAACGCTTTTGCGCCCTCTTGTTCAAGCATTTAGAAGGCGTGCATTCTTTGGATAGTATCTATTTTGACACTTTAGATGATGGGGCTAACAAACTCGCCAAACAGCACCCCTTAAGAGTGATTTTAGAAATGTATGCCACGCTTTTGAATTTTGAAGGGCGCTTGCAAAGTTACAATTCTTGTTTTTTATGCGATGCAAAATTAGAGCGTTCTGTCGCTTTAGCGCAAGGGTTTATTCTAGCACACCCCTCTTGTTTGAAAACTAAAAGCCTGAATTTAGAAAAAATCCAAGCTTTTTTTCGCACTCAAAGCACGATTGATTTAGAAATAGAAGAAGTGGAAGAATTATGGCGCACGCTGAATTTAGGGTTTTGAAAGGTTAAAAATGAAATTTAAATTTTTGAATATGGATAATGAGAGCGGTTTTATTTTGATTGAAAAAGAATTGAAACGATTGGACATTCTCGCTCAAGTCAAAAAAGATTGCATTGAATTAAAAGGCGAGAATATCAAACAAGCAAGAATCTATCTTAAAACGCTTTTTAGCTCCAATATTGTGGAATTAGACGACCATCAAAAAAGCGCAAACGCTTTAATAGAGCGCTTGAAATCTTTAGGTTTAAAAATTGCGGTGGCTGAAAGCTGCTCTGGGGGGTTATTATCGCATGCATTCACTTCCATTAGCGGGGCTTCAGCGGTTTTTATGGGAGGTGTTGTGTGTTACAATGAAGAGGTTAAGCGCGAATTATTGAAAGTCAATGCCACGACTTTAAAAGTCTTTGGGGTTTATAGCGAAGAATGCGTGAAAGAAATGCTATTAGGCGTGTTTTTGAATTTTAAAGCGGATTTAGCGCTTGCGATAAGTGGGGTGGCTGGCCCTAATGGAGGGAGCAAGGCTAATCCTGTAGGCACGATTTATATTGGTGCGCAAAAATTAGGATCTCAAGCTTTAATTGATCGCTGTTTTTTTGAAGGGAACAGAGAAAGCATCCAAAATAAAAGCGTAGAGCATGCCCTAAACATGCTCGCTAGAATGCTATAAAACTACCTTAATGCACAAACGCTACCAAATTCTTTTTGAGCGACCTTAGCGATGTAAGCGATTTCATTATCATTAAGGTTTTCAACGCTCGCTTTTAAATACCTTTTGATTTGCTCAATCTGGCAACCCTCTAGCTTGATTTTCACCACAGCCACCCCAGATTTTAAATTCGTATAGGTGTCGGACACTTGAATCTTAGTCGCTAGGTAATTATAGATAGCGTAGCTGATATTCGTAGTCGTTTGCTCGGACTCATGGAATTGCTCCATGAAGCGTTTTTTATACCTCATCATGATTTCATGAAAAACCACGATCAAGCTCAATTTAGCGTTCAAAGTCGCTTGCTCAATCCCTAAATATTTATTATTAACAGGGATATACGCCACGCCCATTTCTTCATAGGGGACTTTAGGGTCTTCAAAAACCCAAGCAGGAGCATCAGATAATTCTGATTTCATGCCCTTTAAATCAGAAACTAAAATCCCATCATCTCTTAAAATACTCTTAGCGCTTAATGAAACGCTTGAAAACACCCCTAAAAGAGCGATTAAAACCATTCTTTTAAACAAAATGCCACTCCTTAAACTTTAATTTGGGTTTGATTATAGTTAAAAAGTTTTTGATTTTGTTTAATCACAACCAAGTAATTGCATCAACTTTTGATTTTCGTGATTTTTGGCTCGCTTCTGCCACCCTCTTACCCAATGCGATCAAACATGCGATTTTAGGCTTATTGATACGCTCTTCTAAAATCTCGCCCACTTTTAAAGGATCAAAGCCTCCAATAATGCAACTATCCAATCCCATTAAGCTCACGCCCATGCAAATTTGCCCCACAGCGATATAGCATTGCTCTAAAATATAGCTTTCTAATTTTTGCATGCTGTGGTTGAATCTCACGCCAAGCATTTGAGCAAAAGACGGGATCACTCTAACTTTATAAGACTCCGGATAGAGGTTTTGCATGTAGTGGCTGTGCGGTAACAACTCGCTGGGTCTTAAAGGGCATACCACCATTAACGCTGAAGCGCTTTTAATCATTTCTCCATTAAAATAGCTGTGTGCTGCAATTTGTTTTTTTACATCCTTATTAGTAACCATCACAAAACGCCATGGCTGCGTGTTGTAAGAGCTTGGCGATAGCCTGGCGATTTCAGCGATTTCTTCTAATTCTTCGCTAGAGAACTCGTAATGGCTATCAAACATCTTGCAAGAATGGCGCTCGTTTAATAATTGTCTTCTTTTTTCTTGATCCAAAAATTTCATTGATTTCCCTTTATTTTTTTAGAATTTTTCGTAGCATACAATAAAATCCCTAACGAAACAATTACCATAAGCAAGCTTAAAATCTGCCCCATGCTCAAATTCAAAAAATAAACCCCCATCTGGCTATCTGGCTCTCTGTAAAATTCCGCAATAAAGCGCATCAAGGAATACCCCAAGCCATAAACCACAATAAGCAACCCATGCGTTTTGGTGTGTTTTTTAGCCCACATTACCATTAAAAACACGATAACCCCCTCTAAAAACGCTTCAATCAATTGGCTGGGATAGCGCAATTCATTACCCACCATAATGCCTATGATTTGCCCTAAATGGCTGTCTTTGGGGACAATCCTCCCCACAAGCTCCTGGTTTAAAAAATTCCCAATCCTCCCAAAAACATACCCCAAAGGCAGGCTAATCGCAATCAAATCCAAATAAATCAAAAGCTTTTTTAGATCTTTACGGCTATAAAGATACGAAGCGATCAAAAACCCCACCAACCCCCCATGATAGCTCATCCCACGAATGCCTACAAAATCCCCATTGCTATCAAAAGGGTTAAAGATTTGCCAAAAATGCGTCAAATAATAGCTGGAATTAGGCTCATAAATAAGAATGTATCCTACCCTTGCCCCTAGCACAATGCCAAGCTCCGCCCATAGAAAATAACTCTCAAATTCCTTCCTTTCAATGGGGAATCGCTTGGGGTCTTTTTGGATCATTCTTAACGCCATATAAAAAGCGGTAACAATCGCGCACGCATACGCCAAACCATACCAATGCACTTCAATACTGCCAAGACTAAAAGCGATAGGGTTAAATTGATCATAAATCGTATTCCAAGCGTTCATGATCAATCCTTAAAATTCAAATTCTTTAGGGGGGATCGCTTCAAATTCATACCCTAGTAGCGCGATTTTATGCGCATGGAGCATCAAGCGTTTGGCTGAACTTGGCTCATTATTATAAAGCGTATCGCCTATAATGGGGTGGTTGATGTGCTTTAAATGGACTCTGATTTGATGCGTTCTTCCGGTTTTGATTCCCACTTTTAAAAGGGTTTTTTTGTTGATGATTTTTAAAGGCGTGATTATCGTAACCGCTTCTTGCCCTTTTTTAGAGATTTTACTGAAAGCTTTAGTGGTTTTAATCGTAAGAATGGGAGCGTTAATTTCTTGCTCTTCTTCTATAATGCCTTGAGCGAGCGCTAAATACTCCTTTTTAACCGCCCTGTCTTTAAAAGCCTTTTTAGCTTTTAAGTGGAATTCTGAATTTTCTTTCACCAATAAAATCACCCCGCTTGTTTCTTTATCCAAGCGGTGCAACAAAACCCAACCTTTGAAAAAAGAAACCAGATCATAGCTCTCTATAAAGGGAGGTTTAAAAAGGGCTAGAATGTTTTCATCTTCAAAAATCACGCTGGGTTTTTCAACCTTTTGGACGCTAAAATGCGTGTTTTTAGGTAATTCTTTTCTAGCAACCATCAATTTCTTCCCCCCTACACTCACTAACCCCAAATCAATCAAAGCTTTGGCTTTTTTATGCGAAATGTTTTCTTGAACGCTCAATATTTTATAAGCTTTTTCCATGTTTATCCTTATCCTTTTAATGTTTAATGAAGGCGAGCAATTCGTTTAAATCATGCCCGTTTTCTAAAAAACGCGCCACGCCTAAATTTTTGTAATCTAAAAGAGCGTCTAACAAATCCTCTTTTTGAACGATTTTATAAGGCTTGATTAATTCAAACAACGCTACTTGGTTGAAAATATACTCCCCTGTGATCAAGCGTGCATTAAAAAACGCCGGCTCTAAAGGGTTATGCCCCCCCATTTTGACAAACGAACCCCCTAAAATGACAATATCTGCGATTTGATAGAAGTTATTCAATTCCCCCAAGCGATCCACTAACAAAATATCGCATTCCACAAAACCCTTTGAAGAAAAACACTCCCAACTAAAACGAGTCGTTTTTAAAGCGTCTTGCAATAAATTTTGCACGCTTTTAAAACGCTCAGGGTGGCGCGGCACGACAAAAAGCCTTGCGTTTTTATGCGTCTTTTTGAACTCCAAGAACGCTTTTAACCCTAATTCCTCCTCACTCTCATGCGTGCTGGCTAAAACAATGTTTAAAGCGCTTGGGTTTTTAGGGTAAAACGAAGCGGTTACAGGCTTTGAAAAACGCTTGATATTCAAAAAATCCACCACTTTTTTTGCCCCTAGATTCAACAAGCGCTTTTTATCGTCCTTGCTTTGCGCTAAAACCAAATCAATGCGTTTGAATAAAAGTACATAAAAAAAAGAAAAACGCTGGTATTTAGGGTAAGAACGAATGCTGATGCGAGCGTTAATGAGCATGGTTTTTGCCCCTAATTTTTGAGCCGTATCAAACACATTAAACCACAATTCCGCTTCTGTAACCACCAAAGTTTTTAAGCGTTTTAAATTTTTTTTCCATGCAAATAATAGGGTTTCAAAAGGCAAGTAACGCACTTCTATATGCTCCAAATTCTGGTAAGTTTGAGCGGCTAATTCAAAACCGGTATTAGTGGTAACGCTAATTAAAATCGGCTCTTTTAAAGCTTGAATGATTGGCTCTAAGGATTTGACCTCCCCATAAGAGCATGCATGAAACCAAAAAACCGGCTCGCTTTTTAAAAGATTGTCTTTGAGAAAAAAACGAGCTTTCAAAGAATGGCGGTATTTTTCTTTAAAACTCCAAAAAAAGATGAAAGGCGCACCAAGAAGATGCCCCAAAGTTAAAAATAAAAGGTAGAAAAACTTAAACAATCAAACTAATTCTTGGCTTTCTTTTGGAGGTTGAGCGCTGTTTTCATACGCGTCCTCAGCGTATAAAATACGCCCGCAATACGGGCAAGTGATCATATCCCCACTCGTTAGCACTTCAGTATAAATCTTATCGTTCAATCTAATAAAACAACCCCCACAAGCCTGTTTTTTGATCGTTACAATGCTCGTGTTTTTCGCCCATCTTCTAATCCTTTCATAAAAGCTATAGATTTTAGGCTCGGTTTTTTCCACGAGATCTTCTTTCTTTTTAAAGATGATTTGTTGGGTTTCTTTGATGTTTTTGACTTCGTTTTCCACTAAGCTTTCCAATTCCAACGCCAATTTTTCAAGCTCTAGCATTTCTTTTTTCAAATCCTCTTGTTTTTCGCTTTTGTGCTTGATTTCATTTTGCAGGTTTTCAATTTCTCTGTTGGCCTGGTTGGATCGCTCTTTAGCAATATCTTCTTCAATGTTTAAAGAGCGCAATTCCCTTTCGGATTTGATCTCGCTCATTTTCTTTTGGATGCTGGCGATTTTAGCGTTTGCGTCTTGTAAGGTTTGCTCGTTTTTAGAAACCTGTAATTTTAGGGCTAATTTTTCCTCTTCTAAATTCAAAATCGCTTTATTTTTAGCTTCTTTATCATTCAAGGCTTTATCCAAGTCTTTGCGTTTTTCTCTGATCAATGGCTCTAAGGAGTCAATTTCTTTATCCAAATGCGAAATTTCAATCAATTGTTTGAGATGGGTGTTCATCGCTTTCCTTTAAATGATTTGCAAGGGGTTTTTAAAATTCTCTATTGTAACCAAATAATTGAAAGAATGCAAAATTTCAGCCACAATCAGCGCAAAACCCCTTTCGCTATAATAATGCGTGGCGTCAATCAAGCTTATCCCTAAAGATTGAGCGATCATAGCGTCATGGTATTTCACATCGCCTGTAACCAAACAGCTTTGCGCTTTTAAAGAAGAGAACATGGACGCTCCCGATCCGCACACAAACGCTAAATCTTTAATGATTGGAGAACTTTTGACACACGCCAATAATCCCACCCCTAAAGAAGATTTGATTTTTTTTACCAACGCATCAAATTCTATATTAGCGTTTTCTTTCACTAACATAAGGCCTTTTTCCATCAAGCCATCAAACCCTAAAAGCACGCTAGCGAAATGCTTGTTTAAATGCGTTTTGTCAAAATTCGTGTGCATGCTGATGACTGAAATGTTTTTTTGGATTAAAATTTTTAAAATATTACCCGGATAAGCCTCATCATTAAGCGTTTTTAAGGGCTTGAAAATTAAAGGGTGGTGCGTGATGATTAGGGCGTTTTTGGGAGCGTTTAGAGCGATTTTAAGCGTGATTTCTAAGCATGCAATAATCTGGCTAAACTCATGGTTTTCACTCCCCACATTCAACCCGCTATTATCCCATGATTCTTGAAGTTCAAAAGGCGAAATGCGCTCTAAAACTTCCAACACTTCCTTAACTAACGCCATTTTAAGCCTTTGTTAAAGCGTTTTTTAAACGCTCTTCCCTCTCTTCTTCTTGCTCTTTATAAAGAATGGCGCACCCTTTTGCCAAATCCCTGATTTGTAAAATATAATTTTGCCTTTCAGCCACCGAAATCGCTTTTCTGGCGTCTAAAATATTGAAAAAATGCGAGCATAGCATCACAAAATCATAAGCCGGTAGCGGGAGCTTGTTTTCCAAGCAATGCAAGGCTTCGGCTTGAGCGTTTTTAAACATTTCTAACAGCCTTTTCACGCTCGCTATTTCAAAATGATACTTGCTAAATTCGTATTCGCTTTCTAAATGCACTTGCGCGTAATTCACGCTGTCATGATCTTTTTTAGCCCATTCAATCTCTAGGATATTTTCCACTTTTTGGACATACATCGCTAATCTTTCTAAGCCGTAAGTGATTTCTACAGGGATAGGGTTACAAGCAATGCCCCCCACTTGCTGGAAATAAGTGAATTGCGTAACTTCCATGCCATCAAGCCACACTTCCCAGCCAAGTCCCCATGCCCCCAAAGTCGGACTCTCCCAATTGTCTTCTACAAATCGTATATCATGCTCATTAAGGTTTATCCCTAACACTTCTAAGCTTTTTAAATAGAGTTCTTGGATATTAGAAGGGCTTGGCTTGATGACCACTTGGAATTGGTAATAACTCCCCAAGCGGTTAGGGTTTTCCCCATAACGCCCATCAGTAGGCCTTCTAGAGGGCGCGACATACGCCACATTCCACGGCTTTTTATCCAAACTCCTTAAAAGCGTGGCCGGGTGGAATGTCCCAGCTCCTGCAGGAATATCATAAGGTTGGATCACCAAACAGCCTTGATTCTTCCAATACTCCTGTAATTTTAATAATAAACTTGAAAAATCTTGCATGCTCTCTTTCCTTTTAAGCGCGTCTGATCAAATCGTTCATGCTCTCTAGCACACTCTTACCCCTTAAAAGCAAGGCTAATTCGCTCGCAATGGGCGTATAAATGCCGTATTTTCTAGCGATTTCCACAATGGCGTTGGTCGTTTTCACCCCTTCAGCCACTTCGCCTAATTCTTCTAAAACCACCTCTAAAGGCTTGTTTTGGGCTAACCCCAAACCCACACGATAATTCCTAGATAAAATAGAATTAGCGGTTAAAAACAAATCCCCAGCCCCAGAAAGCCCTAAAAAAGTCTCCGTCTTGCCCCCAAAGAACGCCCCAAAGCGTTGCATTTCCACCAAACCCCTAGACAATAAACTCGCTTTAGCGCTATTGCCTAATTTCAAGCCATCACAAACCCCCCCAGCAATGGCTATCACATTTTTATACGCGCCAGCGATTTCACCCCCTATGATGTCTTGTTGGGCGTAGGCTCTGATAAAAGAGGGGGTTTTATTGGCAAATTCTAGCGCTAAAGCCTGATTATTAGAATGAATGACTAACGCGCAAGGCAGGCCTTGAATGATTTCAGCCGCAAAACTCGGACCCGCTAAAAAACACAAAGAATTAGGATCGATAAAATCCTTTGCGATCTCGCTCACAAACGCCCTGTTTAAAACCTCTATCCCTTTAGAAGCGATTAAAACCTTAGCGTTTTTGGGTAAAGAAGCGTTTTGAAACCATTCCCTTAGATGCTGCACGCTAATAGCGATGACATAGAGCGCTGCTTTCAAGCCTCTTTGTAAATCCACTTGCTCTATGGGGGCAGAACCTTTAGAAATCAAAGCGTCATTGAGCTTTTTTAACGGCTCGTTTAGATCGCGCCTTGAAATGATTTTGACTTCATTCTTTTCTCCAAAAGCAAAGGCTAAAGCCCTCCCCCACGCCCCGCCACCAAATACTGCAATTTCCATTAAATTCCTAATCTCATTGATTGTAAAACTCACCATTTTACAATAATAAGTTTAAAATAGCCCTTACATTCAAAACGCTGTCTTTGATTAAAAATAGAGTAGTTTAAAAAATTTTTTAAATTTTAAAAAATGGGGTTTTAATTACTTTGTTTTAAGCTCATTTTTAAGGGGATAGAGGGTATTTTGAAACCATTCCCCCCTACAACTAAAAACCACCCAAGAAAACCGCTTTTTAAAAGCTACCGCTTGCTTTTCGCAAGCTCTTTTATTTTGATTGTAAAAAATGCTTTTAGCATTTTTAAATCTTAATTGCTGTTTTCTTATTTGCCAAACAAATCATTAAAAAGACTTTCAAAAAAACCTGGCTTTTCGCCATTTCTCCACTTTCGCAACTCGTTTTGAAACTCGCTATCATTTAACCATTCTTGATAACCTCTCTCATTTGCTTCTTTAAAGCCCTTAAGTCTTAGCAAATTCCCCAAAGAAAATTCCGATTCGAGCAGTTCGTTGTGATATTCTATTCGCTCTCTGTGTTCTCGGATTTCTTCTTGGCTCAAATCCCAAGAGTCTATACCATACATGTTGAACTCCTTGTAAAACAGCACCATTTTTTTGATCTCTTCAAACTCCCGGCGGTTTGTTTCTTCCGGTGTGTTTCTTAAATCCCTCCACTCTCGCAAACCGTTTTGAAACTCGCTATCATTCAAGCATTCTTGATAAACTTCATTGTTTCTTTCTTTGTATCCTTTAAGTATTGACAAGTTTTTTAAAGAATAGTCTAGTTGGAGCAATTTATTATCATAATCCATGCTCTCTCTTACTTTTTGGATCTCTTCTTGGCTCAAATCATAACACTCCAAATAATACATGCTGCGATCCCTAAAATACAACACCATTTTTTTGATCTCTTCAAACTCCCGGCGGTTTGTTTCTTCCGGTGTGTTTCTTAAATCCCTCCACTCTCGCAAACCGTTTTGAAACTCCTCATCGTTTAAGAACTCTTGATAGTCTTCATCCTCTTCTTCTTTTTCTTTAAATTCCCTAAGCCTTGACAAGTTTTGTAAAGAATAGTCTAGCTGGAGCAGTTCATTACAAGAATCTATTTCCTCTCTTGCTTCTTTGATTTGTTTTTTATTCAGATCATAGCAATCCAAACCAAACAAAGCGCAATCCCTACAATCCAACACCATTTTTTTGATCTCTTCAAACTCCTGGTAGTTTTCTTCATCGTCCTCTTCATCATCGTTTTCTTCTTTGTATTTTTCCCAAGTATAAGCACTCACACGATCAAAAACTTTATCAATGCTCTTTTTGAACAGATCCATCACTTCTTCCAACCGCTCCAAACTCTCTTGCTTGGCTCGTTCTTTTTGGGAAAACTCCCTCTTTAAAGTCTCAATCCTCCCAAAAATTTTGTTGCCGAAATCATCAAATCCTTTTTGCATCAGATCCAGCTCGAGAGAACGCAACTCTTTCTGATAGCGTTTGAACTTGCTCAGATCTTCTTTGATAGCCTTTTCATACGCCAAACGCACATTGTATAAAACGCTTAAAATTTCTTTTTGTTTTTCGCTCCTTTTGTCCAAAGAGCGCAAGAATCCCTCAAGCGGCGTGAAAATGGAGCTGTTTTCATTGATTTCTTTGCTCCTTTCATGGTCTTCAGAGCTATGAGTGCCAATCCCATAAATCTCTACGCCCTTATCTTCTAAAATTTCTCTGATATTGGTAGCGATTTTTTCTAAATCGTTTTTTGTCTTCATGTCAGCCTTATTCAACACGATAAAAACTTGCTTACCGTGTTCTTCGTATAATTCTTGCAAATAGTCTAAATCATCGCTCTGAATTGTCCCATGCTGGCAGTCAATGACCCACAGAATGTATTTGGCGTTCGCAAGGTATTCTTCAGAGGCTTGTCTGTCCCCACCCGTATAGCCTTGATTGGAGGGGTTATAGCCAGGCGTGTCTATGAAGCATAAGTGTTTGAAGGGCAGTGGGGCGCTCAAGATCATGAAAGGCATGATGCTCTTAAGGTCAAAGTCAAAGGCGTTTAGGGTCTTATGGTCAAAAGAAAAATCAGGCAGCTCCACCACGCCTCCATTTTGAGAGTGCCCCATCAAAACTTCTCTCTCACCCTTCAAGCAATAAGTGGGAATCGCTGTGGTTTTATCAAGTCCTATGGGGAGCTTTAACCCCAGTAAATGGTTCAAAAAGCTGGATTTGCCCGCGCTAAAACCTCCCCCCACCGCAACCATGCTCTTTTGAAACAAACTAGGGTAGCTCGCTACTAATTGCAATTCGTTACCAAGCTCTTGGAGGGTGCGCAGCGCCACCGCCTGCTCTTTGAACTCCACTTCATTAGAGAACGCCAAAAACTCGTTATCCAAGATGCGCTGGTATTCTGCTAACCCTTCATTTTCAATTTTGGCGTTTAAAACGCGCACGATCACGCCATGTTGCTTCTTCAAACGCTCCAGCTCTGAATCGTGGCTCTCATTTTCGTGAGCTTCCAAATCTTCAGAACTTTTTAAATTTTTAAACCAATCAATACCCACAATACCCATTAGATCTCCTTTAAAGCTTTGATTTGTTTCTCTATTTGAGCGAGCGATTCTTGTTGGTTTTCAGCTTGCTTTTTCAAGTCTTTTGCACTTTCTACCAATTTTGAAATCAGATTGCTGCCAAAATTTTGTCCCAATAAATTTTTTCTCAAACCATCCACATAAGTATCCGCATCGTCATGGGCTTTCCTTGTGAAATCCCTCACATAGCGTTCTGCAGTGCTCATAAACTCAATAGCGTCATCATCTTTTAACATACCGGTGGCGTTTGCTACCTTTTTAGGAAGCTTGTCAGCGTAATCAAACTTTTTAAATTTGATCTTATCCGTAACGGCATCCACGCTCTTTTTGAGCTCTCTCTCATCAATCAAACTATCATCATGGATGATTCCACGCAAGACGGGAAAGACCTTTTGATAAATTCCTTTTCTAAAATCGCTCTCAAAAGTTCTGACGCTCTTGTTCAAAATTTCTTGGCATTCTCTGTTCATCTCTTCCAAATAATCCACCACCGCTCCGGCTTTGACAATCGTTATTTCTCTTGAGCACTCAACCTCATCATAGCCCCAACTCTTTTCACCAAAAAGATCGCCAAAAAAACCTTTAACATCTCCAAAAAAGCCATCTTGCTTCACTCTCTCGGTGTAATACTCTGTCTTTTCTTCTTTTTCTCTTGTAGCGCTATTTTTAGCCGCTTTTATGAATTTTTCCAGATCGCTATTCAGACTCTTTCTAATACTCTCCAATAACTCTCCTGTGTATTCCCTATACGCTTCATGGGATTTGTCTTTGATTTCATTAGCGAGTTTGTCATACTCTTTTAACTGCTCAGAAATCTTCTTCAGATCGGCGTTTTTGATCCTGTCTTTTTCTGACTCCAATTCTTCCAAGAGGTTTGCCACTAATAAAGAGAGGTTGTCGGCTTGAGCTTTTAGGTATTCTTGCAGTCTTTGAGAAATAATGTTTTCTTTTTCTTTGGCGGCTTCTTCTAAACGCTCTTTAATCGCACCCATATTGCTTAAGAGCAGTAAATTTTCTTTAGATTTATCACCGCTACTGAAAGCGTCAGGGTAATCGTTTGTCAAATTCTCCCATGCGAGCTGATACTCTTCTTTTTCTCTTTCCCAAGAAGCTTGGTTTTTGAAATCCTTATACATGCTGTAGCAAATCCCTGAAGTCAAAATGACGCCGTTTTTGATCGCGCTTTCAAAGATCTCTTGTTGATGGGGGTATTTTTTCTTCAACAAACTCATGGTCGCATTGAGGGAAGATGAAAGGATCTTTTGCACATTTTCTAAGGCTGTGGGGAGGTGGTGGCGAGAGTTTTCCACTTCACTGGGAGTGCAGACAGCAGAGTCTGCTTGACTCGCCACAAAATAAACCCTCTGAATGCCTTCTTTCTTAGAAACCCTGTCAAACAAATCCATGTCGCTATCCGTTAAAAACTGATTGGAAGGGCTTATCACAAACACCACATCGCATTCTTTCAACAAGGCTTTGGTGCGTGCCTCTCTTGAGACAATCGGATCGTTCACGCCCGGGGTGTCAATGATTTCTAAATTTTTAAGGTTGGGGTTATTCAAAGAAATTTGCACCGCATTGGTGTATGGCGTGTATTTTCCCTCTGGGCTCACATAATCTTTTAAAGTCTTACTGAGATTCTCCAAGCTCTTGGCATGGATATGCGGATCTAGATGACCATGTTTGATACCACTTTTTTTCATTTTTTCGTATTGATCGTGCGATGCCTTAAGCCTTGTATCTTTTAACTTGGTTTCGGCAATTTTTTGAGCTCTTTCTCGTATTTCTTCAGAACTCAAGATTTTCTGTTTGGGCGCTTTTTCATCGCTTTTGTTTCTGCGAACCATACCTATTGCTGCTTGTTTCCATTCTTTAGCCCTATTCAAAAGACCTTGTTGCTTCTCTTCAAGCTTTTTGACTTCTTCGCTAACGATTTCTTTGAATTTCTCTTCATACCTCTCATGATCTCTTTTGAGCTCTTCAATGTCTTGTTCGTCATAAAACTGCGCCTCAACACTCAGACTTTGAGCGTATTTTAAAATAGTAAGGCTAGCAGTCATGGGCGTTGCTGCTTTGGGTAAAACCTCTTTTCCCTCAAAAATCAAAGCGTTTAAGAGCGAGCTTTTACCCGCTTTCACGCGCCCAATAATGCCGACTTTAAGCCCCCTATTTTCAGCTTGCATGCCCTTTAGCGTTTTCTCTAACTCTTCTGTTTTAATCACAGCGTTTTCGCTGATAAAAGGCCCGTCTTTTTCTTGCAAGCCTTGTTTTTCTATCACTTTTTCAATTAAAGCGCTTTTTTGAATGAGTTCTTGAGCGTTCATTTTAATACTTTAAATATTGTTGTTCTAAACCGCTTAAAGCGTTGATCTTATTTTCTAAAATTTGTTTTTGCGCTTCTAGATCGTTTAGGTGTTTCTCTTTTTCTTTTTGCGCGAGCGCGATTTCTTGTTTTTTATGCGTGATTTCTAATTCGCACTAATCTTTTAAAGATTTTAGGGAATTTTCCAAAGCCTCATTAAACAAGCCTGGTAAAACTTTTTTAAGGCTGTGTTGAACCTCTGGTATCACTTTGATTTCAATCAGATTTTCTAATTTCGAGCGCTCTTTTTCTTCATTCCTAAAGAATGAAGCAATGATATTGGGCAACAATGGCAGTAAATCTTTTAAAAGAGGTTTTAACTCTTGTAAAATCAGCGCGAATGGTCTTGTAACCGGATTCTTGGATAGAAACAAGCTTAAAGCGTTGATCCCTAATTCAATCCCACGCTCTAAATTCACAGACAAATCGCTAGGAAGCTTGCGTGTTGTTCAAGCTTTCAAATTCCGCATGGAAATCTTTTAAAAAGGAAAGGTTGGTTTTTTCAATCTCTAATTTAGCGTTTTTGATCAAGCTTTGTTGCATGACGCTTTCTATTTCGCTATTAAGCTCGTCAGGCTTGTTGATTAAAGAGGCTAAATAAGGTTTTTGCTCCCTTACATATTCTATTACTTTTTTAACCACAGATCCCACAGCCACGCTAGAATACTCTTCTTCTAAATTAGCCCTTAATTTTTCATAGGTTTTTTCAATGCCTTTAACGCCCAAATCCAAAGCTTCGATCTCTTCTAAAGCCTTTTCTTTAGAGTAATCAAAGCTTTTAATCACGCTTTTTAGGCTGTTTTGTAACTAGGAATTTAAAAACTTCAATCGTTCCAAATACAAAGAGCTAAAAAGCTTTTCAGCGTCTATTTTATCCGCTACTTCTAAAAGAGCGTTATTGTCTTTATCAGAATAAATAAGATGCGTTGTCAAATCAAGGTGATCTTGGATTTGATCTTGAATAATATAGTGAGAGATTTCTTCTACTTGCGAAGGCGTTCTTAAATTCGTTTTACTCAAAATAAAACTAAGACCTTTGTCAAACTCTAAAAGGTTTTTTAATTCCCTAACCATGCGTTTAGTGAGACTGCTCTCTTCTGCGCTTGTGAGAATGACAAAATGCACGCCTCTTTCTAAATATTCCAAAATGGCATGGGTGTGGCTTGAAATAGGGCTATCAAAGCTTGGCATATCCACAAACACTAAAGGAGCGCTGTTTTTCAAAGCTTCATTATTCAAATAAACCTTAAGGTAGGAATACTTAGGCGCATTTTCTTTAATAATCTCAAAACTTTGCTCATTCAGTTCAAAACTTTCTGCTTTTTCATCATTGTTTGAAAAAGCTTCTATGCGTTCATTGGCGCTATAGTGCAACTCTGTGGCTAAAGAAGTCTCTGGCGTGATAGCGGTAGGCAAAACGCTCTTTAAAGCGGTTCAATAGCGTGCTTTTCCCTGCACTAAAATTCCCCACAACGGGTATCACAAGCTGTTGTTTTTGAATGCTTGCTTAAAAGCGTGGAACATTCTTTTTTATCAATCTCTACTTCTTTTAAAACTTCTAAAACCTGTTCTAAAAACTTCACAAAATTCGTCTGTGCACGTAAAACCATCATCAATCCTTTATAATTAAAATCTAAAATCCAAACAAGATGCAAAAATCCCCAAAAAAGGTTTATATGGGTGTGGGTTTATATGGGGGTGAAAAGATAAAGCGGCTGACTAGAGAGAGAGAGAGAAGGCGAATTTTTAAGAATAACAATCATTACAAATTCCTAACACAATTTATACGGCTCTTATTATACTCAATTTCACAAAACAATTTTGATAGCTGGCATTAAATCGTTGTTTTCTTCTATTTTTAGCATCCTCACATCTTTAACACAGATCGCAAAGCTTGGTATCTGCTTGGCTAAAATTTGCACCGTGGCAACGCAAGTAACGGCGTTGATGGTCTCATCGCCAAAATACACGCTGCCTTGTTGCCATTTAAAGCCATGTTGCTCCATGAACTTACGAATATCCGAATGAACTTTTGAGAGATTCACTGCGTTTTCGTTCAGGCAATTGGTGTCAAGATCAAAGGTTACAGCATACATCTTCACTCCTTTATCAGTTTGTGTTATAGCATATTTTACTGAAATCCGTTTGATTAGCGCATGCGTTTTACAACCCATGCGTTTGCGAATAAAACAATTTCATTTCTTTGGAAGCGAACTGATTTTTTAGCGCTTTTGCTAGAGATAAAGCGATCTCATCGCTTAAAAAAAGCTTGAATTTAGCGTAATCCTTGCGCCCACTCACCTGCTCTTTTTGGCTTAAAAGCAAAGAAGAAGCGGCGTATTTATAGCATTCCACATAAAAAAAATCATCAAAGCCTTTTTCAAACAAATAATCTATTAAAGCGTCTTTCAAACAAATATCAATATAAATTTCTAAAGCGAGCATGTGAAATCCCTTAATTGATTTTAATCTTTTTAGCAATAAGCATGAACATGGGCGGTAATAAGAGTAAGGTTAGAGCGCTTGAGGTGACTAAGCCTCCAAGCACCACGATCGCTAAAGGTTTTTGGACTTCTGATCCCACGCTATGAGAAAATAATAAAGGTATCAAACCCAAACCGGCAATGCAAGCGGTCATTAAAACCGGCCTCAAACGCCTTTTGGCACCCAATAAAACACATTCTTCTACGCTTTTTCCTTGCAATAAAAGCTCTTTAAAATAACCTATCATCACCACGCCGTTTAAAACCGCAATCCCAAAAAGAGCGATAAAGCCCACGCTCGCTGGCACGGAAATATACTCCCCTACCGCAAACAACGCAATAAGGCCTCCGGTAACCGCAAAAGGGATATTCAAAAGAATGAGTAAGGCTAAAGGAATGCTTTTAAAAGTGAAAAAAAGAATGAAAAAAATCGCTAAGATGCTTAAAGGGATAACGGTGGAAAGCCTTTTATTGGCCCGTTGCTGGTTTTCAAACTGCCCCCCATAAGTGATATAGTAGCTAGGAGGGAGTTTGATGTTTTGAGCGATCACTTTTTTAGCCTCTTCTACAAAAGAGTTCAAATCGCGCCCCACCACATTACTGCGAACCACGCTCATGCGCATTGAATTTTCACGCACAACAGAAACAGGGCCATCCACTTCTTCAATTTTAGCGATAGAAGTGATAGGCACTAAAACGCCATATTTTGAAGTCAAGGCTAAACTTTTGATTTTAGTGATAGAGCTTGCAAAATCGCTCTCTTGGCGAATCATCACCGGCGTGCGTGAAATCCCTGTAGGAATCACATCCACAACCAAACCCTCTAAAGCGGATTTTAAAAACTTGGAAAATTCATCGCTAGTGATCCCCACATTCGCCATCGCTTCTTTATTAGGGGTTACATACAAATAATTCACGCCCTCATTGAGCGTGGTTAAAACTTCACTGGATCCTTTAATCCCTTTTAGAACTTGCGCGATTTGAAAACTCAATTTATTCAATTCGCTAATATCATCTCCAAAAATCTTAACCGCTAAATCCCCCCTAACCCCTGTAAGCATTTCAGAAATCCTCATTTCAATGGGTTGGGTGAAAGAAAAGTTAATCCCCTTAAAGTCTTTTAAAGAATCGGTGATTTTTTCTAATAATTCATCTTTGGTTTTAACGCTCCATTCTTTTTTAGGGATGAAAGAAATAAAAGTATCGGTTTGATTCAAGCCCCCTAAATCCAGCCCCAATTCATCGCTCCCTGTGCGCGCGACAATGCTTTTGACTTCCTTGACATGCTTTTTAATCGCGCTTTCAATGTTTAACATGAGATCCCTAGATTGATCTAAAGAAATAGAAGGGGTGGTTTCTACGCTCAAAACCACATCGCCCTCATCTAAAGCGGGCATGAAATTCTTCCCCACAAAAGGGAATAAAGAAAGGCTTGCGATTAAAAAAACAAACGCTCCTAAAATCACTTTTTTAGGGTTATGCACAAAAAATTCCAATAAAGGGGCGTAGATTCTGTTTAAAAACCTCGTTAAAAAGGTTTCGCTATGGGGCGTGGCTTTTAAGACAAAAGAGCTCACTACAGGAATGATAGTGATGGATAAAACTAAAGTGCCTAAAAGCGCATACACAATGCTTTGCGCTAAAGGCCTAAACATCTTGCCCTCTAACCCCTGTAAGGTTAGAATCGGCACAAAAAACACAATAATAATCACCACCCCGCTCACCACCGAAACAGCGATTTCTTTGCATGAACGATAGATCGCATGGAGTTTGGTGGTTTTAGTGTTAGTGCTTAATGTTTCAAAAGCGTTTTCCACCACCACCACGGCTGAGTCAATGAGCATGCCTATAGCGATAATCAACCCCCCTAAACTCATCAAGTTTAAAGTCAAATCGCTAAGTTTGATAAAAATAAACGCCACGGACAAGCTTAATGGCAAGATCACCCCTACAGCCACGCTCGCTCTCAAATTCCCTAAAAATAAAAAGAGCGTGATGACGATTAAAACAACGGCTTCAATGAGCGTTTTAGAAACCGTGGCAATGGCTTTTTGCGTGAATTCTGAGCGATCATAAAAAACATTAATGGAAACGCCGTTCGGTAAAAAGGGTTTTAATTCCTCCAGTTTTTGATACACTTGAGTGATGATTTCTTTGGTGTTAGCGTCTTTTAAAGAAAGCACCAAGCCCTCTGTGGTCTCGCCCACGCCATCTTTAGTGACAAACCCTAAGCGGGTGCGAGATTGGCTGATGACTTTCGCAAAATCCTTAATGTGCAAATGCCCTAAATTAGTGGAAACGGTGATTTTGCCAATGTCTTCTAAACTCAAAGAAGCGGTTTGGATTTTGACTAAAAAGGTTTCGCCATCTCTATCCACGCGCCCCGCTCCGCTGTTTCTTAAATTCACTCTCACAGCCTCTTCTAAATCAGAAATGCTTATCCCAAGCCTTGCCATGTCGTTAAAATCCGGCACAATCACAAACGCTCTGCTAAAGCCTCCAATGGAATTGACATCCGCCACGCCGCTAATCATTCTTAATTGCGGGCGGATCACAAAGTCTAAAAGCTGTCGTTTTTCTATTTCGGTGATATTGCCATCAATGGTGAACATAAAGATGTCTGACAACGGCGTAACAATGGGCGCCATGCCCCCTTCAACCCCTATGGGTAAATCTTTCATCACGCTGCTCAAGCGTTCATTAACAATGTTTCTCGCTAAATAAATATCCACGCTGTCATCAAAATCTATCGTGATGTCTGAAATAGAATATTTTGAAATACTTCTTAAAGATTTTTGCCCTTTTAGCCCTAAAAGCTCCAATTCTAAAGGGCGCACGATGTTGTTTTCCATTTCTTCAGGGCTAGAGCCAGGAAGTTTTAAAATGATTTTAACTTGAGTGGGCGAAATATCCGGGAAAGCATCCACTGGAGTGTTGATAAAACTATAAGTCCCAAAAAACAAAACAAGAATCGCACAAACAATCACGATTATTCGCTGGCGTAAGGAAAATTCAATAATGGAAGCGAGCATTATTCTTCCCCTAAATTGTTGATCATGCCTTTTAACCCTATCAATGACCCCACTGCCACGCTGTCATTAGGGTGTAAATTTTTAGCGTTCACGATAAAAATCTTGCTGCGTTCTTCTAAAACTTGAACCACCACAGGCCTAAAACCTTTAGGCGTTCTCACAAACACCAGGTAATCCTTTCCGTTTCTAATCAAAGCGTTTGAAGGGATCAAAACCGAGCCTTTAGGCTGTGAGCCTTGAATATACATTTCTACCATTTCCCCCACATGGTAATTGCCCTCATCTAATAAAGCGGTGGCTAAAATCGTGTTAGAGCCTTTGTCTAACACCACCGAAACGCTTTGGATTTTTCCAATTTTTTCCCCCTCTTCATTATAGACCGGCGAATCTCTTTTAATGGATTTAGAAACGCCTATAGGCAATTTAATTTGAGCGATCAAATTATCGCTTTTTGAAATACGCACATAACTAGTGAAAGCTAAAATCTTCTCACCCACATTTTTAGGCGCTAACGCTAAAAGACCGCTATCTCTAGCCACAATCCTAAAACCATACTGCCCTTTAGGGTTTTTGGGATCCACGCCAAAGCTTTTAAACGCGCTCTCTAATTGTTCCACCTTTAAGCCCATTTCTTCACTGGTTAGAAAGCTAGTTTGATACTCCCTTTTAGGGATCACCCCAGCCCTATAAAGCTCTAAATCTTTTTTAGTAATATCTTTAGCGATTTTTAATTTATTTTGGTTGTTCTGCAATTCAAAATACAAATTGCTCAAATCAATAGAGCTCACTTCACAGATCGCATCTCCAGCTTTCACCTGCTCGCCCTCTCTTTTATAAACCGCGACCACAGACGCATCAAAGCTCAAGCTCTGCACCACAGAGCTTTTACTATCAAAATCAATATAAGCGTTAAAAGGAAGCCCTTTACTAAAAATTTCTTTATCTAATTTAATAACCTTTAACCCCATGGGTTGCAAGTTTTTTTCTTCTAAAACAATTTCTGGATACTCTTTGGCCTCTAAAGAAACACCCATTGAAAAAATACCCATTAACATAAGCCACAATAACGCCCGCTTCAATGCAATACTCCTAATCTGGTCAAGCTCTCCCCTAAAGTTTCTTCTAAAAGCGCGCTAATATCAATGTATTCAATCTTAGCTTCCGCTAGAGTGATGAGGGCGTCCATGTAAGAATTTTGATAAATCAAGTATTCAAAAAGCCCGATTTTTTGGGCTTCATAAGCGATGCGCCCCATTTCCATCAAACGCTTCTTATTGGCAATGGCTTCTTTTTGGGTTTCAATGTATGCTTCTTTGGTTTTGAGCTGGTTTAAGTAGGAGTTGGCGTTGATTCTAATGTTTCGTTTCATCACTTCATTTTGCGCGAGCGTCCCGCTTTGCAAATCCAAGAATTTACGCTTTTGATAGATATTTTTAGGCGTTACCGGTAAAGGGATATACACTTCCACGGAAAGATTGGTTGAAGAGTTATAACTTTCAGAGCCAATCCCAAATTCAAATCCATTAAACACATCTCTATTAGCCAATTTCGCATTCACCTGATAATCTTTAGCCGTCAAATCCAAAATATCCACATACAACGAGCGATCCAATTTAAACTTTAAAGCTTCAGGTTCTAATCGCACGTATTCAAAATCCAAACCGATCACCTTGACATCATGCAAATGGTCTAAATAAGTGTCAAAATGCGCCCCTTCTTTGACCGGCTCCACAATAGCGAGCATCGTGTCTAGCATTTTTTCTAAATCTATGAGTTTGGTTTCCACATTGGTTTTAGCGAGTTTGGATTCCAAATAAGAATTATTGAAGTTGATGTAATCCTTTTCGCTCATGCTGCCGGCTTTGACTTTTTCTTTAGCGATTTTGAGCTGCGAATAGAAGTTCGCTTCCCGTTGCACATACACCTGATACTTTTCTTTAGTCATCACATAAGTCAAATAAAGGCGTTTAGCGCCAATAAAAGCGAGATTTTTACTCAATTGATAACTTTTATCGTATTGAATGGTTTTAATAGAAAGGCTTTTGGATAAAAGCGAACTCACCCATGGGAGCTTGGGTCTTACCATTAAAAGGGTTCTGGGTTGCGCTTCTATAATGCCTTGGAAGTTTTTCACCATAGAAGTTTCATTCATAATGTAAGGGAAATCCCAAGCGTTCACGGAGCGTTGCTCATTCAAACGGCTTTTAAAATCGGCTTTTTTGCCGATCAACTCCATAGAGTTGGTTTCCACTTCTTTAAAAAATTCTTGTAGGGTAAAGGTTTTTGCATCAAGCGTGCCAACACCGCTTATTAAAAAAGTTACCCCCAAACAAAAACGCTGGACTTTGCACTTGAAGCCGCTAAATCGCAATTTCTTTAATATCCCCAATTTCTAAGAAACTTTGATACACGCCCCACAAGAAATTTTTACGATTTTTTTGGATTTCTATATCTTTATCCATCACCAGCACGCTTTTAAAATATTCTTCTAAAGGTGCATGCAAACCAAAATAAGCCTCTATTTTGCTATCCAAACTCTCAAAAGCGCTTGTTTTGATCGCATTGAACGCTTCAAAAAGGGCATGCTCTTGCGATTCTTTGAAAAGACTTATAGAAAACTCGCTTGATTCGTTAGGGTTTCTGTCTTTATTGATATTGGCTAGGCGTTTGAAAGCGCTAAAAAGCAACTCTTTTTTTTGAGCGTTCTTGGGATCGTCTAAAAAGCGTTTTAAGGCTTTGACTTTTTGAATGATTTTAACAATACCTCGCTCGTTGGTGTTTAACACGCTCCTTATGATAGAGGGGTTACAATCTATTAAATTATTAAAGCGCTCCAGTAAAAACTTCTCTAAAATCTCTAAATCAAAGCTTTGATAAACGCCCACTTTTTCAAAGAGGTTTTTTAAATCCGCTTTCAAATCAAATTCTAACCCATAATGTGCAACGATTTTCAATAGCCCAAAACTCAAGCGCCTTAAAGCAAAAGGATCTTTAGATCCGCTAGGGATTTTACCCACGCTAAAAAGAGAAAAAAGGCTGTCTAATTTCAAGCTCAAAGCCACGATCGCGCTAAAAACGCTAGAGGGCAAGGGAGCGTTTTCGCTTGCGGGCAAATACTGCTCTTTCACACTCAAAGCGACTAACTCGTTTTCGTTTTGTTTTAAAGCGTAGTAATAGCCCATGATCCCTTGAAGCTCGCTAAATTCATACACCACTTCACTGAGTAAATCCGCCTTAGCGATTCTAACGGCTCGGCCAACCAACTCAAGGGCTTTTTCTAAAGGCATGTTTAAAGATGAAGCGTATTTTTGCGTCAAATATTGAGCGATGATTGCTTCTCGCTCCATTTTATCCTTCAAAGTCCCTAAACCTTGCACAAAAACCACGCTCTCTAAAGGGGCGTTATCTAAAGGCTTTTTGAGATCGTTTTCATAAAAGAAAACCGCATCGCTCAAACGGGCTTTTAAAACCTTTTGATTGCCTGCAATGATTTTTTGCTTGTCTTTACTGATAGCGTTGCTCACCACAATAAAGCCGTTGTGTAATGTTGGGCTTTCTTGGATTTTTTGATTAAAGGCTGCAAAATAGCGTTGGTTTTCTTTCATGGAAGTGGTGATGATTTCACTGGGTAATTTTAAAAACGCCTTGTCAAACTCCCCTAAAAGCGCGCTGGGGTATTCCGTGATCGCTACCACCTCATCTAATAAATCCCTATCTATTTCTACGATGATGTGACGCTTTGTTTCTAGCTCTTTAATTTCTTGTAAGATTTTAGCTTCGCGCTTTTTAGGGTCTAAAATGACATGGTTTTTTTCTAAAACTTCAAAATAGGCTTTAGGGCTATCCACTTGGATAAAATCAAAACCCTCTTGTCGGTGCGCTTTCGTGGCTTGTTTGGTTTTAAAGCCATACTCTTTGACTTCAATATCGTTAAAATTTTCCCCATTAAACAACACGCAAATGTTATGAATGGGTCTGATAAAGCTTTTTTCCACGCTGCCCCAACGCATAGACTTCCCGAAATTCAAACCCTCTAAAAACTCTAACACAATGGGCATGATTAAGTCTTTTGTAGGCTCTTTCGCATGGATTTTAGCGTGATAAAGCACCTCTTTATTGTTTTTGAACGCTGTTTGGAAATGCTGGTGATCTTTTAACCCTAATTTTTGATAAAACCCTAAACCTAACGCATTCAACCCTTGCGTTTTATCTTGATGGTTGCATGCGATTTTAACGGGAGGCCCAAAAAATTCCTCTTTGGTTTCTTGGGTTAAAAGGGGAAAATCTTTAACCAACAAACACAAACGCCTAGGGGTGTAAAAAATCTCTATCTTTCCCACTTCTAAAGCGCGCTTATTAAAAAGAGCGTGGAGTTTTTTAGGCATTTCTTTATATTCATTCAATAACGCTTGAGCGGGCAATTCTTCAACCAAAATCTCTACTAACAATTCATCTGAATGCAAAATCTCAATTCTCCCTAAAAAACAAAATCACTTTTAAGACTAAATCATGTTAGAATTATACATGAATTTATTATTAGTTCAGTTTATTTCTCAACACAAAAGGTAGGCGTTTTGAAACATTTGACCCCACTCACTCACACCATCTTTAAAGCCTTATTGCTAGGCACAGCCTTGAGTGCATCTTTAAGCTTAGCCGCAACAGAAAGCCCCGCTAAAACAGAGCCTAAGTCCGCTAAAGGGGTTAAAAACAAACCCAAATCGCCCGTTACTAAAGTCATGATGACCAATTGCGATAGTATTAAAGATTTTAACGCTAAGCAAAAAGAAGTCTTAAAAGCCGCTTATCAATTCGGCTCTAAAGAAAATTTAGGCTATGAAATGGCGAGTATTGCATGGAAAGAGTCATGCGCAGGGGTTTATAAAATCAATTTTTCGGATCCGAGCGCGGGCGTGTATCATTCCTATATCCCAAGCGTTCTAAAAAGCTATGGGCATAATGATAGCCCCTTTTTGCGTAATGTGATGGGGGAATTGCTCATTAAAGACGATGCGTTTGCTTCTGAAGTGGCTTTAAAAGAGTTGCTCTATTGGAAAACACGCTACCATGACAATCTAAAAGACATGATTAAATCTTACAACAAGGGCAGTCGTTGGGAAAGGAGTGAAAAGTCTAACGCTGAAGCTGAAAAATATTACGAAGAGATACAAGACAGGATCAGGCGTTTGAAAGAATCTAAAATCTTTGATTCGCAGTCTAGTAATGACCAAGAATTGCAAAAAAGCGCTAATAGCAACTTGGATTTAGACCCTATCGGCAACGCCATGCCCCAAACCTTAATTGCCAAAGAAACTCAAACAGAAGAAACCCAAGCAGAAAAATCCCAAGAAATGAAAGAGGCAACTAGCGAGCAAACAACCAGTAAGCCAGAAAAAGCAAAAGATAAACCCATGCATTTGGCTCAAACCAACAGCGCTGATTTCACACCCGCTAAAAAAAGCCCTCAAAAACCGGCTAAAGTGAGTCCAAAACGCTCCCCCAAAAACAATAAAAATAATGTAAAAAGCAGCACCAAAACCGCTTCCAAAAAACAAGAAGTGTGCAAAAATTGCTCTCCAGGGCAAAAAAATGCGATTTTAGCTAACCGCATCACCCTCATGCAAGAGCTTTAAAAAGTCCTAAAAATGGCACAAAAAACTCTTTTGATTATCACTGATGGCATCGGGTATCGTAAAGATAGCGATCATAACGCATTCTTTCATGCTAAAAAACCCACTTATGACTTGATGTTTAAAACCTTGCCTTATAGCCTAATTGATACGCATGGCTTGAGCGTGGGTCTACCTAAGGGGCAAATGGGAAATTCTGAAGTGGGGCATATGTGTATTGGGGCTGGTAGGGTGCTGTATCAAGATTTAGTTAAAATTTCTTTAAGCCTTCAAAACGATGGCTTAAAAAACAACCCCGCTTTTTTAAACACGATCCACAAAAGCAAAGTGGTGCATCTTATGGGTTTAATGAGCGATGGAGGCGTGCATTCACACATTGAGCATTTTATCGCTTTGGCTTTAGAGTGTGAAAAATCCCATAAAAAAGTCTGTCTGCATTTAATCACCGATGGGCGCGATGTCGCTCCTAAAAGCGCTTTAACTTATTTAAAACAAATGCAAAATATCTGCAATGAAAGCATTCAAATCGCTACCATAAGCGGTCGTTTTTATGCCATGGATAGGGATAATCGCTTTGAAAGGATTGAGCTTGCGTATCATAGCTTAATGGGGCTTAATCACACGCCTTTAAGCCCTAGCGAGTATATCCAAAGCCAGTATGATAAAAATATCACCGATGAATTTATCATGCCCGCTTGTTTTAAAGATTATTGCGGCACGCAAGATGATGAAAGTTTTATTTTTATCAATTTCAGGAATGATAGGGCCAGAGAAATCGTGAGCGCTTTAGGCCAAAAGGAATTTAGCGGCTTTAAGCGCCAAACTTTTAAAAAACTCCATATCGCTACCATGACGCCTTATGATAACACTTTCCCCTACCCTGTTTTATTCCCCAAAGAAAGCGTTCAAAACACGCTCGCTGAAGTGGTCTCTCAACACAACCTGACCCAAAGCCATATCGCTGAAACTGAAAAATACGCGCATGTAACTTTTTTCATCAATGGCGGGGTGGAAGCGCCTTTTAAAAATGAAAACCGGGTGCTTATCCAAAGCCCAAAAGTAACCACTTATGACTTAAAGCCTGAAATGAGCGCTAAAGAAGTAACCCTTGCGGTGTTAGATCAAATGGAATTAGGCACGGATTTGATCATTGTGAATTTTGCTAATGGCGATATGGTGGGGCATACGGGGAATTTTGAAGCGAGCATCAAAGCGGTAGAAGCGGTGGATGCATGCTTAGGAGAAATCCTTTCATTGGCTAAAAAATTGGATTACGCCATGCTTTTAACCAGCGATCATGGGAATTGCGAACGCATGAAAGATGAAAATCAAAACCCCTTAACCAACCACACCGCCGGGAGCGTGTATTGCTTTGTTTTGGGGAATGGAGTTAGATCTATTAAAAACGGAGCGCTAAACAATATCGCTAGCAGCGTGTTAAAACTCATGGGCCTTAAAGCCCCAGCAACGATGGACGAACCCCTATTTTAAACTAAAGGAAGAGAATGCAAATTGATGACGCATTATTGCAACGCTTGGAAAAACTGAGCATGCTAGAGATTAAAGATGAGCATAAAGAGAGCGTTAAAGGCCATTTAGCCGAGGTTTTAGGCTTTGTGGAAAACATTTTCGCTTTAGAAACTAATGATCTAAAAACAGATACAAAGCTATGCACCCCCTTAAGAGAAGATGAGCCCAAAAGCCAACCCCACATTGCCGAAGAGATTTTAAGCCAAAACAAACACAGCCAGGATCATTACTTCGTTGTGCCCAAAATCATTGAATAGGTTTTATTGAATAGGTTTCATATCAAGTTAAAAACTTGATTTTTGAAATCAAACAGACAGAAAAAACGCTTTCAGCCTTTTTTTAACCCATCAAGAATTTCCACTAACCCCGCAATCGCCTTGTTGATTTCTTCATGCGTGATAATGTAAGGGGGCATGAGGTAAATGGTGTTGTTTAAAGGGCGCAATAACAGGCCTTTGGTTAGAGCTTTTTTAAAAACCGCCAAACTCAAACGCTCTTTGGTTTGAATGAAGACTTCAAATGCAAAAACCATGCCCAAATGCCTTAAATCAGACACCACTTGTTGCTCTATCAAGGGTTTTAATGCGTTTTGGAGCGCGTTAAAAATAAATTCGCTTAAAGCCTTGTTCTTTTCAATAACGTTTTCTTTTTCAAAAATATCCAGCGTAGCGTTCGCGCATGCGCATGCTAGGGCGTTTCCTGTGTAGCTGTGCGAATGCAAAAACGCTTTATTTTCTTCATAGGGAGCGTAAAATTGGTTATAGATTTCATTGCGGGTTAATAGCGCGCTTAAAGGCAAATACCCCCCACTAATCCCTTTAGACAAGCATAAAAAATCCGGCTCAATTTCGCATTGTTCAAAAGCGAACATGCTCCCTGTGCGCCCAAACCCGGTAGCGATTTCATCAAAAATAATGTGGATGTTTTTTTGCTTGCACAATAAAACGGCTTGTTTTAAATATTTTGCGCTATAAATATGCATATTCCCTGCGCATTGCAAAAGAGGCTCTGCAATGAAGGCGCAAATTTCTTCATGATGCTTGTCTAACAAACGCTTCAAAGCGTTCAAACTACTTTCTATTTCATTGTCGTTTTTAGGCACAGGCGTAGTGAGATTTTTGAGCAATAAAGGGGTGTAAGTGTCTTTATAAAGTTTCACATCGCCCGCGCTTAACGCTCCCAAAGTCTCGCCATGATAGGAATTAGAGAGCGATAAAAAAAGCTTTTTGCGGCTCGTTTGATTCTTTAAAAAATGGGCGTGATAGCTCATTTTCAAAGCGATTTCAATACAAGATGAGCCGTTATCCGCATAAAAGCATTTGTCCATATGAGTGAGCTGGCAAAGCCTTTGAGAGAGCGTGATGACGGGCTTATGGCTGAAAGAAGCCAAAAGGACATGTTCTAGATTATCAATTTGATTTTTAAGCTGCTGGCTGATATAGGCGTTATTATGCCCAAAAAGATTCACCCACCATGAGCTGATCAAATCCATGTAAGCGTTATCATTAAAATCATAGAGATAAATCCCTTGAGCCTTTTTAATGGGGATAATGGGGAAATTTTGATGCTCTTGCATTTGCGAGCAAGGGTGCCAAAGATACTCCAAATCCAAAGCGGCTAAATTTTCTTGAAAATTCATGTTAAAAACTCTCTATAATAAGGATAATTTTAATAACCTTTGGTTAAAATAAGGTTATTTGATTTTACTATAAGGTTGTTTAAACCTGAATTTCACATTTTTGATTTTTTAAAAGGGATTAGAGTTCTTATGATTGAATGGATGCAAAATCATAGAAAGTATTTAGTGGTTACAATATGGATAAGCACGATCGCTTTTATTGCCGCTGGGATGATAGGCTGGGGGCAATACAGCTTTTCTTTAGATAGCGATAGCGCTGCCAAAGTGGGACAGATTAAGATTTCTCAAGAAGAATTAGCCCAAGAATACCGCCGCCTTAAAGATGCATACGCTGAGTCTATCCCCAATTTTAAAGAACTCACTGAAGATCAAATCAAGGCCATGCATTTAGAAAAAAGCGCTTTAGATTCGCTCATCAATCAAGCCCTATTGAGAAATCTCGCTTTAGATTTAGGGCTTGGCGCTACAAAGCAAGAAGTGGCGAAAGAGATCCGAAAAACGAGCGTTTTTCAAAAAGATGGCGTTTTTGATGAAGAATTGTATAAAAATATCTTGAAGCAAAGCCATTACCGCCCCAAGCATTTTGAAGAAAGCGTTGAAAGGCTTTTAATCCTTCAAAAAATCAGCGCTCTATTCCCCAAAACCACTACTCCTTTGGAGCAATCCAGTTTATCGCTTTGGGCAAAATTGCAAGACAAATTAGACATTCTTATCCTAAACCCCAATGATGTTAAGATTTCTCTTAATGAAGAAGAGATGAAAAAATATTACGAGTCCCATAAAAAGGATTTCAAAAAGCCCACAAGCTTTAAAACACGCTCTTTATATTTTGACGCTAGTTTGGAAAAACCTAACTTGAAAGAGTTGGAGGAATACTACCATAAAAACAAGGTGTCCTATTTGGATAAAGAGGGGAAATTACAAGATTTTAAAAGCGTTCAAGAGCAAGTCAAGCATGATTTAAGCATGCAAAAAGCGAATGAAAAAGCTTTAAGGAGTTATATCGCTTTAAAAAAAGCGAACGCGCAAAACTACACCACGCAAGATTTTGAAGAAAACAACTCCCCCTATACTGCTGAAATCACGCAAAAACTCGCCGCTCTCAAGCCCCTTGAAATCCTAAAACCAGAGCCTTTTAAAGATGGTTTTATTGTGGTGCAGCTCATCTCTCAAGCCAAAGACGAATTGCAGAATTTTAATGAAGCTAAAAGCGCTCTTAAAACCCGCTTGACTCAAGAAAAAACCCTTACGGCGTTACAAACCTTAGCTAAAGAAAAGCTTAAGGATTTTAAAGGCAAAAGCGTGGGCTATGTGAGCCCTAATTTTGGAGGCACTATTAATGAGCTTAGCCAAGAAGAAAGCGCTAAGTTTATCAACGCCCTTTTTAACCGCCAGGAAAAAAAGGGGTTTATCGCTATTAATAATAAAATGGTGCTCTATCAAATCACAGAGCAAAATTTCAACCACTCATTTAGCGCAGAAGAAAGCCAGTATATGCAGCGTTTAGTCAATAACACTAAAACGGATTTTTTTGATAAAGCGTTGATAGAAGAATTGAAAAAACGCTATAAGATAGTCAAATACATTCAATAATGCAAGGGGAAATCATGGAACATAAAGAAATCGTTATAGGGGTTGATATAGGCTCTAGAAAGATTTGCGCGATAGTGGCTGAATTTAAAGAAGGGATTTTGCGCATCATTGGCACAGCCCATCAAGACTCCAAAGAAATCAATTCAAAAGCCATTAAAAGAGGGCGTATCAATAGCCTTGCTCACGCTTCTAACGCCATTAAAGAAGTGATTAATAGCGCTAAAAAAATGGCGGGTTTGAACGCTGATGAAGACAGGAATAACCCCATTTCCTCCTTTAGGGAATCGTATTACCCTAAAACTAAAGCGATTGTTTCTTTTTCGGGGGCTTATACTGAAAGCATTAGAGATGTTACCGGTGTAGCGAGCACCAAAGATAATGTGGTAACCATTGATGAAATCAATCGCGCTATCAATAACGCATGCGCTAAAGCAGGCTTGGATAACGACAAGCATATTTTGCATGCCCTCCCCTATCGCTTCACTTTAGACAAACAAGAAGTGAATGACCCTTTAGGGATGAGCGGGACTCGCTTGGAAGTCTTTATCCACATTGTCTATACAGAAAAAAACAACATTGAAAATTTAGAAAAAATCATGATCCAATCTGGGGTGGAGATTGAAAACATCGTGATCAATTCTTATGCCGCCTCCATTGCTACCTTGTCTAATGATGAAAGGGAATTGGGCGTGGCTTGCGTGGATATAGGCGGAGAGACATGCAACCTTACGATTTATAGCGGCAATTCCATACGCTATAACAAATACTTACCCATAGGCTCTCACCATTTAAGCACGGATTTGTCGTCCATGCTCAACACCCCATTCCCTTACGCTGAAGAAGTTAAGATCAAATATGGGGATCTTTCTTTTGAAAGCGGCGAAGAAACGCCCTCTCAAAGTGTCCAAATCCCTACCACCGGATCGGATGGCAATGAAAGCCATGTAGTGCCTCTTAGCAAAATCCAAAATATCATGAGAGACAGGGCTTTGGAAACTTTTCAAATCATCCACAGGAGCATTCAAGATAGCGGTTTAGAAGAGCATTTGGGTGGGGGCGTTGTTTTAACCGGCGGGATGGCTTTAATGAAAGGGATTAAAGAGCTGGCTAAAGCCCATTTCACTAATTACCCCGTGCGTTTGGCCGCCCCTATGGAAAAATACAATATCATGGGCATGTTTGAAGACTTGAAAGACCCTCGCTTTTCAGTCGTGGTCGGCTTGATTTTATACAAAGCAGGGGGGCATACCAACTATGAAAGAGACTCTAAAGGGATTATCCGCTACCATGAAATTGATGATTACACAAGAACAGCCCACCAATCAAGCCCTACCCCCCATATCCATTCATCGCCTACAGAAAGGAATTTGAGCGATTTAAAAGCCCCTAGCGCTCCTTCAAACACCGCTAAAAACGATGATTTTTTACCCGTAAAACCCACCGAGCAAAAAGGTTTTTTTAAAAGTTTTCTTGATAAGATTTCTAAAATCTTTTAAGATACAACAATTTCTTTATGCGATAAAGACGCCTTAATAAATAGTTATCAAAAGCTAGAAAACATGGTATAATCCTTTAACTATTTATCAAAGTTTAAGATTTGCAAAAATCGTATGTCAAGGGGAATGTGGCTATGGTTCATCAATCAGAGCAATCAGAGATGGAAAATTATAATATTGGTCAAGCAAGCATTGAAGAAGTAAGCGATCCAGCTTATAAAGGGGCTAAGATTGTCGTCATCGGTGTTGGAGGTGGGGGGTCTAACATGATTAAACACCTGGTTGAATACGGCGTGCATCAAGATGTTACCCCCATTGCTGTTAATACTGATGGCCAACACCTCAAAAACAATCCTGCTCCGGTTAAAATCCTTTTAGGCAAAGAATCTACTGGAGGTTTAGGCGCTGGGGGGATTCCTGATATTGGTAGAAAAGCCGCTGAAGAAAGCGCTAATGAAGTGAGAGAAGCGATTAAAGACGCTAAATTAGTCATTATCTCTACAGGACTTGGAGGAGGGACTGGGACTGGAGCCACCCCTACTATCGTTAAAATCGCAAAAGAAGTGGGAGCGCTCACGATTGCTGTCGTTACCAAGCCTTTCAAATACGAAGGGAATCAAAAAAGAAAGAGGGCTGAAGAGGGATTGAAAGAATTGGAGCAATCCAGCGATTCTATTTTGGTTATCCCTAATGACAAAATCCTTCTCACCATGAAGAAAAACGCTAGCATCACGGAATGTTATAGGGAAGTTGATGATGTTTTGGTTAGGGCTGTGAGCGGTATTTCTACCATCATCACTAAACCCGGTAATATCAATGTTGATTTTGCCGATTTAAAGAGCGCTCTTGGTTTTAAAGGCTTTGCGTTAATGGGTATTGGTGAAGCCACTGGCGAAGATTCTGCTAAAGCAGCGGTGGAAAATGCAATCCAATCGCCTCTTCTTGATGACGCTTCTATTGAAGGGGCTAAGAGCATTATTGTCTTTTTTGAGCACCACCCTGATTATCCTATGATGGCTTATTCCAACGCATGCGATTTTATTCAAGATCAAGCCCATCAAGATGTTGATGTTAAGTTTGGCCAACACACGAGCGAGAATATCCCCATTGATCATGTGCGCGTTACTATCATTGCAACCGGTGCTGAAAGAAACAGCGTTGGAGCGAGTTTGGAATCGATCGCCACGCCCTCTCAGCCTGTGATGAAACAAACAAGAAAAGTGGGTAATGGTGAGATCCCTACTGAAGAAGAGCTATCCATACCCACAACCATGAGAATCCAGCAAGATTAATTGTAAATCTCGCTTTTCTCCCCTATTTTTATAGGGCTGATAATAAAGCGGTTTGTTTGGGCTTTTTCTCATTCGTTTTTTAGAATAAAATTAAAAAGCTTTGATTTTAATGAGTGTGCTGACTTCTAGAGCGTTTGGGGGATTTTAAAGCGCTTAAAAAGGGGAAATTATCCCAAAAACACCCACTAGTTAATGAAGCGCTAGAAACTCATTTGGCAAAAACCAAGGGCTTTGTTTTTCATGCTTGCCACCCGTGAATTCATAAACTCCGTTATAGGTTTGAGAAGTCAATACATTTTTAATTTGATTGAGTTTTACATTCTTTAGGGCTGATTTAGGGACTTCAATGATTAGCTGGTTAATGCTTCATCGCTCAAAGGGTTATCAATGTCAAAGATCAATGTCAAAGATGAAATCATAGTGCTTATTTAAGCCGTTGCATGCAGTGTCTTTAACCAACGCATAAACTAGGCCCATGTTCTCTACCTGCCTTATCGCTAATGAGATGTCGTGAGATAATGCCGCTAACATTGATGAGCTGACTTAAAAGGTCTTGTTCGTTAATGAAGCAATGCCCAGCGTTAGTGTCAAATTGATTGGCTTTAATTGTTGGCTTCTTTTAATCCAAACTCTTTAAATGGCTTCATCGTTATATGTCCTACAACCAGAGATAACCGCTACTAGGTGCTTTAGCATTCGCTCGTTGGGTTACTCCTTTAAAATTCAAGTATTACTACAATGCGCCTCACACCAATCACTTAGAAGAGTCCTGATTTTTAATAGCAATATCTAGCTTGTTGAAAGGGATTTCAATGTGGTTAGCGTCTAGGGCGTTTTTGATGCGTTCAATGAGTTCGCTACGCACATTAAAGATCCCATCTTCAATTTTTGCCCAAACTCTAATGGTGAAATTCAATGAGCTGGATCCAAAATCCGTGATTCCAATAAAAGTGGGCATGTTTTTATCAATTTTTTCCATTGTATCAATAACATCTTTTATCGTCTTATGCACTAGTTCAATATCGCTCCCATACCCTACCCCACAAACCCATTCAATGCGCCGACATGCAGTGTTATTGCTATTGATAATATTAGAATTAGCGACACTTTTATTGGGCAAAACCGCCAAGCGCCCGTCATGCAAGCGTAAAGAGGTATTAAAAAAATTAAGCGCTTCTACTTTGCCCTCTAGGCCAGAGATTTCAATGATGTCTCCTTTTTTGAAAGGGTGTAAAATGATAAGGATTATCCCTCCAGCAATGCTTGAAAGATAATCTTTTAAAGCCAACGCCACAGCAATCCCCACTGTTCCTAAAACAGTGATAATAGAGGTGGTTTGCACGCCTAGCGTGCTGAGCGTAATGATTGTGGTGATGATAAGGGTTAAGATAAAAGTAACCTGCGCGACAAAATTCGCTAAAATCTCATCCTTTTTGGATAAAAGTTTCAAGGTTTTTTTTTGTAAGAAAAACGAAAAATAAAAACCTATACAAAAGACAATGACAGCCTTGATCAAGATTATCCCAAAATGCTTTGCTTGCGGGAAAAAATCCACTAACAGCGTTTTAATTTCATCCATAAATTTTTCCTTTTAAAATAAATTGATTAACTTTCCCATAAAGTTCCAATCTTTTCTGCGAATATTTAATAGTGAAGCTTTGAAACGCGCTATTGGATAGAATTTTGTCTTTTGAAATGGTTCCATTAAAAATGCACAGACAGGATTGATTAGAATCGTTGCGATCGGCAAGAATCCCTTTTAATGGTGGCATGAAGATCCTTTTTTAGAATAATTTTACAATAATTTTTGCCAAAAGTTTTTTGAGCGCTTCCTTGTTATAATAAAAACAACTCGTTTTCTTAAAACCCTAAAAACTTTGAATGAAGAATAAAACTCTATAAAAACCCAACCATCTAAACCAAACATTAAATATTAAAAATAAGATTAAAAAAAGATAAAAAAGCAAGATTAAAAAACATTTCCCTATCCCTGCACCGACCTACATTCCCACTCTTGAAAAGAGCAGTATTATCAGCGATGAAGAGCTTGACTTCCAGGTTCGGAATGGTTAACTGGGTAGTTCCTCTTCTCTAAAGGCACAAGGAAAAGGGAGCTAAAGATAAAACGCATTTACCCTTAACTCCCCTTTCTCTTTATAGGGAGCTTGTTTTTAGAAGATCGTTAATAGCCCTTAATTAAAACGAGTCAGATTTTATCCTAATTTCTCATTAAAGTTTATTATATAAAAGTCTTTATAAAACGCCAACTCTCTTACACTCAGTAAGGCAGTGGTAACTTATCCGCGCTTATTGCCGTTATACTTATACAAAAAGCAAAAAACAAGCCAAACGCTCTATTAGTAGTAGTCAGCTAAACGCATTACTGCGCTTACACATCTACCCTATCAAGCACATAGTCTTTGTGCGAGCTTCAGGGAAAGTTTATCTTGGAGTTGGCTTCCTGCTTAGATGCTTTCAGCAGTTATCACATCCGTGTGTAGCTACCCAGCGGTGCTCTTGGCAGAACAACTGGTGCACCAGTGACACGTCCATCCCGGTCCTCTCGTACTAGGGACAGCTCTCCTCAACTTTCCTACGCCCACGGCAGATAGGGACCGAACTGTCTCACGACGTTCTGAACCCAGCTCGCGTACCGCTTTAAATGGCGAACAGCCATACCCTTGGGACCTGCTCCAGCCCCAGGATGCGATGAGCCGACATCGAGGTGCCAAACCTCCCCGTCGATGTGAGCTCTTGGGGGAGATCAGCCTGTTATCCCCGGGGTACCTTTTATCCTTTGAGCGATGGCCCTTCCACACAGAACCACCGGATCACTATGACCGACTTTCGTCTCTGCTTGACTTGTATGTCTTACAGTCAGGCTGGCTTGTGCCATTACACTCAACTTGCGATTTCCAACCGCAATGAGCCAACCTTTGCAAGCCTCCGTTACTTTTTAGGAGGCGACCGCCCCAGTCAAACTACCCACCAAGCATTGTCCTGCCTGTGGATAACACAGACCAGTTAGCTAACAGAAACATCAAGGGTGGTATCTCAAGGATGGCTCCATAAGAGCCAAAGCCCTTACTTCAAAGCCTCCCACCTATCCTGCGCATGATATTCCCGTTAGCAGTACTAAGTTGTAGTAAAGGTCCACGGGGTCTTTCCGTCTTGCCGCGGGTAGGAGGAATTTTCACCTCCACTACAATTTCACTGAATCTCTGGTTGAGACAGCTCCCATCTCGTTACGCCATTCATGCAGGTCGGTATTTAACCGACAAGGAATTTCGCTACCTTAGGACCGTTATAGTTACGGCCGCCGTTTACTCGGGCTTCAATTCAACGCTTCATCTTGCGACTGACGCATCCTCTTAACCTTCGAGCACCGGGCAGGCGTCACACCTTATACTTCCTCTTACGAGTTGGCAAAGTGCTGTGTTTTTGGTAAACAGTCGGGAGGGACTCTTTGCTGAGACCGCATTGCTGCGGCACACCTTATCGCGAACTTACGGTGCTAGTTTGCAGAGTTCCTTAACCAGAGTTCTTTCACGCGCCTTAGAATACTCATCTCATCTACCTGTGTCGGTTTGCGGTACGGACGACTATGGATATGCTTAGAGGCTTTTCTTGGCACGACGGTATCAGCGATTCTCCCTTTGTCCTGAAAGGACTCAAAGAGCCTGTTTGGGTTTCAAATACAGAGGTGGATTTGCCTTCCCTCCAATCTACGCCCTTAGACTAGCTATTCCATCAGCTAGCTCGCTTAACCCTATGCGTCCCCCCATCACGCTCCACAGTCGGTATTGGAATATTAACCAATTTGCCATCACCTACCCCTTTCGGACTCGGCTTAGGACCCGACTAACCCTACGATGACGACCATCGCGTAGGAAACCTTAGATTTACGGCGGATACAATTCTCATATATCTTATCGTTACTCATTCCTGCATGCTCACTTCATACCGCTCCAGCACTCCTTACCGGTATACCTTCAACGCTGGTATGAACGCTCTTCTACCACTGTGTTTAACACAATCTACAAATTCGGTGTCTATCTTAGCCCCGTTATATTTTCAGCGCATGACCACTAGACCAGTGAGCTGTTACGCTTTCTTTAAAGGATGGCTGCTTCTAAGCCAACCTCCTGGTTGTTTGAGTAGCCACACATCTTTTTCCACTCAGAATAGAACTTAGGGACCTTATTTGGTAGTCTGGGTTGTTCCCCTTTTGACGATTGATTTTATCACCCACCGCCTGACTCCCAAGATACGATAAAAGGTATTCGAAGTTTGATAGGGTTTGGTACCGCGGCGAGCAGCCCTAGCCCAATCAGAGCTCTACCCCCTTTTATTATCACTTGAGGCTATACCTAAATATATTTCGAAGAGAACCAGCTATCACTAAGTTTGTTTGGCCTTTCACCCCTATCCACAGCTCATCCCAACCCGTTTCAATGGGTACGAGTTCAGTCCTCCACGCGCTATTACACGCGTTTCAACTTGGCCATGGATAGATCACTTAGCTTCGGGTCTGCAGCATCTGACTCAATCGCCCTATTAAGACTCGCTTTCGCTACGGCTTCGCATTCGCTTAACCTTGCCAGATACCACAACTCGCAGGATCATTATGCAAAAGGCAGTCCATCACCCTGATAAATCATAGGGCTCTGAATGATTGTAAGCAGATGGTTTCAGGTTCTATTTCACTCCGCTCACTGCGGTTCTTTTCACCTTTCCCTCACGGTACTTGTTCGCTATCGCTCAAAGAGTAGTATTTAGGGTTGGAGAGTGGTCTCCCCGGCTTCAACCTGGATTTCTCGTGTCCTGGCCTACTCTGGATCCTGCTACCTAAGAACGCCTTGTCGCATACAAGGCTATCACTTTCTATGGCTTACCTTTCCAGGTAACTCTGCTAAAGCGTTCTCTTGGATGTTGCAGTCCTCAACCCCGAATGCAAGCACTCGGTTTGCCCTTTTCCCCGTTCGCTCGCCACTACTTAGGGAATCTCGTTGATTTCTTTTCCTCTAGTTACTGAGATGTTTCACTTCACTAGGTTCGCTCTCTAAATTAGAGTAACTAATATCTCTATTAGTTGGGTTGCCCCATTCGGACATCTACGCATCAAAGCTCCTTGACAGCTCCGCATAGCTTATCGCAGTCTAGTACGTCCTTCATCGCCTCTCTTTGGCAAGGCATCCGCCATCTGCTCTTAAAAGCTTGTTTTAAATTTTAAAATATCCTTTAAAACCCGCCCTTTTATAATGAATAACGACAATTGCACGAATATTCTATTAGCGCTACCACTGCCTTAATGAATATAAGACAGAGTTATTGTAGTTTTACTTTACTTTTACATAGGCTATTAACAATGTTAAATCAAATAACTTCGTTTCTCTTTAAAAACTTGCTATAATCGCTCTTAATGTTAAACCCTTTAAAGAAGACTAAAAATGCTTGATCCCTAATCTTTTTTTAATCGCCAAGTTTTATCAGCTAATGAGCTTTTTATATTCAAAAGCTTTTTGACCTCTATAACTTAACTTGTTTAAAAGCTTTTTGGCTTTTATGACTTGTTTGAGTTGTTTCAAATTAAAGAACTTTTTAAAGCTTGTCTTTAAAAACGAAATGTAATTATAGACATGCAATGCTTAAAGTTTGCTTAAAGTTTTTAGAATTTGAAAGAAATGGATAAAAGCGGTTTGGAAATGATTGGAAGGGGGGTAGGAATAAAAAGCTTAAAATAAGATAAGCCTTAAATCAATAAAGCTTTGAATAAATAAATCCTTAACATTTAACATAAATAAAGCCTTAAATTTTAAATAAAGTCTTAAATTAAATAAAGATAAAACATTTCATAAGGTAAAACGAATAAAGCACATCGCAAGATAAAACGCATCATTAAAATAAAAAGATAAAAAGATAAAACATTACATAAGATAAAAAAATAAAAAGATAAAAAGATAAAACATTACATAAGATAAAAAGATAAAAAGATAAAAAGATAAAAAGATAATTAAATACCGCTAGATAGAATACTGCATGTCATCTTTAAAAAAGGGGTAGAAATGGCATCCAACCATCCAACCATCCAACCATCCAACCATCCAACCATCCAACCATCCAACCATCCAACCATCCAACCATCCAACCATCCAACCATCCAACCATCCAACCATCCAACCATCCAACCATCCAACCATCCAATCAAGCAATCAAGCAATCAAGCAATCAAGCAATCAAGCAATCAAGCAATCAAGCAATCAAGCAACGCTACCCTATTGTTATAACTTTTACCAAAACCTATTTAAAAATCCCCTACTCTTTATCATTCCCCCTTTCATTAACCCGCACAACATTTTTAAAAAATTTGATTCGATAAGCCCCATTTTTCAATCAGTGGGGCTTACAGAGTTAAATTTAAAGGAGAGATGATGGCTCAGTTAGAAAATTTGAAAGCGCATGAAAAATACAATTTGTTGTTGTGCATGGTTTCAGGTGCATACAAGGGAACCATTCCAGGAAATGAGGATTTTAAAGAGTGGTGCGATGAATGCACTTTGGGCTATTTTCGCTCACGACGAAACAAAGCGGCTCAGCACAAGCATTTTGAACTCATGCGTAAAGCGGATTATATCATTGGCATTGTGAATGAGGATTCAACGACTAGAGGGGCTGAAGTCCAACGGAGCGTTTTTGCCCTAAAGATTGACCATGACACTATCGGGATTGATGAAGAGGGAGCGCTAAAGGTTGAGGGCGTTTGCGCTCAAAAAGGGAGCCAGGAATACGAAGAATTGGTCAATAAAAACACTTGGCATTTCACGCACAGCACCCGACTTGGGCAACCAAAACTGATCGAGCGAAAAAATTAAGGGTTATGGATTTTTACCCATAAACCCATCATTTAAGAAAGGATTTTAATGGAATTGTTGGATTTAGACGGAGTGATTGAAAAAGGCGTATTTGAAATCCCCAGCTATCAAAGGGGGTATGCATGGCAAGAAAGGCAATTAAAGGATTTTTGGAACGATTTAGAGCATGTGTCCAAACTAGGAAACCAATTCCATTACATGCACAGCTTAACCTTAAGAGAGCTTGAAAATGATTTTGAAAATAGCGCTTTTGAAATCATAGACGGCCAGCAACGATTGGCTACAAGCCTGATCTTACTGGGCCTTTTAGCAAAAACCACCCAAAACAAAGACCCAAAGTATTCTTTAATCAACCTTGAACCCATTTTATCCTATAAGTATTATGGTTTGCGTGAAGCTTTTAGGGCGATCACTGAAGAGGAAAAAGATTTAAAAGCGTTCAAAACTTCTTTTTACGCTAAAAATCTTATTGAGGCTTATGCATTTTTTAAAGAAAAAATCAGCGATACGCCTATTGAAGCGCTTGAAAAAATGTTTGATGCCCTTATAAAGAAAATGCTTTTTAGCGTGGTGGGATTGAACGATAACAGGATCGATCCTTTCAGCTCTTTTGAAACGATTAACAATCGTGGTAAGGATCTATCCACTCTGGAATTGCTAAAAAACCGCTTGCATTTTGTGGCGCACAAGATTTGCGAGGGCAAAAAATTAGAAAAACTCCAACAAGAAATCAACGATACTTACACGCTCATTTATCACGATTTGAGGCAGTTTGAAGACGCTCATTTAGAGGGTTTTTTAAAGCATTTCGTGGCGTATTATTATGGCGAGAAAGGGGATTTTAAAAAGAGGTTATTGGAGATGGAGTTTAACGCTCATAAAAGATATACCGACAACACCAACTTTAATGAGAAATATGAAAAAATAGATGATTTGTTATTTTATCTTTCTTATTCGTCTAAAGTTTGGAATTTCTTGCACACGCTTGATGAAAAATCTATCACCCTTATTGTTGATGACAATAAAAAACTTGAGATTGAAATCACGCCTAAAATGCGCGATTTGCTAGAAAAGATGCGGCGCTTAAACGCTTTGAGCGATAGCGCTTTTTTGCCCTTATTGCTCTCTCTTTTAACCATACAGCGTGCTGGAAAAAGCGCTAATGAACAACCTTATACCACCAAAGAATTAGAGGGCTTATTAGAACATTTAGAGCGTTTCGGGTTTTTAATCTATAGGGTTGCTAGCAAGAACACGGCTAAAAACGAATGGATTGAATTAGCTTTTATGGCGTTCAAAGCGTATAGATATGGGGAAGAAAATATCGTCATTGAAAATCTTCCAACGCTAGAAAAGAATTTTTTCAACAGAAAGTATAGTGCTTTGGAATTGCTTGAAGAGTATATCCACTCTAAAAAGAATGCTGAGAAATGGTATAAATGGGGCAAGGCGCTGAATTACTTGCTTTATGAATACGAGTTGCACCATAACCCTGAAACGACTCTGAATTTTGATGGCAATACAGAAAGCATTGAGCATATCTTGCCCCAAAATCCCGATCAAGGCTATAGCGCTAAAGAAAAAAATTGGGCCAAAAACCCTAACATCGTGCATGCTCTAGGGAACTTGCTTTTAATCCCTAAAAACGCTAACAGCTCTTTAAGCAACAAACCTTTTGATGAAAAAAGAAAAGAATACATAAAAGGCTCTTATAGTGAAAAAGAAGTGGCCAAAAACGCTTCTTTTGGGGTCGATCAAATCAAAGAAAGGAGTGAAAAATTATTAAACTTTTTAATCGTGCATTATCGTATCGCTGCATTAGTGGGTGAAAGCGCCATTAAAGCTTTTAAAAACGCTCTTTTAAAAGACATTAAATGATGCGATCGCTCAAAAATAAAGGGTCTGTTTTTAGCGCTTCAAACCCCAACAAGGAGGAACAAGCCATGCTGAAAAGATAAAAAACATTGGATGGGTGATTATAGCGGATTTTTAAAATTTTTATCAAAGGAGTATTTTATGGGTTTTCAAAACGAAAATCAGTTAAAAGTAGGCGCGTTGGTCAAAGCCACAATCAACGACAAAGTGGTGGAGGCTAAAGCCATTAGTATTGGGTTTAATCGCGTAACCTTAAGGAGCCAAAAAGGCAACGAAGTTTCTTACGCTTTCAATAGCGAAAAATTCTTAAAATGGTTTAAGCACACTCCTTTGAGTGAAGTTGCGAAAAATCACGCCGAAAGCGGTAAGAAAGACATTTTAGAGGGTCTTAAAATCGTAACGAGTGGCGCTAGTGTTAAGGAAAGGACTTCTACTCCTAAAGAGAAAGAAAGCAAATATAAGTTGGACTTTGATTCCCTGATGTAGCAGAGGGTGGTTTTCTCACTATGGCAGACCTTTATGCTAACGAAAAAAGAAATATGCGACTTGGTGTGTTATTCGCTCCGATGAGTTATGGTGGGGCGTGGTTTTCAAGCGAGTTTAATCATTATCCATGCGCTCTCTTTTATGGCGGATTTAAAACACCATAGCGATGCGGAGTGGAATGCTATGATTGAAAACAGGGGAGAGGAAGAGGGTTTCTTTGACACCTTTGATGACATGCAAATGGGGGATGTTTGTTTATTCTGTAAGGCGATTGAAACTTACGCAAAAAATTTGGTAAGACCTGATGGTAAGAGATCTGGTGTAACTTTGGAAGAGTGGGCGAAACTTTTACCTAAAAATAAAGCGGATGCAAAATTCGTGGCGCAACTCTTATGCGATGGCGGTATCAATAAATACGGCTTAAGTTGTGCGGGTCTTACCGAAAATCTGTTAAAAGATATTTACAATAATTTTGGTTTGGCAAGCGTGGGCGAGGTTGATGAGTATCTTGCTAATTTAGAAAAAGAGGAGGGGGTTGAAAATTAAACCCCTTTGGGGAGGGGGCTCTCTTTTTCTCTCTTTTATTCTCTCTTATTTTTCTTTTATGGATTGATAGCGATTAAAGCCGTTTGAATCCATTTATAGCACTCTTTAAGAAATCGTGCGCAAATACCCGTTTTCGCTCAGCATGACATACAAGCGCCCCATGATTTCTTTCTTTTCTTCCATGTCTAGTTGGTTGTTGTCTTCAATTTTTTGTTTTAAAAGGCGCTCGATCTCTTTAGTGTCATAGTCTAAATCATCTAGCACATCTAAAATCGTTTGGGCTTCGCAAATATCTTCCACTTCATAATCGCCTTTTTCATCAAAAACCACGCTAAATTCCGTAGGGTGCGTGAATAAATTGTGTTTCATGCCTAAAACTTCTTGATACGCTCCCACTAAAAAGAACGCTAAAAAGTATTCTTCTTCATCCACATCTATATCGTGCAAAAACAAGGGCTTTGTGGAATCAAAAGCGATTTCTCCATCGCTATCGCAAGTAATATCCCACAAGCTCGCGCTCCTAGTGGGCTTTTCATCTAATTTATTCAAGGGCATGACCGGGAAATTCTGTCTTAAGCCCCAATAATCCGGCAAGCTTTGGAAAAACGAGCAATTCAATAAGTAGCGCTCTTGGACCTGCTCTTGAATGCGTAAAATATCGTTATGATCCTTAACATAAAGCAATTGCACCGCTTTTTTGACGATCAAATGGGCTAAAACTTCAGTATTGCTCCTGTCAATCAAATCAATATAACCCAAGTCAAAAAGCGTGAATAGCGACTCGGTGTGATCAAAACTATCATGCAAGTATTCAATGGCGTTTTTTTCATTGATATTAGCGAGCAAGTCTAGCATTTCATCAATCAATGGGGGGTTATTACTTTCTTTGATTTTTAGGGATTTTTCATTGTATTCATGCGAAAACAATTCTAACACTGGGGCCACTAAAACGGCATGGTTAGCGGAAATATAACGGCCTGATTCAATGAAAATATCCGGCTCTATTTCCTGCTTATTTTTCACAATTTCCCTCAATAAAAACACCACATCAGCGCTGAATTCCTCTAAAGTGTAGTTTTTGTCTTGGTGGTGCTTGTGTTGGGTGTATTCTACGGCTAACCCCCCTCCAATATTCACGCTGTTAAGATTTTTAGCGCCCATTTTACGCAATTCTGCATACAGGTTTCCCGCTTCTCTTAAAGCCTTTTTTAAGGGCGAAATATCGCTGATTTGAGAGCCTATATGGAAATGTATCATGTGGAAATGCTCTAACAAGTCGTTTTCTTCTAAAAGGCGCATCGCTTCTAAAACTTCAGTGCTGCTAAGGCCAAATTTAGAATTGATCCCCCCACTCTTTGCCCAAACGCCAGTTCCAGTGCTGTGCAAACGGATGCGGATACCAATTTTAGGGCAGGCTAAAAACTCGTTTTGTTTAGCCACGGCGATAATGGTTTTTAACTCGTTCAAACCCTCAATCGTTAAAGTGATTTCATGCTGCATGCTTTTAGCGATAAAGCCAAGCTCAATCATTTCTTTGTCTTTAAAGCCATTCACGGTGATAGGGGCTGTGGGGTTGGTGTAACTCATTGCGATGATGAGTTCAGACTTGCTCCCGGCTTCTAATCCGTAATTCAAACCTTTAGCCCCCTGCACTAAAGGTAAAACAAATGAGGGCATTTGATTGACTTTTAAAGGGAAAACCGCCTTAAAAGCCCCGCTGTATTGATACTCTTTAATCGCTGAAGAAAACGCATCAAACAGGCTTTTGATTTGTTTTTGCACCAAATGGGGGAATCGCACCAACAAAGGCCCTCTATAGCCCTTATCGCGCACGCTTTGAACGATTTCTAAAAGCGAGGGGTTTTTGCCATGGCAAACTTTAACCAAGCCTTTTTCTATCTTAAATTCGTTATTGCTCCAAAAATTAATCCCATAATCATGGACTTCTTGCATTTTTTATCCTTTTGTTACGATAAGGTTTTAAAGAGATGGGGGTTATTTTTAAAATCTTTGATCGCTTCTTCATAAACTTTTTCAATTTGAATGACTGAATTTTCTAAAGTGTAGTTTAAAGCGCTTTTAGCGTATTTATTTTGCATCCTTTCTCTTTCAAGCTTGTTTTCTAACCACCAGTCTATTTTAGCGCTCAAATCTTTAGCGTTATTAGGCTCAAATAGCGATCGTTCATCTAGCGCAAATTGCCTGGTCGCGCTTAAAGGGCTATTGGCGATAATAGGCACAATCCCCACGCTAATAGCCTCTAAACACGCAATCGCTTCGCTTTCCACATTGGCTGTGTGCGCATAAAGGGTGCAGGTTTTTAAAATCTCTAACAATTCATTGGAATTGACAAACCCAAACTCCGTTTTTACGCCTAGTTTTTGGGCTAAAAGTTTGATTTTTTTCTCATCAGGCCCTTTGCCTTTGAGCAATAATACAATATCTTGTTTGTATTTGCTTAAAGCAACCGCTTTGATTAAAACGCTTTGATTTTTTTCATTAGAATAGCGCCCTACCATAGCGATTTTAAAGGGTGTGGTGTCAAAAAGGCTTTTTTGCGGGTGTTCAAATCTAAACATGGGATCAAAGCCGTTAGAAATAGCGTATTTTTTCCCTCCATAGTTGTATTTTTCTAATTCTTCTACAATGAATTTTGACGGGCAATGGATATGGTGGATATAGCGGTAATGCGAAGATTTAAACCACGAAAAAAGCGTCATGTTAAACCAAGAAAACCACCCCAATTTCATGTTATAAGAAATATGTTCTGGCTGTAAATGGAAAGAGCCAACATAAGGCACTTGCATTTCTCGCGCGATTTTTACGGCTGTTTTTTCTAGCAAAAAAGGCAAATAAGTATGGATCATATCCGCTCCCTTAAAAGCCTTTCTTAAGATTTTTTCATCCGGTTTAGCAAAAAGAATGTGTTGTTTGTGTGAAATTTCTGTAACTAGGGGGATATAGCGCTCTTTAAGGTTGTAATACCCCTCTTCTTCACTCCCTAAATTATCCACATAAGGGGCAACCACCCTCATAACATGCCCTCTTTTTTTCAGCGTTTCAAAAAAACGAAACGCCGTCATAGAAGTACCATTACTAGTATCTTTAAAGCTATCCACGACTAAAACAATAACCATTTAACTACTCTTCTTTAAAATTGAATTTGAAAGGCTTTTTATCAAACACCACGATTTCTATCAGTCCCTCTAAAACCTGAATGTCTAACACAAACGCCTCTATTTTTATTTCAGCTTTTTTCACGCCATCTTGAACCACTTGCGCTTTAATGAGCGCTTCTTGATTCAATTCTAGGGGGGCATAAAAATTAATGTTATTAGAAACCACCACGCTGTGTCTTTTATTCAACGCGCACAAGGCCGCATAATTGCACGCAATAAGCACAAACCCGGCATGCACAAAATTTTCTTCATACACCATGCTTTCATTGCCCTTGAAACGCGCATGGGCTATATCTTTTTCTAAAACGACCAATTCAGTGCCAACGCTTGGTTTGAAATTCTTACAAGTTTCTAAAGAGTCATAATCCACACGAACGACTGATTCTTGCACTATTTTATCCTTATATTTAAAGCTTGCTTGGTTTAAGCATTTTAAAATACCCCCTTAAAGGAGCGTCATACCCCTCTAAAGTTTTAGAGGGATCTGTTTTATCCAAAAAATCTTCCAAACTCTGCCCCAAAATAAAATCCGTTTTACGCTGCTCTTTAGGCGTGGTCTTTAAAACGCTAAGAATTTCAAAATTTTCAAACCCTACCCTTTCGCACCACCCCTTTAGCGCGCTAACACTGGGGATAAAATAAACATTTTTCATTTTAGCATAAGTTTTTTTAGGGCAAAGGGCGATGTCTAGGGGCGAATCAATGATTAAAGTGTCCAACACCAACTCCCCATTTATCTTTAAAGCATGATACAAGGCTTTTAAAGCCTCTAGCGGGCTTTTTCTATGGTATAGCACCCCTAAGCAAAAAATGACATCAAAAGCGTTAGGGTATTTTTCATGCAAATCCTCTACCCCTAAAGACTCGTAAATGATTTTTTTTTCTTTATCAAAAAAAGGGGCTAAAAATTCAAATTGTTTTTTGACTAAAACGCCCGGATCAAACCCCACCAAACTTTTAGGCCCATGTTCTAGCATTTTAAACAAGTAATAGCCGTTATTGCACCCCACATCAGCCACAACCTTATCTTTTAAAGGAGTGGCGTTTTTGACTAGATCCCATTTAATAGAGCTATCCCATTCGCTGTCAATCTTGATTTGAGAAATTTCAAAAGGGCCTTTACGCCATGGCCTTAACGCCATGATTTCTTCTAAAAGGGTTTTTGGATTGGATTTATCGTTACAAATGAGCATGACTTACCATAGCGTGGGGGTTTTTTTAAAAAAGGGGGGGTTTAAAAGGGATTCTAAATGATGGGAGCTAATCCCATAAATAAAAGCGAAATTAAACGCTAAATTTTTTAATTGCTCTTTTAAGTTGTTTTGGGTGGTGTAAAAATAAGGGTTGGTTTTTTTAAAGAAAGCCGCGCTGTTTTTACGGCAAAACACGACAATTTTCCCCCACGATAGAGTCTCAAGGGCTTTTTGAAGCATCATTTCAAACAATTCTTTTGAAGTCTCAGCGACAATCACCCTCGCCGTTGCACCATAAGGGGATATTTCTAAATTCTTATTCACAAAAAAGGGTTTGCAATGATCTAAAGGGTATTCTTTTTTGCCCAAAAGATTCAAATCAAACTCAATTTGTAATTTCTCGCACAATTGAATGACCCTTTTTAAAGACTCTAAAAAGATGCATGGCATTTTTAATTCGTATTCTTGTTTTTCATAGACTAAAGCGCTGCAAAAAAACGATTGGTTGAGAACGATTAAACGGCTTTCTTTCAAATCTTCTTTCAAACGCTCTTGCTTATAAAACAAATGAAACCACTCCAATTTATCAAAAAAGGCTATTTTACACCCCTCTATAATGAATAAATCTTCAAGGCTCTCTTTCAAGCACCACACAAAATCGCTCACCATGATCTTAGAAGCGATCTCTAATTCTATAGGGCTTAACAGCGCTCCAACCACGCGCTCATTCAACAAGCAAAATTTAAACAAATGATTCAAAGAATGCTCTATATCTTTAAGCTTGATCCATGCCACATCCCTATCGCTTAAAGGGTATTCTCCTGCGTATAAAATCCCATAAGCCCCTAACTCTAAAGCTTTAGGAATGAGAGTGTGATCTTTAGCGACAAATAAAGAGCCTTTTTGGACTTTGTTTAAAGACAAAACAATAGAATTAAAATAGCTGATTGAGGGCGTGTTTTGCAATTCGCCCAAACTCAATTCTACGGCTTCATTCACCCCTAATCGCATTTAGCTAATCAAACTTCCTGCAATTTTTTCTCTGGTAGGGCTGATTAAGGCCAGATTATCGCTATCTCGCACCGCCAAAATCATGCCCTCACTCATTTCACCCATAAGCTTTGCGGGTTTTAAATTAGCCACCACGCACACCATTTGGTCCACCAAGCTTTCAGGCTCATAATCCAAAGCGATCCCTGAGATAATCTGCCTCAAACAACCTTCGCCTAAATCCACTTTCAAGCGCAGTAATTTATTGGATTTTTCAATCCTTTGAGCTTCTTTGATAAGCCCCACTTTAATCTCTACTTTTTTAAAATCCTCAATGCTGATATAATTTTCTTGTTTTAGTGGGGCTTTTTCTTTTTTTTCTTTTTTTTCTTTTTCTGGTGGGACTTCTCTCGCTTTTTCAGCCTTTTCAATTTTCTCAATTTTGGAAAATAAAGGCTCGGTGTCTTGTAAAATCATATCTTGTAATTTTTTAGCTTTAAAAAAGCGTTCGTAATTATGGGGCGTAATCTCTGCATGAAAAGCGCTCGCTAATTTAGCCGCGCTCTTTGGCATGAACGCATAGAGCAAAAAGCTTGATTGCAAAAGCGCGTTTGCGATCAAGCTCAATAAGGCTTCTAGTTTTTCTGATTCGTTGTTTTTGTGCAAAACCCATGGCTCTTCTTTAGCGATGAGTTTGTTTAAAAAATCATAAACATTAAACAATTCCTCTAAAGCTTTATGCAATTGCATTTTAGGCACAAAAGAATTAGCGTTATCTAAAATTTGATGCACTTTTTCTAGCTCTTTAGAATAATAAGCGGTGATTTTTGCGCTTTTTAGAGAATGATTGAAATATTTTTTAGCCATGCCTAGCAAGCGATTCAACAAATTCCCCAAATCGTTATTCAAATTCGCATTGATCCTTTCTATTAACGCTTTTTTAGAAAAATCCCCATCTTGCCCAAAAGGCACCTCACGCAATAAAAAATAACGCAATTCCTCAATCCCATACTCCATAGCGATTTTTTGAGCGTCTAAAACATTACCCAAGCTCTTACTCATTTTCACGCCCTCTATCGTCCACCACCCATGCACGCAAAGCTGCTTGAATAAAGGCAAATTCAAACTCATCAAAAAAGCTGGCCAATAAATGGCATGGAAGCGTAAAATATCCTTACCCACAATATGCCTAGCGCATGCAAAATGCGCCATTTTATTGTCTAAACCATTCAAATACCCTAACGCGCTCGCATAATTCAATAAAGCGTCCAGCCAAACATACACCACATGCTTAGGATCGTTCATTTTTTTAGGCAAAGGAATGCCCCATTCAAAGCTCGTGCGCGTGATAGACAGATCCAATAAACCCTGCTCAATGAAAGAAGTTACCTCATTTTTACGATAAACGGGCAAAATCGCTTCGGGGTTTTTAGCGTAAAAATCCAATAAAGGCTTCTCATACGCGCTCAATCTGAAAAAATAACTCTCTTCTTCTAAAAGCGTGGTTTCTCTCAAGCAATCAGGGCATAAGACTTTATCGTTCGTGTTGTCCGCTTTAGAGATCGCGCAATAACTCTCACAGCTCACGCAATAATACCCGCTATAAACGCCTTTATAAATATCCCCTTTTTCAAACATGATTTCAAAGGCGTTTTGCACGCATTTTTGATGCTCGCTGTCTGTGGTGCGGATAAAACCATCATAATCTAAATTGAAAAAATCCCACTGGTCTTTAAAAATCGCGCTAATGCTATCGGCGTAAGCTTTAGGGCTTTGATTCCTCAATCTCGCGCTTTGTTCGATCTTTTGCCCATGCTCATCGGTGCCGGTTAAAAAAAAGACTTCTTCGCCTTGAAGCGTGTAATACTTCTTTAGAGTATCCGCAATCAAAGTCGTATAAGCATGGCCAATATGGGGGACATCATTCACATAATAAATGGGGGTTGTGATCAGTGATTTTTGCATCTTTATAATCGTGTTACCTTAAAATTGTTTGAAATCTCTTAATTTTAACATGCTTTTAAAAATTTAGAGAATAGAGGTTGAATTTATGCGTATTCATGGGGCGTTTTTAGCTTAAAATTCATTATAATTAACGCTCAAAAAATTGAAAAATGAGTTAAGGAATAGACAGATGATTTCAAAATTTTTGCTCAAAAGCATGTTCAAGCAGTGGAAAAACGGCGATTATCAGGTCGTTTTTTGGGATGATAGCGTTTATAGGAATGGCGAACATTCGCCTAAATTCACCCTTAAGATCCACCGCCCCCTAAAATTTAGCGATATTAAAAAAGACATGTCTTTGACGATTGCTGAGGCTTATATGGACGGCGTGATTGATATTGAAGGCTCTATGGATGAGGTGATGCATTCTTTGTATTTGCAAACCAATTATGAGCATTTGCACAAACATGACAACGCTAAAGCTATCCAAAAACCAATCAGAGAAAGCTCCAACATTTCTAAACATTACGATCTAGGGAATGACTTTTATTCTATCTGGCTGGATGAAACCTTAAGCTATTCATGCGCTTATTTCAAAAAAGACGATGACACTCTCCACACCGCCCAACTCCAAAAATTAGATCACACTTTAAAAAAGCTCCATTTAAAGCCGGGCGAAAAACTGCTGGATATAGGCTGTGGCTGGGGCTATCTTTCTATAAAAGCCACGCAAGAATATGGGGCGCAAGTGATGGGGATCACCATTTCTAGCGAGCAATACAAACAGGCTAACAAACGAGTCCAAGAGCTAGGGTTAGAGGATAAAGTAACGATCAAGTTATTGAATTACCAGGATTTAGACGGGCGTTTGTATCGCTTTGATAAGGTGGTGAGCGTGGGCATGTTTGAGCATGTGGGTAAGGATAATTTGCCCTTTTATTTCAAAAAAGTTAAAGAAGTGTTAAAGAGAGGCGGGATGTTTTTGCTCCACTCCATTTTATGCTGTTTTGAAGGCAAGACTAACGCATGGGTGGATAAATACATCTTTCCGGGCGGCTACTTGCCCTCTTTAAGAGAAGTGATGAGCGTGATGAGCGAATGCGACTTCCACTTGCTCATGGCGGAAAGCTTACGCATCCATTACGCTAAGACTTTAGACATTTGGCGAGACAACTTCAACCACAATCTAGACCAAGTCAAAAGACTCGGCTATGACGAACGCTTTATCCGCATGTGGGATCTGTATTTAAGGACTTGCGCGTCCGCCTTTAGGGTGGGGAGCGCGGATTTATTCCAATTGCTTTTAACCAACAGCGTGGATAACACTTTCCCCTTAACCAAAGAATACATCTACCAATAATTTTAGATTTTAGCCCTTTCTTTTAGGCTAACTTCTGGCAAACTCTCCACATACAAGCTCTGTGATGGGAAAGCAAAACTCAAATGGTGCTTTTCTACAATCCCCATGATTTTTAACATCACATCTTCTTTGACTTCTAGCCACTCTTCCCAAACCACTGTTTTAGAAAAGCAATACACTAAAATATTGATAGAGCTGTCCGCAAACTGATCTAAAAAGACAAACAAATTGTTTTTATACCCTAAAAAATCATCAATAGAAACAATATCTTTTTTAAACATGTAGCGGTAATCGCTCGTATTTTGCAAAGCGCTATCGGCTCCATTAGCGATTTTAGGGTGGTTTTCTAACATTTCTCTAATGTCTTTGACGCAAAGCTGTAAAGCGCTTTGACTGGAGCTATAAGTTAAGCCTATTTCCATTTTAATACGCCTTCCCACTTTACGGCGGTTCCAATTCCTGATGGGTTTTCCGGCTAATTCTGAATTAGGCACGGACAAAAGAGCGTTATCAAAGGCTCTGATCGTGGTGCGTCTTAACCCCATTTCCACCACCGTGCCCTCCACTTCACCGCACACGATCCAATCCCCTTGAGAAAACGAATTGTCTAATAATAAAATGACAGAAGCAAAAAAATTCGCCAACACATCTTTAACCGCCAAAGCCACCGCTAACCCCCCAATCCCTAAAGAAGCGACGATGGCTGAAACATTAAACCCTAGTTGTTTCAAAACCCCTAAAAGCGCGACAATAAAAATCAAAAAATACACGACTTTTAAAATCAAGTTGATCACTTCTTTTCTAAAATTGTGCGTGCTTTTGGTAGCCATATTCGTAACTAACGCTTCCCCATAGCCTTTAAAAAGCGCTATCACTAACCATGCTAAAAGCATGATATACACCGCACCCACCCACATAGAAACTTTAGGGGGCGATGCGTTAGGGTAGTAGAAAATATCTAAAGCCACATCGCAACTAAACAGGGCTAAAAAGACAGAAACCGGCGAAACAATGCTTTTTTGCACATTGACATGCATTTTTTTATTGCGTTGCATGATTTCAAAAATCCAATCCAGCAATAAAGCTAAAAGCCAAGTGATCAACTTCCTTAAACCTAGCAATAGAGCTAAAATCATCAAAGCAAGCGCAATCTTACTCACTTGCAAGCTATGGGCTGTGAAAGGCAAGACCTTGCTGATTTTGTTTAACACAAAATCCATATTCACTTCCATGATCAAGTTTTTAGGAAGCACTTCTTTAGGGTGGTTTTTGATGTAACGCAAGACTTCGGTATAAGTGTTCAAACGCAATTCATAATCGCTAAACATACGCTCTAATTCATGCATTTTGACATTGTCTAAATTTTTAGGGAAAGTGTAGAGTTTGAATTGCCCTAAACGCAAAAGGAAAGCATCGGTGATGCTTTCTACATCTTTTTGTTCGCTAAAAATATCAATACTGCCCCTGATTTTATCTATAAAACGATACAAAATTTCATCTATCAACAAAATATCTAAAGACAATCTGTCTTTCATGAAAGTGTAGAAATCATCGCCCTTAATGCTTCTAGACAAACGCTTTTTGATTTTCTCTTGCTCTTTTAAATTTTGATTGATGTCAATGCCAATTTTATCCCTTTCATTCAACACTTTAGAAGTCAAACTTTTAATCAAGTCATTCTTTTGGGTGTTATACAGAGAGACTTCAGCACTTCTTTCAGGGTTTTTCTTGTAAGTTTCAATGACTTGATTGAGTTGGTTGATTTGATTGAAAATCAAAAACAAATCAATCGCATCTGTTTCATGCTCTTCAACCGCCCTCAAAGGATTTAAAAACAATAATAATACCAACACCCAATACAATAGCCAACGCATGCAAAACCCCACTAAAACAAGATAATCTTTCTCGTAATTTCTAGCGATTATACCAAAAATTAGAAACGCTTCACCCCATAAAGTTGCCTATGCAATTTGAAAGCGCTTTTTATTTATCCCTAAAAAGCGGGCTTTATCCCAATTGTGAGTCTCTTTTCAGATCGCTATATTGCTTGATGGCTTTGAGTATTTTTTAATTTTATGATTGAAGTTCAATTAAAAACAGAGCCTTAATTTTTAACAAATCTTGCTTTATTTAATATTTTTAATATTTTATTAATGTTTTCATGTAAGATCTGTGTTTTAGAGATTTCTACCTCTTGTCATTGGACTATTTTGATGATCAATCTTTAGAAGAAAAAACCATAAAGATGTAGTATCCTATGCCTATAAGAAAAACAAGAATTAAGAAAATGAGTAATCCCCACTCTAAAGAATCCATAACTCCTCTTTAAAGAATGTCAAAAGTGGTGCGCTTGGCAGGACTCGAACCTGCGACCTACGGCTTAGAAGGCTGTTGCTCTATCCAGCTGAGCTACAAGCGCATGATGCTGGCGTTAGGTGGTGCGCCCGAAGGGAGTCGAACCCCTAACCCCCAGATCCGAAGTCTGGTGCTCTATCCAATTGAGCTACGAACGCTTACAATTCAAATAAAGAAACGACTAATATAAACTTGGTAAAACGCTTATTTAATGAGATGGGGTGGAAGATGGGAATTGAACCCACGACCCTCAGGACCACAATCTGATGCTCTAACCGACTGAGCTACTCCCACCATTCAATGAAAGGAAGCGACATTCTACCAAAGAATTTTAAACAGAACAATAAATTATGCAAAAAAGTGGTCGGGGCGAAAGGATTCGAACCTTCGACCCCTTGGTCCCAAACCAAGTGCGCTAACCAGACTGCGCTACGCCCCGAAATTTTTCACATAAATTGTTATTATAACTGAATTTTTTGATTTTTGAGCGTAATTTTAAAAAATAACACTCAAAAAACTGCAACAGCAACAAAAACCACCCAAAATCAACCCCCCATTCTTTAAAAAACCATTTAAAGCGGCTCTAAAAACTACTTTCGTTTTTTCATTTCACTAGAAACTTTTTCATAACGTTCCATGTGTTTTTTGCTTAACTCTTTGGTGATACTCACCATCACTTTGTGATAGGCTTGATTCATGATTTTTTTAATGGCTTGGTCATGGTCGGTTTCTTTAATCTTATGCACAAAAGTTTTGGGGACAAAACCTCCAGAATTGGTGCGCCGCAATTCCACTCTTTCAATCACAGCCTTAATCTTTGAAACATCAATACCAAAACTATGGATAATATCTTCACTTTTTGGCTCAACAAAATTCAAGTTCAAATACCCTGAAGACATGTCTATAACTTTTTCTTCATTAAGCGCATCGCTCTCTTCTACAATATCTTCTAAGATAGCCACATTCCCATCCATGTGCAAAACGAGCAACGCTTTTTCTTTGATGTCTTGAGGGATTTCGCTAACATCTTTAAATTGCGAAACGCTGTAGCCTTTCCTCTCTAAAAAACTGCTCAATTGGAGGAATAAAGACTTCTCAAACTCTTTTTGATAATTTTCAGGGATAACTTTATTGGCCTCTATCTTAGGATCAATTAAGACAACTAAATGGTTATTTTTAGGCTCTTGTTTGCCTTTAATAGGATAGTGGAAATGCAACTCCACGGACTCGCCCGTATTATTGTGCTGTTGCTTTGCAGGCATTCCATCAGCTAGAGCCGTATAAAACGCCCCACTCACTAATAACGATCCTAAAACTACCGCTAAACTACCTTTTTTCATTAAATTCCTTTCTTTCTTTTTCTTTAAAATCAATTTCTAATCTTACCCAAAAAATCCCACTTTTTATCTCTATTTTTTGAGATAATCATTCCCATTCAATCGTTCCTGGTGGTTTAGAGGTAATATCATACACCACCCTATTGATACCGCTCACTTCATTAGTGATACGATTAGAAACCTTTTCTAAAAAAGAATGCTCCAAAAATGAAAAGCTCGCTGTCATGCCATCGCTCGCATTCACCGCTCTTAAACAAATAGCGTTTTCATAAGTGCGATTATCCCCCATAACCCCCACAGAATTGACATTCAACAGCACGCAAAAAGCCTGCCAAACCTTGTCATACAGATCCGCCTTTTTAAGCTCTTCTATAAAAATAAAATCCGCTTCTTGCAAGCATCTGATCTTACTCTCGCTGACTTCGCCTAAAATCCTTATCGCAAGTCCAGGCCCTGGAAAGGGGTGGCGCATTAAAAAATCCTGGCTCACACCCAATTCCTTACCCAACAAACGGACCTCATCTTTAAACAATTCCCTTAAAGGCTCTATGAGTTTAAAGTCCATCCATTCAGGCAATCCGCCCACATTATGGTGGGTTTTGATCACTTTTGAAGGCCCTTTAACGCTCACGGATTCAATCACATCAGGGTATAAAGTGCCTTGGGCTAAAAACTCAATTTTGCCTTTTAAATGGTGCTTCTTGGCTTCTTTTTCAAACACTTCAATAAAGGTTTCGCCGATGATTTTTCGCTTCCATTCAGGCTCGCTCACGCCCTTTAATTTAGACAAAAAGATTTCTTTAGCGTCTATCGTGTTTAAAGGGATTTGCAAGTCTTTAAACATCGCTTGCACTTTTTCTTTTTCATTTTTACGCAACAAGCCATGATCCACAAAAACAGCGATCAAATTATCCTTAATGGCTCTGTATAATAGCGTAGCGACCACCGTAGAATCCACGCCCCCACTCACCGCGCACAAAACCTTAGCGTTAGCAATTTTTTCTTTCAAGCGCGCCATTTCTCTTTGAGCGAAATGCTGCATCCCCCAAGTTTTTTCACAGCCGCAAACCAAAAGGGCAAAATTTTCTAAAATCTTACCCCCTTCTTCGCTTTGAATGACTTCTGGGTGGAATTGCAAACCAAAAATCTTAGCGCTTTCAATCGCGCAATGGGGGGAATTAGGGCTTTTTGCAAGGGTAGTGAAGCCTTTAGGCAATTCTATGACTTTATCCATATGGCTCATCCACACAAGGCTTTTAATTTTCACGCCTTCAAAAATCACAGAATCTTGAGTGATTTCTAAAACAGCCTTACCAAATTCTTGCTCGTTCGCGCAAGCCACTACCCCTCCAAAAAAATCCACCAAATACTGCATGCCGTAGCAAATCCCTAAAATCGGCAAATCCAAATCAAAGATTTTTTCACTAGGCTTGTAAGCGTCTTTAGCATACACGCTCGCTGGCCCCCCACTCAAAATCAAACCTTTAGGGGCTTTTTTTTGAATGTTTTCTATGCTTTCAAAAAAAGGGACTATTTCTGCATAAATCCCGCTCTCTCTCAATCTTCTAGCAATCAGCTGTGTGTATTGGCTCCCAAAATCTAATACTAAAATCATCGCTCATTCTTTATGTTTGTTTGTGTTTTATCATACTGGCTCTTATAATCCACTCTGTGGCTCTCAGCTAACTCAGGCACTTTTTGCACAAACCAGCACTCTAATCTTTCTAATTCGTGTCTGTAATTTCCACCTTTTGAGCAATATTGAGAATCAATCAGCGAAAACGCATAGAGCGTCTTACTTTCTTTAGACTGGAATAAAAACTCTTTATTGAATAGCGCTTTTTTAGGCATATCCCTCATCAAAGCCTCGGGCAATAAAAAAGCGTCAAAATCACAAAGCACTTTTTTACTCAATTTGTTGCTTTTGGTGATCACAAAAACGATCTCTTTTTTCATGTCTTGTTTAAAAGCCAATGAAAGCACATTCAAAAAGGGCGGGGTTAAACTTTTATCCACCCTAACCTTAAAGGCTTTAAAATCCCCTAATAAGACCCCCATAGACAAAACCAACCCCACGCAACATTTCAAACTCGTTTGAAAAATATTCATCTTTTATCATCCTTGACTTATCATCGGTTGCATCACTATAGGCTGCATGACGCAAAGTATTATAATATAAAAATTGAGAATTACGCTTTAGCTTGGCTAGCGCTCAAGTCTTTCTAAAACACTCTCATGTTAGTATTTTCACTCCTTTTAAGCCCCAATAATGCTTGGTGTTGAAATGGAATGATAGGGCTTGACTAATTCATACCTTCTGAGTTTTCTGATATTAACTAAGGCGGTATTGGCTGAAATGGCTTGTGTCATGCTGCTTGTGGGGCGTAAAGAAGTGAGCGTATTCACATGCCCTGCATTGCATCGTGGGTTTCTAACCCCCACATCTTCTGGGTCATACCACGCCCCTTTTTGGATACTCAAAACCCCTTGACGGATATTCTTAGTTACAAACGCCCCCGCTAACAACCTCCCCCTAGCGTTAAACACTTCTACAATTTCACCATGCCTAATGCCTAATTTATTAGCGTCTAGTTCGTTGATCATTACAGGCTCTCTGCCTTGAATTTTATACACATTCCTAACCCAAGTGTTATCAAGCTGTGAATTGACACGGTATTTTGGGTGCGGAGAGATTAAATGGAACGGGTAAATCTCAGCCATTTTAGAGCCTAGCCACTCAGCTGGCTCAAACCAAGTAGGATGCCCTTTAAAATCGGCCCGTTTAAAATCCGCGCATTTTTGAGAAAAAATTTGAATTTTCCCGCTCTCTGTGTCCAGCTTATTATTAATAGGGTCTTGCCTGAATTTCGCATGACGCACAAACTTTCTCGCATTTTCAGGGATTTCAAACTCCACAAAGCCATCCCTCCAAAACTGATCAAACGATTTCAAAGTAGGACCATCGCTTTTTTCATAAAGGCCCTTAATCCATTCCATGTAACTCTTAGATTCAGTGAATTTCTGCTCTGTTTCATTGCCCCCAATGCGTAAAGCAAGCTGTCTGAAAATCTCATAATCGTCTTTAGATTCATAAACAGGCTCTATCACCTTACGCATGGCATAAACCACATTTTTAGAATAACTCCCTCCAAAAGTAATATCATCTCTTTCCATAGTGCTAGTGGAAGCAAAGACAATATCAGCAAATTTTGCCGTAGGCGTCCACCAAGGCTCATGCACGATCACGCAATCTAAAGTCCTTAAAGCGCGAATCAGCTCGTTTGTATCAGCTTCATGCCCCAATAAATCCGCCCCACAATTATAAATCATTTTGATTTTAGGCAATTTGAGTTTTTTACCCATAAAATCAATTTCTTTATCCGGATTTAAAATCGCTTCAGAAATTCTAGATGCTGGAATAACGCTTTTTACAGAATTATGCCCTTGTGAAATCATCGGAACAATTCTTGCCCCTGAGCTTGCTTGAGCGTTTCCTCCATAATGCATAGAAAAGCCAAAGCCCCCACCAGATAAACCCACTTGACCAATCATGCAGGCTAAAACAATTAACGCCCAATCAGGTTGCTCGCCATACTGAGCTCTTTGCATGGCCCAATTACCCGCTAAAAAAGTGCGTTTAGAAACAAACAAATCCGCTAATTCTTTGATTTTTTCTGCGCTCACTCCAGTGATTTGAGACGCCCACTCTAAAGTCTTAGGCGCATTATCGCTCTCTCCTAGCAAATAGGGTAAGAATTTATCAAAGCCATCAGTGTATTTAGCGATAAACGCTTTATCGTATTGATCGCTCGTGTAAAGATAATGCATCATGCCTAGCATTAACGCTACATCAGTATTAGGGCGAATGGGTATCCATTCAGCGCTAAAGGCTTGAGCGGTTTCGGTATAAATGGGATCGATACTAATGAATTTGATACCAGCTCTTTTATACTTAGGGTAGTAGCTATCATTGACATGGTTTGGCACGAAATAATCAATGCGGTTGCACTTGAACAAATCCGCTCCCCACATGACATACACCTTGCAATTTTTAATCATCTCTTCATGCGTGGTTTGTTGCGAATAAACTTCCATATCCCCTACAATCATAGGGTTTATTCTTGCAGCCGCGCCATTGCCATATTCCCCATCAGTGCCAATAGCCCCCCCTAAAGTCGTGTTAAAAAAACGCCATGCCAAATGATGACAACGATGCAAACTACCCGCATGCCCCCAGCCACCATAACTGGCGTTATAGATGTTTTCTTTAGGGATTTCTTTAAGTTTTTTAGCCGCCAAATCCAACGCCACATCCCAACTCACGCGCACAAACTCTTCTCTCCCGCGCAATTCTTTGTGGTTTTTTTTGTTTTCTAAGAAGCTCTTACGCACGCAAGGATACTTCACCCTACTATCTGAATACACCCTATCAACCATCGCTTTTAACATCATGGTAGGGTTATAATCGCTCTTTTGGGGGATAATATCTTTAACCACTCCGTTTTGAACCTTTGCGATAAAGGGGCCAAAATGCGTTGCATGCGGAATGGATTCTACTTTTTCAAAAACACCAACAGCTTTTAAAACATTAGCGCTAGCGAGCGCGATTGGGATTTTTGTTAGGATACTTCTGCGTGAAATGGACATGGTTCTCCTTCAAGCTTGCATTCTGTTAAAATACCCCAAATTCTAACATATATTCACATAAATTACCGCTAATAAGCCCGCAAAGCCCGGGTGTTAATTTAAAACTACTTTTTATTCACGCTGCTCATGTCAGCGACTTTCCCCCACATCAAGCGGTATTTCCTCTTCATAAATTCAATTTCTTCTCTCGCCTGATGGAGTTCGTCTCGCAAAAGATCAATGGTTTTTTTATCTTCTTCATAAACTTCTTGCATAGAGATTAAAGCGTCTTTTAAAAACATGTTTTCATTTTTAAAGGCTGAAATCGTTTCATCTTTAGCGCCAATGACTTTATCATGCAAGTTTAAAATCGTGTTAATGGTCTTTTCCACAAACACAGGCTCTAAAGAACGCCCGTTCATATCCATAGAAATCAAATTATTTTCTACCTTTTTGATTAAAGCGTTTGTCCCGCTGCTCGCATCAATTAAAAGCTTGTTGTTGCTTATTTTGCTTTTAATTTTACCGATATTCACTAATTCTAAGATCCTTTCTTTAGGAAGCCCTGAAAGGCGGCTAAACTCTTCTAATTCAATCCATGCTAAAGCGCTCAAATCTTCTAAAACCACCGGCTCTTTAGACTCTCGCTCTTTATCCTCTACTTCTTGCTCATTTTGTTGCACCGCTTGCGCTTTGTTCAAATCTAAAATGTCCAAATTTTTCCTTAAAAATAGTTTTAGCTTAACGCAATTTTTTAACCGCTTTTTTCAAGCTGTCTAGCAAATAATCAATATCGTTTATGGAATGCGTGAAATGCAAGCTCACTCTAAGCCATCCGGGTTTAGCGTTAAAATCGCTTGACTTTTGAGCGTTAAGATTCAACAAATCATGCCCATAAGGCCCCGCGCAAGAGCAACCCGCCCGTGTTTCAATAGCGTATTCATAGCTCAAAACCCTCGCTAAATCATAGGGCGAAATCCCACCAATATTAAAAGCCACTACCCCCACACGACTCGCTGTTAAATTCCCATAGATATTGATAGCGGGCAAGTCTTTTAAGCCATGCATGAGCACTCTTAAAAGGTTGTTTTCTTTCTTGTGGATAAAATCCAAACCGCATTCATCTCTTAATTGATACGCTAGAGCGCTCCTGTAAAATTGCAACAACCCTGGCGTGCCAAACTCTTCCCTCAAAGGCAATTCATCAATAAATTCATGCCGTGTGCAATTAGCGTATTTAATCACGCCCCCTGCGCTAAAACTCGGGGCGATTTGCGTGTCAATCAAATCTTTAGAAATGCCTAAAAGACCGCACCCTCCAATGCCCCCTAAAAGCTTGTGAGGCGCATAAAAACCGGTTTGGTATTTGCAATCTTTAGGGTTAGCATGCGCACTAAAATTCGCCAAATCCAAAGCCAAAGCGGCCTTATATTTCTCACACAATGATGAAACTTCTTTTAAGGGCGTAAGCAGTCCGGTTACATTAGAAGCCGCGCTCATAGAAACCAAGCTGTTAGGAGATTTTTTTAAAGTTTGCTCTAAAATTTCTAAATCCAATAAGCCATGTTCATTTAAAGGGATACGCACCACTTCACACAAGCCTTCACGCCAGCTGATTTCATTAGAATGATGCTCATAAGGCCCTACAATCACACGCTTTAAAGCCATATCTTTCAAATACGGCTCTAAATTTTTCTTCGTTTTTGAAGGGATACACACCCCTAAAATTTCTTGAAATTTCTTAATCGCTGAGCTCGCCCCATACCCCGTGCTCAAGACGCAATGATCATCGCTCAAATTTAAAGAACGCTTTAACTTTTCTTGGCACTCTTTTAAAAGCATGCCCATTAAAATCGCATGCTTAGAAGCCACAGAATGAGCGTTCGCATAATAAGGCAGTAAAGATTTCACGCGCTTTTCCACTAAAGCACTCGCTAAACCTGAAGCCCCCCAGTCAAAATAAGACACCCCTTTTTTTAAAATAATACTGGATTTAACCTGCTCTAAAGGACTCTCATTAGGATTGAGCAAGGGAGCAAAACTCCTATTTAAAAACGCTTGCACGAAACACACCAACGCTTTTAATGTTTATCCCCGCTCAAAATATGAAAATGCAAATGCATCACCTCTTGCCCGGCGTTTTTACCCACATTGGTTAAAAGCTTGTAGCCCCTTTCTTTGATGCCTAATTTTTCCACCACTTCAAAAATAAAACTTGTCATTTGCGCCATAAGCTCTGGGGTGATGCCATTAAAATCCTGAATGCTTTGTTTGGGGATCACTAACGCATGCACCTTAGCTTTAGGGTTAATGTCATAAAAGGATAAAAAACGCTCGTTTTCTAAAATCTTAGAACAAGGGATTTCGCCTTGGATTATTTTTTCAAACACATTCATGCTTTTTTGCTCCCTTTTAAGGTTTTTCTTTTATTAAAGTTGTATTATAGCTTTTTAAAAATAAAATATAAGGATCGTTATTGCACACCTTAATAGAGCGATTAGAAAAGGTTACTAATAGCAAAGAGTTAGAAGAAGCGCGCTTGAGCGCTTTGGGTAAAAAAGGGGTTTTTGCGGATAAATTCAACCAGCTCAAAAATCTAAACGGCGAAGAAAAAAACGCCTTTGCTAAAGAAATCCACCATTATAAACAAGCGTTTGAAAAGGCCTTTGAGTTGAAAAAAAAGGCGATTTTAGAGCTTGAATTAGAAGAACGCTTGAAAAAAGAAAAAATTGATGTGAGTTTGTTTAACGCTATTAAAACAAGCTCTTCTCACCCTTTAAATCACACTAAAAATAAAATCATTGAATTTTTTACCCCATTAGGATACAAGCTTGAAATCGGCTCTTTGGTGGAAGATGATTTCCATAATTTCAGCGCTTTAAACTTGCCCCCTTACCATCCTGCAAGAGACATGCAAGACACTTTCTATTTTAAAGATCACAAGCTTTTAAGGACTCACACTTCGCCCGTTCAAATCCACACCATGCAAGAACAAACCCCACCCATTAAGATGATTTGTTTAGGCGAAACCTTTAGGCGCGATTATGACTTGACCCACACGCCCATGTTCCATCAAATTGAAGGGCTTGTCGTGGATCAAAAAGGGAATATCCGTTTCACGCACTTAAAGGGCGTGATTGAAGACTTTTTGCATTATTTCTTTGGCGGCGTGCAATTAAGGTGGCGCTCTAGCTTTTTCCCTTTCACAGAGCCAAGCGCTGAAGTGGATATTAGTTGCGTGTTTTGCAAGCAAGAAGGCTGTAGGGTTTGCTCGCACACAGGCTGGCTAGAAGTGTTAGGCTGTGGCATGGTCAATAATGCGGTGTTTGAAGCCGTAGGGTATGAGAATGTGAGCGGGTTTGCTTTTGGCATGGGGATTGAAAGGTTAGCCATGCTGACTTGCCAGATCAATGATTTGCGCAGTTTCTTTGAAACTGATTTGAGGGTGTTGGAGAGTTTTTAATGAAACTGAGCGTTAATGATTTGAGCGTTTTTGTAGATGCGCCTAAAGATATAGCCAAACTCTGTGAGGATTTGAGTCGCTTAGGTTTAGAAGTGGAGAGCTGTATCCCTTGTGTTGCTCCTAAAAATGTGGTTGTTGGTAAGGTTTTAGAAAAAGCCCCCCATAAAAACGCTGAAAAACTCAGCGTGTGTCAAGTGGGTGTGGGTAAGGAAGTGTTACAAATCGTGTGTGGGGCTAAAAATGTCGCGCCAAACCAATTCGTGCCAGTCGCTTTAAATGGGGCGCTAATCGGCTCAACAACCATCGCTAAAACTGAACTTAGGGGGGTTGAAAGCTGCGGCATGATTTGCTCTAGCAGCGAATTGGGATTCCCTAAAATCAATGATGGCATCTTGGAATTAGACGAGAGCGTTGGGGAGTTGGTTTTAGGGAAAGGATTAAACGAATACGCCCCTTTCAACACGCATGTTTTAGAAATTTCATTGACTCCTAATCGTGGGGATTGCTTGAGCGTTTTAGGGATTGCCAGAGAGATTAGCGCGTTTTATCACACGCCCCTAAAGCCCATTAAGGCTTTAAATTTTACACCAAAAAGCGATTTGATCACGCTTCATGCGGGCGAAAATATTGAATCGCATCTGGCTTATTATTTGATTTGCAATCATTCTTTAAAAACCCCTTTAAGCGTCAAACTTTCGCTCGCTCATAATAATGCCTTGAGCGAGAACGACCTAAACAATTTCATAGAATTTAGCACGCATTTTAGTGGGGTGGTGATGAACGCTTATAGCCTGGATGCAACCCCTATTGATTTGAGCGTGAAAAACGATGAAAACAACCTTGAAAGCGTTTATATCAACCATCAAAAACGCTCCACTATCGCTATCAAACATCAAGATCAAAAAGATTTGAGCGAGTGTTTGCTTTTAGAAGCGAGCTATACTGATCCTATAAGCCTGTCTTTAAAATTGCACGCCCTAAAAGATAAAACGCTTCAAAAAGACAACGCCCTTATTTATAGAAGCGCTAGGGGGAGCAACCCTAATTTATCAGACGGCTTGAATTTTTTAAGTGCCCATTTGAAAGCGGCAATTTTAGAAAGCAAACAAACTAAGCATGCCTTAAAAGATCGCACCCTTAAATTCAAACTTGAAGACATTACCGAAATTTTGGGGCTTGCCATAGAAGAAGAAAAAATTCAAGGCATTTTAAAAAATTTAGGCTTTAAAGTTGGCATAAAAGAGCCAAACTCAAAACCCCAAATTTTAGAGGTTGTTGCACCAAATTTCAGGCATGACATTAAAACGATCCAAGATATTGCTGAAGAAATCTTACGCTTTGTAGGGATTAATCATTTGATTTCAAAGCCCCTTGATAGCGTCAGTAACAAAAAATCAAACCCCCATTACGACACACACCGCTTTTTTGAAAACCTTAAACACAAGGCTCTCGCTTGCGGTTTTAAAGAAGTCATTCATTATGTGTTTTACTCTAAAGAAAAGCAGCAAAAACTAGGCTTTGAAGTTTTAGAAGATCCCCTAGAATTGCAAAACCCTATCACAACGGAGTTAAACACCCTAAGAACGAGCCTTGTTTGCGGGCTTTTAGACGCCAGTTTAAGGAATAAAAATTTAGGGTTTAAAAGCATAGCCCTTTATGAAAAAGGGAGCGTGTATAACTCTAAAAGAGAAGAAATCCAAAAACTGGGCTTTTTAGCGAGCGGCTTACAAAAAAAAGAAAGCTACCCTGATGCTAAAGGCAAGGCTTGGGATTTTTACTCTTTTGCCGAGTGCGTTTCAAAAGTTATAGGGGATTTTAGCTTGGAAAAACTGACCACTCAAGCCCCCATTAACCACCCCTACCAGAGCGCTAAAATCATTCAAAATCATGAAATCATAGGCGTGATTGCTAAAATCCACCCCAAAGTGATCCAAGAATTGGATTTGTTTGAAAGCTATTACGCTGAGATAGACGCTTCTAAACTCAAACGCCCTGCCATGCTATTAAAACCCTTCAGTATTTACCCTAGCAGCGTGAGGGATTTGACTCTAATCATTGATGAAAACACCGCTTTTAGTAGGATTAAAAAAGCCCTAAAAGACGCTCAAATCCCTAATTTAAGCGAGATTCTACCCCTTGATATTTTTAAAGAAAGCGATAATACCATAGCCTTAAGCGTGCGTTGCGTGATTCATTCTTTAGAAAAAACCCTAAATGATGAAGAAGTTAATTCAGCCGTGCAAAAAGCGCTTGAAATTTTAGAAAAAGAATTTAACGCCCGCCTTAAGGGATAATATAAGGATAATATAAGGATAAAATATGATAGAGCTTGACATTAACGCTAGCGATAAATCGCTCTCACACAGAGCCGTTATTTTTAGCCTGCTCGCTCAAAAGCCTTGTGTTGTGCGGAATTTTTTAATGGGAGAAGATTGTTTGAGCTCTTTAGAAATCGCTCAAAATTTAGGGGCTAAAGTGGAAAATATCGCCAAAAATTCTTTTAAAATCACGCCCCCAACGGCTTTAAAAGAACCTAACAAGATCTTAAATTGCAACAATTCTGGCACCAGTATGCGTTTATACAGCGGGCTTTTAAGCGCTCAAAAAGGCCTTTTTGTTTTAAGCGGGGACAATTCCTTAAACGCGCGCCCCATGAAAAGAATCATTGAGCCTTTGAAAACTTTTGGGGCAAAGATTTTAGGGAGAGAGGATAACCATTTCGCCCCCTTAGCGATCTTAGGGAGTCCTTTAAAAGCTTGCGATTATGAAAGCCCTATCGCTTCAGCTCAAGTCAAAAGCGCTTTTATTTTAAGCGCCTTACAAGCTCAAGGCTCAAGCGCCTATAAAGAAAGTGAGCTTAGCCGTAACCACACAGAAATCATGCTTAAAAGTTTGGGAGCTAATATCCAAAATCAAAACGGCGTTTTAACGATTTCACCCCTAGAAAAACCCCTAGAAGCCTTTGATTTTACCATAGCCAATGATCCGTCTAGCGCGTTTTTTTTCGCCCTTTCTTGCACGATTACGCCCAAAAGCCGCCTTCTTTTAAAAAATGTCTTGCTCAACCCCACCCGCATAGAAGCTTTTGAAGCGTTGAAAAAAATGGGCGCTTCCATAGAGTATGCGATCCAATCCAAAGATTTAGAAATGATTGGCGATATTTATATAGAGCATGCCCCTTTAAAAGCGATTAACATTGATCAAAATATCGCCAGCCTTATTGATGAAATCCCTGCTTTAAGTATCGCTATGCTTTTTGCAAAAGGCAAAAGCATGGTTAAAAACGCTAAAGATTTACGATCTAAAGAAAGCGATAGGATTAAAGCGGTTGTTTCTAATTTCAAAGCTTTAGGGATTGAGTGCGAAGAGTTTGAAGACGGGTTTTGCATAGAGGGATTAGAAGATATAAGCCAATTAAAACAGCGCTTTTCTCAAAAAAAACCCCCCCTTATCCAAAGCTTTAACGATCACAGGATTGCGATGAGTTTCGCTATTTTAACTTTAGCATTGCCTTTAGAAATTGACAATTTAGAATGCGCAAACATTTCTTTCCCGCAATTCAAACGCTTACTCAATCTATTCAAAAAAAGGAGTTTTAATGGAAATTAAAATGGCTAAGGATTATGGTTTTTGTTTTGGCGTCAAAAGAGCGATACAAATCGCTGAAAAAAATCAAAACAGCTTGATTTTTGGCTCGCTCATTCATAACGCTAAAGAAATCAATCGTTTGGAAAAAAACTTCAATGTGAAAATTGAAGAAGACCCTAAAAAAATCCCTAAAAATAAGAGCGTGATCATAAGAACCCACGGCATTCCTAAGCAGGATTTAGAATACTTGAAAAATAAGGGGGTCAAAATCACTGATGCGACTTGCCCGTATGTGATCAAACCCCAACAAATCGTGGAATCCATGAGTAAAGAAGGGTATCAAATCGTGCTTTTTGGGGATATTAACCACCCTGAAGTCAAGGGCGTGATCAGCTATGCCACTAACCAGGCTTTAGTCATCAATTCTTTAGAAGAATTGCAAGAAAAAAAGCTCCAACGAAAAGTGGCTTTAGTCTCCCAAACCACCAAACAAACCCCCAAACTCTTGCAAATCGCTTCTTACTTGGTGGAAAGATGCACTGAAGTGCGTATTTTTAACACGATTTGTAACGCAACTTCTTACAACCAAAAAGCCGCTTTGGATTTGAGTAAGGAAGTGGATATTATGATAGTCGTGGGCGGTAAAACTTCTTCAAACACCAAACAGCTCTTAAGCATCGCCAAACAGCATTGTGAAGACAGCTACTTGGTAGAAGATGAAAACGAATTAGAGTTAGCGTGGTTTAAGGATAAAAAATTGTGTGGGATTACCGCTGGGGCTTCCACGCCGGACTGGATTATAGAAAATGTCAAGCAAAAAATCAGCACGATTTAACACATTTTGAAAATTTTCTTTAAAAAAACCGCTAATTGTTAATTTTTAAACGATTTTGTAAGCCAAAAAAGGATACAATGTCCCTAAGGATTTTATATTTATTTTATAGTAAGGCAGTCAATGAGCAAGATACCAGATGATCAGAACTTTAATGACGAGGAGGAAAACTTCGCAGAACTCTTAAAAAAAGAAGAAACCCTAGAAAAAGGCACTATCAAAGAAGGGCTAATCGTTTCCATCAATGAGAATGATGGCTATGCCATGGTGAGCGTGGGCGGTAAGACAGAAGGCCGTTTGGCTTTGAGTGAGATCACCGATGAAAAGGGGCAGTTGCTGTATCAAAAAAATGACCCCATTATCGTGCATGTGTCCGAAAAAGGTGAACACCCTAGCGTTTCCTACAAAAAGGCCATTTCCCAACAAAAGATTCAAGCCAAAATTGAAGAATTAGGCGAAAACTATGAAAACGCCATTATTGAAGGCAAGATTGTAGGCAAGAATAAAGGGGGTTATATCGTGGAGTCTCAAGGCGTGGAGTATTTTCTCTCTCGCTCGCGCTCTTCTTTAAAGAATGACGCAAACCATATCGGCAAACGCATTAAAGCGTGCATCGTTCATGTGGATAAGGAAAACCATTCTATCAATATTTCTCGCAAACGATTCTTTGAAGTCAATGACAAACGACAGCTTGAAGTTTCTAAAGGATTGTTAGAAGCTACAGAGCCGGTGTTAGGGGTTGTGTGCCAGATCACCCCTTTTGGTATTTTTGTAGAAGTTAAGGGGGTTGAAGGATTAGTCCATTATTCTGAAATCAGCCATAAAGGACCGGTCAACCCTGAAAAATACTACAAAGAGGGCGATGAAGTCTATGTCAAAGCCATCGCTTATGATGAAGAAAAAAGACGCCTTTCACTCTCCATAAAAGCGACCATAGAAGACCCATGGGAAGAGATCCAAGACAAGCTAAAACCCGGATACGCCATTAAGGTGGTGGTGAGCAATATTGAAAATTATGGGGCGTTTGTGGATATTGGTAATGATATTGAAGGCTTTTTGCATGTTTCTGAAATCTCTTGGGATAAAAATGTCAGCCACCCTAGCAACTACTTGAGCGTGGGGCAAGAGATTGATGTGAAGATCATTGACATTGATCCAAAAAATCGCCGTTTAAGGGTTTCTTTAAAGCAACTCACTAACAGGCCTTTTGATGTTTTTGAATCCAAACACCAAGTGGGGGATGTTTTAGAAGGCAAAGTGGCGACTTTAACGGATTTTGGGGCGTTTTTGAATCTGGGTGGGGTGGATGGTTTGCTCCACAATCACGACGCTTTTTGGGATAAAGATAAAAAGTGCAAAGACCACTATAAAATTGGCGATGTGATCAAAGTGAAAATCCTTAAAATCAACAAAAAAGATAGAAAGATCTCTTTGAGCGCGAAGCATTTGGTTACTTCCCCTACAGAAGAATTCGCTCAAAAGCATAAAACAGACAGCGTGGTTCAAGGCAAAGTGGTGAGTATTAAGGATTTTGGCGTTTTCATTAACGCTGATGGCATTGATGTGCTCATCAAAAATGAAGACTTGAACCCCTTGAAAAAAGATGAAATCAAAATAGGGCAAGAAATCACATGCGTGGTGGTTGCGATTGAAAAATCTAATAACAAGGTGCGCGCTTCTGTGCATAGGTTAGAGCGCAAAAAAGAAAAAGAAGAGTTGCAAGCTTTTAACACGAGCGATGATAAAATGACTTTAGGGGATATTCTTAAAGAAAAGCTCTAAAGAGCGATTTTAAAAGCATGAGAATGGCATGAGATTTAAGAGTATTGTTGCTTTTATTTCCCTAGCTGTCGCTCTTGGCGTTTTAGCCTACTTGTTTTTAAGCGTTAAAAAAGAAATGCCCGCCATTTCTCATGCAGATAAAAACCTCTCTCAAACGGATGCAAAAAGCCATGACATCAACCTAGAAGACAATAACCCTAATGAAACCTCTCATAATGAAAAAGCCCCCCATAACCAAGAAGATCGCAATAACGCTCTTTCTCAAAACCTTGATGCGCAAGAAGTCATCAATTACCCTGTTATAGAGCATCATTTTGAAATCCCTTTTGAAGAAAAAAAAAGGGAGTATTCAAAGCTTATCATTAAGGATTTAAAGGGTTATCAATGGTGGTGTTTAAAAGAAATCCTTAAAAAAGAACAAATTGATTACGCTTACGATAACACCAAAAACCAACCTAACCTCATCATCTATTTAGACAAAAACAAAAAAGAACGCTTTTTAGCTGATTTAGACTATTATAAAATACGCTATCATGCCGTTTTTTAGATTCAAAGGATAAAAATGTATCAAGTAGCCATTTGCGACCCCATCCATGCTAAAGGCATTCAAATTTTAGAAGCTCAAAAAGACATTGTCTTGCATGATTATTCCAAATGCCCCAAAAATGAGCTTTCAGGAAAACTCACTCTTATGGATGCGCTCATCACGCGCAGCATGACCCCTATCACCAGCGATTTTTTAAAGCCCTTAACCCACTTAAAATCCATCGTGAGAGCGGGCGTGGGAGTGGATAATATTGATTTGGAAAGCTGTTCTCAAAAAGGGATTGTAGTGATGAATATCCCTACCGCTAACACGATTGCCGCTGTGGAATTAACCATGGCGCATTTGATCAATGCGGTGCGCTCATTCCCTTGCGCAAACGATCAAATCAAACACCAAAGGTTATGGAAAAGAGAAGATTGGTATGGCACGGAATTGAAAAATAAAAAGCTGGGCATCATTGGTTTTGGGAATATTGGCTCTAGGGTGGGCATTAGGGCTAAAGCTTTTGAAATGGAAGTCCTAGCCTATGATCCTTATATCCCTTCTTCAAAAGCCACTGATTTAGGGGTCATTTACACAAAAAATTTTGAAGATATTTTGCAGTGCGATGTGATCACTATCCACACCCCTAAAAATAAAGAAACCATTAACATGATAGGCGCTAAAGAGATCGAACGCATGAAAAAAGGGGTTATTTTGATCAATTGCGCTAGGGGTGGGCTTTATAATGAAGACGCTCTTTATGAAGCTTTAGAAACCAAAAAAGTGCGTTGGCTTGGTATCGATGTCTTTTCTAAAGAGCCTGGCATTCACAACAAGCTTTTAGACTTGCCTAATGTTTATGCGACCCCCCATATTGGCGCAAACACTTTAGAATCCCAAGAAGAAATTTCCAAACAAGCCGCTCAAGGGGTTATGGAATCTTTAAGGGGTTCAAGCCACCCGCATGCTTTGAATTTACCCATGCAAGCTTTTGATGCGAGTGCAAAAGCCTACTTGAATTTAGCGCAAAAACTGGGTTATTTTTCCAGTCAAATCCATAAGGGCGTGTGCCAAAAAATTGAGCTCAGTCTTTGTGGGGAGATCAACCAATTTAAAGACGCCCTTGTAGCCTTTGCGCTAGTGGGGGTGTTAAAACCTGTTGTAGGGGATAAAATCAATTACATTAACGCCCCCTTTGTGGCTAAAGAAAGAGACATTGAGATTAAGGTTAGCCTTAAAGAAAGCGCTTCGCCCTATAAAAACATGCTCTCTTTAACTCTAAATGCGGCTAATGGTTCAATCAGCGTGAGCGGCACGGTGTTTGAAGAAGATATTTTAAAACTCACTGAGATTGATGGGTTTCATATTGATATAGAGCCAAAGGGTAAAATGCTTTTATTCAGGAATACGGATATTCCAGGCGTTATTGGGAGTGTGGGGAATGCGTTCGCTAGGCATGGCATTAACATCGCTGATTTTCGTTTGGGGCGTAACACGCAAAAAGAAGCCCTAGCGCTCATTATTGTAGATGAAGAAGTTTCTTTGGAAGTTTTAGAAGAGCTTAAAAACATTCCTGCGTGCTTAAGCGTTCATTATGTGGTTATTTAAGGTAGTTGGATGCGAGATTTTTTAAAGCTTTTAAAAGAGCATGATGAATTAGAAGTCATTGACACCCCCCTTGAAGTGGATTTAGAAATCGCTCATCTGGCCTATATAGAAGCGAAAAAGCCTAATGGGGGCAAAGCCCTTTTATTCACGCAACCCATAAGAAAAGAGCATGACCAGATCAAAACCTTTGATATGCCTGTTTTAATGAACGCTTTTGGCTCTTTCAAACGCTTGGAGCTTTTATTAAAAACCCCCATAGAAAGTCTGCAACAACGCATGCAAGCGTTCTTGCACTTTAACGCTCCTAAAAATTTCACTGAGGGTTTGAAAGTCTTAAAAGATTTATGGGATTTAAGACACATTTTCCCTAAAAAAACCACTCGCCCTAAAGATCTCATTATCAAGCAAAATAAAGAAGTCAATTTGTTGGATCTACCCGTTTTAAAAACTTGGGAAAAAGATGGTGGGCCTTTTATCACTATGGGGCAAGTCTATACCCAAAGCCTGGATCATAAAAAAAAGAATTTAGGCATGTACCGCTTGCAAGTTTATGATAAAAACCATTTAGGCTTGCACTGGCAAATCCATAAAGACTCCCAACTCTTTTTCCACGAATACGCTAAGGCTAAAGTCAAAATGCCTGTCAGTATCGCTATTGGTGGGGATTTGCTCTACACATGGTGCGCGACAGCCCCCTTACCTTATGGGGTTTATGAACTCATGCTCTATGGGTTTATGAGAGGAAAAAAAGCGCAAGTAATGCCATGCTTGAGTAATTCTTTAAGCGTGCCAAGGGATTGTGATATTGTGATAGAAGGGTTTGTGGATTGCGAAAAGCTAGAGCTTGAAGGGCCTTTTGGGGATCACACGGGCTATTATACCCCCATTGAGTCTTACCCTGTTTTAGAAGTCAAAACCATTAGCTATAAAAAAGATTCCATTTACTTAGCCACTGTGGTGGGTAAGCCCCCTTTAGAAGACAAATACATGGGGTATTTGACTGAACGCTTGTTCTTGCCCTTGCTTCAAATGAACGCCCCCAATCTGATAGATTATTATATGCCAGAAAATGGGGTGTTTCATAATTTGATTTTAGCCAAAATACACACGCGCTATAACGCTCATGCCAAACAAGTCATGCATGCTTTTTGGGGTGTGGGGCAGATGAGTTTTGTCAAACATGCGATTTTTGTCAATGAAGACGCTCCCAATCTAAGAGACACCAACGCTATCATTGAGTATGTATTAGAAAATTTTTCTAAAGAAAAAATTCTCATCTCTCAAGGCATATGCGACGCTTTAGATCATGCAAGCCCTGAATACGCTATGGGGGGGAAACTCGGTATTGATGCGACCTCTAAAAGCAACACCCCCCACCCCACGCTTTTAAACGATAGCGCCTTATTAGCGCTTTTACAAGATAAAATGCCAAATATCGTTCTTTTGAAGCAATATTACCCGCACACCCGTAACCCCATTTGCGTAATCAGCGTGGAAAAGAAAGACAAAAGCGTCATTGAACTGGCTAAAAATTTGCTCGGTTTTGAAGAGTATTTACGCGTTGTCATCTTTGTAGAGCATACCAGCAACGATTTAAACAACCCTTACATGCTGTTATGGCGCATCGTTAATAACATTGACGCGCAACGCGATATTCTCACCTCTAAACATTGTTTTTTTATAGACGCTACCAATAAGGGCATTATGGATAAACATTTTAGAGAATGGCCTACAGAAACCAATTGCTCCATGGAAGTCATAGAGGGTTTGAAAAAGAAAGGGCTTTTAAAAGATTTTGAAACTTTAAATCAAAAATTCCACCTCACGCATTCTTTTAGCACGCATAAAGAAGATCTATAAAGAAGAGCTATGACAGATTATAGCCAAAGGATTGATACCCTCATCGCAAAAATAGAAAAGGCTCGCATCGCCTATTCAAGGCACCACATTGTAAAAATCGTGGCTGTTTCAAAAAACGCTTCCTTAGAAGCCATTCAAAATTACTATAACTGCTCTCAAAGGGCTTTTGGAGAAAATAAAGTCCAAGATTTAAAAATTAAAATGCATTCTTTAGAGCATTTACCCCTTGAATGGCACATGATAGGCTCTTTACAAGAGAATAAAATCAATGCACTTTTGAGTTTAAAACCCGCTCTTTTGCATTCTTTAGACTCCTTAAAACTCGCTTTGAAAATAGAAAAGCGTTGCGAAATATTGGGCGTCAATTTAAACGCTCTTTTACAGGTTAATAGCGCGTATGAGGAAAGTAAAAGCGGGGTGATGCCTGAAGAAACGCTAGAAATTTATTCTCAAATCAGTGAAACTTGCAAGCGCCTCAAGCTTAAGGGGCTTATGTGTATAGGGGCTCATGCTGATGATGAAAAGGAAATTGAAAAATCCTTTATTACCACCAAAAAGCTTTTTGACCGATTAAAGAATGCGAGCGTTCTTTCAATGGGCATGAGTGATGATTTTGAATTAGCGATTGCTTGCGGGGCGAATCTTTTAAGGATTGGCTCTTTTTTGTTCAAAGAGTAAGATGCTAGAATCTTATGCGCTTGAAAGTGGGGCTGTTTTTATCTCTGATGCGCATTTTTTGCCTAAAAGCCCTCATTTAATCAATACGCTTAAAGAACTTTTAAACGCCAAACCCCCACAAGTCTTTTTCATGGGCGATATTTTCCATGTTCTTGTGGGCTATTTACCCCTAGATAAAGAGCAGCAAAAAATCATTGATCTAATCCATGCTTTAAGCGAAATTTCACAAGTCTTTTATTTTGAAGGCAATCATGATTTTTCCATGCGTTTTGTATTCAATTCTAAAGTGGTGGTTTTTGAGCGCCAAAACCAGCCCGTATTATTCCAACATGATAACAAACGCTTTTTACTAGCCCATGGGGATTTATTCATCACTAAAGCGTATGAATTTTACATCACGCAACTCACTTCCACTTGGGCCAGATTTTTTTTAACTTTTTTAAATTTATTAAGTTTTAAAACCTTATACCCCCTTTTTAAAAAACTCATCTATCAAAAACCCATCCGCCTTTGGGAATTAGAGCCAAAAGAATTGCAATCTTTTATTGAAAAGCGCCTAAAAGCCTACCAAAACTACATTAAAAATCTTAACATTGGTAGCATTGACGGCATTATAGAGGGGCATTTTCATCTCAAAAGCGGCACAAAAATCCCCTTGAATGCGCCTATTTATTGCCCACTGCCTTCCTTTTATTACAAACAAAGCCTTTTTAAGGTATCATCAAGCGTTTTAGAACCATCTCAAAATAAGGACGCCTAAATCATGGCAGAAAAAACAGCTAACGATTTAAAATTGAGTGAGATAGAACTCGTGGATTTTCGTATTTATGGCATGCAAGAGGGCGTCCCTTATGAGGGGATTTATGGCATCAATGTGGCTAAAGTCCAAGAAATCATCCCCATGCCCACCCTTTTTGAATACCCTACGAATTTGGATTACATTATCGGCGTGTTTGATTTACGATCCACGATCATTCCGCTTATAGACTTGGCCAAATGGATAGGGATTGTCCCAGATAAAAGCAAGGAAAACGAAAAAATCGTCATTATCACTGAATTTAACAATGTTAAAATGGGCTTTTTAGTCCATTCCGCTAGGCGTATCAGGCGCATTAGCTGGAAAGATGTGGAGCCTGCATCCTTTAGCGCATCTAACAGCATCAATAAAGAAAATATCACCGGCACGACCCGCATTGAAAACGACAAAACCCTGCTCATTTTGGATTTAGAAAGCATTTTAGACGATTTAAAGCTTAATGAAGACGCTAAAAACGCTAAAGATACCCCTAAAGAGCGTTTTGAAGGCGAAGTGTTGTTTTTAGACGATAGCAAGACCGCAAGAAAAACCTTAAAGAATCATTTGAGTAAATTGGGTTTTAGCATCACTGAAGCTGTGGATGGGGAAGATGGGTTGGATAAATTAGAAATGTTATTCAAAAAATACGGGGATGATTTGAGGAAACATTTGAAATTCATTATTTCAGATGTTGAAATGCCTAAAATGGATGGCTATCATTTCTTATTCAAGCTCCAAAAAGACCCCAGGTTTGCCTATATTCCTGTGATTTTTAATTCTTCTATTTGCGATAATTATAGCGCTGAAAGGGCTAAAGAAATGGGGGCTGTAGCGTATTTAGTCAAGTTTGATGCAGAAAAATTCACCGAAGAAATTTCTAAGATTTTAGACAAGAATGCGTAATTCTTTTTATAAAATTGTAAAATACTCTTATCTCAAACGCTAAAAAGGGGTTTTAAATGGATGATTTGCAAGAAATAATGGAAGACTTCTTGATTGAAGCCTTTGAAATGAACGAGCAATTGGATCAGGATTTAGTGGAATTGGAGCATAACCCTGAGGATTTGGACTTGCTCAATCGCATTTTTAGAGTCGCTCACACCATTAAGGGCTCTAGCTCGTTTTTGAATCTCAACATTCTCACGCGTCTCACGCACAACATGGAAGATGTCTTGAATCGCGCCAGAAAGGGCGAAATCAAAATCACGCCTGATATTATGGATGTCGTGTTGCACTCCATTGATTTGATGAAAACCTTGCTCGTAACGATTAGAGATACCGGCTCTGATACCAATAACGGCAAGGAAAACGAGATTGAAGAAGCGGTCAAACAGCTTCAAGCCATTACGAGCCAAAATTTAGAGGGCGCTAAAGAAACTTCAGGAACTAAAGAAGCCCCCAAAAAAGAAGTGAAAAAAGAAGCGGAAAAAGAAAATACAGAAGAAAATCAAGAAAACAAGGCAAAAGCCCCTACTGCAAAAGATTTTGCAAGCGATAACCCTCTAGCCGATGAGCCGGATTTGGATTACTCTAACATGAGCGCTGAAGAAGTGGAAGCGGAGATTGAGCGGCTATTGAACAAACGCCAAGAGGCCGATAAAGAACGAAGAGCCCAAAAAAAGCAAGAAGCCAAACCTAAACAAGAAGTTGCCCCTAAAACAGAAACCCCCAAAGCCCCTAAAACCGAAACTAAAGCTAAGGCTAAAGCAGATACTGAAGAAAATAAAACCCCCTCTATTGGCGTGGAGCAAACCGTTAGGGTGGATGTGCGCCGCTTGGATCACTTAATGAATTTAATCGGTGAGCTTGTGTTAGGAAAAAATCGCTTGATTAGGATTTATGGCGATGTGGAAGAACGCTATGATGGGGAAAAGTTTCTAGAGGAATTAAACCAGGTGGTTTCTTCTATTTCAGCGGTAACGACAGACTTGCAGCTTGCGGTGATGAAAACCAGGATGCAACCAGTGGGCAAGGTGTTCAATAAATTCCCTCGCATGGTAAGGGATTTGAGCCGAGAATTAGGCAAAAGCATTGAATTAATCATTGAGGGCGAAGAAACCGAACTAGACAAATCCATTGTAGAAGAGATTGGCGATCCGCTCATTCACATTATCCGCAACTCATGCGATCATGGGATTGAGCCTTTAGAAGAAAGAAGAAGGCTTAACAAGCCTGAAACCGGTAAGGTGCAATTGAGCGCGTATAATGAGGGTAACCACATTGTGATTAAAATCTCTGATGATGGCAAAGGGTTAGACCCTGTGATGCTTAAAGAAAAAGCGATTGAAAAAGGGGTGATTAGCGAAAGAGACGCTGAAGGCATGAGCGATAGGGAAGCGTTTAACCTCATTTTCAAGCCAGGCTTTTCTACCGCAAAAGTCGTTTCCAATGTTTCAGGCAGAGGCGTGGGCATGGATGTGGTGAAAACCAATATTGAAAAGCTCAATGGGATCATTGAAATTGATTCAGAAGTGGGGGTAGGCACGACTCAAAAGCTTAAAATCCCTCTCACTCTGGCCATCATTCAAGCTTTACTCGTGGGCGTTCAAGAAGAATATTACGCTATCCCGCTTTCTTCAGTGTTAGAAACCGTGCGTATCAGCCAAGATGAAATCTACACCGTTGATGGCAAGAGCGTGTTGCGTTTGAGAGATGAGGTGCTTTCTTTGGTGCGCCTTTCTGATATTTTTAAAGTGGATGCTATTTTGGAATCCAACTCAGATGTGTATGTGGTTATCATTGGCTTGGCCGATCAAAAAATTGGCGTGATCGTGGATTATTTAATCGGTCAAGAAGAAGTGGTCATCAAATCTTTAGGCTACTATCTTAAAAACACTAGAGGCATCGCTGGCGCTACGGTGAGAGGCGATGGGAAAATCACTCTCATTGTAGATGTGGGGGCGATGATGGATATGGCAAAAAGCATCAAGGTCAATATCACTACCTTGATGAACGAATCCGAAAACACCAAGAGCAAAAATTCTCCTAGCGATTATATTGTCTTAGCGATTGATGACAGCAGCACGGACAGAGCGATTATCCGCAAATGTTTAAAACCATTAGGCATCACGCTTTTAGAGGCCTCTAACGGGTTAGAGGGTTTAGAAATGCTTAAAAATGGCGATAAAACCCCGGACGCTATTTTAGTGGATATTGAAATGCCTAAAATGGACGGCTACACTTTCGCTTCTGAAGTGCGTAAATACAATAAATTCAAAAACCTGCCTTTGATTGCAGTAACCAGTCGGGTAACTAAAACCGATAGGATGCGCGGCGTTGAATCCGGCATGACTGAATACATCACCAAGCCTTATAGCGGTGAGTATTTAACCACCGTAGTGAAACGCAGCATTAAATTAGAAGGAGACCAATCGTGAGCAATCAATTAAAAGATTTATTTGAAAGACAAAAAGAAGCTAGTGCGGGTTCTAAACAAGAAGATAATGAAGAAATTTTGCAATTCATTGGCTTTATTATTGGCGATGAAGAATACGCCATTCCCATTTTGAATATTTTAGAAATCGTCAAACCCATTGGTTACACGCGAGTCCCTGAAACCCCAAATTATGTGCTTGGCGTGTTCAATTTAAGGGGTAATGTCTTCCCTTTGATCAGTTTGCGTTTAAAATTTGGCTTGAAAGCCGAAAAACAAAACAAGGACACTCGTTATCTCGTGGTGCGCCATAACGATCAGATCGCTGGGTTTTTCATTGATCGCTTAACCGAAGCCATTCGCATCAAGCAAACAGATATTGATCCGGTGCCAGAGACTTTGAGCGATAACAATAATTTAACTTACGGCATTGGGAAGCAAAACGACAGACTCGTAACCATTTTAAGAGTGGAAGAAATCTTAAAAAAAGACTTCTAAAAATTTTAGTTTATCCATAAGCCCCTATGGGCTTTGAGAAAGATTTATCCCATTAAAAAGCTTGATTTTAATCAAGCGATAACCTTAGCGTTTGATTGAAAACAGAGTCTTTATGTTTTCTTTTAAACATAGCGTGAAACTTTTTTAAATGGGTTAAAGAGAACTTCTTATTTTGTTAGTCTTTACCACCCACACTTTTTAATCAGTGGGGCTTTTTGCATTGAGATTTGCTAGATTGTAGCCCCCTCCTTTTAAGGATTTCCTATTTCAACACTTTTAAAAGTGCTTCATAATTAGGCTCTTCTAAAATGTTTTGAACGATTTCTTTATAGATAACCACTCCCTTATCATCAAGAACAAACACCGATCGAGCGAGTAAGCCTTGCAAAGAGCCTTTGCCTAACAGCACGCCGTAATTTTCCCCAAAAGCCTTATACCTAAAATCGCTTAAAATTCTTAAGTCCTTAATGCCTTCAGCGCCACAAATTTGCCCTTGAGAAAAAGGTAAATCCATAGAAATAACGCTAAAACTCACAGAAGGCAGTTTGCCGGCTTGCTCGTTGAAGTGTTTGGCTTGGAGCAAGCAAACCGATCCGGTTAAGCTAGGGAGCGCGCTAATGACTTGAAAATGCACGCCTTGTTTCAATAAACTGACTTCTTGCAAGTCGCCATTTACCAATTTCACATCAGGAGCTTTATCGCCCACTTTTAAGGCTTTCCCTTCCAATTGGTATGTTTCTTCTTTAAAAGTAACTTTTTGCATTGTTAAATCCTTTCTAATTGAATTGCTATATTGCGTTAGAATAGTAGTCAATTAAGATTAACTTTTGAAAAATTTAAAAAGAATTTGTTTAAAAAATCGTTTTAATTTTAAAAAACCCCTTAAAATCCACAAAATTTGCATAACGATCAATTTTTAAGAAAAGATTTACCAAAAAGTATTAAAAAATGATTACAATACGGCTATCTAATCACAAGGAGAAAACATGTTTACATTACGAGAATTGCCTTTTGCTAAAGACAGCATGGGAGATTTTTTAAGCCCTGTAGCGTTTGATTTCCACCATGGGAAACACCATCAAACTTATGTGAATAATTTGAACAACCTCATCAAAGGCACGGATTTTGAGAAAAGTTCTTTGTTTGCTATTTTGACAAAATCTAGCGGAGGCGTGTTTAATAACGCCGCTCAAATTTATAACCACGATTTTTATTGGGATTGCCTAAGCCCCAAAGCGACTGCCTTAAGCGATGAATTAAAAGGGGCTTTAGAAAAAGATTTCGGCTCATTGGAAAAATTTAAAGAAGACTTCATTAAGAGCGCGACCACTTTGTTTGGCTCTGGATGGAATTGGGCGGCGTATAATTTAGACACTCAAAAAATTGAAATCATTCAAACGAGCAACGCTCAAACCCCAGTTACGGATAAAAAAGTGCCGCTTTTAGTGGTGGATGTGTGGGAGCATGCTTATTATATTGACCACAAAAACGCGCGCCCTGTGTATTTGGAAAAATTCTATGGGCATATCAATTGGCATTTTGTTTCTCAATGCTATGAATGGGCGAAAAAAGAAGGCTTAGGATCAGTGGATTACTACATCAACGAGTTGGTGCATAAAAAAGCTTAAGCGTTACTACGATTGTGGTTTAAAGATTTTTAAACCACGCTTCTTTTTTGAATGAAAGACACTCTGTTTAACCAATCTCTAAACAAACGCTTTTGTTTTGATGAGAAAGTCGCTCATGTTTTTGATGACATGCTAGAGCGCTCCATCCCCTATTACCATGAAATGTTGGATTTGGGGGCGTATTTTATCGCTCAAAACTTAAAAGAAAATACCAATGTTAAGCCCTTGATTTATGATTTGGGCTGTTCTACTGGGAACTTTTTTATCGCGCTTAACCAACAAATCCAACAAGATATTGAGCTTGTAGGGATTGACAATTCCATGCCCATGCTCAAAAAAGCGCAAGAAAAATTAAAAGATTTTAACAATGCCCGTTTTGAATGCATGGATTTTTTAGAGGTTGAGTTTAAAGAAGCGAGCGCGTTTTCATTGCTTTTTGTGTTGCAATTTGTCCGCCCCATGCAAAGAGAGGTGCTACTCAAAAAGATTTATAACAGCCTTGCGTTGAATGGGGTTTTATTGGTGGGCGAAAAGATCATGAGCGAAGATCGGATATTAGACAAGCAAATGATAGAGCTATACTACCTCTATAAACAAAATCAAGGCTATAGCCACAATGAAATCGCTTTCAAAAGGGAAGCGTTAGAAAATGTGCTTGTGCCTTATAGTTTAAAAGAAAATGTCGCTCTTTTAGAAAGCGTGGGGTTTAAGCATGTGGAAGCGCTGTTTAAATGGGTGAATTTCACGCTACTAGTCGCCAGAAAAACCTGAGTTTTTTGAAATAATATATAAAACTTAAGTTTTTTAAAAAATATCCACAGGATCCATATTCACGCTGCAAGGGATATTGGGGGCGGTTTTTAAAAACGCATGCACGCTTTTGATTAGGCTTAAAGGGTTTTTAGAACGCAATAAAATAAGGTAGCGGTAAGAAGAAGCGATTTTTTCAATGGGGGCTTTAAAGCTAGAGAGCGTTACGCCCTTTTCTAAACACGAAGAAAGGGTTTGAGAGGCTTTCAGGCTCAATTGTTGGGCTTTTTCTTCGTTTTTATGCTTAAACTCTAACAAACACAGCCTTGAAAAAGGCGGGTAGAGTTCGCACCTTTCTTGCAATTCGTATTGTAAAAAATCTTCATAATCTTCTAAGAAATTTTCTAATAGATCCGTTTCGGTGCTTTGAATGAACACTTGGCCAGAAATTTGCCTAGCGCTCCTCCCAGCGATTTGATAAAGTAACGACACGCCTTCTTCTAAAGCCCTGTAACTATTGGATTTAATGATATTGTCTATGCCTAAAACAACCGCTAAACTCACTTTAGCGTAATCATGCCCTTTGCTTATCATTTGAGTGCCGATTAAGATATTGGTTTTTTGAGCGTTGAAATCGTTTAAAATATTGTGGAGTTTTTTTGGCGTGCTGGTGTGATCTTTATCTAAAATGGCTATTTTAGCGCCTTTCAAAAGGCCTTCCAACTCGTTTAGCACTTGCATGGTGCCTATCCTTTTACCCACTAAAACTTCGCTTTGACACGCGCTGCAAATTTTAGGGATAGGGCTTGAAAAATGGCAATAATGGCACATGAGTTTGTTGGTTTTTAAATGCAAACTCATATTCACGCTGCAAAAGGGGCATTGAACGCTTTTGTAACAATTTTGACACAGCAAGGTTTTGAAATTAGCCCTTGTAGGCACAAAAATAATGGCTTGCTCGTTTTTGTCTATAACTTGTTTTAGCGCTTCTAGGAGTTTGGGCGTGATAAAACGCTCGGTTTTTTCAAAAATAATGTTTTTTTGTGTAGGCGTGTAGCGCCCCTTTAAGCGTACTAAAGCCTTATTTTTAAAGCGTTTGTAACTATTTAAACTTGGCGTAGCAGAGCCTAAAATCACTTGAATAGGGAATTTATGGGATAAATACAAGCACAAATCCCTAGCGTTATACATAGGGCTTTGATGAGATTTATAAGAAAAGTCATGCTCTTCATCTACAATGATTAAACCCAACTCCTTAAGGGGTAAAAACAACGCGCTTCGTGTGCCTACCACTAATTTGATTTCTTGCGAATAAAGCTTTTCTAAAAATTGTTTTTTTTGGGTTTGAGAGAGTTTGCTATGCCACAAGCCCAAATTTTCTTTAAAAACCTTTTTAAGGCGTTGTTGCATTTGAGGGGTGAGGGCGATTTCTGGCACTAACAATAATGCGCTTTTTTTTTGCTCTAAAGTTTGAGCGATTGAATGCATATAAATCTCGGTTTTCCCGCTACCCGTATCGCCAAAGAGCAAGCTTGCTGAATGTTTTTGCAATTCTTTTAAAGCGTTTGTTTGCGTTTGGCTTAACGCATTAAGAACGGGCTCAATTTTTTCTAACCCCACCAAATCGCATTCTTTAAAAGGGGTAAAAAGATTTAAGACTGAAGAAAGATTAGCCGAGTAATATTGAGCGATAAATATAGCGAGCTCTATTTGAAAGGGGAGTAAAAAATAAGGGGTTTTTTCTAGTTCTAGGCATTCAAAAGAGGGTTTTGAAACTTCTCCAAGAACGACGCCCAAAAGCATTTTATTCCTCAAATGGATATTGACTAACGCTCCTTTTTGGTGCCGCTCCTTAGAAAAGTAAGTTAAAGGGGGGGTTTTATTTTTTAAAGGAGCGATCAAGTGATAGAACATGATGAGATTTTTTCTAAAAGCTTTTTGAGTTCATTGTGCAAATACTCGTTTTGACAACTTTCATGCAAATAATCCTTTAAAAGCTCTAAGGCGTTTAATTCTTGGTTATGGAAACGCTCCTTTAGGGTGCGTTTCATCTCATCGCTAAAGGTGTTATTGAGAGAGATTTTATAGCGTTTGCCTAAATAAGTGATTTCTAAGCTATCGTTTTCTGAATGCATGTTTTTAATGGTTTATGACAATAAATCAGAGATTTTGTCATAAAGACCTTGAATGCCCTTATCTTTAGCGCTCAATTCATCGTATAAAATAGCGATTTGAATGTCTTTTTCTTCATTTTGCGCATTCAGAGTGGTGTTTGCTTGGCGTAAAGCGTTCAACTCTTCTTCTTGTTTTTTGATTTTTTCAATCAATTCATCAATTTTAGCGCCCAATTGGTTTAACAAACTTAAAGATTGCATAGTAAGCCTTTCATGGTTTTTAAAAGTTATTATATCAAAGCTATTTAATTATCGCAAAATACCCCTATCCCCTTAAGGTAATGACTTTTAGCATAAAATAAAGTAACTAAAACCCCATGTTTTAAACAATTCTTATGGCGGTATTTGGTATTTTTGATTACCATAAAGCAACAGGATAGAAAGCTTGACATGGGAGTGATAAATGCAAAAAAGTATATTAAAAATGACTCTATTGTTGGTTTTCCTCTTTTTAAAAAACGCTGTTGGTTTAGAGGACAAAAAAGCAGATCCTAAAAGCGTTCAAAATACACCCAAAAATTTACCCCCTATCCAATTAAGGCTCAATCAAGTCCATGAAGAACTTATAGAAATACTAGATAATATGGGGAAAGGCACGCAGTATGAGTTCCCTAAAATCAAAGAAATCCTAGAGCAAAGCGAAGAAGAATGGCTCAAAGTCGCCCATGAAGAATGCGTGGCGTTGGTTATGCTAATAAGCCCCAAGGCTTCTATTAAAAATAGCCCGATTTATAAGAATTGCTATGAAGCTTATGTGAAGCAAAGAATCCATGATTTATACGATTTTTATATAGAAAGCAAAAAGGTGAAAAGAAAAATCAAGAAAGCCCATAAGCATGCACTTATCCAAAATGAATCCAAGCCCCAAACAAAAGAGCCGCCTAAAAACGAAAATAAAAAAAGCTTGATAAAACCTAGCCTAAAAGATGCGAGTATCCCTAAAGGGTATTACTTGCAAATTGGGGCTTTTTTGAACGCGCCCAGTAAGGATTTTTTGCAAACGCTCAAAACTTTCCCTTACCAAATAAAGAAAAAAGACTCCCTCACGCATTATTTTATTGGCCCTTATCAAACGAAAGAAGAAGCCCTAAAACAGCTTGAAAATGTGGCTAAAAATTTTAAAAATAAGCCTGTGTTGGTGGAAAAGTAATTTTTACTCAGTTTGATCGGATCTTATAAAGCCACATGGCTATTAGCGCGACAAACAAACTCGCACCCAAAAACACATAGCCTATCATTTTATAAAGGGGGATAAAATTTTTTTGAATCTCTTCTTCTGCAATAATGATTTTAGAAACCCCTAAGCGGTTAGTTGGGGTGCTGTCTGTGAGGTAAAAACCTTGTTTTTTAAACGCAAAATAAGGGGTTTTGATTGCGTCATTTTTAAAAGAGGCTACAAACGCCCCGATATTAGAAAACTTGACTTTATTGTCCCCATCCAATAAAACAAAGGGGGTGTTTTTGAATCGTTCTTCTAAGATTTTTAAAGGCTCTAAAGAAGAGGCATTATCCAATTCTAAAAGGCTTTTAGCGATCGCATCAGCGGTGTATTGCATGCGTATTTGGGTGTTTTCTAAGAGGTTATTTTTCGCATAAAAGAAAAATAACGCTAACAAAACCCCCACTAAAAGCAAGGTAGAAAGGGCGTAAATGATTAAAAAACGCTTTTTAAAAGAATGGGGCATGACGAACCTTTATAGCAAGTTGGATAACACAGCTTTTTACGATTGGATTAAAAACGCTCAAAAACAGCCCTTCTTTTTACCATATTTATTTAATTTTATGGTAAATTTTTGAAAAATTGTTATAATTCCTACACTTTTATTGGTAAATTGATTGAGAAAGGAGTTTAGAACATGCTTGACATATGGATAGATATGATAATTTGTATTTTTTATTTGCTCTTTTTTACGACTCCTTACATTGTAGGCGATATTTTGCAATTGAAATTTATCCGTCAAAAGCTCTGCGAGAAGCCTGTTTTACTCCCACAAAAGGATTATGAAGAAGCGGGAAATTATGCCATTAGGAAAATGCAATTATCCATTATTTCTCAAATTTTAGACGGGATAATCTTTGCTGGTTGGGTCTTTTTTGGTTTGACGCATTTAGAAGATTTGATGCATTATTTAAACCTTTCTGAAACGCTAGGTTACTTGGTGTTTGCCTTGTTGTTTTTAGCGATTCAAAGCGTTTTATCCTTACCCATTAGCTACTACACCACCATGCATTTGGATAAGGAATTTGGCTTTTCTAAAGTGAGCTTGTCGTTGTTTTTTAAGGATTTTTTCAAAGGGTTATTGCTCACTTTAAGCGTGGGGTTGTTGTTGATTTACACTCTTATTATGATCATTGAACATGTGGAACATTGGGAGATTAGCTCGTTTTTTGTCGTGTTTGTTTTTATGATCTTGGCTAATCTTTTTTACCCTAAAATCGCCCAGCTTTTCAACCAATTCACCCCCTTGAATAATAGGGATTTGGAGAGTCAAATTGAGAGCATGATGGATAAGGTGGGTTTTAAATCCGAAGGTATCTTTGTGATGGACGCTAGCAAGAGGGATGGGCGTTTGAATGCGTATTTTGGGGGCTTGGGTAAAAACAAGCGGGTGGTGTTGTTTGACACTTTGATTTCTAAAGTTGGGACAGAAGGGCTTTTAGCCATTTTAGGGCATGAATTAGGACATTTTAAAAATAAGGATTTGTTGAAAAGTTTAGGGATTATGGGAGGCTTGCTCGCTCTTGTTTTTGCTTTGATCGCTCATTTGCCACCGATCGTTTTTGAAGGCTTTAATGTTTCACAAACGCCAGCGAGTTTGATTGCGATCTTACTCTTGTTTTTGCCGGTATTTTCTTTTTACGCTATGCCTTTGATCGGGTTTTTTAGCCGAAAGAATGAATACAATGCGGACAAATTTGGGGCGAGTTTAAGCTCTAAAGAGGTTTTAGCCAAAGCGTTAGTGTCTATTGTGAGCGAGAATAAAGCGTTCCCCCATTCGCACCCTTTTTATGTTTTCTTGCATTTCACGCACCCGCCCTTATTAGAGCGCTTGAAAGCTTTGGATTATGAAATTGAATGACCCTTTCACAAGCCCTAAACAAAGCCAAAAAAGAATTATCGCAAAAAGGTTTTAGGGGGGGCTTAGAGTCTGAAATTTTATTAGGCTTTGTCTTGCAAAAAGAAAGGGTTTTTTTGCACACGCATGCTTATTTAGAGTTAAACCACGAAGAAGAGGCGCGCTTTTTTGAATTGGTAGAAAAGCGTTTGAATGACTGCCCCATAGAGTATTTATTGGAAAGCTGTGATTTTTATGGGCACTCTTTTTTCGTGAATGAGCATGTTTTAATCCCACGGCCTGAAACGGAGATTTTAGTCAAAAAAGCCCTTGATATTATTTCTCAATACCATTTAAAAGAAATAGGCGAAATAGGCATAGGGAGCGCTTGCGTGTCCGTTAGTTTGGCTTTAGAAAACCCCAAAATTTCCATTCATGCGAGCGATATTTCATTAAAAGCTTTAGAAGTGGCGTCCAAAAATATTGAACGCTTTAATTTAAAAGAGCGTGTTTTTTTAAAAAAAACGCACCTTTGGGATCGCATGCCAACGATACAAATGCTTGTCTCTAACCCGCCCTATATCGCTAGAGGTTATCCTTTGGAAAAATCCGTTCTCAAAGAACCGCATGAAGCCCTTTTTGGGGGGGTTAAAGGCGATGAAATCTTAAAAGAAATCGTTTTTTTAGCCGCTGCATTAAAAATCCCTTTTTTGGCTTGTGAAATGGGGTATGATCAGTTAAAAAGCTTGAAAGAATGCTTGGAATTTTGCGGTTATGATGCGGAATTTTACAAGGATTTGAGCGGCTTTGATAGAGGGTTTATAGGCGTTTTAAAAAGTTTTTTAAGATAAAGTTAAAACTTAATTACCCTTTTAGTGTTACAATAAAAACACTTAAAACCATAAAGGATGCCGCTTATGTATATTGAAAAAATCCTCCAATCTTTACAGAAAAAATACCCCTATCAAAAAGAGTTCCATCAAGCCGTCTATGAAGCTATCACTTCTTTAAAACCCCTTTTAGACAGCGATAAAAGTTATGAAAAGCATGCCATTTTAGAGCGTTTGATTGAGCCTGAAAGGGAGATTTTTTTTAGGGTGTGTTGGCTAGATGATAACAACCAGATTCAGGTCAATCGGGGGTGTAGGGTTGAATTCAATTCAGCGATTGGCCCTTATAAGGGAGGTTTGAGATTCCACCCTAGCGTGAATGAAAGCGTGATCAAGTTTTTAGGCTTTGAGCAAGTGTTGAAAAATTCGCTCACCACTTTGGCTATGGGGGGCGCTAAGGGGGGGAGCGATTTTGACCCTAAAGGAAAGAGCGAGCATGAGATCATGCGTTTTTGCCAGGCGTTCATGAATGAATTATACCGCCATATTGGGGCCACGACTGATGTGCCAGCCGGGGATATTGGAGTGGGCGAAAGAGAGATTGGCTATCTGTTTGGGCAATACAAAAAATTAGTCAATCGTTTTGAGGGCGTATTGACCGGTAAAGGGCTAACTTATGGGGGGAGCTTGTGCCGAAAAGAAGCTACCGGTTATGGGTGCGTGTATTTTGCTGAAGAAATGTTGCAAGAAAGGAACAGCTCTTTAGAAGGTAAGGTTTGTAGCGTTTCTGGGAGCGGTAATGTCGCTATTTATACCATTGAAAAATTGCTTCAAATAGGAGCCAAACCGGTAACGGCGAGCGATTCTAATGGCATGATTTATGATAAAGACGGCATTGATTTAGAGCTTTTAAAAGAGATTAAAGAAGCGCGTCGTGGGAGGATCAAAGAATACACCCTACAAAAACCAAGCGCGAAATACACCTCTACAGAAAATTACCCCAAAGGGGGGAATGCTATATGGCATGTGCCTTGTTTTGCGGCTTTTCCTAGCGCGACCGAGAATGAATTGAGCGTTTTAGACGCTAAAACCCTCCTTTCTAACGGGTGCAAATGCGTGGCTGAAGGGGCGAACATGCCCTCAAGCAATGAAGCGATTGGATTGTTTTTACAGGCTAAGATTTCTTATGGCATAGGCAAGGCGGCTAATGCTGGGGGGTGAGCGTGAGCGGCTTGGAAATGGCGCAAAATGCGAGCATGCACCCTTGGAGTTTTGAAGTGGTGGATGCGAAATTGCACCACATCATGAAAGAGATTTATAAGAATGTTTCTCAAACCGCTAAAGAATTTAAAGACCCTACTAATTTTGTTTTAGGGGCTAATATCGCTGGTTTTAGAAAAGTAGCGTCGGCGATGATAGCGCAAGGGGTTTGACTGGTTTTACAAACCTATTTTTTAACCCATCTCCTTATGGTGCATAGCAAGGGTAAGGATTTTTGATAAGCTTTGCGATAGATTTTAAAAGAGGTGTTCTGGGATAGCTCCAAAAGAGGGGTAGCCTTTGATAAGAGGCGTTCGTAATCTCTTCTCAAATCATCATAATTAACCCTCAAATCATCATAATTAACCCTCAAATCATCATAATTAACCCTCAAATCATCATAATTAACCCTCAAATCATCATAATTAACCCTCAAATCATCAACAGACACTAACGGCTCATTCAAATCACGACAAAGAGCGGAAGGGTTGCGATAAATCGTATCGTTCTCTAAAATCGTTTTAAAAAAATCTAAGATCTTTTCAAAACTCAAATCTTGGTAAAAACCAGCTTTCCCATCAATGGTGTTTAAAGGGTTTTCATAGAGCATGTCTAAATAAGCGTTTTGGTGCGCGTGCAAGTATTTGATATAATCAATCGCTTCATCAAAGTTGTTGAAATCATGGACATTCACAAAACTTTTAGGGTTAAAATCTTTCGCCACGCTAGGACTCCCCCAATAAATAGGGATGGTATGGCTAAAATACGAATCAAGGATTTTTTCGGTTACATAGCCATAGCCTTGTGAGTTTTCAAAACAGAGGTTGAACTTGTATTGGCTTAAAAATTCGTTTTTGTTTTTGACATTATAGCCCAGAGTGTTTTTCACGGCTCCTCCCCCAGCCACTGGCTCAATAGAATTTAAAGCCTCATAGAAAGCGTTCCTAACAGGAGCGTTAGCGTTGCTCGCTACAAAACTGGCAAACCCTCTTTTCAAAGGATCGCTTTCATTTTTGATTAGCGCGCATAAATGTGGGTGGTTTTCTTTAAATTGATGGGAGGGTTTTTTTAAAGCATAAAGGCTGTCAGCTTTGAGTTTATAGGGTGAAGTGGTGTCATTAACAATCTCGGCTTTATAATGCAAAGAAGCGTAATACAAAGGCATTCTCAAATAACGATCGTTGAAATTTAATTCATCAAAGCCTATAGCGTAATCAAAAAGGTTGAAATTAGGCGCTTCATTCTCGCCGGTGTAAAACACTCTTTTGGTGTTTTGATAGGATAAGATTTTTCTAGCCTGTCCCAAAGGACTGCCAAAGACTAGATCTGAGGGTTCGTTGGGGTTGCTGTGGAGAATGATTTTATAGCGTTGTTTTAGGATGACATGCAAAATGAAATCTCTGAATCCTTTTTTTTCGCTATTCTTTAAAGGCCACCAATTGGCTAGGGCTATATTAATTGGGGGCTTATGGGTTGTTTCATCTAAATGGGTGCTGTCTGTATAAGCATCTAATAGGGGTTGGAACATTCTTATCCTTTAAACTAATTTAGGCAAACTCAAATGGCGTTTGAAAGACGCCAAGATCACAAGAGCAAAAGGTATCGCTACCAAAAAGTATAAGAAAGTGGGGATAGGCAAGGGATCGCCTGCGGCATAGCTGTGCAAGCCAGAAAGGTAGTAATTCACGCCAAAATAAGTCATTAAAACCGAATAAAACCCTAGAACGCTACTGCTCGCTAAAATAAAGGGCCAATTTTGAGAGCCTAGAAAACGCAAATGCAAGATTAAAGCATAGACGCAAATAGAAATCAACGCCCAAGTTTCTTTAGGGTCCCACCCCCAATAGCGCCCCCAAGATTCATTCGCCCACACCCCGCCTAAGAAATTCCCGGCTGTGAGCATGAACAGGCCTAAAATCATGCTCATTTCATTGATAGTGCTAATGGAGAGAATGGTTTTGTCCAAATTGAAACGCCCTTGTTTGCGCAAAATAAACAAAACCAAACTCAAAATCCCTAGCACAAAACACAAGCCCAAAAAGCCATAACTAGCGGTGATGACAGAAACATGGATATTGAGCCAATAGGATTTTAACACCGGCACTAAATGGCCAATTTGAGGGTCCATAAAGCCTAAATGGGCCACAAAAAGCGCGATACCGGCTAAAAAGCTAGAGGCCGATAGCGCGAGTTTGGAGCGTAAAACAAACCCTGCGATAACAGAAGCCCATGCGATATAAAGCATGGACTCATAAGCGTTGCTCCAAGGCGAATGCCCGCTCACATACCAACGTAAAACAAGCCCCATAGAATGAGCGATCGCGCAAAGCAAAATAGCAATATAAAGGATTTTAGTGAGCCAAATATTTGGAATCGTGTTTTTAACAAGAGAGCCGACCACAACGATAAAAAGCAATAACCCTAGAAGGATATAAGGCAAAGTCAGGCTGTTAAAAAAATTGGTGTGGTTTAAAAAAATTTCAGAATCCACTTTAGAAGAGGGTAAATAGAGGTTTTTGGCATGCTCTTGTTGGTAAATGCTTAAATCTTTTAGGGTTTTTTCTACTTTATCCCACTGATTGGTTTTTAAAGCGTCATCAAACCCGCTAAAAATATTTTTTAAAAACTCCGTTGCCACGCTTGAAATTTCTTTATTAGGGCTGTTAATCGCTTCAATGGGCGAGAGCCAAGCAGTGGTTTTATCGCTAGGGAAAATGCGTAAAAATTGAGCGCTAAAAAGCGTATAGACTAAGTTGATTCGTTCATCTACTTTTAAGACATCTTTATCCAACTCGTTGCGCGCATTGGGGGATTTTTGATTGACTTCTTCAACAAGATTTTTTAATTTATACCCACGGCTATCAAACACATCTCTAAAAGCGATACGGCTCTCATCTAAAGGCGTACCGATAAGCTTTCTTAAGGCTTTATTAGAAGTGTGAATCATCTTAATACTGCGCCAATCATTGGGGAAAAACATGATCCCTAAAAGCACCTGCATGGCGTTTAGCCCTTGAAAATCATCTTTCCTTAAAATCTTATGGATATATTCAATGCTAATGGTGTCAAGGGGTTTGATACGCCCGTCAAAATCCTGGACTTGAAGCCTTTGAAAGGCTTTTAAGTGGTCTTTGGAATACTCTCTTAAATGCTTCAAACGCTCTAAAATCGCGCTTTTAGAATCCTCTTTATTAGCGGGATTTTCTACATTTTGTCGTTCTATTTGAGCGCTTTTGCCCCCATGCATGTCAATTGGAGTCTCACTAGCGAACGAAGAAGTGAAAGGGCTGATTAAAATTAAAGCGAGCAAGAAACTAGCGATTTGTTGGGATTTTAAAAAGCGTGAAAGCTTTAAAAAACGCCCGTTCTTATCCAAAAGCAACCACAAAGCCCCCAAAATAAGCATCGCATACCCTAAATAAGTGGGGATTTTACCCGGGTCTTTATTGACAGAAAGGATCGTGCCTTTTTCATCCGTGTCATAGGAAGATTGGAAAAAGCGATAGCCTTCATAATCTAAAACATGGTTCATAAAGATCCTATAAGGTTTGATCAAAGTGTTATCCAATTTCAAAACTTCCACTTCTGAAGCGTAAGATGAAGGGCTCATAGAGCCAGCGTAGCGTTCTAATTCAAAACGCTTCAGTTTGATTTGAAAAGGCAATTCAATGTAAGCGGATCCAAAACTTAAAGAAAGCTTGTCGTCTTTAAACATTTCGCTTTCTTCTATGCCTTCATTCCTGTTGGTTTTAATGAGGTTGAATTTGTGGCTCACGCCGTTATAAGTCGCTTTTAACACTAAAATAGCAGCGTCATCTTTTTTAATGGCGTTTTGCTTGTAAATTTCTAAGGGTTCTAAAATTAAAGGCTTGTGATCTAAAGTGGCATGAATGGGCCTTAATCGTTTGGAATAATAAAAGGTAAAAGGCGTTTTTAAAGAAAGTTTAGTGGTGTCATTAAGAGTGATATTAAGGTAAGTGTCCGCGCTTTCAAAAGAGCTTTGCGCGCTATTTTCTCGCACATGCATAAGCCCTTCTGCGCCAAAAAATCGTGTGATGGCTGCCCCTAAAATGATTAAAATCAAGGAGCTGTGGAAAAAAAGGCTTGCGTATCTTTTGCGCTCTAAGGCTTTGGAATTGATGAATGTGCCTATTAAAACCACCAACAAATACGCATGCAAGAAATTAAACCAAGGGGTGTTATACACAATCGCCTTACTCGCGCTCGTTCCGTAATCGTTTTCTATAAAAGTGGCTATCGCGCACGCTAAGGCATAGAGTGCTATTAAAGGGATAGCGACCCAAAAAGAACCGAACAAAAAATAAACCAAGTTCTTAAGGCTTTTCATGCGTTTCCCTAGCTGGATTTGTTTTTAGAAAGGTTGGTTTTATACTTGATGTAAGCCTTTAATTTTTTGGTGAAATCCTCATCGTTTTTTGTGTCTTGATACTTCCCATCGCCGATAAATTCCAGTACCGCTAAAAATTGCGTAGAGGGCATATAGCCGGGCAATTCATAGATGGTTTTGCCAGTTTTATCGGATAAAATAATCGTAGGGGTGGATTGGACGGCATAAATTTGCGCTAATTCTTCTGTGGACATTTTGATTTCTTTTTCATCATTTTTATCCTTATCGCCGACTTTAAAATTATGCTCTTTGGAGTAGCTGATATTGACATAGTAAGCGCTAAAATGCTCTTTAACATAGTCGCTCAATTCTTTGACATTTTTGAGATCTTTTTTAAGCCTTTCACAATAGTGGCAACCATTACGGCCAAACACTAAAAGCATGTATTTATCGTTAGGGCTAATGGACTTATTGTCTGAAAAAATATCTTCTAAACCGGCATAGCTCTTTTTGTCTATGTTGTCTCGCTCATCATTTAATTCTTTGGAGCTTTGAGAACCGGAGCTTAAAAGATTTTCATCTAATTTGTCCTTATTATTGGATTTGCAAGCGCTTAAAAACAGCGAAATCAATAGCAAAACGCTTAAAAATTTCTTGGAAACATAAGAAAGTGAAAACATGTAATAACCTTTATTTTTTAATAGATTTGAAAACTTGGTATTTTACTATAATCATCGCTTTTTATGCAAATTTCACTCACTTTTAAGGTTATTCACTAATTCAATGATAAATTTTGCAAACTCTATGGAATCGTTTAAGCATGGGCAAACCAAATACTCTTTAACCGCCAAGCGCTCTGCCATCAAGCGGTATTGCATGTCTAATTCATAGATCGTTTCAGAATTATCAATCGTGAAAGCCAAAGGATAGATGATAATATGAGATTTGCGGTGCTTTTCTATCAATTCTTCAGTGCTTGGCTCTAGCCATTTCATAGGCCCTAGCTTGGATTGGTAAGAGAGTAAGACTTCTTTAAAAGAAATATTTTTTTGTTGCACCAACTCTTTTAACAAATTCACATGGTGTTCGCATTCTTGCTGGTAAGTATCGCCGGCATCAATAACGCTTTTAGGTAAGCCATGGACGGAAAAAATTAAGACAAAATCCTGGCTTTTGCGGTTGTTTAGGGTGCTTAAAATCGTGTTTAAAATGATTTCATTAAGCTTTTTACTGGCATAAAAACGCTCTATTACCCGCACTTTAGGGCGGAAAGTTTCTAAAGCTTTTAGGGCGTTAAAAGCGTCATTGAAACTAGAAAGGGTGGTGGTGCTAGAATATTGCGGATACATGGAAAAAAACACCAAGCTTTCTACCTCTTTTAAGGCTAAATCTTGCAAGACCATAGACGCATAAGGGGGGGTATAACGCATCGCATAAGCGTAAAAGCGAGAAGGATCTAATTTGTTCAAACGCTCTGTAAGGGCGAATGTGATAGGCGTTAAAGGGGATTTGCCTCCTAATTTTTCATAGATTTTTTTGGATTTTTCTATGCGGCTATTGACGATCATTTTACCCACCATTTTACGCATAAAATTATTTTTAATGGTAAGGATAAAGGGGTCATCAAACATGTTTTTTAAAAACACCCCCACTTCATAAAGGCTGTTAGGCCCTCCCATATTCAAAAGAATGACCGCTTCTTTAGGGAATTTTGTGGCGTTATTTTCTAAATTATTAAGCTTTTCATTGATTAAACTCATTAGGGCATGCTAAAATAAAACAATTAATAAAAAACAAATCGTTAGAAAGAAGTTAATGTTAGAGATAAGTTTGCAAGCATTAAATACACAAGATTCTTCTGTGATGGCTCAATCCTTGCTTATCCATGCCTTTTTTGCTGCCTTGCTTGCCCTAGCCTTTATGATCAATCTTTACACCCTTTTTAAAGAAAAGAATTTTATCCAATTAAACCGAAAAATCTATCTTGTCATGCCAGCGATTTACATTCTTTTAAGCATCGCTCTTTTGAGCGGGATTTTTATTTGGGCGATGCAACAATTTGAATTTTCTTTTAGGGCTGTTGTCATGCTTTTAGGGCTGTTGTTGATGCTTATAGCAGAAATCAAACGCCATAAAAGCGTGAAATTCGCTATCACTAAAAAAGAAAGGATGGAGGCGTATATTAAAAAAGCTAAAATCCTGTATTTTTTAGAAACGATTCTTATTGTTGTGTTAATGAGCCTTTGAATGCGTTTTGTCTATCACCCTTTAGCCAAAGAGCCTGTTTTAAAAATAGAAGGCGAGAGTTATACGCATTTATACCGCTCAAGACGCGTCAAAAGCGCGAGTCGTTTGGATTTAAGAAATTTAAAAGACGGCTTTTTATACACCTATGAGCATGCAGAAATCACTAAAAAACACGCCCTTTTAAGGCTGGTGGGCGCGCAAGCGTTAGAGGTTATGGCTAGTAAAAAAACGCATTTGATTTTAAGCGTGATTGAAATCAAAAGCATTGAAAAAATTCTACCCTTTTTAAACCAGTTAGGCGTGAGCAAGTTGAGTTTATTCTATGCGGATTTTAGCCAACGCAATGAAAAAATAGACAGCGCCAAATTAGAACGCTTTCAAAAAATTTTGATTCATTCTTGCGAGCAATGCGGTAGGAGCGCTTTAATGGAATTGGAAGTGTTTCCAAACACTAAAGAGATGTTAAAAGCTTACCCAAAGGCGAGCGTTTTGGATTTTAAGGGCGAAACCTTACCCGCAAGCGTGGGTTTTGAAAAGGGCGTTATCATAGGGCCTGAAGGGGGCTTTAGCGAACAAGAAAGAGGGTATTTTAAAGAGCGCGAAATTTATCGCATCCCGTTGGATATGGTGCTAAAATCTGAGAGTGCATGCGTGTTCGTGGCGAGTGTCGCGCAAGTTTAGGGGGTTATTGGGGGTTTTAAATCCTAGAAAATCCACCCGTAATTAAAAAACACTTTAAAATGACTGCCCCCTTCATTCAAAACAACAGAGTCCGCATAGATGCCATTATTAGAAGCGATTTTAATATCGCTTTGGATTAAAGGAACGCTAATGCCTACAGAATATTTAGAATGCTTGTAGCGGTAATTAAACCCGGTAACTATATCTAAATTACCGCTTCCTTTGACTTGGTTGAAAACATAGTAGCTATTGTATAAGCCCCTTAACCCTCCAAACACCCCAAAAGAGGAAGCAAAAACTTTTTTAGTGGGATTGCCTTGCTTTTTATGGGTATAAGTGGTGATGAAATCAAACAACACATCCATTCCCCCACCATAGCTTAATTGTTGGATTTTTTCATCGTTAGCTTGAGCGTAGTTGTATTTGATGATGCCATAATAGGCTAACCCTATGTAGTCGTTGAAATAATGTTGGTAGCCTATCTTAACATTAACCCCTAAAATAGGGCTTCTAAAAGATTGTGAGACGCTAGAAGTTGGAAAGCTTTGATTGAACGCATTAAACACAGAGCCAACAAAAGCTCCTGCGTTCAAACTGGCGTCTAAATAGTTGGCTTGGCTGCTCAAATTAGCGAAATTAATGGGCAGGGCGTTTTGATTGATGAGCTGTTGCCAGACAGCGGTGGTAACCCCTATAAGCCCAGCGGGGACTTGAGCGCAATTCGTATAGATGGAATTGGGGTAATTGCTAGGGAAAGCGGGCTGATTTTTGCCGCCAAAACGAGAGCAAACATTATAGTCGTAACCATCATGATCTCGCACTTCATGCCCGTTACTAAATTCTAGCTCTTCTTTCCCGTTTTTCTCCACTTCATGCCCGCCTTCACACCGCACTTCTGGCCCGTTTCCTTCTTGGCACAAGCGCACCCTTTGATAAGTCATGTTCCCATTATGGGTATAACCTAAAGTATGGCCGTATTCATGGATAATATCTCTTAATGCCAAAATGACAACTTTATTCAAATTTTTGCCAAACAATTTTTCAGGGTTTAAGGCAAAAGGCGCTATCCCTAAAACACCTTGATTGAAGCCATTATCACCGGGAGCGTTTGTGCTACCTAGTTGGGATCCTAGCCCTAAAAACCCCTTGGCCGCATTCAAGAGATTCACCGTAAGCTCATTAGCGACTCTATAACTATTGATAACTTCTTCTGGGGTTAGCACATATTTTTCATCTTTAGGATCAACAAGCCCGTTATTAAAAGGATTCACGCATTTAGGGTAATCAATACCGCACTCTGATGGGCTGTTAGCGAATTGGAAAGGGGCGTTTAAAACGGCTTCTTCCCAAGATTTGGAGTCAAACACCGCAATCATATCTAACATTAAATTGGTCAATTCTTCTGCGGTTTGTGGGGTGAAAGACACCGAAGCGACTTGACAACTCTTTTTATAACCAGGGCATTCATAATGAGGTTTAGGAGAAGCAAGAGGGCCACTAGGATCATTGTTGCCGCTAGAAAATGGGTCTGTATTCTCATAAGTCATTTGAAGATTGGTCGTGATTTGACTGAGCTTTTCAAACAAACTCTGCGTGTTAGCGTCAGAAAAGGGGGTGGTAGTGGTTTGGAGTTGTTGGAGGCCATCAGAGTTGAATGGCGAATCGTTTGAAAAATTATTAAACAGGCTTGCCGGCAGAATGATTTGAGAATCTTTAGGGATAGTTTCTATCACGCCTAAATTGACTACCTTGCCTTGAGCGTCTGTATAACTCAGCTCAATATTGTTTAAATTGTAGGGCAGAAAGTTTTGTATCACAACCACGCTGTTATTGCCATAGCCTTCAAACTCGGCATTATCCTTATTGTATGCCATCACATACACAGGGTTTTGAGAATAAAAAGTTAAGCCGTTGCCGTTGATATTAGCCGCCGTGAATAACTCAGTCGCTTTTTCTAAAATGGTGCTTTGGAGGATGTAGTATCTCCCATAAACGCTTTGTGGGGTGGCTGTATCGCTTTTGTTTTGTTCTTTAGGTTGTTCGTTAGTTTGTGGGTGGGTTAGGGGGTTTTTTTGGATTTTTTGGGTGTTTTGAGCTGTCGCTTCTTCTTTAGTTTGCGCGCCTTCTAATAACCCGGTTTCAAACCCGGCTTCTATAAAAAAGCCGTCTTTTTGGTGTTTTTGAAAGGCTTCTAAAGGGTTGAACAAGCCGATTAAAGACAAGCAAATCGTTTTACTAACGAATCTTAGCATGGTAATTTCCTAAATGGTTTAGCGTTTTGTTTTCAAAGAGTTTGTGACTCAATCAAACTGAAGTTTCGTATTATAATACATTTTTGAGAAATTGCGGTATTGCTTGTATTAAAAAATAAACAACACCCAAAAGATAAGCGCTTTTATCTTCCTTCAAATCACTTTAAAATTTTAGGCAAAGTGATTCCCACTTGCCCTTGATACTTACCGCCTCTGTCTTTATAACTTTGCTCACACACTTCATCGCCTTGCAAAAACACCACTTGCGCGATCCCCTCATTGGCATAGACTTTAGCCGGTAGATTGGTGGTGTTAGAAATTTCAATCGTGATATAGCCTTCAAATTCCGGCTCAAAAGGCGTAACATTCACAATAATCCCGCACCTGGCGTAAGTGCTTTTGCCCAAACAAATCGCTAAGGTGTCTTTAGGCATTTTAAAATACTCTATCGTATGGGCTAGGGCGAACGCGTTAGCGGGTAAGATAAAAAAACCCTCTTGGCTCGCATCAATTTTAGTCGCGTTGTTGGGGTCAAAGTTTTTAGGGTCAATTAAAGCGTTTTTGTTATCAAAGAGCATGAACTCGCTCCCCACTCTAATATCATACCCATAACTACTCAAACCATAGCTGATCACATTCTTACCGACTTGTTTTTCGCAAAAAGGGCTAATCATGCCATGCTCTAAACTCATTTTTTTAATCCAAGAATCCGCTTTCAATCCCATACGCACAAAGCCTTTAAAGTTTGTTAATAATTATGTTATTATAACAATAATTTTTTGCTAAAAACGCTTATGGTTAGTAAGATTATGTGTTTGTGGCATATTTTAAAACAATATAAGGAATAAATCGTTATGAACCTTTCTGAAATTGAAGAGTTGATCAAAGAATTTAAAGCTTCTGATTTAGGGCATTTGAAATTAAAGCACGAGCATTTTGAGTTGGTTTTGGATAAAGAATCCGCTTATACGAAAAAAAATGCGTTAAATCCTGCCCATTCTCCAGCCCCCATTATGGTAGAAGCGAGCATGCCAAGCGTTCAAACCCCTGTGCCTATGGTATGCACCCCTATTGTGGATAAAAAAGAAGATTTCGTGCTTTCGCCTATGGTAGGCACTTTTTATCATGCGCCTTCACCTGGGGCTGAGCCTTATGTCAAAGCGGGCGATACGCTTAAAAAAGGGCAAATCGTGGGCATTGTAGAAGCGATGAAAATCATGAATGAAATTGAAGTGGAATACCCTTGCAAGGTGGTTTCTGTTGAAGTGGGGGACGCCCAGCCGGTAGAATACGGCACGAAACTCATCAAAGTTGAAAAGCTTTAAAACCCATGAATAAAGAAAATAAAAAGGTAGAAAAAAAAGAGCTTTCGCGCATTTTGATCGCTAATAGAGGCGAGATCGCTTTAAGAGCGATCCAAACCATTCAAGAAATGGGTAAAGAATCCATAGCCATTTATTCTATCGCTGACAAGGACGCCCACTACCTCAATACAGCTAACGCAAAAGTGTGTATAGGAGGGGCAAAATCCAGCGAGAGTTACTTGAATATCCCTGCGATCATTAGTGCGGCGGAATTGTTTGAAGCGGATGCGATTTTCCCCGGGTATGGGTTTTTGAGCGAGAATCAGAATTTTGTAGAGATTTGCTCGCACCATTCTTTAGAATTTATTGGCCCAAGCGCAAAAGTCATGGCTTTAATGAGCGACAAATCCAAAGCCAAAAGCGTGATGAAAGAAGCCGGCATGCCTGTGATTGAGGGCAGTGATGGGTTGCTTAAAAGCTATCAAGAAGCTGAAGAAATCGCTGATAAAATCGGCTACCCTGTCATCATTAAAGCGGCCGCTGGTGGGGGCGGGAGAGGCATGCGCGTCGTAGAAGATAAATCCAAGCTTAAAAATCTTTATCTAGCCGCAGAAACGGAAGCTTTGAGCGCGTTTGGCGATGGGAGCGTGTATTTAGAAAAATTCATCAACAAGCCTAAACACATTGAAGTCCAAATTCTAGCCGATAAGCATGGCAATGTCATTCATGTGGGCGAAAGGGATTGTTCGGTGCAAAGACGCCAGCAAAAGCTCATTGAAGAAACCCCGGCAGTGGTTTTAGAAGAGGGCGTTCGTAAGCGTTTGCTAGAAACAGCGATCAAGGCCGCTAAATATATCGGTTATGTGGGGGCTGGGACTTTTGAATTTTTGCTCGATTCTAACATGGAAGATTTTTACTTCATGGAGATGAACACTCGTTTGCAAGTGGAACACACCATTAGCGAAATGGTGAGCGGGTTAAACCTCATTGAATGGATGATTAAAATCGCTCAAGGCGAGGAATTGCCCAAGCAAGAAAGCTTTTCTCTCAAAGGGCATGCGATAGAATGCAGAATCACTGCAGAAGATCCTAAAAAATTCTACCCAAGCCCGGGTAAAATCACCGAATGGATCGCCCCTGGTGGGGTGAATGTGCGCCTTGATTCGCACGCGCATGCTAATTATGTCGTGCCTACGCACTATGATTCTATGATTGGCAAGCTCATTGTGTGGGGGGAAAACAGAGAAAGAGCGATCGCTAAGATGAAAAGGGCTTTAAAGGAATTTAAGGTAGAAGGCATTAAAACGACCATTCCTTTCCACCTTGAAATGCTTGAAAATGCGGATTTCAGGCAAGCAAAAATCCACACGAAGTATTTAGAAGAAAATTTTTAAGTTTTAAGGATTTTCTTAAGCATGATTTAAGGATTTTAAACGATCAAATTGGTTATAATGTTTTTAGGAATAGAGTTTGCTTATCTTGTCTTTAAGAAAAACCGATGAAGTGGAGGATAGGATGTCTAAGATTTCAAATAATTATAACCCGTCTTTGATGATGAGGGATTACCACACCCAAAGGGTTAGTTCGCGCACAAGAAAAGAAGAAAATAAGGAAATTCAAAATCTTTCAGAGAGTGATGAAAAAATCAAATTAGCCAAACAAGCCAAGCAGGATAACCTAGCCATAGGGGATTTAGAAAGCCGTCTTAAAAGCTTAAAGGGCATGGATAAAGACGCTAAAGAATTGGTGGGGATTTCTAAAGCTTACGCTCATAATAATGAAAAAGATCGAAGCGATTTTGAGCATTTTAAAAGCCGTTTGAATAAAGCGATTGATTCTTTCAATCAAAAATCAGGCAATGATAGTTTGAAACTCCCTAATAATATTGACATTGACGACACGAAGGCTTTGGAAAAATTTTCCAAATCATTAGAAAGTGAGAAAGAAAACATTCAAAACTCTTTGCACCAGTGGAAAAAACAGCTCGCTGAAACGAATCATTTAAACAAGGAATACAACACCTTAGATAAAACAAGACTGAACGCTCAAAAATTCCAAGATGTCCATGACACAAGCAAGATCACCCCATCTCGCTTGCAAGACTTGCTCGCTTGAAAGAGTTTGCTTATAGCGAGCCTTGTTTAGATGAAGAAGATAAAAAGGCTGTTTTAGAGGTTTTAAATTCCAAACAGCTCACGCAAGGCAAACGCTCTCTTTTGTTTGAAGAAGCTTTGTGCGAGTTTTTAGGCGTTAAGCATGCGTTAGTGTTTAACAGCGCGACTTCAGCCCTTTTAACGCTCTATAGGAATTTTAGCGATTTTAACGCTGATTGCAATGAAATAATCACCACCCCTATAAGCTTTGTAGCGACGGCTAACATGCTTTTAGAAAGCGGTTACAAACCCGTATTTGCTGAAATTAAAAACGATGGCAATATAGATGAATTAGCCCTAGAAAAGCTCATTAACGAAAAAACCAAAGCCATAGTGAGCGTGGATTATGCCGGTAAAAGCGTGGAAGTAGGAAGCATTCAAAAGCTTTGCAAAAGGCATTCTTTGAGTTTTCTTTCTGACAGCTCGCATGCTCTAGGGAGCGAGTATCAAAACAAAAAAGTGGGAGACTTTGCGTTAGCGAGCGTGTTTAGTTTCCATGCCATTAAGCCTATCACTACGGCTGAAGGGGGAGCGGTCGTTACTAACGATAGCGAATTGTATGAAAAAATGAAATTGTTTCGCTCTCATGGCATGCTCAAAAAAGATTTTTTTGAAGGCGAAGTCAAAAGCATAGGGCATAACTTCCGCTTGAATGAAATCCAAAGCGCTTTGGGTTTGAGCCAGCTTAAAAAAGCCCCCCTTTTAATGCAAAAAAGAGAAGAAATCGCTCTAGTTTATGATAGGATTTTTAAAGATAACCCCTATTTCACCCCTTTACACCCCTTGTTAAAAGATAAAAGCTCTAACCACCTTTATCCTATTTTAATGCGCCAAAAATTTTTTACATGCAAAAAACTCATTTTAGAAAATTTGCACAAGCGTGGCATTTTAGCCCAAGTGCATTACAAGCCCATTTACCAATACCAATTGTATCAACAGCTCTTTAACACAGCCCCCTTAAAAAGTGCAGAGGATTTTTATCGCACTGAAATTTCCTTACCTTGTCATGCGAATTTAGATTTAGAGAGCGTTCAAAACATCGCTCATGGCGTTTTAAAAACTTTTGAGGATCTTAAGATAGAATGAGTTCCATTTAGGGCTTCAAATTTTAATCATTAAGAATGGTGCGGAAGAAAGGAATCGAACCTTCATGCCTTGCGGCGCTAGATCCTAAGTCTAGTGCGTCTACCAATTTCGCCACTTCCGCACACCGCACGCAATCGCGCACATAAATAAGAAGTAGAAAACAAAGAAGCAGTATTTTAGCTGTTTAATCCTTTAAAAATACTGAAAAATTGAAGCTTCTTAAAATTTGGAGTTTTTTCTGGCTTTAGGGAGTTTTAAATTCTTTTAAGGTATTCTAACAAGGCTATATCATTAGATAGTTTTAAGGAAATTAAGGAACAAAATGGAAGTTTCACGCAAGAAAATTTACAACCCCAATTCTACAGAAAGTGTGAATGAAAGAAAGATTTTTGGGGGCAATCCTACAAGCATGTTTGATTTGAATAAGATCAAGTATCAATGGGCGGATCATTTGTGGAAAACGATGCTCGCTAACACCTGGTTTGCTGAAGAAGTGAGCATGAATGATGACAAAAGGGATTATTTGAAATTAAGCGCAGAAGAAAAGATCGGCTATGACAGAGCTTTAGCGCAACTCATTTTTATGGACAGCTTGCAAACCAATAATTTAATTGATAATGTCAATCCCTTTATCACTAGCCCTGAAATCAATTTGTGTTTGGTGCGTCAAGCTTATGAAGAAGCCTTACACAGCCATGCGTATGCGGTGATGGTAGAAAGCATAAGCGCGAATACTGAAGAAATTTATGATATGTGGCGTAACGACATGCAATTAAAAAGCAAGAATGACTATATCGCGCAAGTGTATATGGAATTAGCCAAAAACCCTACAGAAGAAAACATTCTCAAAGCGCTTTTTGCGAACCAGATTTTAGAGGGGATTTATTTTTATAGCGGGTTTAGCTATTTTTACACTTTGGCTAGAAGCGGTAAGATGCTAGGATCAGCGCAAATGATTCGTTTTATCCAAAGAGATGAGGTAACGCATTTGATTTTATTCCAAAACATGATCAACGCTTTAAGGAATGAAAGAGCGGATCTCTTCACGCCGCAATTGATTAATGAAGTCATAGGAATGTTTAAAAAAGCGGTAGAAATTGAAGCTTCATGGGGGGATTATATCACGCAAGGCAAGATTTTAGGGCTCACTTCAAGCTTGATTGAGCAATACATCCAGTTTTTAGCGGATAGCCGTTTGAGTAAGGTGGGTATCGCTAAGGTTTATGGCGTCCAACACCCCATTAAATGGGTAGAGAGCTTTTCAAGTTTCAACGAGCAGCGCTCTAATTTCTTTGAAGCTAGGGTGAGTAATTACGCTAAAGGGAGCGTGAGTTTTGATGATTTTTAAGGGGTTTGTTTGAACAGTATTAAAAACCATTTGATGTGTGAAGAAATCAATAAGCGTTTCAATTTGCACCCCAAAGTGAGAGAGGCCATGGAGAGCATTGAAAGGGAAGTTTTTGTGCCAGCCCCTTTTAAACATTTTGCTTACACTTTAAACGCGCTTTCTATGCAAGCGCAACAATACATTTCTTCGCCCCTAACCGTGGCCAAAATGACGCAATATTTAGAAATTGATCATGTGGATAGCGTGCTAGAAATTGGCTGCGGGAGCGGCTATCAAGCGGCGGTGCTTTCTCAAATTTTCAGGCGCGTTTTTAGCATTGAAAGGATTGAAAGCCTGTATATAGAAGCGCGTTTGCGCCTTAAAACTCTCGGTTTAAACAATGTTCATGTTAAATTCGCTGATGGGAATAAAGGCTGGGATCAATACGCCCCCTATGATAGGATTTTGTTCTCTGCTTGCGCTAAAAATATCCCTCAAGCCCTGATTGATCAGCTTGAAGAAGGCGGGATATTAGTCGCGCCCATTCAAGAAAATAACGAGCAAGTGATCAAACGCTTTGTGAAGCAAAATAACGCCTTGCGCGTCCAAAAAGTGTTAGAAAAATGCTTGTTTGTGCCTGTTGTAGATGGGGTGCAATAAAGATTAAGGCATGATTAAACACTATCTTTTCATGGCGGTTTCGCAAGTCTTTTTCTCTTTCTTTTTAGTGCTGTTTTTCATCTCCTCTATCGTGCTATTAATCAGTATTGCAAGCGTAACGCTCGTGATTAAAGTGAGCTTTTTGGATCTGGTGCAACTCTTTTTGTATTCCTTGCCTGGAACCATTTTTTTTATTTTGCCGATCACTTTTTTTGCGGCTTGCGCTTTAGGGCTTTCAAGGCTTAGCTATGACCATGAATTGTTGGTGTTTTTCTCTTTAGGGGTTTCGCCTAAAAAAATGACTAAAGCGTTTGTGCCTTTAAGTTTGTTAGTGAGCGCGATTTTATTGGTGTTTTCGCTTATTTTAATCCCCACTTCTAAGAGCGCTTATTACGGGTTTTTGCGTCAAAAAAAAGACAAGATTGATATTAACATCAGAGCGGGTGAGTTTGGGCAAAAATTAGGCGATTGGCTCGTGTATGTGGATAAAGCTGAGAACAATTCCTATGATAATTTAGTGCTTTTTTCCAATAAAAGCCTCTCTCAAGAAAGCTTCATTCTGGCTCAAAAAGGCAATATCAACAACCAAAACGGCGTGTTTGAATTGAATTTATACAGCGGGCATGCGTATTTCACTCAAGGCGATAAAATGCGTAAAGTGGATTTTGAAGAATTGCATTTGCGCAACAAGCTCAAGTCTTTCAATTCTAATGATGCGGCCTATTTGCAAGGCACGGATTATTTGGGTTATTGGAAAAAAGCCTTTGGTAAAAACGCTAATAAAAATCAAAAACGCCGTTTTTCTCAAGCGATTTTAGTTTCATTGTTCCCTTTAGCGAGCGTGTTTTTAATCCCCTTATTTGGCATCGCCAACCCACGATTCAAAACGAATTGGAGTTATTTTTATGTCCTTGGAGCGGTTGGGGTTTATTTTTTAATGGTGCATGTGATTTCTACGGATTTGTTTTTAATGACCTTTTTCTTCCCCTTTATTTGGGCGTTTGTCTCTTATTTGTTGTTTAGAAAATTCATTTTAAAGCGTTATTGAATGCGTTGTTTTAAGGCTACTATCGCTTATGATGGGGCGTATTTTTTAGGCTATGCCAAACAGCCCAACAAACTCGGCGTTCAAGATAAGATAGAGAGCGCTTTAAATGCGCTAGGGATTAAAAGCACAGTCATAGCGGCTGGGCGCACGGATAAAGGCGTGCATGCCAACAACCAGGTTTTGTCTTTTTACACTCAAAAACACTGGAATGCCGCTAAATTATTTTATCATCTAGCCCCTAAACTCGCCCCGCATGTTGTCTTAAAAAGGCTAGAAGAAAAAAACTTCCATGCGCGTTTTGACGCTCAAAAAAGAGCGTATCGTTACCTTTTGACGAAGAATTTAAAAACGCCTTTTTTAGCGCCTTATATCGCTTGTGGGGATTATGGCTCACTGGATGCATTAAACACCGCTTTAAAGCAATTCACAGGCAAGCATGATTTTTCCATGTTTAAAAAAGAAGGCGGGGCGATAACCAATCCTAAACGCGCTATTTTTAACGCTTTTGCTTATAAAACCTTTATCATAGGGCATGAGTGCGTGGTGTTTAAAATCATTGGCGATGCGTTTTTGCGCTCTAGCGTGCGTTTGATCGTTCAAGCGTGCGTCCAATACTCCTTAGAAAAAATCACGCTCGCTGAAATTCAAGCGCAAATCCACAACATCAAAGCCACTATAAGAACGCCCATAATGGCTAATGGCTTGTATTTGCACAGGGTGTATTATTGAAATCTCAAGAGATGCTCTTCCCAATCTAGAGCGCTTTTGATAATGGTGTCTAGGTTGTTATAAAGGGGTTTGAAGGTGGTATTTTGTAAGATTTTAGCGTTATTGGCAATAAGGCTTGCTGGATCGCCCTGTCGTTTGTCTAAAATTTCCACTAAAAAATCGTTGTTTGAGATTTCTTTAACCTTTTCTATCACTTCTTTCACGCTATGGCCTTGATTGTAGCCGACATTATAGATCTCGCTCTTATTTTTTTCTAAAAGGGTTTGATAGCTCGCTAAATGCGCACTAGCCAAATCATCTACATGGATATAATCCCTAATGCAAGTGCCATCTCTTGTGGGGTAGTTAGTGCCAAAAATCCCCATTTTTTTCCTTTTCCCCACCGCGCATTCGCATGCGATTTTGATCAAATGCGTGGCGTTGAGCGTGCGTTGGCCCAGCGTGTAAGGGGTGGAATAATCATTGTGCATGCATGCTCCAGCCACATTGAAATAGCGCAAAATAACGCATTTAAAATCCGCTATTTTAGAAGTGTCTGACAAAATCCTTTCGCTCATCATTTTAGACGCTCCATAAGGATTAATGGGGTTTAAGGGGCTTTCTTCATTCAAGCTAAAATCAGACTCGCCATAAACCACGGCCGTAGAAGAAAAAATAAAACGCTTGATCGCATGTTTTAAACAAAGTTTGACAAGCTCTAAAGTGTTGAGCGTGTTGTTGGTGTAGTATTCTAAAGGCAAGCGCATGGATTCTTCTACTGAGATTTTAGCCCCAAAGTGCAAGATAGCTTCAATGGGGTCTTTTAGCTGCTGTTTATTCAAAAATGCGTCCATTTTTTGCGTTTCATTCAAATTGGCTTGAACAAACACAACCCTATTAGGGTAGTAATGTTCTAACGCTTTGAGGTGCTCTAAAAAACCGGTGCTGAGATCATCTACAATAACGATGTTTTCTTTGGTCTTTTCTAAAAACGCCCTTGCGGTATGCGAGCCTATATACCCGCACGCCCCTGTGAATAATAATGCCATAAAAACCCCTTTTGAAATGAAAAAATAACGAGTATTATAACATCTTAATCCCATTTATTATTTAAGGATTTTTTAAGAAAGTTTAACCTATAATTTCATCTTTATTGGCTTTAAAGGGCTTATAGCTCAGGTGGTTAGAGCGCACCCCTGATAAGGGTGAGGTCGGAGGTTCAACTCCTCCTAAGCCCACCATTTTTACAACCTTTGGGGAATTAGCTCAGCTGGGAGAGCGCCTGCTTTGCACGCAGGAGGTCAGCGGTTCGATCCCGCTATTCTCCACCATTTTTTTCTCCTTGAATTTTTTCTTTTTATCAATCATGTTTAGTTGAGAAACCTAAACGATTAAATCGTCCTTGTTTAACACCACAAGTCTTTTAACTTAAAACTCTTTGATAAAAGATTAAGTTAAATTGAGATTTTTGGTTATAAAAATTCTTATTGCCACTCGTTAAGGCTTTATAGAAAATGTTAGAAACCCTTACAAAACAAGCTAATATATTCTATTCAATTTGCCTCAAGGACAAACAAACATGAAAAAACTTCTTTATACCATACTCGCGCTTCTTTTAATCGGCCTTTTAACAACCTACCTCATCCTTTTTACAGAATGGGGGAATAAAATCATCGCTTCGTATATAGAGAAAAAAATCAACCCAAACGAGCGCTACTTGAGCGTTAAAACCTTTAAGTTGAGGTTCAACTCTTTGGATTTTAAAGCTCAAGCCAACGATGATTCTGTTCTCATTCTTAAGGGGGATTTTTCACTTTTAAAGCAAAGCGTGGATTTGAATTACCATATAGATATTAAAAATTTACGCTCTTTCAAAGAATGGATACCCTACCCTTTAAGGGGGTCTGTTATCACTTCTGGGAATATCAAAGGGCATAGAAAAGCCCTCTTAATTCAAGGCATCTCTAATATCGCTCAATCCCACACTGCCTACAACGCCCTTTTAGATGATTTCAAGCTTTCTCACTTAAGTTTGAACGCAAAAGACGCCAATTTAGAAGATTTGCTTTATTTGTTCAACCGCCCCGCTTATGCGAACGCAAAAGTGTCCTTACAAGCGGATTTTAACTCTCTAAAGCCTTTAGAAGGGCATTTGATTCTAACAGCCAATAACGCTTTAATCAATAACGTCCTAATCAATCAAATCTTTCATTTAAACCTTAAAGACGCGCTTATCTTCAACCTCTCGCACTCAAGCGACTTTAAAGAGAACAAAGCCATCAGCGATACCACCCTAACTGGCCCTTTAGCCAATTTTACAGCCCTAAAAAGCGAATATCTTTTCTCTGCTTTAAAACTCAACGCCCCCTACACTTTAGAAATACCCAATCTAGCCAAACTCCCAAACATTACCAACCACCCCTTAAAAGGGAGTTTGACTTTAAAAGGCGCTATAGAGCAAAGCCCCAAACTCTTAAAAGTCAGCGGCCATTCAAATTTACTGGACGGCGCACTGGATTTCACGCTTTTAAATAAAGATTTGAAAGCCCGTTTTTCCAATATTTCCACTTTAAAAGCCTTAGATTTATTCAATTACCCTAAGTTTTTCCAATCCATTGCAGACGCTAATTTGGATTATGACCTTAGCGTTAAGCAAGGCGTATTGAAAGCCCGCCTAAAAAACGCAAGATTCCTTAAAAATTCATTCAGCGATTTCCTCTACTCCATTTCTAAATTTGATATTACTAAAGAAATTTATAACGATGCCAATCTAGTAAGCCAAATCAACCAGCAACGCCTGCTCTCCAATCTCAGCTTAAAAAGCCCCAAAACCCAATTGAAAATCCATAACGGCTTATTGGATTTAAACGCCAAGCAAATGGACATGCTCATGGATGCGGAAATTTTAAAATTCATTTTTAAAATGAAACTTCAAGGCAACATGCACCAGCCAAAATTTTCCCTTATTTTAAACGAAAAAGCCATCCAACAAAACCTGCAACAAGGCTTGAAAGAAATCCTAAAAAACGACACCATAAAAAAAGGTTTAGATCATTTGCTTAAAGATGATAAGCTCAAAGAAAAGCTTGAAAAAGGGCTTAAGGGGCTTTTTTAACCCTATTTTATAAGGATAGAAATGGTGCACATTTTAGTTAGCGGAGCGACTTCAGGATTTGGACTAGAAATCGCTAAGGCGTTTTTACAAAAAAACCATGTGGTTTTTGGCATAGGGAGACGAAAAGAGAATTTGCAAAAATTGCAACTCGCTTATCCCAAGCATTTCATTCCCCTGTGTTTTGATCTTAAAAACAAGCTTGAAACTAAGCGGGCGGTAGAAACTATTTTTTCCATGACGGATCATATTGATGCTTTAATCAATAACGCCGGCTTAGCGCTAGGCTTAAACAAGGCTTATGAATGCGAGCTAGACGATTGGGAAATCATGATAGACACGAATATCAAGGGGTTGTTATATCTCACTCGTTTGATCTTACCCTCTATGATAGAGCATAACCAAGGGACTATCATCAATCTTGGCTCTATCGCTGGCACTTACGCCTATCCTGGAGGGAATGTCTATGGAGCGAGCAAGGCGTTTGTGAAACAATTTTCTTTAAATTTGCGAGCGGATTTGGCTGGCACCAACATTAGAGTGAGCAATGTTGAACCCGGCTTGTGCGGCGAAACCGAATTCAGTATGGTGCGCTTTAAGGGCGATAAAATAAAAGCCCAATCTGTCTATGAAAACACCATTTACCTCAAACCACAAGATATTGCCAACATCGTGTTATGGATTTACGAACAACCCTTGCATGTCAATATCAACCGCATAGAAATCATGCCCATAAGCCAAACTTTCGCTCCCCTACCCACCCATAAAAACCCTTAAGGGGTTTTAAATAAATTTAAACTTTAACAACTTTTAATTTATCTTCAAAAAAAGGATTTTGGTTACTCTATTTTAAACTCATGATCTTAAGAGGATAGGAAGTGTTTTGAAACAATTCTCTCTAAATCCCCCCGATCCCCCAAAAGACCGCTTTTGAAAGCCGTTTGATCAAGCCTTATTCAAATTAAGCTTTGATCTTAAGCTGCTTGAGAAGATCGCATGCCCCTTTAGCGCCTAATTTACAGCCTTTTTTAAAGTTTTCTATGGCTTGCTTTTCATTCCTTGTTACGCCTTCGCCATTGTATTGCATGGCCCCTAAATTGAAACACCCTCCGCCGTTTTGCATCTCGCATGCTTTAGAATAACGATCGAGTGCCTCTTTAAAATTCTTCGCCACGCCATCGCCATGATGATACATATTCCCTGCGTTAAAGCACCCCTGGCTGTCTTTTAACCCGCAAGCTTTGTCATACGAAGCGAGCGCTTTTTTCAAATCTTTAGGTGCGCCTCTGCCTGCATCATACAAGCTCCCTAGTATTGTGCAACCGTCGCCATCGTTTAAATCGCAAGCTTTAGTAAAATATTCCACCGCTTTTTTAAAATCCCTAGTTACCACTTTACCATCATGATAAATCCCCCCTAAGCTCGCGCACCCTTCAGCGTATTTCAAATCGCACGCTTTAGAATAGTATTGTAGGGCTTTATTGGTGTTTTGGGACACGCCTTGCCCGCTGTAATATAAATTCCCTAGCAAATGACACCCATTGCTGTAATCTAAATCGCAAGCTTTAGCGTAAAATGAAGCGGCTTTTTTCAAGTTCTTTTCCACCCCTTGGCCTTGATAATAAAGCACCCCTAAATTAAAACACCCGCTATTTTCTTTCAAATCGCAAGCTTTTTCAAAATATTTCTTAGCTTGAGTGAAATTTTGCTCTTTGTAGCTCTTTGCCCCCAAACCTACAAGCTCTTTAGGGTCTTGCTCTGCCATTAGCCCCCCTAAACACAACGCACCCAAACACAAAACCCTAAAAAGGGATTTTTTGAAATTTTCCAACATGATGTATCTCCTTATTAAAAATTTTATTATAGTGTTATTAAGCAAATACAAAATGCCATGATCTCTTTGTTATCTTAAAGCTAACGATCGCTTACAAATTTCTGTGATTTTATCCCACTCTTTGTTTTGGATCAAATTTTTAGGGGTAAGCCAGCTCCCTCCCACGCACAAAACATTTTCTAAATTTAAATAAGAACGCATGTTATCTGCGCTAATCCCCCCAGTGGGGCAAAATTTCACCCCTTTAAAAGGGCCATTAAAAGCGTTTAAAAGCTTAACGCCCCCGCAATACTCTGCCGGGAAAAATTTTAAAGCGCTATAGCCCAATTCTAAGGCTTGCATGACTTCACTACTGCTAGAAACCCCGGGTATTAGGGGCATGTCTTTTTTCTTTGCGTGTTCTAAAAGCTCTATCGTAAGACCCGGGCTAATCAAAAACTCTGCCCCCCTATTTTGAGCTTGCTCTAATTGGGTGGGATTTAAAATCGTGCCAGCGCCCACGCGCATTTTTGGCACATTCTTAGCGATAAGCTCTATGGCCTCTAAAGCGCAACTGGAGCGCAAAGTAACTTCTATGATTTGAATACCCCCCTCTACTAGGCTTTGCGCTAAAGACACAGCGTCTTTTATATCCTCAATCACTACCACAGGGACAATGGGGCTAATTTGTAAAACCTCTATTATTTTATCTTGCATTTTATCTCCTTTATATTTTTATGCCTTTATGCCAAAACTCATGCCACCCTCTTCAGCCGTATTGACATTCAATCTCAAACTCGTAAATAATTCCCTACCCAACCCAAAACTCGGCTTTTCTAAATTTTCTAAGGTTTCTAAAAACAAGGGGTTGATGCCTCTATTGTCAAAATCCTTTTCAAGCACATTCAAAGCGTTATTAGGAGCGTCTAATTCTATCAAATCGCCATCTTTAATCTTAATGATCGCCCCGTTTAACGCTCCCTCAGGGCTTAAATGGATCGCACTAGGCACTTTCCCGCTCGCCCCGCTCATGCGCCCATCCGTAACCAGCGCGACCTTATAGCCCATATCCTGCAAAGCCCCTAAATTCGTGGTGAGTTTGTGCAATTCTGGCATGCCGTTAGACTTAGGCCCTTGGAAAGGCAAAACAGCCACAAAGTCCCTTTCTAATTCTTTATTTTTAAAGCGTTCTAAAAATTCGCTTTGGGTTTTAAAAACAATCGCTCTGGCTTTGACTTTCCTGTGCTCATCTTTAATGGCTGAGATTTTAATCACGGCCCGCCCTAAATTACCCTTTAAGATTTTAAGCCCCCCATTAGCGGCAAAAGGCTCGCTAACAGGGCGTAAAATGTCCGTATTCAAGCTATGATTGACAGCGTCTTTATACACCAATTGGTCGTTTTCTAAAAAGGGGGTTTTGGTGTAATTTTGCATGCCTTTTTGCGTTTTTGTATCCATAATGGTATGCACATCTTCAAATAAAAGCCCCTCTTTTAGCAATTCTTTGATCACAAACGCTAAGCCCCCACACGCTTCAAAAGCATTCACATCCGCTGATCCGTTAGGATAGACTTTAGCTAAAAGGGGTATGAGATTAGAGACGGCGTCAAAATCGTCCCAATTGAGAATCACCCCACAAGATCTAGCGATAGCGATCAAATGCAAAGTGTGGTTAGTAGAACCTCCGGTTGCCATTAAGCCTATAAGAGCGTTAAGAATGCTTTTTTCATCAATGAGTTTGGCTAAAGGCAGGACTTTCCCGCTCGCTAATCTTTTCGCGCTCTCTTCTACTAAAACCTTCCGTAAGGGGTTGTTAGGGTTGATAAAGCTAGAATTAGCCACATGCAACCCCATAAACTCCATCATCATTTGATTAGAATTGGCCGTGCCATAAAAAGTGCAAGTGCCCACATCATGATAGCTTTGCATTTCCACTTTTAAAAGCTCTTCTCTGTTGATCTTTGCCATTGCAAAATCCTGGCGCGCTTTGGCTTTTTTATAATTTTCTATCCCGCTCACCATAGGCCCGCTTGGCACAAACACGCTCGCTAAATTCCCAAAGCTTAACGCTCCTATGAGCAAGCCTGGCACGATTTTATCGCACACGCCCAAAAAAAACGCCCCGTCAAAAACATTATGGCTTAACCCCACGGCGGTGCTTAAGGCGATCACATCTCTGCTGAATAAGCTCAATTCCATGCCATCATAACCTTGCGTGATACCATCACACATCGCTGGCACCCCACTAGCGACGCTCGCATAAGCGTTATGCTCTTGCAATTCTTTTTTAATCCAATCAGGGTAATTTTTAAAAGGTTGGTGGGCTGAAAGCATGTCATTATAAGCCGTGATAATCGCAAAATGCTTTCTTTTATGCGAACCTAAAGGCATTTTCAAATGCTCTGGCATGCTCGCTGTAACATGCGCAATATTCGCGCAACCCAAGCTCTCAATCTTGGGCTGGTTTTTAGGGTTAAAGATATTTTCTAAATAAAGCTCTCTGGTTTTTTTGCTACGCTCTGTAATTTTTTCTTTGATTTGTTCTAAAGAATGCTTAGGCATGAACACCCCTTTAATTAAGATTTAATATATAATAATAACTCAAAAACACTCTAAAAGGGTTATTGATGTTAGATTTTGATTTGGTTCTTTTTGGCGCGACTGGGGATTTAGCCATGCGAAAGCTCTTTGTTTCGCTCTATGAAATTTATACCCATTATGGTTTTAAAAAAGATTCTAAGATTATCGCATCTGGGCGTAAGGAGCTATCCAATGAAGAATTTTTAGCGCTCCTTTGCGAAAAGACGCAACTGCATTCAAGAAAAAAGGGTAGGGAATTTTTAGCCCATATCAGTTATTTTTGCGTTCGTTTGGATAACCCTAAAGACTTTGAAGGATTGAGTAAAATCGCTACAAAAAATAAACCCTTGATTTTCTACTTTTCTATCTCCCCTAGTTTTTTTGCAACGACCGCTCAACATCTCGCCAAAAACGCGCTCAATCACGCCAATGCGCGCTTGATTTTAGAAAAGCCTTTAGGGCATGATTTAAAGACTTGTAAGGAGATTTTCCAAAGCATTAGCGCTTTTTTTAAAGAAGAACAGATCTTTAGAATCGATCATTATTTAGGGAAAAAGGGCGTTCAAAATATCCTTGAATTGCGCTTGAATAACCCTATCTTAAACATTTTATGGGATCAAATCAGCGCGGTTGAAATCTGCGTGTATGAGACTTTAGGGGTGGAAGAAAGAGGCGAATTTTACGATAAAATCGGGGCTTTAAGGGATATGGTTCAAAACCATCTCTTGCAAGTTTTATCCCTTATCGCTACAGATTTACCCAACGATTTAAAGGATTTGAGGAAAGAAAAAATCAAAGTTTTAAAAACCTTACAACCCCCAAAAGATTTTAAAAAACAAGTGATTCGGGCCCAATATCAAGGCTATAGAGATGAAAATAAGGTCCATAAAGAGAGCCAGACAGAAACTTTTATCGCTATTAAAGCCTTTTTGGATACGCCTAAATTTAAAGGCGTGCCTTTCTACCTTAAACACGCTAAAAAAATGCCCCACAACCAAGCGAGCGTGAAAATCCATTTTAATGCAGTCAATACGCTAGAATTTTTCCTCTCTCAAGATAAAATCACTCTCACCCTACAAGATCATCAAAACCCCCTTATTTTAGAAACCCACCACAAACAAGAATTTTTGCAGCCCTACGCTAAATTGCTCTATGATGCGATACAAAATAACCACAATAATTTCGCCCACCAGTTGGAATTGGAAGCGTCATGGGTTTTTATTGACACGCTCATAGAAGGTTTTATGAATAACGCCACGCCCTTACATTCCTATGAAAGCCACAATCTAAACGAATCCGAATTTTTAAAACCACTCTATCAATGAAAGGGATTTCATGGGTTATCAATTGTTTGAATTTGAAAATTTGAAAGATTGCCACAAGGCTTTAACAGAGCGTTTTAAAGAATTTTTTAACACCGCCTTAAAAAAGCACCATCAAGTTTCTATCGCTTTTTCTGGAGGCCGTTCGCCCATTGGTTTGTTGCAAAAATTGAGCGTTTTAGATCTCAAATGGCATGCGTGTTTAGTCAGTTTGGTGGATGAGCGCATTATAGACACAAATCATGATGATAGCAACACCAAATTATTGCACGACTACTTGTTGCAAAATAACGCCTTAAAAGCTTCTTTCATCCCGCTTTTGCCTGAAAAGATTTCTAACGATACAAACGCGCTTTTTAATTTTGCTAACCAGCATTTCAAACAGCCCCATTTAGCCATTTTGGGCATGGGGACTGACGGGCATACGGCTAGCCTTTTTCCTGAAACGAGCGCTTTTTTAAACGAAGAAAAAGAAAATATCGTCTTAGTTAAGCCAGCTAACGCTCCTTATGAGCGCTTGAGCATGTCTATTAACGCCTTAGAAAATTGCGAAAAACTTTTTTTAAGCATTAGCGGAGCGCAAAAAAGGGGAGTTTTAGAAAACGCTTTAAAAGAAAACGCTCCCTATTCTCTGCCGATTGCTCGGATTTTACATTCTCAAAAAGTTACCACGGAGGTGTTTTATGCCAAAAACTGAAACTTACCCAAGACTATTAGCCGATATTGGTGGCACGAACGCGCGCTTTGGTTTAGAAGTCGCCCCACGACAGATTGAATGCATTGAAGTCTTGCCATGCAAAGATTTTGAAAGCTTGAGCGATGCGGTGCGATTTTATCTTTCTAAATGCAAAGAAAGCCTTAAACTGCACCCTATTTATGGCTCTTTTGCGGTGGCTACGCCCATTATGGGGGATTTTGTCCAAATGACTAACAACCATTGGACTTTTTCTATTGAAACGACACGGCAATGTTTGGATTTAAAAAAATTGCTTGTCATCAACGATTTTGTCGCGCAAGCCTATGCCATTAGCGCGATGCAAGAAAACGATCTGGCTCAAATAGGCGGGATTAAATGTGAAATCAACGCTCCTAAAGCGATTTTAGGGCCAGGAACTGGGCTTGGGGTAAGCACTCTTATCCAAAACAGCGATGGCTCTTTAAAAGTCTTGCCCGGTGAAGGGGGGCATGTGAGCTTCGCCCCTTTTGATGATTTAGAAATTTTAGTGTGGCAATACGCCCGCTCTAAATTCAATCATGTGAGCGCGGAAAGGTTTTTGAGCGGGAGCGGTTTGGTGTTGATTTATGAAGCCCTGTCTAAGCGCAAAGGCTTAGAAAAAATGGCGAAGTTAAGCAAGGCTGAATTAACCCCACAAATCATTAGCGAACGCGCTTTGAATGGGGATTACCCTATATGCCGATTGACTTTGGATACTTTTTGCTCCATGCTAGGCACGCTCGCTGCTGATGTGGCTCTCACTTTGGGGGCTAGAGGGGGCGTGTATTTGTGTGGGGGGATTATCCCGCGATTCATTGATTATTTTAAAACTTCGCCCTTTAGAGCGCGTTTTGAAACGAAAGGGCGCATGGGAGCGTTTCTCGCTTCTATCCCTGTGCATGTCGTGCTGAAAAAAACTCCGGGACTTGATGGGGCGGGCATTGCATTAGAGAATTATTTACTGCATGATAAGATATAGCAGTATTAAGAATAGGAGCGGCTTATACAAGGGGTGTGTTTAAGTGCACCAAACAACGATACCATATAACCAACAATTATAAAATTAGTTAAACCTATAAAAACATAAGCAAACCATAAAAACGATACAATAGCGACACTTTAATCAAACAAGGAGTTTTAATGAGAGTTCAATCTAAAGGTTTTGCTATTTTTTCTAAAGACGGGCATTTCAAACCCCATGATTTTAGCCGCCATGCTGTAGGCCCTAAAGATGTGTTGATTGACATTCTTTATGCAGGGATTTGCCATAGCGATATTCATAGCGCTTATAGCGAATGGAAAGAAGGCATTTATCCTATGATTCCTGGGCATGAAATTGCTGGGGTCATCAAAGAAGTGGGTAAGGAAGTTAAGAAATTTAAAATTGGCGATGCGGTGGGCGTGGGCTGTTTTGTCAATTCATGCAAAGCGTGTAAGCCTTGTAAAGAACACCAAGAGCAATTTTGCGCCAAAACGGTATTCACTTACGATTGTTTGGATTATTTCCATGACAACGAACCCCACATGGGCGGATACTCTAACAATATTGTCGTGGATGAAAACTATGTGATTAGCGTGGATAAAAACGCTCCTTTAGAAAAAGTAGCCCCCTTGCTTTGCGCGGGCATCACCACTTATTCGCCCTTAAAATTTTCTAAGGTTACTAAAGGCACAAAAGTTGGCGTCGCTGGGTTTGGTGGGCTAGGAAGCATGGCGGTTAAATACGCTGTGGCTATGGGGGCTGAAGTGAGCGTTTTTGCAAGAAATGAACACAAAAAACAAAACGCTTTAAGCATGGGGGTTAAACATTTCTACACTGACCCTAAACAATGCAAAGAAGAATTGGATTTTATCATTTCAACCATTCCTACCCATTATGATTTAAAAGACTACCTCAAGCTCTTAACTTATAATGGCGATCTAGCCCTTGTGGGGCTCCCCCCTGCAGAAGTCGCTCCAGTGCTTAGCGTTTTTGATTTTATCTTTTTAGGCAATCGCAAGGTTTATGGCTCATTGATTGGGGGCATTAAAGAAACCCAAGAGATGATGGATTTTTCTGTCAAACACAATATTTACCCTGAAATAGATTTGATTTTAGGCAAGGATATTGACACCGCCTATCATAACCTAACCCATGGGAAAGCGAAATTCCGCTATGTGATTGATATGAAAAAATCGTTTGATTAAAGGCTTTGGCTCTGGCTCTTTTTTAAGAGCTTGAGTAGGATTTTTTTAACAATCCCATGAAGCCCTAGGATTTTAAGGGTTTTACTAATAAGACTCTTAAGCGGTATGAGAATGCAGTATTTAAATAGTCTTCGCCTTGCGTTTTTGGGAGTCTCATGAATATGTAAAGAATAATGATTTAAAAATGTCTTAAAAGCGTCATGGGCGATCTGCTCTTCAGTCTTCCATAAAGGGAAGTAGTAATGGTAAGCGATAATGCTATGGTAGTAGTGCCATTTTTCGCTGCTTATCTCCCCACCTCCTGTAATCAAATAAGACCAATCGCTCATAAATGGGGTTTTAGCCAAAGCGTTCAGCCACAAATCCGCTTTTAAACCAAAAGGATATGTCCAAGGTTTTATTTGAAAATAAGGATGAGAGTCGTATTGTATAACGATAGGTTCTCTTAAGGCTTGTTTAATGGTGTTATGATAAATTGCATTGACCACACCCCTTAAATGCTCTTCAGAAAGACGATAATAGTGTGGGAAAATGCAATACTCTATTTTTAATGGTGCGATCTTTGATCGACAAAATTCTGTTAATTGCGGTTCTTTATCTATTTTTTGTGTGCGCATGGTTTCTAATATTTTTTTACAAAATTGATTTTTTCGCTGGTAAGTTAAGTTGCAATAAAAAAAGCCTTCATATGGGTATATTTTGTCATAAACCCCATAAAAATAATTCTCATCATCTTCTTTAATGTTTAAGAAATCAGCGCTAAATTCATTGCAAAAGATGACATCCACATCGCTCCACACCATTTTGGAATATTTGGGGAACAAATCCGCCAAAAAATACTTCACTAACACCATTTTAGAAAAACGCTTGGTGAAATCCTCATCAAAAGGGTTAGGGATAGTGTCTAAAAAAGGTTCAATGTCTTTCACTTCTAAAGCAGCAAATTCTTTAAAAGGCTCTGCGATTTGGTGGAGCTTTGCTTTATCTTCTCCATTCAAGCCTACCGCTAAAGCGTATAGGGTGTAACGAATTTTTTTATTGGCTTTAGCGATGCTTTCTAGCAAGGAATAAATGCATGTGCCCGCAGGAATGAGGTAATTCTTATCAAAAGCAAAAGCGATAGGGATATGAAAATCTTGTTCTTTAAGAGAATGGCTTGAATCTGAAGTCATAAAAATTAAACGCCCTTTTTTGAAGCTATTTTATCCAAAAAAACCAAACTTGAAAGGGTTCTGTTTTTAGTTTTTATGTTGTTTTTAATGAAAATTAATAAATTAATTAAAGAAAGGTTTTAACCCCTTTACTCTAGCTCTTTTTTAAGAGCTTGAGTAGGATTTTTTTAACAATCCCATGAAGCCCTAAAACTCTAAGGATCTTACTAACCACCCTTTTAGCTAACGCTTTAGGCATAAAAAACCCAAAGTAAATAAGCTTATTGAAAAATTTTTTCACCAAACCACAAGTTAATCCAAAAACTCTTGAATGGATTTTCCTTTCTTTAAACACAACAAGCAAATACGATTTGAAAAACAAATACGGAGCCTTAAAAAGAATTTCTTTTGAAGGCGCTGTTGAAGAAAAATAATGTTGTTGAGCCATTTTTGTGGTGTAAAAGCTCTCATTGGTGTGCATTTTTTTAGTGTAATCGCTCATAAATGGGGTTTTAGCCAAAGCGTTCAGCCACAAATCCGCTTTTAAACCAAAAGGGTAATCCCAAGGCTTCACCGCCCCCCACCAAGCGTCATAGTGGATAATGGTAGGGTTTTTGAGCGCCTCTAAAATGGTTTTCTTGTAATTCTCGTTTAAATACGCGTTAGAAAAATCTTTAATGGTGTAATAGAAAGGGAAAATGCAATACTCAATCCCTAAAGCTTGCATGTTAGGCCAACACCATTTCGTAAAATCCAACTCCTCTGTAGTCTCATTCCCCTTTAAAAGATCATGCATTCTTAAGGTGAAATTTTTCTTGCGCTGGTAATCTAAATTACAGAACAAAAACCCTTCCATCATGTGGTGCTTTTCAACTTCTAAAACCCCATAAAAATAATTCTCATCATCTTCTTTAATGTTTAAGAAATCAGCGCTAAATTCATTGCAAAAGATGACATCCACATCGCTCCACACCATTTTGGAATATTTGGGGAACAAATCCGCCAAAAAATACTTCACTAACACCATTTTAGAAAAACGCTTGGTGAAATCCTCATCAAAAGGGTTAGGGATAGTGTCTAAAAAAGGTTCAATGTCTTTCACTTCTAAAGCAGCAAATTCTTTAAAAGGCTCTGCGATTTGGTGGAGCTTTGCTTTATCTTCTCCATTCAAGCCTACCGCTAAAGCGTATAGGGTGTAACGAATTTTTTTATTGGCTTTAGCGATGCTTTCTAGCAAGGAATAAATGCATGTGCCCGCAGGAATGAGGTAATTCTTATCAAAAGCAAAAGCGATAGGGATATGAAAATCTTGTTCTTTAAGAGAATGGCTTGAATCTGAAGTCATAAAAATTAAACGCCCTTTTTTGAAGCTATTTTATCCAAAAAAACCAAACTTGAAAGGGTTCTGTTTTTAGTTTTTATGTTGTTTTTAATGAAAATTAATTTAAAATCGTATCTTGCCTTTAAGCGTTGCTATTTTAAATGCTGCAATTTTAAAAGATGATGAAAGGGGCTGTATTCTCATTTGATTTTCTTAAAAAAATCTCTTTGCGCGTTGTTATTTTCAGGTTTTTTAACACCACCCTTAATAAAAGCGGCCAGTTTTGTCTATGACTTGAAGTTTATGAGCTTTAATTTCAATTTAGTGGCCCCAGCCAACAACCCCTATTGGAATAGCCTAACCAAAATGCAAGGGCGTCTCATGCCTCAAATTGGCGTTCAATTAGACAAAAGACAGGCCTTGATGTTTGGAGCGTGGTTCATTCAAAATTTGCACACGCATTATAGTTATTTCCCTTATTCATGGGGGGTTACGATGTATTACCAATACATAGGGAAAAATTTGAGATTTTTTTTAGGCATTGTGCCACGAAGCTATCAAATAGGGCATTACCCTTTAAGCGCTTTTAAAAAACTTTTTTGGTTTATAGACCCTACTTTTAGGGGAGGAGCGTTCCAATTCAAACCGGCTTATGATCCTAATCGCTGGTGGAACGGGTGGTTTGAGGGCGTTGTTGATTGGTATGGGGGGCGTAATTGGAACAACCAACCCAAAAAGAAAAATTACGATTTTGATCAATTCTTGTATTTTGCTTCTTCAGAATTTCAGTTTCTTAAAGGGTATTTAGGTTTAGGGGGACAACTTGTCATTTTTCATAACGCTAACTCTCATAGCATGGGAGATAACTACCCTTATGGCGGAAATTCCTACTTAAAACCAGGCGATGCAACCCCACAATGGCCTAATGGCTACCCCTATTTCAGTCAAAAAAATAACCCACAAGGCGGAGAAATAGGGAAATACTCTAACCCCACTATTTTAGATAGAGTCTATTACCACGCTTATCTTAAAGCGGATTTTAAAAATCTCATGCCTTATATGGATAATATTTTTATGACTTTCGGCACGCAGTCGTCTCAAACCCATTATTGCGTGCGTTATGCTAGCGAGTGTAAAAACGCCCGATTTTATAACAGCTTTGGGGGGGAATTTTACGCTCAAGCGCAATACAAGGGCTTTGGGATTTTTAACAGATACTATTTTTCCAACAAACCCCAAATGCACTTTTATGCCACTTATGGCCAATCCCTTTATACCGGGTTGCCATGGTATAGAGCCCCTAATTTTGACATGATAGGGCTTTATTATGTTTATAAAAATAAATGGGTGAGCGTGCGAGCGGATGCGTTTTTTAACTTTTTAGGTGGGGGCGATGGGTATCATTTGTATGGGAAAGGGGGCAAGTGGATCACCACTTATCAGCAATTCTTAACCCTAACCATAGACACACGAGAGTTAATTGATTTTGTCAAATCTAAAACCTCTAAATAACCATATCTAAAAATTATAGATATAATTGAAATAGGCGACCGGTAAGCGGTGCCATAAAGTAGTCGCGCTCAAGCCATCAACGATTTCAGTTCTTTTGTTAGGAATGAAAGGGAATTTCAACCCAAAAGTGATTTCATTGTGGAAAAAGCCAAAACGAAAACCCACTTTCACAAGCAATTGGAAAAGCGAATTTTCTTTGCCTAAATTTTGAGCGATAACCCCATGCATAGCCCCTCCTGGCATGTAAGTCGCCCCGGCGATGCCTAAGCCAAACTCTAACCCTAAAAACATCTTTTGCGAATTGAAAGCGTCCCACAAACCGCTAAATTCTAAACCATAGGTAGAAATATAGGATTTGTGAGAAGAAAAGGTCTGATCATAAAACAACCCGTAACGAAAACCCACATGCTCTACAGCTTGCGTTTTAGCCACAAATTTCCCCCCTAACACCACACCAAAGCCATTGCCGGTCATAAAATACGATTTATCTACAGACTCGGTGCTAAAAGATGTGTTGATTGCGCTAAGTTGATACCCAACCCCTAAATAAAATGTGTTCCTGTCCGCTAATTTAGGTTTTTTTGATTTTTCATCAAGCTCTGCCTCTGTGGCTTGAAGCGATGATAATAACGCCATGCCCATCAATATTTTAACCATTGTTTTATTTGTTCCATTCATAACCCAATTCCTTATGTTATCCTGCCCCACACTTGCCCCATACAGACTAAAATCAAATCACACCTTAAATAATAACAAAGTTTAAAATAAATATTAGTGATTTTTATTAAGAACGCCTATCTTTTTAGAATAAATAGCCATAAAATAGCCATAATTCTTGTGGGTATGCCCCCATTTTTCTATAAAAATTCCTAAAAAGATATTGTTATAAGACACATTAATAGTTTTTTTTGTATAATTCTAGGCTAAATTCAATTTATTTTATACGATATTAAGGAGACATATTACCATGTTTCAAATTAGATGGCATGCACGAGCGGGTCAAGGCGCTATCACCGGCGCTAAAGGGCTGGCTGATGTGATTTCAAAAACAGGCAAAGAAGTGCAAGCGTTCGCTTCCTATGGTTCAGCTAAAAGGGGGGCTGCTATGATGGCTTATAACCGCATTGATAATGAGCCTATTTTAAACCATGAACGCTTCATGCAGCCTGATTATGTGCTGGTGATTGATCCGGGTTTGGTTTTCATTGAAAACATCTTCGCTAATGAAAAAGAAGACACGACCTATATCATCACTAGCTATCTTAACAAAGAAGAATTGTTTGAAAAAAAACCTGAATTAAAAACCCGTAAGGTGTTTTTAGTGGATTGTTTAAAAATCTCTATGGAAACCTTAAAACGCCCTATCCCTAACACGCCCATGCTAGGGGCGTTAATGAAAGTGTCTGGCATGCTTGAAATCGGGGCTTTTAAAGAAGCTTTTAAGAAAGTTTTAGGCAAAAAACTCACGCAAGAAGTCATTGACGCTAACATGCTCGCTATCCAAAGAGCTTATGAAGAAGTTCAATAATATTAAGGAACAAAGATGAAAGATTGGAATGAATTTGAAATGGGAGCGGTGCTCTTCCCTTTTGAAAAAAACGCACAAAGCGAAATGGAAAAACACAATGATGAGCGCCATTACACCGAGCAAAGCTACTTCACCACTTCAGTGGCTCATTGGCGCGTGTCTAAGCCTGTGCATAACAATAGCATTTGCATCAACTGCTTTAATTGTTGGGTTTATTGCCCAGATGCTGCTATTCTTTCAAGAGAGGGCAAGTTAAAAGGCGTGGATTATTCTCATTGTAAAGGCTGTGGCGTGTGTGTGGATGTCTGCCCCACCAACCCTAAATCGCTATGGATGTTTGAAGAACAAATTGATCCTGCTAGCGCTCTCACTCAATGGCCGCAAAAACAAGAAAAGAAAAAATCGTAAGGAAAAAATATGGCAAGAAGTATTGAATTACAAGAGATAGAGGTGTGGGATGGCAATACCGCTAGCTCTAACGCTTTAAGACAGGCTCAAATTGATGTCATCGCAGCCTATCCTATCACCCCATCAACGCCCATTGTGCAAAATTACGGCTCGTTTAAGGATAATGGCTATATTGATGGCGAATTTGTTTTAGTGGAATCTGAGCATGCCGCCATGAGCGCATGCGTGGGAGCTGCAGCAGCTGGTGGAAGAGTCAGCACTGCGACTAGCTCTCAAGGTTTGGCGTTAATGGTAGAGGTTTTATACCAGGCTTCTGGCATGCGTTTGCCTATCGTTTTGAATTTAGTCAATCGCGCTTTAGCAGCCCCTTTGAATATCCATGGCGATCATTCTGATATGTATTTGAGTAGGGATTCTGGCTGGATAAGTTTATGCACATGCAACCCCCAAGAAGCTTATGATTTCACTTTAATGGCGTTTAGAATCGCAGAGCATCAAAAGGTGCGCGTGCCCACTATTGTCAATCAAGATGGCTTTTTATGCTCGCACACCGTGCAAAATGTCCGCCCCTTGAGCGATGCAGTGGCTTACCAATTCGTAGGCGAATACCAAACCAAGCATTCCCTTTTGGATTTTGATAAGCCGGTAAGCTATGGCGCACAAGCTGAAGAAGAATGGCATTATGAACATAAAGCCCAACTCCACCATGCGATCATGAGCGCGTCTTCTGTGATTGAAGAAGTGTTCAATGATTTCGCTAAACTCACCGGCAGACAATACCATTTGACTAGAACTTTCCAGCTAGAAGACGCTGAAATCGCTATCTTTGCGTTAGGCACTACTTATGAATCAGCGATCGTAGCGGCTAAAGAAATGCGTAAAAAAGGCATTAAGGCCGGCGTGGCGACCATCCATTCCTTACGCCCCTTCCCTTATGAAAGATTAGGGCAGGATTTGAAAAACCTTAAAGCTTTAGCGATTTTAGACAAGAGCTCTCCAGCGGGTGCTATGGGAGCGATGTTTAATGAAGTAACGAGCGCGGTGTATCAAACGCAAGGGACTAAACACCCCGTGGTGTCTAACTATATCTATGGTTTAGGCGAAAGGGATATGACAATCGTGCATTTATGCGAAATTTTTGAAGAAATCAACGAAGACGCTCTTAAAGGCACGCTCACGCACCCTACCCAACAATTCGTAGGTTTGCGTGGCCCTAAAATGAGCTTTTTTTAAAAAGGAAATATCATGGTAAAAGAAGTCAAAACACTCAAAGGTTTTAGCCAAAGCGCTGAAAAATTCCAAGGCTCGCACTTGCTTTGTCCGGGTTGCGGGCATGGCATTATTGTGCGCGAAGTTTTAAACGCTGTAGATGGGCCTATTGTTTTAGGCAATTCTACCGGTTGTTTAGAGGTATGCTCGGCGGTGTATCCGCACACTTCATGGGATGTGCCTTGGATTCATATTGGTTTTGAAAATGGCTCTACGGCGATTTCAGGGGTGGAAGCGATGTATAAAGCGCTAGTGAATAAGGGCCGCTATCAAGGTCAAAAACCAAAATTTGTGGCGTTTGGGGGCGATGGGGCCAGTTATGATATTGGTTTGCAATTCATCAGCGGTTGCATGGAAAGAGGGCATGACATGACTTACATTTGCCTAGATAATGAAAACTACGCCAATACCGGCGGTCAAAGAAGCGGCTCTACGCCATTAGGGGCTAGCACTTCTACCACGCCATCAGGATCGGTTAGCTTTGGTAAAAAAGAAAAGAAAAAAGACATCGTCAATATCATGGCAAGCCATGGAGTCCCTTATGTGGCGCAGCTCTCGCCTAACAAATGGAAAGACATGAACAAAAAGATTAAAACCGCGCTAGACACTGAAGGGCCTTGCTTCATCAACGCTCTTAGCCCATGCACGACTGAATGGAAATTTGAATCCAATAAAACCATTGAATTAGCGGATATGGCTGTGGATAGCTTGATGTTCCCCCTATTTGAAATCTTTAATGGCAGGGAATTGAAAATCACTTACCGCCCAAGAAATATCATTCCTGTAAGGGATTATTTAGGGGCTCAAAAGCGCTTCAAACACCTTTTCAAAAAAGAAAACGAACACATTATTGAAGAATTGCAAAAAGATGTGAATGAGCGTTGGGAATACTTGCAACGCAGAGAAGAGGCTAAAGTATAACTCTCCTCTCAAATCAAGGCGCTTTTTGGCGTCTTGTGTGATTTTCCCCCTTGACTTTTTAAACCCCTTAAAGTAACATAAATCCCATTTTGATTGTAAGGATTGTCGGTGTTAGAACGCTATGCGAATGAAGAAATGAAAGCCCTATGGAATGAGCAAACCAAGTTTGAAACCTATTTAGAAGTGGAAAAAGCTGTCGTTAGGGCGTGGAACAAGCTTGGGCAAATCCAAGATAGCGATTGTGAAAAAATCTGCTCAAAGGCGGCATTCAACCTTGAGCGCATCAAAGAAATTGAAAAAACCACTAAGCATGACTTAATCGCTTTCACCACTTGCGTGGCTGAAAGCCTGGGCGAAGAATCGCGCTTTTTTCATTATGGGATCACTTCTAGCGATTGCATTGATACGGCTATGGCGCTATTGATGACAAAAAGCTTAAATCTCATTCAAAAAGGCGTTAAAAACCTCTATGAAACCCTTAAAAGTAGGGCTTTAGAGCATAAAGACACGCTGATGGTGGGCAGAAGCCATGGGGTGTTTGGCGAACCCATTACTTTTGGCTTAGTGTTAGCCCTTTTTGCTGATGAAATCAAACGGCATTTAAAAGCCTTAGATTTAACGATGGAATTTATTAGCGTGGGAGCGATCAGTGGGGCTATGGGGAATTTCGCGCACGCCCCCTTAGAATTAGAAGAATTAGCGTGCGAATTTTTAGGCTTAAAAACCGCCAACATCAATAATCAAGTCATTCAAAGGGATCGCTACGCTAGGCTTGCATGCGATCTGGCTCTTTTAGCGAGCAGTTGTGAAAAAATCGCTGTCAATATCCGCCATTTGCAACGCAGTGAAGTCTATGAAGTGGAAGAAGCTTTTTCAACAGGGCAAAAAGGAAGCTCGGCGATGCCTCATAAAAGAAACCCCATATTGAGCGAGAATATCACCGGGCTTTGTAGGGTGATTCGCTCTTTTACTACCCCTATGCTAGAAAATGTCGCCTTATGGCATGAAAGGGACATGAGCCATAGCTCTGTGGAGCGTTTTGCATTACCCGATCTGTTTGTTACTAGCGATTTTATGCTCAGCCGCTTGAATAGCGTGATTGAAAATTTGGTGGTTTATCCTAAAAACATGCTTAAAAATTTAGCTTTGAGTGGGGGGCTAGTCTTTTCGCAACGGGTGTTATTGGAATTGCCTAAAAAAGGTTTGAGTAGAGAAGAAAGCTATTCTATCGTGCAAGAAAATGCGATGAAAATATGGGAGGTTTTGCAACAAGGCGCTTTTAAAAATGCTGATGGAAATTTGTTTTTAAACGCCCTACTCAACGATGAACGCTTGAAAAAATATTTGAGCGAGGATGAAATCAAAGCATGTTTTGATTATAGTTATTACACTAAAAATGTGGGGGCGATTTTTAAAAGGGTGTTTGAATAAGGCACGTTTTCACAAAAACAAAACTATACAATAAGCAATAAAAATTAAATTAAGGGGTTTTTTGAAACGAGCGTTATGTTTGATTTTAGGGCTTTTTTGCGCACTTAATGCAAAGGGTTTTAAAGATGTTTTGACTAAAGGGGATTACACTTTTTTTAATAAAAAGGTGGTTTCGCCCATCAAACGCTATGCGGATAGATCGGCGTTTTATCTGGGGCTTGGGTATCAATTAGGGAGCATTCAGCGCAACTCTAGCAACTTGAATCTATTCCAAAACTTCACCAGAACCCAAATTATTTTCAGCGATGGCTTAAGCCCTGTTTTTAAAAATTCGTATGTGTCTAATGGTCTTGGCGTGCAAGTGGGCTATAAATGGGTGGGCAAGCATGAAGAAACGAAGTGGTTTGGCTTTAGGTGGGGGCTATTTTATGATTTGAGCGTCTCTCTTTATGGTCTAAAAGAATCGCAGTCTGTTATCATTTCCACTTATGGCACTTATATGGATTTATTATTTAACGCTTATAATGGGGATAAGTTTTTTGCCGGGTTCAATCTGGGGATTGCTTTTGCCGGGGTGTATGATAAATTAAGCGATGCATTATTGTATCAAACGCTTCTTCAAGACACTTTTGGCGGGAAAGTGGATCCAAATGGCTTCCAGTTTTTGGTGGATTTAGGGGTTCGTTTAGGGAATGAACGCAACCAATTTGGCTTTGGGATTAAAATCCCTACTTATTATTTTAACCACTATTATTCCATGAATAACATTAGCAATAATAGTGGAGATGTCCTAAAGGTTTTACGATTTTTGGAATACGGGATCAACAGCGTGTTGTATCGGGTTGATTTCAGGCGCAATTACTCGGTTTATTTCAACTACACTTATAGTTTTTAAAGCGTTCTTAATTTAGCGATTTCGTCTCTCAAACGCATCGCTTCTTCAAAATCCAAATTTTTCGCGCATTCTCGCATTTTTTTATCCAGTTCTTTAATGATCTTTTCCCTTTCGCTTTTAGGGATTTTGTCCTTTTTTAAGGCTTTAGCGATTTTAACCTCATCGTCTCTTAATTTCAATTCCTCTTCTAAAGCACGAGTAACGGTTTTGGGGGTGATATGATGAAGTTTATTAAATTCTTCTTGCTTAGCGCGCCTGTAGCTCGTAATTTCAAAGGCTTTTTGCATGCTTTGAGTGATTTTTTTAGCGTATAATAAAACCTTGCCATTAGCGTTTCTAGCGGCTCGCCCCATGGTTTGAATGAGGCTTGTTTCACTCCTTAAAAACCCTTCTTTATCCGCATCCATGATCGCTACTAAAGAGACTTCAGGCAAATCCAGCCCTTCTCTTAAAAGATTGATCCCTATTAAAATGTCAAATTCTTTAAGCCTTAAAGAGCGGATGATGTGATTCCTTTCAATCGCATCAATTTCACTATGCATGTAACGCGCCTTCAAGCCCCATTCAGCATAATATTTGCACAATTCTTCTGCCATTTTTTTAGTGAGCGTGGTGATGAGCACCCTTTCATCTCTAGCCACCACTAACTTGATTTCATCAAATAAATCCTGGACTTGCTTATCGCTGTCTCGCACTTCAAATTTAGGGTCTAAAAGCCCTGTAGGGCGAATGATTTGCTCAGCGACATTCTTTTGAGAAAGCTCTAATTCTAGCTTATTGGGCGTGGCGGACACAAAAAGGAACTGGCAATTTTTATGGATAAATTCATCAAATTTTAAAGGGCGATTGTCTAAAGCGCTAGGCAATCTAAAACCATATTCCACTAAAACGCTTTTCCTGCTCATATCCCCTGCATACATCCCCCCAAACTGCGGCAAACTCACATGGCTTTCATCCACAATGACTAAAAACTCCCGCTCAAATATCCCTAAATAATCAAACAAACAAAAAGGCGTTTCATTAGGGGCTTTGCCTGTAAAATGGCGCGCGTAATTTTCAATGCCCTTACACACACCGGTTGCACTAATCATTTCTAAATCATGCTCGGTGCGTTGTTTGAGGCGGTTGTATTCAAGCATTTTATCCTGCTCTTTAAAAAATTTCAATCTTAGAGCGAGTTCATCTTCAATGCTTTTAATGGCTAAATTCAACCTCTCACTCCCTACAGCAAACTGACTGGCCGCATAAAGCATGACAGAATCCAAGCGCTTGATTTCATTTTTTTCTAAAGCGTCAAAGACAGCAATCCTTTCTATCTCATCGCCAAAAAATTCAATCCTGATAAATTCAGCGTCATTATAAGCGGGGAAAATATCCACGCATTCTCCGGTCGCTCTAAAACTCCCCCTATCAAACACCACTTCATTACGGCTATAACCCATTTCTACTAGCTTGAGTAAAAAGCTCTTATAAGCGCGCTTCTCGCCCACTTTGATTTTTTCCATGACTTTTAAATATTCTTCAGGGTTACCCAAACCATAATTAGCCGAAACGCTCGCTATCACGATCACATCATCATAACCTAAAAGTGAGGTGGCCGCACTCAATCTCAAACGCTCTAAATCATCATTAATAGAGCTGTCTTTTTCAATGAATAAATCCCTTCTAGGGATATAGCTTTCAGGCTGGTAGTAGTCAAAGTGGGAGATAAAATACTCCACTCTATTATGCGGGAAAAACGCCTTAAACTCGCTATAGAGCTGTGCGCATAAGGTCTTATTATGGCTCATGATCAGAGTGGGTTTGTTGATATTAGCGATGATATTAGCCATCGTATAAGTTTTACCGCTCCCTGTAACCCCCACTAAAGTTTGATAATGGTTGTTATTTTTCAAGCTTTTCGTTAAGGCTTCTATGGCTTGAGGCTGATCGCCTGCTGGTGGGTAAGAGCTTTTTAAATCAAATAAAGGCATCTTTAAAACTCGCATTTTTTAGGGGTATTATAGTGGTTTTTTAACACGCTTTATTCAATCTCAAAAAAATCAATGTTTTGATAATGATCGGTTTTTTCGCTCCACTAATTTCATTTTTAGCTTGCTCGTTTTAGTTTGCCCTATCGCTTCAGGGCTTTCGGTTTTGTTTTGTGTGATTTGGCTTAAAGCTTGGGTTTGTTTTTCGGTGATTTGAGTGTTAGCGCTTTCTTTGGCGTTATTTAAAAAGATTTGATAGCTCGTTAAAAGCTTGGTAGCGGTATCTACGATCTGATTTTCTAGTTTTTTAATCTCGTTTTTGATGTTTTCGGTGTTAGCGTTTAAGGTAGCGCTCACTTCTTGCTCGTTAGATCGCATGCTCGTATTGAAATCGTTAAAAAAGCTCTCGTATTCTTTCATTTTGATTTTCAAACTCTCGCCGGCGTTAGTGAGCCATTCAATGGAGTTTCTCAAACTGCTATCAATCTCGTTGGCGTTTTTGAAAAAATCCAAACTCAAAAGCACTTCTAAAATCCTAACGATTCCTTTAAGGCTTAGTCCCACTTGATCCGTAAAAACGCTATTAGAATGTAGCGCGCTTTGTAATTGCTTTAAAAGCTCGTTAGTGATTTCTTTAACTTCTGGCTGGTTGGTGAAATCTAGCGCGCTATTAGGTAGGTTAGGGTATTGCATGGATATTTCCTTTTTATGCTATCATTACTAAAACAAAAACACTTAAAACCGGTTGCATGTGTGCCAAAAGTCCCTAACGGAAAAGATTTTTCTTTTTGACTGGGTGGGTGAGGCTTTCTTTTCATTTCTTACTCCTTGACTGATTAATCTTGTTTTATAAAGGCTCGTTCCTTAATCCCTTTTTGTGTCTTCTCTGCACTCTTTTTGCTTGCTTCTTTGGCGTTCTTGCTTTCTTTTTGCATGTCCTTTACGGCTTCAATCAAACGATTTAAGGCGGGATTAGTTTCATTAGGCTCTCTATTAACCATTAAAAGGTAATGCGTGAAATCGTAAATATCAATGTCCTTAAATTCCTTACTATTAGGATCAAACATGTCCTTTGCAACATCAGCGATCTTAAATTCTTTCAAACCTTTTTTAATGTTATCGCTTCTTAAGGCTTCAAATAACGCTTTAGAAGGATCATCAAACCTCGCAAACCTTGCGATCGCTCCTCCTAAAATCTCGCTGATATCGCTTATTCCTTGATCGCTCTTTTCAAACATTTCTAAACTATTCGTTTTATAGAATTTTTCGCTCAAGTCTTTCAGGCTCTCGCTCGTGCTTTGGTAGTTCTTTAAATTAGCAAAAGACCGATCCATTATGTCGCTTAAATAAGCGTTCAGGCTTACATTGGGGAAATTCATGTCATGGATTAGATTGTGAAAACTCCCGGCGTTATCTACAAACATTTTTTTTATTTTTTCATAGCTTTTAATGTCGTTAGAAAATTCTTTCTGCCAGCGGTTTAATAGCTCTATGCCTTGCGTTTTCGTCCTTGGCATGTTATACATCAAAAGACTCAAGTTGCTATCGGTTACATTAGGATGAGTAGCCTTATCAAAATTAAGATTTTTAGCAACGATATTTTTTAAAGAATAGACGCTATCAGCGTTTAATTGGCTTTCTAATTCTTTTAATTTGCTTTCATAGTGGCTTAAAACCGCTATTGCATGATCGCTCTCGCTATTAAAGCGTCCTTGATTGCTTGATGCTGCTAAATTGTTGATCTCGGTATTATTTAAGCGTTTAGAAGGCAAGCGCACTAACAACTCGTCCGGCTTTAAATCTATATGATAGTATTCCTTGATCGCTTTCTCGTAAGAAAAACGGCTTTTAGGCGTGAAATTTAGCATGCCTTGGATTCGGTGGTTTCCTGCGATCACTTGCCCGTCGTGTAAAATGATCGGTAAATCTTCAAAACCTCCGCTTCCAAATATCTTTTTTGGATCAAAATTCTCTGAAATGCTTTTAATCTGTTCTTCGTTCATGTCGGTGCGTTTCTGCGTTCCGCCTGTGGTAAAGCTTGGTTTTAGGTCTTTAGCTTTCACGATCGCATAATCTAGATCGTAAATCTCTCTTTCATTCAACCTCACTCGGCTTTTAGGGATTTGCGCTTGCGTGTGTGCTGGTATATCTTCTCCAACTTCTATTTTAGTCTGGCTTTCAATGTTGCCTGCATTGCCTCGCTCGTGTTCTAATTTCTTTTTTAAAGCGGCTTTTCGTGCTTGTTCTTGCTCTTTGGCTTTCAAAAACTCTTTTTCGCTCTCTATGCGATCGCTTTCTAATTTGGCAAGCTTTTCGGCTTTGGCAAGTTCTAGAGGGCTTAAATCTTGCGTGTTTTTTGGCGCGTTTTCTTGTGTTTTGAGTAAATCCTCTTGACTTGTTAGAGGTTTTTTAGTAGTATTCTCTCCATAGACCACTACGGCTTCTAAGTCGTCGCTATTTGCGGTTCTGTTCGGCTGAATGAAAGAGTGGATAATGTCAGCATTTCTTACATGATTTCTTACATATCTCTCAGGTGTATCTGGTATAAAAGTCCTTAAAATCGTATCGTTATCTTGTGTGATTAGCATATATAGGCGCGCTTGGTTTTCATCTTTAAACGCTTTGATATATTCTTTTTTATCTGTAGCGTTATTTTTATCTTTAGTGAAAATTTCAATGTGAGGCTCTCTAAGAGTTGGTTCTACTAAATTAAGCGCTTTTAACCTTTCATCGCTGTTTTCTCTTGTTTGTAAATGTTCTAAAAACCTTTCTTTGTTTTCAACGCTCTCTAAAGTTTGCTTAAATTCTTCAACGCTCATGCCTTTAGGCAAGGCGGTAGCGTTATCGTTTAGATTTTGGTTCAAGTCTTTAAAAAAAGCTTCTTTGTCTTTTATGACCTCAAAAGGGCGCGCATCTTGCTCTCTTATGCTTTTAACTAGATTACTCGGTTTTGTGGCTTCTTTGAGTTCATCGCTGGCTTGTTTAACGCCGTTATTAAGCTCTTCAATGATTTTAAGCGTGTTGTTGGTGAATTGGGAGTTTTTAGCGCTTAGTTCTAATTGCTTGCTAAAATCGCTTATAGTGTGGCTTCTTTCTAACGCTCTTTTAATGTGATACTTTAAAGCCGCTCCTGCGGTGGCTTCGTTTAAAGCTTTTGGTAACTTCACTCCTAAAATGCGATCGGGTGCGTTGCGGTATAAAGTCCCTAGCGTAAATTTAGTCCATTGATACTTTAACGCTCCGCTTAGAGTGGTAGCTAAACCTTGGCTTAAGTTCTTAGTGGTGGCTGGCTTTAGGCTTTCGGCGATCTTAGCGTCGTTTTTGAAAAGCTTATGAAAACCGCTCGCTATTGTTTGGAGTTTGTAAATTTAGGGATTTGTTAAGACAAGGGGAATATTTAGGCGAGACAAACAAAGCAAAGTTATAGCAAGCAATGTTTTTTAGCTAAAGTTTTTAATATAAAGCCACTTAGCCATGAAAAAATGCAATATCTTTAATCTATCGCTTCAAATCAATTGTTCAAAAAACACGCTACTTAATATAAAACAAAAAATCCTTGAATCAAGCCCAAGTTTGAGAGTTATCGGCTTGAAGTATTCTTTTTCTTACAATTTTTATCAATGTCAAAATCACACGCTTTTTGCATGTATTCTTCAGCTTTTTGCTTATCTTTTTCCACGCCTAACCCATACCGATAAGACTCTGATAACCCTTCATAAGCCCTAGAAGAACTCATATCAGCCGCCATTTTATAATAGACAATAGCCTTATCTTTGTCTGGCTCAATCCCCAATTGATCATTCCCACTATAATAAATATCCCCTAAAAGGATATAAGCTTCTACATTACCCTTATGCATCGCTTTTCTAAAGCACTCTGTCGCTTTCGCATAGTTGCTTGGAACGCCCCTACCCTCCATATACATGATGCCTAAGTTTATATAGGCGTTAGTATAGCCTTTCTCTGTAGCTATTCTAAAATATTCCACGGCTTTCTTTTCATCTTTAGGAACGCTCCTACCCTCTTTATACATCACGCCTAAATTGTTATACCCTCTAGGTATGTCGTTATCAACCGCTTTTTGAAAATATTCAACCGCTTTCTTGTAATCTTTAGGCACACCCCTACCATTTTCATACATGATTCCTAAAAGAACATAAGCAAGCGGCTCGCCATTTTTAATAGCGCTCTTATAAAAAGAAGCCGCTCGCTCGTATTCCTTATTATTATAGGCTTCCTCCCCTTTATAAATATAATTCCCTTTTTGTTCAAGGTGTTCTGCACCAAGAGAACTAAATAAACACAAACCTACCAAACAAATCTTCAAGGCTAATTTGCTTGCGTATCCCATTGTTGCTCCTCTGCTTTAATAAGATCAAAAATAATGTCAATGGCTACCAATCTTAAAAAAGAAACTGCATGCGTTCTAAAACCAGCAAACATTCTCAAACTCCATTCTGTATACACCCATTTAGATCTAGTATCGTCTCTTGTAATGAGAAATTTTACACTATTTTTATGAATTTTAAAACTAAATTTAAGATTTTCTCGCTTAAAAAGTCCCCCCCCCCCCCAAAAAAAATAAGGCTAAATGGGATTAAAAACCCGCATATGACAAAAAATTAAAATTCTTTCCTTGGATCCGTTGATCCATAGAAAACGCTCCCTTTAGTTTTAGGCAAAACTTGGATCGCATTCACATCACCCATGACTGGCTTAGTAACGATTTGATAGCCCATTTTAGTGAGGTTATTTTTCACATCAGCAGGCATGCCAAACTTTTCAATCCTTAATTCATCAGGTAACCATTGCATGTGGAATCTAGGGGCTGAGACCGCTTCAGAAATATTCATATTGTAATCAATGACATTGGAAATCACTTGCAACACTGTAGTGATAATCCTAGACCCTCCAGGGCTTCCTACCACCATGAAAACCTTATTGTTTTTCAACACGATCGTAGGCGACATAGAGCTTAAAGGGCGCTTATTGGCTTCAATCGCATTCGCATCGCCCCCTACTAAACCATAGAGATTAGGATTCCCAGGCTTTATGGAAAAATCATCCATTTCATTGTTCAATAAAAATCCTGCCCCATCAATACTAGCAGCGCTTCCATAAGAAGCGTTAATGGTGTAAGTAACGCTGACTGCATTCCCCCACCTGTCCGCTACAGAATAATGCGTGGTATTGCTCCCTTCATGCAACTGCCCCATTCCTGGTTTGATTTGAGAGCTTGGCGTAACCGTATCTGGCTGGATAGCGTCAAAAATCTTTTTGGCATACGCCTTATTAATCAATTTATCCACCGGCACTGAAACAAAATCAGCGTCTCCCATATAAACCGATCTGTCCGCATAAGCTTGACGCATCGCTTCTGCAGCGATATGGATATTCTTAGAAGCCCCATACCCAAGGGCGCTTAAATCCGCATTTTCCATGACATTTAAAATCTGGATCAAATGCGTGCCTCCTGAACTTGGCGGCGACATAGAAATGATCTTATACCCACGATAACTCCCCACTACGGGTTTGCGCCATTTCACATTGTAACTGGCTAAATCTTCTTTAGTGATAATCCCTCCATTTTTTTTCATGTCTTTCTCAATCAAATCAGCGACTTGCCCTTGGTAAAAACCTTTAGCGCCTAGCGTTTTGATTTGATTCAAAGTCTTGGCTAAATCTTTTTGGACAAACAAATCCCCTTCTTGATAATCAAGATGCCCTTTTTTAAAAAAATACTTTTTGCTAGAACTGTATTTTAAAAACCGCTCCCTTGCTTCTTTTAGGGTTTCTGCTTGTCTTTGTGAAATCACATAACCATTTTCAGCCAATTTAATGGCAGGATCAATGAGTTGCGATAGTTTTTTTGTGCCGTATTTTTTCAACATCGCTTCCATGCCCGCCACCGTTCCAGGAACCCCAACCGCCAAATAGCCATCTTCGCTGAGCTTAGGGACTACATTGCCTTGCTTGTCTAAAAACATGTTCTTAGTGGCTTTTAAGGGGGCTTTTTCTCTAAAATCTAAGGCAACATTTTCACCATTAGCCAAATGGATAACCGCAAAACCCCCACCACCAATATTGCCTGCTGCAGGATGGACGACCGCTAGAGCAAAACCTATCGCTACAGCCGCATCAATCGCATTACCTCCATCTTCTAAAACCTTTTGCCCGATCTCACTAGCTAGCGGGTGGCTAGAAAGGGCTAAGCCTACTTTAGTGTTTTTAATGGGGGGGTAACTCGCTGCACTCAAAGGGCTTAACAAACCCAAAGAGAGCGCTATCACACTCAAGCCAATCGTTTTCAAAAAACTCCGTCTCATCTGTTTTCCTTTCAATCAACAATAATCGTTATTATAGCATAAGCTTTACAAAGCACTCTCTCGCTTATAGTTATATGATGCTATTAGCCATTATCGTTTGAGTGTTGTGAGTGTTGATTATAAAAAAAGGCTCAAAAATGGGTTTTAAAATAAACAGAGTTTAAAAAATAAGTTAAATAAGGCCTATTTGATAAAAACGCTATTGGTAGAAAACTTATTGTTTAATCCCCAATAAAGTGTCTATCATCCGATCAATAGCGCTAATGACCTTAGCGTTAGCCGCATAGCCGCTTTGAAACTTGATTAAATTCACCATTTCTTCATCCACGCTCACTTGCGAAATGGAGAGTTGCTCTTTTTTAATGGTTTCTAACATGCTCTTTTTAGTGTCCAAAATACGCCCTGATTTTTCAGCGTCCGTGTTGATTTTACCGGTTAAAAATTGATAAAACTCGCTGATTTTCATTGGTTTAATGTCAAACTTGTCGTTATAAAAATCCACGCTATCGTATTGCAATTGCTGCATCATGTTCGCCACATCAAAATTCCCGTTAATGGGGGCAAGCCATGGGCGGATAGTGGTAGGCTCTTTTTTGTATTCTTTATTCAAGCTGATATTAGAAGCGTCATCGCCTTGAAAAAAAGGGTTGAGCTTTAACGCTCCCATAAAATTCGTGCCATTATCTTTCATAGAAACAAACAACCCTTGCGAAGCGTTTTTAGGCTGGATAACAAACTTTTTAGTCTCATTGTTAAAGCTCGCCGTGAAATAATCATCAAAATCGTTTTCGGTGTTATTATCCTGATTGTCATCAGTGTTAGCGTTAATGGCTTGGATAATATCGTTCATGGTTGTAATGGGCGTGATAGCAATAGTTTTTCTAGCGATTTCTTTACCATCGGTGTTGTAAGCGATTAAGTCAAACGAGCCGTTTTTGATATTGTAGTTAGTGTCTTTAAAGGCCTCATCGCTATTAAACTCCACCGGTTCGCCCTCAATATGATGACTCGCGCTTTGAGCGTAAATCGCATTAGTGGATTCTATCAAACCCCTAGCAAAAGAATCCAACAAATCAATATAATCTTGCAATTTGCCCTTCAAAGTCCCGTTAGAGCCGTCATTATACACATTCAATAACGCCCCCACTTTTCCCTGATTGAGCTTGTCAGTAATATTAGTAACCTTAAAATCATCGCTTTGAAAATAAACCTGGTTCAAACCTCCTTTATTTTCGGATTCTTTAACCACTAGAGGATGGAAAATAGAGCCATCAATGATATTGAATCCATGCCCAATATTAAGGTTATAGCTCTCATCAAAATCCGCTGAGTCTTTATCGGTGAGCGAACTAGTTTTAATGCTACTTTTAAAAACATTCCCCCCTAAAAGCTCTCGCAAATGGAATTCCAACTCATCTCGCTTATCCCTTAATTCATTCGCATGCTTTAAGCTTTTGTTATTTTCCACTTCTTTGATGCGTTTATTGATCTCAGCGATTTGAGAACCCAGACTATTGACTTCTTTAATCACGCTTTTTAATTCTTCACTCGCCTTGTGCTGTAAGGTCGTTAATCTTTCTCTGGTGTCTTTAATGTTGTGCGTTAAAGCTTCTGTTTTTTGCGCAAGGGCTTGTTTTTGAGCGGAGTCTTTGGCGTTTTTAGACAATTCTTTCCATGAATTAAAATAATCTTGCAAATCCGTAAAAAGGCTCGCTTCATCAATGTCCGGAAAATACGCACTCGCTTCTTTTAAATGCGAAAATTCTGTATCGTAATAAGTGTTTTCGTAATTAGCCTTCGTGTAACGAGAAAAAACAAACTCATCATGCACCCTTTCAATGGCTGTTACATCCACGCCCATATTCACATTTTTAGTGCCATACATGTAAGCCTCTTGAGGCTTTGCAATCACACGCTGACGGCTATAAAATTCATCGCTGGCGTTAGAAATATTATTCCCCGTAACATCCACCATGCTTTGATGGGCTTGTAGGCCCGTGTAAGAAGCGTTGAGTGAAGATAAAATCCCGCCCATTTTACGCCTGCACTCTTAAAAAATGGCTCCCCACATGCCTAGAGCCTTTATAGTCGCAAGTGTCATGGGGAATGATTTGTTGGATGAGCGAAGAATAAAACTCAGAAACCGCAAACGCCATGCGCGAATAAATCAGGTTTTTTTCTTTCAAAACAAGCAAGGACTCTCGCATTTGGTTTAAAAAATCGCTCGTTTTTTCGTCTAACAATTCACTCATTTCTTTATTGGGGAATTGGTTTTTTAAAGACAACATTTGCACATCTATATTTGCTTTTTCTTTTTCAAAAGCTTGAATCGCTAGCTGTTTTTGATGGTTTCTTTCAAAAATTTCGGCGTGTTTAGCGAGCTTGATGTCTATTATATCGCGCTCCGTTAAATCAATCAACGCTTTCAATTGGTTGAGCGCGTTTTCTAAATAAGAATGTAAAACGACCATAACAAATCCTTTAGCTCTTGTTTCAGCCGTATTCAAGCAAATACTATGCCATTTTATTTTATGATAAAACCCATTTTCTTAAGGGGATAGGGGGTATTTTGGAATCATTCTCCTCTTAAAGCTCCCTTATTAAATCGCCTTTAACATTTGTTTAGCGATTGCAGCAATCACATTCACGCTCATCGCATTCCCCGCTTGGGATAGCAAATGGCTTTCTTTAAAGTTAGGATTGTCTTTAATCTTAGCGATCAAATCCCTAGGAAATCCTTGTAAAAGCAGGCTTTCAATAGCGTTCAATCTTTTGATTTTGCCTTTTTGAATATAAAACAAGCCATGCCGAGAAGTCCTTAAAGTAGGGAAAACATTAAAATACAGCCTCAAATCAGATTGTCTTGTGTCTAAAACGGCGTTTTCTAAAGTTAAGATATTCTCTAAAAAAACCCGGTTATGGTTGTATGGGTTGCACAGGTATCTTTGAAAGGCAGCGTTATTAATATCCAAATAGCATTCATTGTCAGCGTCTAAAAAATCCTTGAAACAATAATTATTGGCTAAACCTAAAGGGAAATTAAACGGGTGTTTCAAATCCTTCCTAAACCCTACGATATAAAGGCGTTCCCTTTTTTGGGCTAATTGGAAATCAGCGCTGTTTAAAATCTGACAATAAGTTGTATAGCCCGCTTCTTGCAAGGCTTTGATAATGGTTTTAAAAGTTTCTTGTTGCTTATGGTTGATCAAGCCCTTAACATTTTCAAGCAAGAAACATTTAGGCTGTTTAACTTTTAAAATGCGAATAAGCCCATAAATAATAGTCCCTCTTTCATCTTCAAGCCCCCTCCTTTTGCCATTGATAGAAAAAGCTTGACAAGGAAACCCGCTAATGAGCGCATCAAAATCGGGTAAATCATTAGGGTTGATTCGCATCAAATCCCCAAAATTATGGGTATCTTTAAAAAATAATTCATAAGTTCTAAGGGCTTCATGATTGATTTCGGCATGCCCTACGCATTTTAAACGGCATTGCTCCAAGCCCAAACGGCCTCCACCAATACCAGAACAAAAATCCATAAAAGTCAAAATTCCCAATCAATCATTCCTAACACACAACAAAAACATGCCCTATTTAAGAGAGCGACAAACTCAAAAACATAAAGAAACTAAAATTTAATGGAAAACAAAACGACAGCAAGAATAAACCCCCCTAGAAACGAAGCCCATAAACCCCTTAGCCTATCCCCAATAAATCCTGTGCCATTTTATGAGAAGTCTCATGCAAGTTGATTTTATACTGGTTATTTTCAATAGCTTGCTTGATTTCAGCCACCCTATCAAGAGCGGTCTCGCTATTTTCAATTTTTTCATTCTTTTCCACACGCTTGTAATTCCCCAAAGATTGCACCGGAGTAAGAGAAGAAATGGCATTGATCATTGTAAAATCCTTTAATTTGATATTCATTTCATTACAGCAAGTATCGGCAAAAAAGAAAAAAAGTTAATGGATTTTTGAAATCTGTTTTTGCAATTCCTTACCAAATTTCTTGGTGGTGGTGATGGGTTTTTTCCCGGTTTCTGCCACAGAGCCAAAAGATTGCGATTGCAAACTTTTAAACATAAAAAACATCAAAAAAATTAAAATATAACAAAACAAAAAAAAGCAAATGGTAGGAAACAGCCAATTTTTGAGATTAGAACTATTCATGACCTTGCCTTTTAAATGCTCCTATACCCTACTACCCATGCGAGCATGAGCAACCACAACCCCCACCTTTCTTTCCGCCATGACCCCCACAGCAACCTGTCCCACCGCCATGGTGTGAAGCTAAAATTTCTTCTTCGCTCACTTCCCTAAAGCCTAAAACCTTGAAACGAAACGCTAAAGTTTTCCCGGCTAATGGGTGGTTATAATCCACCATCACATGCGTGTTGCTAAAGTCTTTGATAGTGGCTTGAATGGTTTGATGGTCTTCAGTTTGCCCAAAAACGCTCATGCCTTTTTCCAATTCAATGCCTTCAAATTGATCTCTAGGGACTTCTTGCAAATAGCTGCTTTCATAAACCCCATAAGCTTCTTCTGGAGCGATAACAACCTCTTCCCACTCGCCAATTTGAGCCTTTAATACCGCTTTTTCCAACCCCGCTATGATTTGATTAGCGCCTATAATAAACTCTAAAGGCTCTTTAGAAATATTACTGTCTAGCACAACGCTAGACCCCTGCTCCCTCACTTCATATTCAATCAAAGCAGCCTGTTTGACCGACTCTAAATCATGGTTTTGCATGATGGTGTTTCTCCTTGTTTTCTAAGATTTTTTTTGCCATTTTAGCTTGTTCGCTTGAAGGATACAAGTGTTGCAAAGTGTTTAAAAATTTATAATAGTTTTGATCGTCTTTGATTTTTTTAAACGACCATGCCGTATGCCACAAAAGCACAGGCATGTAAGACGCTTTTTTATTTAAAAGAGCGCTCTCTTTGTAATACTTGATCGCTTCTCTATACTTTTTTTCCCCATAAGCCACTTCTCCAAGTGCATAACGCACATAATAAAGGCGGTAACTATTGGCTTCTAACCACAACAAACGCTCTCTGGCTTCTGCATAGGATTTGTCTTTTAAAAAGGTCAGAGCTTCTTGAAAAATCTCTTTTTGCTTAGACAAATCTTTATCAAACTCAATTTTCGCCTTTTCTTGGGTTTTTCTCTCTTGATTTTTTAGGGATTCGGCTTTCAAAAGGGGGGTTTTATCAGCCGGAGCGTTTGATTTGAGCGGCTTTTCAGCTTTTTCCTCTTGTTCTTTGAGAGCTTTTTGGATCAAGGCGATTTGTGAAACCAAATCCTGGCTTAACTTGGTCAATAATTCACTCATCTCTTTATTTTGCTTGTCTAACTGCTGGATAGCTTGCTGGTTAGCGTGAATCTCATTCCTCAAATCCTCTAAAGTTTGCGATTGCTGCTTAAGCGTGTTAGCCTGCACTTCTTGCAAAGCTTTTAAGGCTCGCAAGGATTCTTCTTGGGAAAGGATAGCGTTATTGAGATCTTTAATCTTATTAGCCTGCCCTTCATAAACGCTCCTTAGACCCTCTTGAGCTTGAGTGTTAGCCTCTACTTGCGAATGGATTTTGGTCAAAACATTAGAAAAATTCTTACTATTGACTTGCAACTGCTTGAGTTCTTTTTTGGTAGCCCCGCTTTGCAAATCAAACGCTGAAGGCTCCCCATTGAGAAAAAAGGGAGCGATAAAAGGGATAAAAAAAAGCCTTTTCATCCTGGAATTACTTCACTAATTTGACATCCACTCTTCTGTTTTCTCTGTAGCATTCTCTAGTTTTTTGGGTGCATTTGGGTTTGGTTTCACCAAAACTGATGGTTTTGATCATATCTTTTTCTACCCCTTTAATGATTAAAGCGTTTTTCACGCTCAAAGTCCTTTTAACGCCAAGCGCTTGGTTGTATTCGCTAGAGCCAAATTCATCGGTATTGCCTTCCAAAAGCACTTGCATGTGGTTTTCTTTAGCTTTTTGCACGATCTCATCTAAAGTCTCTTGATCGGATTCCTTGATTTCATATTTGTCAAAATCAAAATAAATGGAAGCGATTATAGTCCCACTTTCAATAGCTGGCTTTTCTTCAACCACTGGAGCTGGCTCTTGTTTGGGCTCTTCTTTAGGCTCTTGCTTTTCTGTAGAAACAGGTGCGCTTTGAACCGTTTTAGCGCTCACATCACCAGCCACGGTTTCTTTATCCATGTTGTGCTTACAACCAGCTATGAATAAAAAAGCTGCCAAGAAACTAAATACAGAAGATCTTTTCATTATAAATTCTCCAAAAATAAAATTCTAAATGTCAATACTAACTCATATTCGCTTAATCTAACCTTACCAATCAAAGGCTTGTATTTTCACATTCTTTAAAGGGAATAAAAAACTCTGATTATAGTCTAGCAAAATAAGCCCCATGGCGTATTCTTGGGGTGTCTTTTTGATATACATGATATTCCTCCCATCCATAGAAAAACGAGGCATCTGGTTAGAGCCATTCACGGTAAGCCTACGGATATATTTGCTGTTTAGAGTGATCAAATTCAAATTAAACACCGTTTTGCCAAATTCATTAAGGTTTTCCCTGCTCACATACACAACGCTATCTTTATAAGCGTCAATGGATTCATTGCTTCTTCCTTCATAAAGGAGTTGCTCCGCGCTCTCTTTTAACCCCAATTTCTTCATGTAGATGTTAGGATAACCGGATCTATCCGAAACAAAAGCCATAGACTTGTCATCTTCTAAAAACACCCCTGAAACATCTATCCCAGGATAGCGCGTTATTTTGGTTTTCGTTTTTTTATGCGTGTCATACAAATACACATCCGGTTGGCCATCAGGGGCTAAAGACATTAAAATTTTAGAGCCATCAGAACTCACGCTAGAAACCACAGCCATTCCTTGAGAGCTAGCGATATTTTCATGAGTGGCTTTTTGGATGTTGTATTTTAAAATCATGGGCGTTCTTTCGCCATATTGCGTGTAATAAAACTCCGTTTGCTCAGCGTTCGCCCATTTAGGGAAAATATTGAGCCTGTTGTTTTTGATGATTTCTTTTTGATAACGCATCGTATAATCGGCTAAAGCGATGTTTGTGATTCCTGGTCCAATGTATTTAGAAAAAACAATGAGGCGCTTCATCCAAGCGATAGAAGGGGCTTTTAAGTAATCATTCACCACAATGGCCATGTTGTGCGCTGCAAAAGGGTATAAATCTGAACTTAAAATGGGGTAGTCAAAAGTCTTTTTGAGCGTTTCTGTATCCACATCATAAAGTTTTAATCGTGAAATTTTATTGCCGTTTTCTACCGCCACACTCACAAGCGCTACAAGATGGACTTTTTTATCCTTGAGTTCTGCGTAATTGATAGCGCCTTGCTCCTTGTTTTGAGAAACATCAAAATGCTGGCTGGTCTTTAAATCATTCGCCAAGACTTCATGCAATTTTAAAGCGTAATTGGCATCGTTATCTATAGAATAGCGCACTTCAATCTTAGGAAGTTTTTGAATGGTTTTAATAATATCTAGTGTTTTATCTGTTGCAAAAAGCCCTATAGTGTGTATTAAAAAAAGCCATAAATACCTCATTGTTCTTCCTTAGTGGTGAAATTAACTTTAATAGAAATCATGTTTCCTCCAGGATATGGGGGGAAATCCACTTTCTTTAAATCATTTAAAAGGGTCATCACACTCTTGTTATAATCCTTAAAATCGGAGTAGCTAAGAATGGTATAATCAAACTCTCCATCTTTAGTGATCATAATCAGCGCGCTCACTGAAGCCTTGTGGTAAAAAACCCCTTTCCAACCTTTATATAAAATCTGATAGATTTGAGCATACCACTCTTGATAGGCTTTTTCATCAACCCCATCTTGTTTAGGGATTTGCAAATCTAAAGTCTTGTTTTTAACGCTTTCTAGTTTTTGCGCGAATTGATCTAGATTCTGTTGCAAACCTTTCAACATCTCTTGATTTTTTTGGTTTTTTCTTAAGCGTTGCTGTTCTTTTAAACGCCTTTGCTCTTCTTGCTCATTTTTTTGCTCATCTTTTTGAGCGTTTGTGTCTGTCTTTTCTTGAAAATCATTGAGTGAAGAAAAAATATTTTCAAGGCTTTCTTCTTGTTCTTTAGGATCAATAAAATCGCCCTCCTTATCAGTTGCATTTTTTTCAACTACTTTTTCATCTTTTTTTTCTTCTACTTTTTCATCTACTTTTTCATCGCTTGGCAAATCTTCTAAATTCAAATCAATGATTTGTTCGTTTTTTTTGCCCAAATCCAAAAGAATTTTCTCCGCTTCTTCATTGTGCCTTTCTAATAACAAACCATACAACAACAAAGCATAGAGCAAGAACGCTAAAAAGCCAGAAACAACAAAGATCGCGCTCTTACTCATGCAAATTAGCCCTACTTTTTAAGGACTTGTGATTAAAGAAACTTTTAAAAAACCCGCTTCTTTAATCGTTTTTAATAAATAAATCACTTTGTCATAAGTCAGTCGTTTGTCCGCGCGGATACTAACCCTAGTATCTTTATCGTATTTCTTAGAAAGCAAGTTAAAAGTATCCGGGAAGGAGTTGTATTCATAGGTTTGACTATCTATATAGATTTTTGCGTCTTTATCCATGCGGATCTCTATCATTTTATCTTGAGTGGCTCTAGCAGTTTTTGAGCCAGAAGGCAAAGCAATCTCTTCTTTATAAGTAAGAGTGGGCGTCGTTACCATAAGAATAGCCAATAAAACAAGCATCACATCCACTAAGGGCGTGATATTGAGTTCTGGTTTGTCCTCATCCCAATAGTTATCATAATTCATAAAAACCTTCTAACTCCCTATTTAAGATATTTATACAATCCCCTTAAAAGCTTTATTTTTTAGAAGACAAAATATCCACTTGCATCTGCACATAAACCGATAAATCATACACCTTGCGCTTTAAAATCAAGTAAAAAGAATAGGCTGGAATGGCCGCTAAAATCCCTGCAGCGGTAGCGATAAGAGCCTTAGAGATAATGGGTGCAATCACCCCAAAAGAAGCTTGACCTAACGCACCCAAATTATTAAACGCTTCTAAAATTTCAACCACCGTTCCAAACAAACCAATAAAGGGGGCTGTAGAAGAGATAATGCTCAATACCACTAAACCTGTCGTGCTTTGCTTAAGAACTTGATGTTTCCAAGCCTGCAACAATTCATTAGAATACCTTTTGGTCTCATCATTCCTTTTTTTATTAAACATGAAATGCTCTGGAGCGTCTTGCACCCCATTAAGAATGTTAGACAAAGATTGCATCTCGCGCTTGAGTTCAATCTTTAGCACAATGCTCTTATACAAAAAGACCCATAAAGTCATCACCAAATAAAGCGAAATCCAAACTAAAACAAGCGTGGTAACAAACCCACTCTTATTGAAAAAATAAACGATTGAATCTAACATGATTATCCCCTTAAAGAGACTCAATCTTAGCAAGCACGCTAGAGACCGCTAACCTGTCAGAGCTTGCATCCTCTAAAAGCTTTTTAGCCCTAGAGATAGCATCATCTCTGTCATCTGATCCTTTTTTAATAAAGACCGCCCCATCGGCTAAAATATCCACCCGTTCTTTGGTAACTTCTGCATAACCCCAATTGATCGCAATGTGCTCTTTTTGGTTTTCAGTTTCAATCTCAATCACTCCCGCTTGAAGCAAGGTGATCATGTTGCTATGCCCATAAAGCACCCCAAATTCCCCTTCAACTCCTGGCAGCACAACGCTTTTAACCTCTCCTGTATAAACTTCCCCCTCAGGAACTACCACACTAATTTTCAACAAAGCCATGGCAAAACCTTTAGGAATTTTTCATGTTTTTAGCTTTTTCTAAAACCTCTTGAATGCTGCCCACCATGTAAAACGCGTTTTCAGGAATGTGATCGTATTTGCCCTCTAAAATCCCTCCAAAGCCCTCTAAAGTCTCTTGAAGGGTTACATATTTACCGGGACTTCCTGTAAAAACTTCAGCCACAAAAAACGGCTGGGATAAAAACTTCTCAATTTTTCTGGCCCTCTCAACAATCTTTTTATCCTCTTCGCTCAATTCGTCTAAGCCCAAAATCGCAATAATATCTTGCAAATCCTTGTATTTTTGCAAAACCTGCTGGATACCGGTAGCGATTTCATAGTGTTTCTCGCCGATCATTTGAGGGCTTAAAATCCTTGAAGTGGAATCCAAGGGATCCACTGCTGGATAAATCCCTTTTTCAGCGATCTTTCTGTTCAATACCGTAGTCGCATCCAAATGCGCAAACACCGAAGCAGGGGCTGGGTCAGTCAAGTCATCTGCTGGCACATACACCGCTTGAACGGAAGTGATAGAACCATTTTTAGTGGAAGCGATACGCTCTTGAAGTTTCCCCATTTCCCCGGCTAGCGTGGGCTGATACCCCACGGCTGAAGGGATACGGCCTAATAGCGCGCTCATTTCCGCACCGCTTTGAGCGTATCTAAAGATGTTGTCAATAAACATCAACACATCTAAGCCCTTTTCATCACGAAAATACTCCGCCATCGTCAAGCCGGTGAATGCGATGCGGTTTCTCGCGCCTGGCGGCTCATTCATTTGCCCATAGCACAGCGCGACTTTGTCTAAAACGCCCCCTTCTTTCATCTCAAAATACAAATCATTCCCTTCTCTGGTGCGCTCCCCCACACCTGCAAACACCGAATACCCATTATGCTTATAAGCCACATTATGGATAAGCTCCATAATAATCACCGTTTTGCCTACGCCAGCCCCACCAAACAAGCCTACTTTACCACCCTTAGAATAAGGTGCGAGCAAGTCAATGACTTTGATACCGGTTTCAAACATTTCTGTTTCAGTGCTTTGCTGCTCAAAACTAGGGGCTTTTCTGTGGATGGGCCAGGTTAAGGACGGCTTAAGAGGCTCTAAATTGTCAATACTCTCGCCCACAACATTAAAAATGCGCCCTAACACTTCTTCGCCCACAGGCACTTCAATCATTTTGCCACGAGCTTTGACGGCTTGGTTACGCACTAAGCCTTCTGTCATATCCATAGCAATCGCTCGCACCCGATTACCGCCCAAATGGGCTGCCACCTCTAAAACTAAAGATTTTTGAGTGCCATTGACTTCAAAATTAATGTCTAACGCTTCAAAAATCGCCGGTAGATAGGACTCAAACTCCACATCTACCACCGGGCCTAAAACCTGAATGATTCTACCTTCCATCGCTTTCATCGCTCCTTAAATGTAATTTTTATTTTAGGGCTTCTACGCCTGCATTGATTTCTACTAGCTCGGTCGTAATCGCCTCTTGTCTGGCTTTATTATAAGAAATAGTTAAAGTTTTAACCAAATCTTTAGCGTTATTTGTCGCTGTATCCATAGCCTGCATTCTAGCGCTGTGCTCTGCGGCTAAAGAATCAATCAAAGCATAGTATAAACTATACTCCACATATTTTTCTGCCAAAGAGTCTAAAATTTCATCTTCACTCCCGCTTGGCTCACTGGTAATGGTCTCTTGCGTCTCATTAGGCTGAGGGTTTTGGTGGATGATTTTATACCCAATAGGCAAAATTGTTTTGACTCTTATTTCTTGGCTGATCATGTTTTTAAAGCCATTATGAATGATAATCACCTTATCGGTTTTCCCACTCAAATAATCCTCTACCACTTTTTTCATGAATTCTTGAGCGCGTTCATAATTAGGCATAGAACTCAAATTGTTGATCTTGTCTAAAACCTCTATCCCATTAAAACTAAAATACTCATTGCCCTTTTTACCAATACCGCGCAAACGCACTTTAATGTCTTTTTCTTTGTATTCATTCGTGCATGCTAAAACTTTTTTAATAGTATTGGTGTTAAAACCCCCACAAAGCCCCTTATCGGCTGTGATAAAAATAATATCCACTTTTTTGATTTCAAGTCTTTCTAGTTCCCTAAAATACTTGCTTTGAATGTCTTCAATCCCTTGATTTTTCATCTTGGATAGCACATCATCAAACACAGCGTCCAGTTTCAAGGCATACGCTCTGGAATTTCTTGCAACCTCTTCGGCTTTTCTTAGCTTGGAAGTGGAAACGAGTTTCATCGCATGCGTGATTTTTTGCGTGTTTTTAACGCTTCCAATTTTCTTTCTAATGTCTCTTAAATTCGCCATATTCTAGCCGTCTCCTACTCGCTATAAGTGAGCTTAAATTCCTCTAAGACTTTTCTTAGCATGGCTTCTAAATCCTTATCTAGCACTTTTTTAGTGTGGATTTCTTCTAAAACTTGGGGGTATTTTGCTTCCAAGAAAGGGTGCAGTTGCTCTTCAAAATCCACGACTTTTTTCACGCTCACGCTATCTAAAAAGCCCTTAGCCCCAGCGTAAATAATGACCACTTGCTTTTCAATAGGCAAGGGCGAATAAGGGGCTTGTTTCAGCACTTCTACCATGCGTTGCCCCCTTTCTAATTGCTTTTTACTCGCTTCATCTAAATCAGAAGCGAATTGCGTGAAGGCTTGCAACTCTCTGTATTGCGCTAAATCCAAGCGCAAAGTCCCTGAAACCTGCTTGGTCGCTTTGATTTGAGCGGCCCCTCCAACCCTTGAAACCGATAAGCCCACATTGATAGCCGGGCGGATCCCTGAATAAAACAAATCCGTTTCTAAGAAAATTTGCCCGTCTGTAATAGAAATGATATTCGTAGGGATATAAGCTGAAACATCGCCCGCTTGAGTTTCCACAATAGGGAGTGCGGTCAAAGAGCCTGCACCTTTTTCATCGCAAAGTTTAGCTGCTCTTTCTAAAAGCCGTGAGTGGATATAAAACACATCTCCAGGAAAAGCCTCCCTACCTGGGGGTCTTCTCAAAATCAAAGAAATTTCTCTGTAAGCGACAGCATGCTTACTCAAATCATCATAAATGATTAGGGCATGGCGGGCATGATCTCTAAAGTATTCCCCCATAGCCACACCTGAATAAGGGGCTAAATATTGCATTGCAGCTGAATCTGAAGCCGAAGCGTTGATCACGACGCTGTATTCCATCGCTCCGTATTCTTCTAATTTGCGGACCACTTGCACGACAGTGGATTCTTTTTGCCCAATAGCCACATAGATACAGATCACATTTTGCCCCTTTTGGTTAATGATCGCATCGATCGCTACGGTGGTTTTACCGGTTTGCTTGTCCCCAATGATCAATTCCCTTTGCCCACGCCCAATAGGCACCAACGCATCAATAGCTTTAATGCCCGTTTGTAAAGGCTCATGCACCGATTTTCTGTCCATAATGCCCGGGGCTTTTTGCTCGATGAGGCTAAACTCATTCGTTTCTATCTCACCCTTGCCATCAATAGGCTCACCCAAAGCGTTCAACACGCGCCCCACAACCGCATCACCCACAGGAACTTTCATCAAACTCTTCGTGCGCTTAACGCTAGTCCCCTCTTTAATATTGTTGCCAAAACCAAACACAATCACGCCAACGCTATCTTCTTCTAAGTTAGCCGCAACGCCTTTATCCCCTGTTTCAAACTCCAGCACTTCATACGACATCACACCATTTAAGCCATAAACCTTAGCCACACCATCAGCGTATGAAACGACTTTTCCTACTTCAGCCATATCGCAATCAAGTTCAAAATTCTTGATTTTTTCTTCAATAACCGAGCTGATTTCTTCCAATTTTAGTTGGGACATTATCTTTATCTCCTTAGATTGATTAAATAGATTGAATAACCTGTTTTTCTATTTTCTTTAAAATATCTTCTTTAGAAAAGCCTATTTCTAAATCCAGGCTTGAAACGCTCAAAGAAACCCCTTTTTTAGACCAAGTGTCTTGAGCGATTTCTATAGGAGCGTTAAAACGCGCTTGCAATTTTTGCTGCACGGCTTCTAGCTCATTATTTTCAAGCTTTTGTGGGACTAAAAGCGTGGCTTCTAAAGTCTTTTTAGAATCAAAAGACAGCTCTTGAGTGATCAATTCCAGCATCTCAAGCCTGTTATTTTTTAACACCACTTCCATCACAGGCTTTAACACTGAACATGCTTTTGTGGAAGTTATTTTTTCTAAGATTTCAAACACAACCTCTTTTTTCACTTTTAAAGAAACATGGGCTAACACCCGGTTGAGTTTGTGCAATTTTATGGCTTCTGCCACATTTTTAAACCCCATAATGATTTCTTCCAATAACGCTAAATCGCCTTTAGTGTGGTTTTTCAACGCTTTAGTATAATGGTTAGCGATCACTTTTAAATCTTGCATTTAAAGCCTTTGTTTCAAAATATTCACGCAATCTTGTGCATTGAAAGAGACTTTTTTGCTCTCTCTTAGATCTTTAAAAACGCTTTCAACCAACTCTCTTTTGATCTTTTTAACTTCTAAATCCATCAACGCCCTAGAATTTTTGATCAAATTTTCCACATCCATTTTGGTTTGCAATTCATATTTTTGCGTGATCGTGTAAGCTTCTTTATTCGCATCAGAAATGATCAATTCCGCTTTTTCTTTGGCTTGCTCTAATTCTTTTAAGAGTTTTTTCTTATTTTCTTTACTCACTTTAAGTTGGGCTTGAATCTCTTCTAAGCGTTTGGAGATTTCAAGGCTTTTGGAGTGCAAAAATGAACGCAGTTTTTTAGCCAGAAAATACCACAAAATCCCCGCAAATAAGAGGAAATTTAAAGAACGCTCTATAATATCTGTTTGTGAAATATCCAATCCAGTAGCGCACAAAGGGCTTAAAAAGATCAAAAACCCTAACACCATTTTAACTAAAAACATCCATCAACTCCCTAAACCCATAGCCACACGCTTGTTTAATTCGTCTTCAAATACCGGCATTTGCGCTTGCAACTGCTCTTTTAGCGCTTGCTTTTCATTTTGCAACTGCTTTGCGAACGCTTCAAACTCTTGATTGAGTTCGTTCTCTTTTTGCTTGATCACAGCGTCATAGGACTCTGTAGCTTTTTGAATCGCTTCTGCTATCATTTCCCTACGCTTTTCAGCCGCTTCTTTAAGAAGAGTCTCAATTTGATGGCGGATCTCCACGCTTTGGGTGTTATCCGTTTTGATTTTAGCCAAGCTATCCTTTATCTCTGCCTGCCTGTTATCCATAAAAGCCAACAAAGGCCTATACACCCAAACATTCATCGCCCACAACAATAACACAAACACCACAAAAACGACCGCCATTAAATAGGGGTTAACCGATATATTCATAACCTATTTCTTTCCTAAAATCCTATAAAATATTTGAAACTCGCATTTGTTATAAAAACATTAACTCTATCTTAACAAAAAATCGCTTAAAATTTGAGAATATCTAAGCGTTAAGACATCATTTTTTTCATAAAAGCCTCTAAAAGAGAATTTTCATAACATCGTAAAACGATTTTATTCCCTTTCAAAGTGGCTTTAAGCTTGTAATGATCCCACAAACTTTGATTAAAGCGTTCTAGTTCATCTTCAGCGATGAGCGTTTGGGTTTCCTTGAAACCATGTTTTTTATTTTCAAAATTTGCGTTTATTTTAAAATCACGCGCTAAATCTTCTGTCTGGCGCACGCTGAGTTTCTGCCCCATAATGGAATTTAAGATCAATTCTTGTTTTTCTTCATCCAAACCCACCAAAACTTTTGCATGCCCTGAAGTGATTTTTTCTTCTAAAAGAGCGTTTTGAACATTAGAAGAAAGCGTCAATAAACGCATGATATTAGCCACATGGGCTCGGGATTTTTTAACGATTTTAGAGAGCTCTTCTTGAGTCATTTGATAGCTTTCAAGCAATTCTTTATAAGATCTAGCCAACTCTAAAGGGTTTAAATCTTCGCGCTGGATATTTTCAATCAAGGCGACTTCACGCATTTTTTCTTGCTCAATATCCACAACAATCGCCTTAATCGTGGGCATTTTAGCCAATTTGCTCGCTCTTAAGCGCCTTTCACCGGCGATCAAATGGTAACGCCCGTTCTCACTCACCACTAAAACCGGTTGCAACAAACCATGTTCTTTAATGGATTGCGCCAATTCTTCTAAAGAATCTTCGCTAAAGACCTTCCTAGGCTGGTAAGGATTAGGCATCACCTCATCAATACCAAGCTCCACAACCCGATTCGCTCTTTCATATAGCCCCTGCTCATACACTTCATTGATTTCAGGGAAAATATCCGCTAAACCCCTACCCAACACTTTATTTTTTGCCATCACTACCCCTGAAGAATGCTTTGAGCTAATTTTTGATAAGCGACACTGCCATTAGATTTAATATCATAGAGTAAGATGGGCTTACCAAAACTAGGCGATTCCGCTAGTTTCACGCTTTTAGGGATCATAATATACTCTCCTGTAGTTGAATCTCTAAAAAACTCTGAGTCAAAATACTTGAACAATTCCGCTAAAACCCCTTTTGTCAAATTGAGTTGAGGGACATGCATCGTGGGTAAAAAACCTCTGATTTTGAGTTTAGGGTTCGTGCTTTTTTGCAGCATTCTAATGGTGTTAAGCAATAATTTAGTGCCTTCAAGGGCAAAAAATTCGCATTGGATAGGAATGATCACCGAATGGGCTGCTGAAAGCGAATTGATCGTGAGAGGCCCTAGAGCTGGCGGGGAATCAATAATGATATAATCATAAAGCCCCACCACGCTCTCTAAGGCGTTTTTGAGCATGAGCTCGCCTCGTTTATTCTCATCTTGAACGCTATCATAAAAGGTTTTTTCAAACCCGGCTAAACCCAAATTAGAAGGCACTAGATCCAAAAAAGGCATTTGGGTTTTTAAGATCACTTGAGAAATTTGCTTACGGCCAATCAACACATGATAAATATCATAATCAATTTTATCTCGCCTAAAACCCAAGCTTGAAGTGGCGTTGGCTTGAGGGTCAAAATCAATCAACAAGATTTTTTTTTCATGCACCGCCAAAGAAGCCGCTAAATTAACCGCCGTTGTCGTTTTGCCCACACCCCCTTTTTGATTGGCCACTGCAATGATTTCACTCATCATACTCACATCCTATCATAAATCTTACCTTTAATACAAATGCGGCCGTCTTCTAACAATTCCGCATCTTTCAAACTCATCGCTTCACCCCAATCATTATGGAAGCTAAAAGAGTTGCTTCTATGAAATTCTAACGCATACTTACTTAAAACTTCCCCCCAAAAAAGATTTTCTTCTATTTTTTTTAAAAAGCCCTCTATAATCAAGTCATCGCTCACGCCAATATCTAAACATGCCCACTTCTGTGAAACCCTATTCACGCCAATGCCGCACACCCGCATGTCTTTATAAACATTAACCAGCACGCCCCCTATTTTTTGATCCCCTAAATACAAATCGTTAGGCCATTTAAGCCAGGTTTGAGAGCCTAAATCTTTTAAAACTTCTTTGAATAAAAACCCTAAATACAAAGCGCTCGCTTGCAAGGGTAAATCTTTAGGCAAATCGCTTGCGTTTAAAGCGAGCGAAAAAGTCAAAGCGCTTTTTGCACCCTCCCAAATATTCCCCCTACTGCCTATCCCAGCGCTTTGGTTTTTAGCCACGATCAAAATAGGGGCTTTGAGTTCGTTATTTTTAAGTTTTTCTAAAAGATAGGTTTGCGTGGAAGGCAGGCTATCAAAAACTCTTTTTTCACATTTTTTCATGTTAAAATACCGCCCGCTTTCAAACGCTTGCCGTTCAAATAATCCTTCGCTTTCAAAGGCTTTTTACCCACCGCTTGCAACCTTGCTATACGCACGCTCCCCTTCAAACAGCCCACAAGAACGCCTTTTTCATCAATTTCTAAAATCTCGCCTTCCTTGTGGCTCTTTTCATTCTCCACCAATTCCACTCCTAAAAGTTTAAGGCTATTTTCTAAAAAGATTTCTGGCCAGCTCTTAAATGCAAGCGATTTTAAAAACAAGCTTTTAGCGTCTTTAAAACCCACTAAACCATCGGCTTTGGTGATTTTTTTACAAAAACTAGCCTGCGCGTGATCTTGAGGCTTTCTTGTGATGGAAGAGAAATTTTTGAGCGTTGAAAGGAGTAAGGCTGCCCCCATATGCGCTAATTTTAAACTCAAAGCGTCTAAATCCAAGTATTCTTCTCTCAAAAACGAAGCGCTTTCTAAAATATCCCCGCTATCTAGCCCCACATCCATAAGCATGGTGCTTATGCCATAAATCTTATCGTCATTGAGTATCATCTCATGAATGGGCGAAGCCCCCCTGTATTTAGGCAATAACGACGCATGCGCATTGATGCAAGGAGCGATTGATAAAACCTCTTTGGGCAAAATCTTACCATAAGCCACCACCACGATAAAATCCGGTTTTAGATCTTTTAAGATTTGAACTTCAGGCTCTTTCAAACTTTGTGGTTGGAAAATGGGGATATTTAAATGATTTTCTAGAATGTATGTTTTAATCTCTGGGGCTTTCAATTCCTTTTGACGCCCAAAAGGTTTATCCATCTGCGTGAATAGCCCCACCACCTCGATCTCTTTATCTTTAACTAACGCCCTTAAGATCACTTCAGCAAACCCCGGCGTTCCCATAAATACGATGCGCATGTTATTCCTTGTTTTTAGTTTTATCTTTTGTAATGCCATACTTTCTTTCACGATCCTTAAAAGCTTTTTCGCCTCCCTCTAATTTCAATAAATCCTCTTTATAATCATCGCTCTCAATCATAAAAGACTGCACAACTGTCTTATTATTCTCATTTTTTAACTGGATAATTAGCTCTGCATCAGCGTTCAAAACAAAATTAGCGTTATGGGTGGCAAAAATAATTTGTCTTTTTTGTTTCTGCTTTTTAATTAAAGTAACTAAATAATTAGCGATTAAAGCGCTGTCCAAGTGGGCTTCTGGTTCATCAATGATGATGGGGTTATTCCCTAAAGATAAAAGGACAACCAATACAGCAGTGCATTTTTGCCCAAAGGAAGTTTCGTTTAAAGCTCTTTTGTCATAACGGACTTCAAAAATTTTATATTTTTCAACATTCCTTAAATGTTTGAGAATGAGAAGCCGATAGATTTGAAAATGAATTTCTCTATCAAATATATCCTTCATGGTTCCATGAAATGCCGCTTTTTTATTTTCAATTGATCCATAAAGCTCTTCTATAAATCCTGCGTGTTGCATATCTATAGTGTTTTTTCAATTTCTTTTAAATATTCCTTGATTTTTGATTGGTGTTTTTTGGTATTAAAACCCTTATCCACCAACTTATCAAAATCCTCAAAAACCTCTTCAAAAATATCTTCATTCAAACGATATTCTATGGTAATTGGTTTCACTTCTTTGTGATTTTTTGAAATTTCTTCAAAAGCCGAATTGATTTTGCTTAATTCCTCATTGATTTGATTTTTAAACTTTTCAATATCTTTATCAATATCTTCATAAGAAAAACCCTTTATTTTGTTAGCAATCTCTTCTATTTCACGCTTTAAATCATTAATATTCATTTTTATGTTTGCCAAACGGTAATTAGCGTTTCCAACATCTCCTATATTTTCATCGCTCACGCCTTTTTCTTTAAGAAATTCCTCAATCTCTTGGAATAATGTCTGGCATTCTGATTCTAGCTTTTTTATATTCTTGTCATCGCTATCAAAACGCCCATTTTTTATATCTGTATCTATTTCTTCAAGTTCCTTGCAAATATTTTGTTTGAGTTGGTTATAGACCTTATCATAGCTGTTCTTTTCTTCCATGTTTTCTTTTGATTCAAAATTCACAACCTGTTTTAATTCTTTAATAAAAGTCAAAAACCCCTCTTTGGATTGTTTTAAGTCAATGAGCACTTTGCGGTTTTCTTGCAGCTTCTCTTTTTTGTCCAAATAGTCTTTATCTGCATAAGTATCTATAATACTTTGGTATTTCTTTCTTATTTTTTCGCTCTCTTTTAGTTGTTCTTCTAGTTTGGTCTTTTTTTGCCAATATGCGATTTGCTCATCAAACTTTTCAATGCCTTTTGTAATTTGCTTTTCTAACTCCTTAAGTTTTCCACTTGACTTGCTATCTATTCTGTTAAAAATAGCCTCTGTGAATTTTGAAACATTAGTTGCAAATTCTTCTACCTCATTTTGAGCTAAATACTCTACACTATCCACTGTGTCTGGCTGTATCTCTATACATTTTTGAATAGTTTCATGTTTTAAGTCTTTCACTAAGTCTTTCACAAAACTATTATTTTTAATTGCTGAGGCGATCAATTGCAACAAAGTGCTTTTACCGCTCCCTCTACCCCCTATCACACAAGTAAAGTTCGGGCTAAAAAATAGTGTTTCATTAAATCCTGCATAACAAAAAGGAGTATCGCCTTTTTCATTGGTATTTTTTACATCTTCATCAAAGTGCAACCCCACACAATCTATCTTATGCAAAGGATCTTGAGGTTTCTCTTTATCAACGCTCACTCTTGTTTCCGGCTCATAAATAATTTGCTTTAATCCCTCAAAAATTTTTTCAGCCTTTATCCAAGTGTATTTTTTCCCTATTGAATCCTCTTTGTGGGCATCGCTACTCTGTAAGAGAGGTTTGTTCTCTTTAAGCCAAAATTCTCTATCCTCTTTAAGATTTCCCTGATCATCTGATGAGTGGATTAAAAAATGCGACTTCTTGGCTATTTTTTCATAATTACTGCTACTGCGAGAATTACCATGCCCCCTTGATAAAAACCCTAGCAAATACTTGCCCATCAAGTTTAAAGACTCTTCTTCTAAACATTCCAACAATTGATCAAAATTGACTACCGCTTTATCAAAATCATCTTTTTCTAAATCTGCAAGTTTTTTCTCAATCCCACAAACATTGGCTTTCACATTTAATAAAAACTTTTTGATGCCATTACTTGAAACCTCATCTGAAAAAATAATGTGAAAGTCCAAACAATCATCTTCCTTATTTTGATAATCCAACCTGACTTCTAAATTATAAAAAACCTTAATACCCCTCTTTTCTATTTTTTCTTTTAATGCAAATTCTTTCTCATTAAACTTAAAATAGTTCGTTAATCCAATACAATCAATCTCGCTAGTGCATAGTTTTTGTATAAAATCCTCTTCAGAACATTGATACGCCTTATTTAAATGCGTGTATGGCGTATGCACATGCAAATCCCATTTATGCCAACTTGAACCTTTATTCTTATCTTTATTGCCCATATTCTCTCCTAAATATTATTATCTCAAAGCACCCACAAAAACTAATCTTCTAAATCTTCCCCATCATACCCAAGCTCCAACGCTTTCACTTGCCCTATCGCATTACCCATAATGCCCTTAATGGAGCCATACATGTTAATCGTGCCCTCAAACACTTTTTCTATTTGCTTTTCCCTGCTTTTCCAAATCCTAGCCATCGCGCGTTTTTCGTTTTCTAAATCCACCCTCAATTGCTCAAACCCCTCTATAATCGCGCTCACTTGCATAAAAAATTCAGAGCTTGTCAAATAATGATAGAGCAGATTCACTTTATCGCCTTTATTTTCCTGACTTTTTTTAGCCAAACTCACTTGAATAACCCCCTCTCTTAACACCGTGCTCAACCCCTTAAATTCTTCAAACGAACACACCCACACCCCTTCAAATAACCCCATCCTTTCCATCTCTTTAGGCAGCGCTTCACTCACAATGACCCCCACATCAGCCCCAATCTCTCGCATGTCGCTTTTAAGCTTTTCCACCCAAGCTTTTTGAAATTCTTTAGTGCGTTTGCTCTCATAATAAATTTTCCCACAATTTTGAAATTCCCTAGTATGCACCACTTGAATGCAATCGCCCCCTCTTTGCCCTTTTTTGATTTCTTCAATGCAATCTAAGGGGAATTTTTGCCTCAAAAACTCTTCAATCGCTAATTCTTGCACCTCGCCTTGGAATTGCTGCGAGCTTAATTCAGCCTTTCTTTGAGCGTTTTTCAACTCGTTTCTTAACATTTCTAATTGCTCTTCTTGCTGCTTGAATTTCAATTCATTTTTTTCATGCAAGGCTTTTTCTATTCTTTCTCTCTCCAAATCCAATTTCTCATTCAATTTTTTTTCATTTTCCGCTTTCAATCGGCTCTCTGCTTCGTTATTTTCTCTTTTTAGCCTTTCAATTTCCGCATCTTTTTGGTGCAATTCCTGGAGCTGTTTGGACTTCTCATCCAATTCTTTTTGCAACAATTCCAAGCCCTTTTGCTGCTCTAAAAAAGCGTTTTTTCTGGCTTCTTCAATGATTTTAGCCCTTTCATCTTGTAAGGCTAAGGCGCTCGCTTGTTTGACTGCGTCATCAAATTTAGTCTTTTGTTCCTTCTCTTTCTCTTTTAAGGCCTCTTCTTTTTGCTCTAAAGCTTTGAAATGGCTCTGGTACTGTGCTCTTTTTTCCTTCACCTCTTTTTCAAACTCTTTTTGTTGGGCTAAAAACCGGCTTTGATTTTCTAACTCAATCTGTTTGTATAGCGCTTCATTCACATCAATGGGTGCTTGACAATTAGGGCATTTAAAAGAATGGGTTTGATTTTCTTGCATGATTTTCCTTTAAGATTTGATTTTTGATATTTTATAATAGAATGAGATCAATTTAATTTAAATCAACGCATAGAGCCCTACTCATCAATCATTTTTTAGAACAAGTTATTTTACAAAGCCCATCTGATAAAAACAAAATATAGAACCAATTGCTTTTGGAAGTATTATCAAACTCAACCCACACAATAGAAATCCCTTATTAAAACCCTACAGCGCATTTATTGCGCTCAATTCCATTATTCAGGCATGCTCCTAGTGGCCCCCTATGAAAACGATTCTATGATTTTTGAGTTATTGCATTGCATTGATTTTCAAGCGTGCAATTTTGAACGCCAACCACTTGTTCAACTAGATCCCAAAGAAATTAAAACCCAAATCTTTGAGCGTTTAAAACTCTAAAAATAAGGCTTTAAACACCAATACCTGAACGGAGTTTTCAAATCCAAACGCATTCAATCATAATCAACCAAAACTTAAACAAAAGAAATAAGAAACAAAACAAGCAAGCAATACAAGCATAAGATAAAAACAAGATTTAAGAAAAATAAAACTTAAAACAAACTAAAACATTAAACATTAAACATTAACAAACAATAAGCAATCAAAACACAAGAATAAAAAAACAAGATTTAAACAACCAACACAACTAGTAAAAAATTTAAAACAGCAAGTAAGAAGTAAAAGCTCAAGCACAAGAATGAAAAAACCAAAAACAAGCGATTGAAACCAAACCAACCCAATTCAATGGAAGTCAAAATTAAGTAAAAACAAAAAGTAAAAGCTCAAGCACAAGAATAAAAAAACAAGATTTAAACAACCAACACAACTAGTAAAAAATTTAAAACAGCAAGTAAGAAGTAAAAGCTCAAGCACAAGAATGAAAAAACCAAAAACAAGCGATTAAATTCAATAAAAGTCAAAATTAAATGAAACCAATAAAACAAAGAAGATAACAAATAAGAAAAAAGAAAGAATAAGCCCAATCCTTCAAAACTAAGCAACAAGAAGTTCTTTTGTCAGGTAATACTCTTGGCTTTCAATAAGCGAATATTAAAAGCTTTTCTCTAGAAAGGAGGTGATCCAACCGCAGGTTCACCTACGGTTACCTTGTTACGACTTCACCCCAGTCGCTGTGTGTGCCGTGGGCAGTAGCTAATTTAGCATCCTGACTTAAGGCAAACACAACTCCCATGGTGTGACGGGCGGTGAGTACAAGACCCGGGAACGTATTCACCGCAACATGGCTGATTTGCGATTACTAGCGATTCCAGCTTCATGCAGGCGAGTTGCAGCCTACAATCCGAACTGAGAGGTGTTTTGAAGATTGGCTCCACTTCGCAGTATTGCTTCTCTTTGTGCACCCCATTGTAGCACGTGTGTAGCCCTAGGCGTAAGGGCCATGATGACTTGACGTCGTCCCCACCTTCCTCCTCCTTACGGAGGCAGTATCCTTAGAGTTCTCAGCATGACCTGTTAGCAACTAATAAAGGGGGTTGCGCTCGTTGCGGGACTTAACCCAACATCTCACGACACGAGCTGACGACAGCCGTGCAGCACCTGTTTTCAAGGTCTGGCAAGCCAGACACTCCACTATTTCTAGCGGATTCTCTCAATGTCAAGCCTAGGTAAGGTTCTTCGTGTATCTTCGAATTAAACCACATGCTCCACCGCTTGTGCGGGTCCCCGTCTATTCCTTTGAGTTTTAATCTTGCGACCGTACTCCCCAGGCGGGATGCTTAATGCGTTAGCTGCATTACTGGAGAGACTAAGCCCTCCAACAACTAGCATCCATCGTTTAGGGCGTGGACTACCAGGGTATCTAATCCTGTTTGCTCCCCACGCTTTCGCGCAATCAGCGTCAGTAATGTTCCAGCAGGTCGCCTTCGCAATGAGTATTCCTCTTGATCTCTACGGATTTTACCCCTACACCAAGAATTCCACCTACCTCTCCCACACTCTAGAATAGTAGTTTCAAATGCAGTTCTATGGTTAAGCCATAGGATTTCACACCTGACTGACTATCCCGCCTACGCGCTCTTTACGCCCAGTGATTCCGAGTAACGCTTGCACCCTCCGTATTACCGCGGCTGCTGGCACGGAGTTAGCCGGTGCTTATTCGTTAGATACCGTCATTATCTTCTCTAACAAAAGGAGTTTACAATCCTAAAACCTTCATCCTCCACGCGGCGTTGCTGCTTCAGGGTTTCCCCCATTGAGCAATATTCCCTACTGCTGCCTCCCGTAGGAGTCTGGACCGTGTCTCAGTTCCAGTGTGTCCGTTCACCCTCTCAGGCCGGATACCCGTCATAGCCTTGGTAAGCCATTACCTTACCAACAAGCTGATAGGACATAGGCTGATCTCTTAGCGATAAATCTTTCCCCCGTAGGGAGTATCTGGTATTAATCATCGTTTCCAATGGCTATCCCAAACTAAGAGGCACATAACCTATGCGTTACTCACCCGTGCGCCACTAATCAGCCTTCTAGCAAGCTAGAAAGCTTCATCGTTCGACTTGCATGTATTAGGCACGCCGCCAGCGTTCACTCTGAGCCAGGATCAAACTCTCCATAAAAGTGTTTGTCCTAAAGCTCTTTTGTTTTTTGATAGGCTGTTATCATTTCTAACAACAGCTTTAGCGTATCACAAGAACTCGTTTTATACTTTATTGAATAAAACGGGTTGTGTTCTTAAGTATTACAACAACAAAACAGAAAGAAACTTTTTAAAAAGGTTTAGCCAAACGCTAACCTATAAAATACTCTCATGCTATTCAACCAACAATTATATACGCAATTATATACGATAATACAATCAATGGTATTGACCAGCATTCGTTGGATAAGAATTTCTTATAAAAGAATGAAAGTTATTCAAACCCTCACTCTTTCAAATAAGTTATCCTTAAATAATGTTAGAATATCCCTTTAAAAAGAACTTCTATCAATTTGCTTAGTTTTCAAAGATCGTTTGCTCTAATCAGCTATCCTTGCAAGTTATCAAGCAGCTTTTTAAAAGCCCTTGCTGAAACAAGGAAATGAAAGTATAGTCATACAAAGCTTAAGGTTTGCTTAAATTATAAAAATTTTTGACAAAGTAAGTTAAAATTTTAAAACGATCGGGTTTTGAGAAATCCAAATACCACCAAAAACATGTGCACATTCCCCATAAATACACCATTAAGCGCTAATTCCGTTTTCAAAAACCACTCCATAATAGAGAGCAAAAAGTGAAACCATGGGTTAGAAAAACCCGCTTGATCTATCTTAACCCTTTTAAATTGGGTGCTTTTTTGTCCCCTTGGTGGGGGGAAGCACATTAGTTCTTCTTATGAAAATCTTTAAATGGATTGTTAAAAGGCTCGTTGGAGTTCTCTTTCTTGGAGGTGTTACTTGTGGTGGCGACTTTGGGCAACTTGGCTAAAATCTCAGCGACACTACGCTCCCGCACACTGCAAGACTTCCTCAAATCTGGAGGGACAAGATTAGGGCCCTCTTGAATGTTGGCGATGAAGACTTCAAAGCCTTTCTCCCAAGCGGCTTCTAACACAGGCACAAAATCGGTATCCTTGCTGAACAGCAAAATACACCCTCCTTGTTTGGTGCAATATAGCTTGGTAATATCGTGCGCCAACAGCGCATCAATTTGTTTTTGACGCAACTTTAAGTGCGGTATGGGAATTTTGGCTTCTAGACCATAGACTTCTGTATCTTCGAACTCATATGCGAACTCAAACATTACCCGACCGACTCGTAATGTCACTTGATTTTGTTGGGCGATCTCGTGGTTGAAAGCTTGGATAATCCCTGATTTATTCACCCTCTTCTCCTTTGGGATTCTTGTCTTTATATTCCTCAAGTTCTTTGTTTTTATTGCCCTTGATTCTAGGCTCAACTTCTGTAAAAGGCTCAGACGCATAAAAATAGATCCGCTTCAATTCCTCTTCAGGCTCCAAAAACGAACGGATTAGCACTAAGAGCTGCTCGGGGTTGTTGAAACTAAAATCAGGCTCCTTAAAACGCTTGTCTGTTTTGGGGTTTTTTTGGATTGCCCTCAAATCGGTGAGTAGATTTTCCCAATCCACAAAAATCGTGGTTTCAGTTTTTTCCATGTTTTCTCCCAACAACAAAGAAATTAATGGCGGACTTCTTTAATCCTTGCTGCCTTACCTCTCCTATCGCGCAAATAGTAGAGCTTCGCACGACGCACCCTACCCACACGCAACACCTCAACGCTCGCCAAACTTTCGCTATAGAAAGGGAAAATTTTCTCCACACCGATATTATTAGCCCCTATTTTACGCACGCAAAAAGTCTTATCCACGCCATTGCCTCTAATCGCAATGCACACGCCTTCAAAATACTGAGTTCGTGTTTTTTCGCCTTCTTTAATGGTGATACCAAGCCTCAAAGTATCGCCGGCTTTAAATGCTGGCATGGTCTTGTCTTTTAATTGAGCGTCTTCAAACTGCTGAATGTAGCGGTTTTTCATGTGTTTTCCTTAATGTCAATTTCATGATTTGTGCTGTTTGAATAAATCAAGGCGGTAAAATTTTGTCCTTAATTTTGACAAATCAAGTTTTAGTTGCTTGATTCTAGCATGATTTCCTTTAGAATATTCTAAAGGTGCAGGGATTTTATTGATTTCTTTGGATTTGAAAACAGCGTTGGCGAAATTAGGGGCTTCCAAATAATGGTTTTCAAAGCTCTCATTTTCTAAAGATTGAGCGTTACCCAAAACCCCTTGAATGTGGCGAGCGATACTATCTATCAAGCACAACGCCCCAAGCTCGCCCCCTGTTAAAATAAAATCGCCTATACAAAAAACCTCATCAGCACCAAGTTCAATAGAGCGTTCATCAAAGCCCTCATAACGCCCGCACACCAAAACGACATGCTTTTTTTGAGCCAAACGCATTGCGTCTGTTTGCTTGAAAGACTTGCCCACCGCGCTTAAAAAAATCGTGTGTTTAGGGTTTTTAACAGAATGGAGCGCGTTTTCTACCATCTCAGGGTCTAAAATTTGCCCTGCACCCCCACCAATGAGCGTGTGATCCGCTTTTTGATGTTTATTAGCGCTAAAATCCCTAAGGTTCAATACTTCTAATTCAAAAAGATTTTTTTCTAACGCTCTTTTTAAAATGGAGTCCTCAAAATAGGGTAAAACGAGTTGCGGGAAAAGGGTTAAAACGCTGAATTTCACTCAACTATTCTCTAAAAGCGTTTTAGCGTTATTGGTGGTTATTTTTTTGTCTTGCAAAAGGATTTCTTTGATATAAAAATCCCTATAAGGGATTAAAAAAATCTTAGCCAAACCTTTTTCAACCAAACTTCTTGCGGTTTCAACCATGAAATAATCTATTTGAGAAATCCTTTGGATTTCTACGACTTTCCCTAAAGTCTCGTTTTCTTCCACCACGCTAAGCCCTACTAAATCGCAATAAAAAAACTCCCCATCTTTTAAAACGCAGAGTTTTTTACTCTCTGCTTCGCTCATAAAAAGCCCTAAATTAGTCAGCTCTTTAGCTTTTTCAGGTGTGTGGATAGTTTCTAAAAACAACAGGTTTTTAGCATGTTCATAAGAATGGATTGTATATCCTTTAAAAGAAGAAGTGCAAAAGAAAGCATTCAAGGGAGCGACACTCACCTTAACGCCTTTTTTTAAACACTCCGGAAAATCGCTCTCTAAATGAAGCTTTAACCCCCCATTAAGCCCCACGCTTTTACCAATTCTGCCCACTAAAAGCATAGAAACCATTCAAGGCGTTTGATCGCCTAAAACATGGGGATTTTTATCGCCATTTTTACTAGCAAAAACAACGATTTTATAAGAAAACCCATCTTTGGCTTTCACGCCAGAAACAAACGCCTTAATCGCGCTCACCATTTTGCCCTCTTTACCGATCACATGCCCCATGTCTGATGGGTGGGTATAAATAGTGATTTGTTTGACTTTATCTTCTAAAAGCGTGTGCTCCACGCTCAAAGCTTGAGGAAAAGAAACAACCTTTTTTAAATATTTTTCCAAAAAAGTTGCCACGCAATACGAATAGTCCTTACACTCAGCTTGAGAAAAAGGCGTGTTCAAAGGATCTAATTCGCGCATTTAGCCTCACAAAACCTTAGGCTTTTTGAGAAAGTTTTTCCACCCTCTCGCTCATTTTAGCCCCCACGCCTTTCCAGTAATTCAAGCGCTCCTTATCAATTTTAATATCTTTAGGCTCGCTTAAAGGGTTGTAATACCCAATGGATTCAATCCAACCTCCATCCCTTCTTTTCCTAGAATCGGTTACTACCACTCTGTAAAAAGGCTTTTTCTTTCTCCCAATGCGCGTGAGTCTGATGACTGTCATTACAAAAATCTCCTAAAATATTCATATTAAATTTAAGATTATACAACAAAAGCGCCTAAAACATGCTTAAAAATCAACGCATTTTAGGGGGCGTTTGATTTTTAGCCTGACTCATTAGATTCATCAAATCGCTAATGCCCTTTTTATTCGTTAAGCGTTTCGCCATTTTGCTCGCTTGATCAAAGCGTTTGATGATGCGATTGATTTCAGACACTTCTAAGCCGCTCCCTAAAGCGATCCTTTTTCTTCGGCTGCCGTTTAAAATCTCGGGGTTTTCTTGCTCTTTTTTGGTCATGGAATTGACCATAGCTTTGATTTTTTTCACTTCTAAAGAGCTTTCTAAATCCGTGTCTTTTAGCGCGTTTGCCATATTCCCTAAACCTGGAATCATAGAGATTAGAGAACTCATAGAGCCTAATTTTTTCACTTTTTCAATCTGGTTTAAAAAGTCATTGAATGTGAATTGCCCTTTTTTGAGTTTTTTGCTTAAATCTTTGGCTTCATTAGGGTTTAAAACGCTGGCGGTTTTTTCAGCGAGCGAGATAATATCTCCAGCCCCCATCAAACGCCCCACAATCCTTTCAGGCACAAACACATCTAAATCAGGGATCTTTTCCCCGCTCCCAATAAAACGCAAGGGTAAGCCTAATTGGTAAGTGATGCCTAAGGCGATACCCCCTTTAGAATCGCTGTCAAATTTGCTTAACACCACCCCACTCACGCCTATTTCTTCATTAAATGCGCTCGCGCTTTTGACCCCATCTTGCCCGCTCAAGGCGTCTGCAACATACAGCACCTCATGGGGGTTTAAGACTTCTTTAACTTCTTTTAATTCTTGCATAAGCTCTTTATCAATGGCTAAACGCCCCGCGCTATCCACGAGCAAAACATCAAATTGCGCTTCTTTAGCCCTTTTTAAAGCGTTGTTAGCGATTTCTTTCACGCTTTTATTTTCTTCATAAAAAACTTCCACGCCCACCTGTTCGCCCAAAACCTTTAATTGCTCTACTGCCGCTAGGCGTTGCAAATCGCATGCGCATAAAAGCACTTTTTTATTTTTGGTTTTTAGATAATGAGCGAGTTTAGCGGTGGTGGTTGTCTTACCGCTCCCTTGCAAACCTGCCATTAAAACCACGGTAGGGGGCGTTTGAGCGAAAGTAAAACCACTGCTCCCTTTAGCGCTTAAAATTTCTAACAAACTCTTTTCTAAAGCGTCTAAAAATTGCTGCTTACCAATGCCATTAAGTTTCGTTTGACTTTCCACTTTTTTGAGCAATTCCCTAGCCACTTTATGATGCACATCATTTTTTAAGAGCGTTTTTTTCAATTCATCTAACGCCCGATCTAGCGCTTTTCCATCATCTTGAAAGCGGATTTTATTGAGCGCGTTTTTAAACCCATCGCTTAATGCTTGAAACATTTTCTATCCTTTCATTATGGTTGTTCTAACAAATCCAATTCTTGCTTAATTTTACTTTCTTTTTCTAAAAGCGTTTTTAAACTCTCTTTGGCTTTTTCTAGCACGCTTTTAGGCGCGTTTTTGACAAAATTTTCATTGTGCAAATTGAGTTTTAATTTTTCTTTTTCCAGTTTTTCTAACTGCTTTTTTAAACGCGCAACAAGCGGGCTTAAATCAAGATTTTCTAAATTCGCATGAGTTTGGCAAAATTCCCCCACATCGCTCACGCTCTTTAAAGGCTTAGAACTAATCACGCTGACTTTTTCTAACCTCGCTAATTTTTGGGCGTAAGTTTGCAAACGCTCTGTGTTTTCTATGGCTTCCCTTAATCCCACGCTCGCTTCTTTTAAAACAATCGGTGGGGTTTCTAGAATGATTTTTAAACGCCTTAAAGACACAATGCAATCTTTGATCACTTCAAATTCATGCTCTAATTTTTCATCTTGCGCTAAATCTTTAGGGTAAGGCATGACCATGATAGATTCAGTGTTTTCTAGTTCTGTATTGCTGAGCTTGTGGTATAAAGACTCGCTGATAAAAGGCATGAAAGGGTGCAAGAGTTTTAAAGCCTCTTTTAACACGCTCCCTAGTTCGTCTATCGCTTCATTTTCCACTTTAGAAAATTCAATGAACCAATCGCAAAATTCCCCCCACAAAAAGCGGTATAACAAAGTCGTCGCATCATTAAAGCGGTAGTTATCTAAAGCGTTACGAGTCTCTTTAGTCACAAAATTTAAGCGCGATTTCGCGTAACGCCCCAAAGGCGTTTGGTATTCACTCAAACGCTCCCTGTCTTTAAAAGCTTCTTGTTTGAGTTTCAAATAACTCACCGCATTGAAAATCTTGTTGGCAAAATTCTTGTTATTTTCTAAATGCGCAATAGAAAGCTTAATGTCTCTACCCGTAGCGCACAAATTGGCTAAAGTGAAACGCAAACTATCCGCGCCGTATTTTTCTATCATCTCTAAAGGATCGATCACATTACCTTTAGATTTGCTCATTTTTTCACCTTTTTCATCCCTGACTAAGGCATGCAAATAAATATCTTTAAAGGGCAATTCGCCTAAAAGCGATTCGCTGCAAAAAAGCATTCTGGCTACCCAAAAAAAGAGGATGTCAAACCCGGTAATGAGCGTTGTGTTAGGGTAGAAATCCTTCAAATCGTTTTCATTAAACAAATCGCTTTTTTCTTGCCCCCACCCCAAAGTAGAAAACGCCCATAGCCCTGAACTGAACCAAGTGTCTAGCACATCTTTATCTTGCTCTAGTTTTTCGCTCTTGCAAGTAGGGCAACTTAAGGGGGTGTCTAGGCTTACAAACTGGTGGTTATTTTCACAAGTAAATACCGGTATTTGATGCCCCCAAAACAATTGCCTGCTGATACACCAAGGGCGTAATTCCCTCATCCAAGCGTTATAATTATTGATCCAATTAGAAGGGTAGAATCGCGCCAAACCCTGTTGGATTTTTTCAATAGAACTTTGAGCGATTTCAGGCTTGACAAACCATTGCTTAGACACATAAGGCTCTACCACATTATGACAACGATAGCAATGCCCCACTTGATGCGTGTGCTCTTCTATCTTTTCTAATAAGGCGTTTTCTTTTAATTTTTCTACGACCTTATCTCGGGCTTTTAATCGTTCTAAATTTTCAAACTCCCCGCAATGCGCGTTTAAAATCCCCTTTTCATCAAAGATTTTAATCGCCTCCAAATGGTGGCGTTTGCCCACTTCATAATCGTTAAAATCATGCCCAGGGGTAACCTTCACACACCCTGTGCCAAACTCCATTTCCACATGCAAATCAGCGATAATAGGGATTGTGCGATGGATTAAAGGCAAGATCACTTTTTGCCCCACTAAATGCTTGTATCTCTCATCATTAGGATTGACCATGAGTGCACTATCGCCAAACAAGGTTTCAGGGCGTGTGGTAGCCACCACTAAATAATCTTTTTGATTTTCTAAATAATATCTAATATAATACAACGCCCCCTTACGCTCTTCATACTCCACTTCAATATCGCTTAACGCCCCATCTTTAGTGCACCAATTCACCATGTAATTATCTTGAATGATGAGGCCTTTTTCATACCATTTCAAAAACGCCAATTTAACCGCTCTTTGCAAACCCTTATCCATCGTGAAACGAGTCCTAGAAAAGGCCGCGCTCACGCCTAAATGCTTCATTTGCTCTAAAATCGCTCCCCCGCTCTTTTCTTTCCATTCCCACACTTTTTGAACGAACGCTTCACGCCCTAAATCTTCTTTTTTAATCCCTTGATTTAAAAGTTGCTTTTCTACGACATTTTGCGTCGCAATGCCGGCGTGATCCAACCCTGGCTGATACAAAGTCTTATACCCGTCCATGCGTTTATAGCGCGCTAAAATGTCTTGCAAACTTAAAGTCAGGGCATGCCCTATGTGTAAAATGCCGGTCACATTAGGAGGGGGCATCATCAAGCAAAATCGTTTGTTTTTTTCTTGGATTGCTTCATTGCCATCAATTTCAAAATACCCCCTATGAGAGCAAATTTCATAAATCTTTTTTTCTATCTCTTGGGGTTGGTAGGTGGTGGGTTCTTGTTTCATTATTATTATTATCCTAAAATAGAGCGTTCCTTAAAAAATGGTTGGATTTGGAACGCCTTTTGCTTTTACGCTTTTAATTGTTGCGTATTTTCTTAAAATTATACAACAAAGCATTTAAATTAAAAAGGATAGTCCAGTGAATTACTTTTTAAAAGCCCCTATTTTAGGATTTGAGCATATCCATGAAGCGCGTTTGGAAAAAATTGATTCCTTATTCAGCCGATTAATTGGCCAAACCAATTCCCCCATGGCGTTGGATATGGTCTTAGTGAATCCTTATTGTTTGAGGGAATACAGCTTTGTGATACCCAAATACATAGAATTACTGCTAGAATTAGATTCTCACTCCAAAGTTGAGGTGTATTGCGTGGTCGTGTTGCAAAAAAATTTAGAAGATTCTATGGTTAATTTCTTAGCCCCTTTGGTGTTTAATTCCAAAAATGGCTTTGGCGCTCAAGTGGCGCTTTCTATGATGGATTATCCGGATTTTGGCTTTAGAGATCCTTTAAAAAGCTTTGTGATTCAAGAAAGAGAACGAGCTTAAGGGTTTTTAGCATGAAATTCGCTCTCACAGGGGGAGGCACAGGCGGGCATCTCTCTATCGCTAAAGCCTTAGCCATAGAATTAGAAAAGCAAGGCATAGAGGCTATTTATTTAGGCTCAACTTATGGGCAAGATAAGGAATGGTTTGAAAATAGCCCCTTATTTAGCGAACGCTATTTTTTCAACACGCAAGGCGTGGTCAATAAAAGCTTTTTTAAAAAAATAGGCTCTTTATTCTTGCAAGCTAAAGCCGCATTTAAGGCTAAAGAAATCTTAAAAAAACACCAGATCACGCACACCATTAGCGTGGGGGGTTTTAGCGCAGGGCCTGCGAGTTTTGCAAGCTTACTCAATAAAATACCCCTTTATATCCATGAGCAAAATGCGATTAAAGGCTCTCTTAATCGCTACCTTTCCCCTAAAGCTAAGGCGGTGTTTTCAAGCTATGCCTTTAAAGATAAAGGAAGTCATGTTTTAACCTCCTATCCCGTGCAAAACGCTTTTTTTGATTTTGCTAGGACTCGCACGGAAATCAAGCATATTTTATTTTTAGGCGGTTCGCAAGGGGCAAAAGCGATCAATGAATTCGCTTTATTAAACGCTCCTAAACTCACCAAACAAGGGATTAAAATCACGCACATTTGCGGCTCAGACGCTCATGAAAGAATGCGTTTTTTTTACCAGGAATTAGGGCTGTTGGATAAGGTAGAATTGTTTGCTTTCCACAATAACATCACAGAAGTCATGCACAGGGCGGATTTGTGTGTGAGCCGAGCCGGAGCGAGCAGCGTGTGGGAATTGTGCGCCAATGGCTTGCCCACGATTTTTATCCCCTACCCTTTTGCGAGCAATAACCACCAGTATTACAATGTCTTAGAATTTGAAAAAGAAAACTTATGCTATGTCGTGCCTCAAAATGAATTATTGCCTAAAAAACTCTTTGAAGTCATTAGAAAGCTCAACCAAAAAGACGATCAAGGCAATAAAAACCTCACCACTATCAGCAACCAATTGCAACAAAAAATCGCTAAAGACGGCGCAAAAACCATCATTGAAACGATTTTGAACACCTAAAATAGCCCATTTTAATCAACAATTAAGCGACTAACCATTAAACTTAAGCGATAAATAAGATAAAATTTAGGATAGCTCAAATCTTTTAAAAAGAAAAGGATAACCCCTTGCAAGACTTTATTTTTAATAAAAAATGGCTCATCTGTTCTAGCCTACTCCCCTTATTTTTTCTTAATCCCTTAGTGGCTGAAGATGACGGGTTTTTTATGGGGGTGAGTTATCAAACTTCTCTAGCCATTCAAAGGGTGGATAACTCAGGGCTTAACGCCAGTCAAGACGCATCCACCTATATCCGCCAAAACGCTATCGCTCTAGAATCTGCGGCAGTGCCTTTAGCCTATTATTTAGAAGCGATGGGGCAACAAACTAGAGTTTTAATGCAAATGCTCTGCCCTGATCCTTCTAAAAGGTGTTTGCTCTATGCGGGGGGCTATCCTAAAGGAAATAGTGGCGATACAGGCAACAACCCCCCAAGAGGCAATGTCAATGCCACCTTTGATATGCAATCTCTAGTCAGTAATTTAGACAAGCTCACCCAACTCATCGGCGAAACTTTAATCCGTAACCCTGAAAATCTTTCTAACGCTAAACTCTTTGAAGTCAAATTCGGCAATCAAAGCACTGTTATTGCCTTGCCTAGTGGTCTAGCCAGTGTCATGAACGCTTTAAACGATGATATTACCAACGCTCTAACCACGCTTTGGTATAACCAAACCTTAACGAATAAATCTTTTAGCACCCCTGATGGCAGTCCTGTGAGTTTTAGCCCTGAAGTCTTGCAACACCTTTTACAAGACGGCTTAGCCACAGCAAATAATAATCAAACCATTTGCAGCACTCAAAACCAATGCACCGCTACTAATGAAGCTAAATCTATCGCTCAAAACGCCCAAAACATCTTCCAAGCTTTAATGCAAGCAGGGATTTTAGGGGGTTTAGCCAATGAAAAGCAATTTGGCTTCACTTATAATAAAGCCCCTAATGGCAGCAATTCCCAACAAGGCTACCAAAGCTTTAGCGGCCCTGGCTATTACACTAAAAACGACACTAGCACCACGCAAGCACCCTTAAAAGAATTGCCCGCTGGAGCGACGGTTGGAACAGGCAATGGCCAATACACCTACCACCCTAGCTCGGCAGTCTATTATTTAGCTGATAGCATCATCGCTAATGGCATCACCGCTTCTATGATTTTTTCAGGCATGCAAAATTTCGCCAATAAAGCCGCTAAACTAACAGGCACTTCAAGCTATAGCCAGATGCAAGAAGCGATCAACTATGGGGAAAGCTTGCTCAATAACACCGTAGCGTATGGGGATTTCATCACCAATTGGGTCGCCCCCTATTTGGATTTAAACAATAAAGGTTTGAATTTCTTGCCTAGCTATGGAGGAAAAGCTAATACCAATAATGTAACCCCACAAAATAATTTAACCCCGCAACAAGCCCAACAAGAGCAAAAAGTCATCATGAACCAACTAGAGCAAGCCACAAACGCCCCCACCCCTGCGCAAATAGACAAGATCTTAGCCAACCCCTATTCCCCCACGGCAAAAACTTTAATGGCTTATGGGCTTTATCGCTCTAAAGAAGTGATTGGCGGGGTGATTGACGAAATGCAAACTAAAGTGAATCAAGTCTATCAAATGGGCTTTGCTAGGAATTTTTTGGAGCATAACTCTAATTCTAATAACATGAACGGCTTTGGCGTGAAAATGGGCTATAAGCAATTCTTTGGCAAAAAGCGCATGTTTGGGCTTAGGTATTATGGCTTTTATGATTTTGGTTACGCTCAATTTGGCGCAGGATCTTCTTTAGTGAAAGCCACTCTCTCTAGCTATGGGGCAGGCACAGACTTTCTTTATAATGTTTTTACCCGAAAAAGAGGGACTGAAGCGATAGATATAGGTTTTTTTGCCGGCATCCAACTTGCAGGGCAAACCTGGAAAACGAATTTTTTAGATCAGGTGGATGGCAACCATCTTAAGCCCAAAGACACTTCTTTCCAATTCCTTTTTGATTTAGGCATAAGGACTAATTTTTCCAAAATCGCCAAGCAAAGAAGATCTCGTTTTTCTCAAGGGATAGAATTTGGCGTTAAAATACCGGTGCTTTATCACACCTATTACCAATCAGAAGGCGTTACAGCGAAATATAGAAGAGCCTTTAGTTTTTATGTGGGCTACAACATAGGCTTTTGATTAAATAAAATAAGGGAAAAATATGATAAAAAAAGCTAAAAAATTTATACCATTCTTTTTAATTGGCTCTCTCTTAGCTGAAGACAATGGCTGGTATATGTCTGTAGGCTATCAAATCGGCGGCACGCAACAATTTATCAATAACAAACAACTCTTAGAAAATGAAAGCAGTATCAATAGCATCACTCAAAGCGCGATCAATATTGCAGGGCCTACTACCGGCCTTATCACTTTAAGCTCTCAAAGCGTCATTGACGCTTTAGGCTATGGCGTGAGTAACACCGTGGGCAACCAATTAGAGGGCATTTCTAATATCTTAAATCAAATTGGCAAAAGGAAAGACTTTTTTTCTAGCCGTCAAATCTCTAGCATTTCCCAGCAAATCATAGGGCTTAAAGGAAGCTCTGATCCTTTGAAAGCCCATTCTTCACAAATCACAGCCAAACTCCTCTTTAACACCCAAAGCGCATTTAATCAAGGCATCGCGCTAAGCTCTAACATTATTAGCTCTATCAATGGTCTTAATGCTAGCAACAACACCAAAGAAGTCAAAGCCCAGCTCCAAAACACCACGCAATCCATGGCAGAATTATTGCAACAAATTGAACACAGCATCACTAAAACCACTAGCACCACTTACGCGCAATCCTTGCTCTCCAATCTGACCGATGCGGTGAATGCCTCTAGCGATAATACCGCTTATGTGAGCGCTTTAAAAAATGCTTTAACCACTCTTGGGGTGGGGTATTTCCCTACGACAACCACAACGCATGTGGTGTTAAACCCACCGGGACAAATCGTATTTTATCCAACTAATTCCATTTTAGGCTCTACTTCTTCAAACAGCAATAACCAACAACAATATAACAACACCCTTTTAATGAACACCTTACAAGGGGAATTAAGCGCTAATACTCAAAATAACCCCAATGGTTGCGCCAATCAAATCCAATGCTTAGAGCAATTCATCCAAAATTTAGCCCCTCTAGCCGCAACCCCCACTTCAAATAACCAAGCCAACCAGCAAGTCCAAGCCATCGCTCAAAAGCTTCAAAGCGTTGCTATCAACACTTTAGACAACAATGCGATCAACAACACCACCTATAATTTAAACAACTTGCACAACGCTTTGAATTTCCAAGCCTATGAAAGCACGATAGAACAATACAATAACGCTTTAAAACAAATTTCGTGGATTAGTTTTACTGAGCCTAAAAACTTGCTCAAAAACACTTCTAATAACTACCAAATCGGCACCGTTACCAACGCTCAAGGGCAAAATATCAGCGCCTATGATTGCGCAAGTGCTACCGGGAGCCTTTCTAACGATACTTCTAGTGGGATTTCATGCTCAGCCACAAGTTCCACAAACAACACAAGCAGTTTTGACAATTCTTTAGTCGCTACCTCCAAAGTCCAAACCATAGGGGGCAAAGAGCAGATCGGCGTGAATTCTTTTAACCTTGTTTCTCAAGTGTGGAGCGTTTATAACTCCTTAAAAACTTCAGAAGAAAATTTGCAAAAAAACGCTCAGATACTATGCCCAAATGGCAGTAACCAAGATGCATGCAATAACAATAATTCAGGGGGTTTGAGCATCAGCGGGAACTCCCAATTGCAAAATATTTTAAGCTCTACTAGTGGAACTAGCGCTAATACTCAAGCTAAAAGCAACGCTCCCAAACTAAAAGCGATGGTAATGGTGAATAATGAAGAAGAAGCTAAAACGACTAACTTCAATCAAAGCAGTGGGGCAACCACTCAATCCCCTAACAGCACGGTAATGGGCGCTTTAAACACCGTATTGCAAAATGTCAGCAATTTCCAACAAAGCATTCAAAGCGCTTTTCAAAGCCAAAGCAATAACATTGACGCATGGGCGAATGCGATTTATAACACTAATGGGAGTCAGTCGCAAGAGATGACACCTAACAATAACCAAAATTTACGCATCCAATTAAGAGCGAATTTCTACCAGCTCATCAATACCATTAACCAGCAAGTGCCTACAGACATGAGCGCTCTAATCGCTCAAAGCCAACAAACCCAGCAAACAAGCGGATCAGCAAGCAATAATAACCCATGCACGAGCGGAATGAGTGGGAGTGGTAATAACTGGTGCAATCAGCAATGGTCAGATTCTAAGGCTTATTACAGCGGGTTACAAAGCGCTTTAGGGTATCAAACACAAGCAACAACTCAAAGTGGGAGCAGTGGTGGGAACAGCATCACCTACAATGTCCAACAAATCACGCTCACTAGTAATGGGTTGCTCAATAACATCATTTCATCTCTTAAGGGTTTTAGCAGTAGCGGAAATAATGGGGGTAATGGAGGAAGCAGTGGAAATGGAACTAGTCAAATCAACACAGCCTACCAAATGCTCACAGACGCCAGCGATGGGAAGTTAGGGACTTATAGTAGTAGCAATAGTGGCAGTAATAACGGCTATACGCCATGCAATAGCACCAACGGAAGCAATGGAACGAGTGGGAGCAATTGTTATGAACCCAACAAACAACAAAGCGCCACCACCGCAACCACTAGCGAAACCAACTTGCAAAAAGTCTATAATGACGCCCAAAAAATAGCCAACATTATCGCCAGCTCTGGGAATAATAAAGGCGTTGAAAACGGCTTAAAACAATTCTTTGAAGCGTTAAAAAATAATAGTAGCAGTCTCAGTAATTTGTGTAATGGTAGTAGCGGTAGTAGTAGCGCTACTTGCACCGGTGGGCTTATCAACCTTTTAGGGGCAATCCCCACAAATGGGGTGAGCGATACGAATAATTTAATTAATTTGCTCACCGAATTTATTAAAACCGCCGGGTTTATCCAAAATAATAACAATAATAGCAGTGATACTAGCTTAAAAAACGCTTTTCAAGCCATTACGAGCGCTATTTCTCAAGGGTTTCAAGCCTTGCAAAACGACATTAGCCCTAATGCGATTTTAACCTTGCTCCAAGAAATCACTTCTAACACCACCACCATTCAGTCATTCTCGCAAACCTTACGGCAGCTTTTAGGGGATAAAACATTCTTTATGGTGCAACAAAAACTCATTGATGCGATGATTAACGCTAGAAATCAGGTTCAAAACGCACAAAATCAAGCCAATAACTACGGCTCTCAACCCATTTTAAGCCAGTATGTGGCCGCTAAAAGCACCCAACACGGCATGAGCAATGGCTTAGGGGTTGGTTTGGGCTATAAATACTTCTTTGGTAAAGCGAGAAAATTGGGCCTTAGGCATTATTTTTTCTTTGATTACGGCTTTAGTGAAATAGGCTTAGCCAATCAAAGCGTGAAAGCGAATATCTTTGCTTATGGGGTAGGCACGGATTTTTTATGGAATCTATTCAGGAGGACTTACAACACTAAAGCGTTGAATTTTGGGCTATTTGCTGGGGTCCAACTAGGCGGCGCAACCTGGCTTAGCTCTCTAAGGCAACAAATCATTGATAACTGGGGGAACGCTAATGACATTCATTCAACGAATTTTCAAGTGGCGCTGAATTTTGGGGTGCGCACCAACTTTGCGGAGTTTAAGCGTTTTGCCAAGAAATTCCACAATCAAGGGGTTATAAGCCAAAAGAGCGTGGAATTTGGGATCAAAGTGCCTCTCATCAATCAAGCGTATTTAAAAAGTGCCGGGGCTGATGTGAGCTATAGGAGGCTTTATACTTTCTATATCAATTACATCATGGGGTTTTAAAAAAGGGTGTGTCATGGAAATCTTACAATTCATCGGCTATGGGAATATGGCTCAAGCGATTTTAGAAGGCTCTCATGAAATTTTATCCAAGCACTTTATTTTAGAGATTACCGGGCGAAACCCTGAAAAAATCGCCCCTTTTTTACAAGAAAAAAACATTCAAGCTCAAATCGTGCCTTACAAAAACGCTATTGATATACACCAAAAATTCGTGTTTTTACTTTTTAAGCCTTATAACCTTAAGGATTTTAATTATCAAGGGCAAGCCAAAAGCGTTTTGAGCGCACTAGCTGGCGTGGGTTTTGAAGCTTTAAATAATGCGATAAATTCTTTGCATTACCTCAAATGCATGCCCAATATTGCGAGCAAGTTCGCTCTTTCTTCTACGGCGGTATGCGAAAAATCGCCCATGCCCTTAATAAGCCAAAAGGCTTTGAGCGTTATTGAGAGTTTTGGGAATTGCGTGCGAGTGGGCCATGAAGAGTTGGTGGATGCCAGCGTGGCGACAAACGGGAGCGCGCTCGCGTTTTTAAGCTTGGTAGCGAGCAGTTTGAAAGATGCCGGTATCAGGGAGGGCTTGAACGCTAGAGATTCTTTAGAATTGGTGAAAATGAGTTTTAAAGGCTTTGCCAAGCTGTTAGAAAAAGAACGCCCCGAGATGATTATAGAGCAAATTTGCACCCCTAAAGGCGCAACGATTGAGGGCTTGAGCGTTTTAGAAAAAAAGGGAGTTAGGGGAGCGTTTATCAAAGCATGCCAAAAGAGCGTGAAAAAAATGCACCCTAAAAATTACACTCTTAAAAAATAAGCGCAATGCATTTAGACAGGCAGAGTTTAGAAAAAGCCAAGCATTTGATCCAAAGCGGTCTGATTGACACCATAGAAGTAGGCACGATCAAGGGCTTGCAAGAAATCCATCGGTTTTTGTTTGAAGGGTTGTATGAATTTGCTGGGAAAATCAGGGATAAAAATATTTCTAAAGGGAATTTCAGGTTCGCTAACTGCTTGTATTTGGATTTGATTTTACCCAGAATTGAGAGCATGCCACAAAGCCATTTCAATCAAATCATAGAAAAATATGTGGAAATGAATATCGCTCACCCTTTTTTGGAGGGTAATGGCAGAGCGACTAGGATATGGCTTGATTTATTGCTTAAAAAGGAATTGAAAAAAATCGTGCTTTGGGATAGGATTGATAAAGCCGCTTATTTGAGCGCAATGGAAAGGAGTCCTGTGAATGATTTGGAAATCAAAACGCTTTTAAAAAAACATTTGAGTTCTAATACCAACGATCCTTTAACTTTCATTAAAGGCATCACGCAGTCGTATTATTATGAAGGGCTTTAAAAATTCCATTCTTAAATGCTTTATTTGTCAGCATTAGAGAAGATCTAAAACTAATCCTGTGCGCGTTCAATCAAACTCAAAGGCAAGTTAAAAGCCTTAATGAGTTCGCTCTCTTTTTGGCGTTGTTCGCCCTTATCTTTTTCATGGTCATAGCCTAACAAGTGCAACACCCCATGAATGAATAAAAGAGCGATCTCCTCTTCTAAGCTATGCTCTAATTTCAGGGCGTTTTCTTGAGCTAATGGCATGTTAATCACCACGCTCCCTAAAGGGGTGTGAGGAATGGCTTCTAAAGGGAAGCTCAAAACATCGGTAGCGTAATCGCAACCCCTTAAATCCCTATTAATTTCTCGCATGGTTTCATCGCTCACTAAAACAAGCTCAATGGTTTGAGTGGGGGCTAAAACATTTGCGATTTTTTCCAATAATAAAAAGTCTGATTCTAGCGGGGTTTGGTTGTCTATTTCTAGCATTAAAGATATAAAAAGGAATTTAAAAAAGCCCTAAAATTTAGGGCTTATAAGATTAAGCGAAAGAACCTTTAATTTGTTCTACCCATTTTGAAATCCTCTCATCAGTGAGATCGTCTTGATTGTCTTCGTCAATCACAAGACCCACGAATTTACCGCCTTCTACCGCTTTAGAAGCTTCAAAATGATAACCATCAGTGGGAGTTTGCCCTACCACTTTACCGGCTTTAGCTTTTTCATAAATGTGGAAAATGCCTTCTGCAAAAGTTTCGCTGTAAGTGTCTTGATCGCCCAAGCCTACAAGAGCAATGGTTTTATTCGCAAAATCGCTCGCTTCTAGCGTGCCTAAAAAGTCTTCCCAATCTGTTTGCAAATCGCCCGCACCGGCTGTGGGAGCGACTAAAATAACCTTTGTAAAGCTATCAAATTGCTCTTTAGAAGCTTTAGCCACATCAATCACTTCAGCGTTACCAATAGCCTTGCTGATTTTTTCAGCGATAGCTTCAGCGTTCCCGCTGTCTGTCCCAAAAAAGATACCAATTTTTCCCATATTCCAATCCTTGTGTTTAAAGATATTAACGCATCCGCTTATATACGAATGCTTGTGGGCGTAGTTTAGCGCATTTAATTAAACATCTTGCTTAAAAACCCATTTTGCGCGAATATCGTTTCAATAAAAACCATATTAAAAGCAACACAAGAACCAAACCAATAAGAAAAAACGAAGTGTAATGAGAAAGCCTTTCATACAGCGTTTTCACCCAATCGCTCGCTTGAAAAGAAACGCTCCCCACGAGAGCCGCCCACAAAAAACTGGATAAAACATTAAGCCATAAAAATTTTTTTAAAGGGTATTTGCTAAAACCAACCGCCAAAGGCACAACGCTTTTAATCCCATACAAATATTTATTGACAAAAATCATGAGCAAGGCGTAGCGTTTCACCCACAAACTCGCTAAAGCAAGCTTTCTTCTGTGCTTATGAAAATACTTTAAAAACTCTCTTTTTTGATAGCGGGCAAAGACCACAAGAGCCCCACTCCCTACCATATTCCCTAAAAAAGCGACAAGAATGGTTATTTTTATATCCAAAGCGTGCGTGGTCGCGCTCAAAACAGAAGCGATGACAATCCCCACAAACCCGCCCCCCAAAGAATACACAAATAAAATAAGATAACCCCACTCCTTAAAACCCTCTTGAAAACGCAACAACGCTTCTTGCATAAAAACCCTCTTTTGATTCGTTTTTATTTTCATGTTATCCAAACTTATTCAACCTATTGGTGATTTAAACGCTATCTTTTAGTATAATGACAGCGTTATCCTAATAACTTAAAAGAATAGAGATGAATACAGAAATTTTAACCATCATGTTAGTTGTCTCAGTGCTTATGGGATTGATAGGCTTAATAGCGTTTTTATGGGGGGTTAAAAGCGGTCAGTTTGACGATGAAAAACGCATGCTTGAAAGCGTGTTGTATGACAGCGCGAGCGATTTGAACGAAGCAATTTTACAAGAAAAACGCCAAGAGAATTAAAAAAGAATTGAAATAAAAGGATAGGAATGAGCCAAGAAATTTTAGATGTGTTGATAGTGGGCGCAGGGCCTGGGGGCATTGCCACAGCCGTAGAATGCGAAATAGCCGGCGTTAAAAAGGTGCTTTTATGCGAAAAAACCGAAAGCCATTCAGGCATGATAGAGAAGTTTTATAAAGCCGGTAAAAGGATTGATAAAGATTATAAAAAGCAGGTCGTAGAGCTTAAAGGGCATATCCCTTTTAAAGACAGCTTTAAAGAAGAAACTTTAGAGGATTTCACTAACCTTTTAAAAGAGCATCGCATCACGCCAAGCTATAAAACCGATATTGAGAGCGTGAAAAAAGAAGGCGAATACTTTAAAATCACCACCACTTCTAATACAACCTATCATGCTAAATTTGTGGTGGTTGCGATCGGGAAAATGGGCCAACCAAACCGCCCTACTTATAAAATCCCTGTTGCGCTCTCCAAACAGGTGGTTTTTAGCATCAACGATTGTAAGGAAAATGAAAAAACCCTTGTGATCGGCGGAGGCAACTCAGCGGTAGAATACGCCATTGCTTTGTGCAAAACCACCCCTACCACCCTCAATTACCGCAAAAAAGAATTCAGCCGCATCAATGAAGACAACGCTAAAAACTTGCAAGAAGTCCTAGGCAATAACACGCTTAAAAGCAAGCTTGGAGTGGATATTGAAAGCCTAGAAGAAAATAACACTCAGATTAAGGTTAATTTCACCGATAACACGAGCGAGAGTTTTGATCGCTTGCTGTATGCGATCGGTGGCTCTACCCCTTTGGAATTTTTTAAACGCTGTTCTTTAGAGTTAGATCCTAGCACCAATATCCCTGTAGTGAAAGAAAATTTAGAGAGCAACAATATCCCTAATTTATTCATCGTGGGCGATATTTTATTCAAATCAGGAGCGAGCATCGCTACCGCTTTAAACCATGGCTATGATGCCGCTACAGAAATCGCTAAAAGGTTGCAATCTTAAAGCAAACTCACTCAGCAAACGGCTTAGCCTTATACAAAAAGAAAAAGAGCGCTATAAGCGTAAGGGCAAAATACATGGTTATGATAGTTAGGGGCGAAAAGTAACGCAGTTCCAGGCTACTGAGCGATAAGATTAGCACAGAGACCACGCGCACACAGCTTGATAAAAGCGATGAGAGCGATGAAATGTTGTTTTTAGAAACGAATTTGGAGAATTGATACCCCAAGCAATAACTCATGTAAGCAAAAAACGCCACCATGAGCGCATACACCCCTATGAAACAATAAGAGATATTCGTAAGCAATAAGGGGCTAACGCCCAGCAATACCAAAAGCGAACTTATGGCGATTTTTTGGCTGTAATTTGAAGCTTTTAAAAAATGAATGAGGATGGAAATCACTTGAAAAGCGATATAAAATATAAAAAGGTATTGCTCTTTAATGCCTTGTTTTAAAAAATACGCTTGCCACATTTGAAAATGGCTCATAAAAAAGATGGGCGTAATCAAATGCCCCACTAACAAAATTTTAAGCTTGGGGTTATCTTTAAGCTCTTTAAGACTGCCTTTAACCTGTTCTTTAAGGAGTTTCAAACTTTTTTGGCTTTTAAAATCCCTTTCTTTTTCTTTAAAATAAATGATGATCGTTAGCGCACAGAGCATGATTAAAAAAATCCCCACGATATACAGCATCGCATGGACTTTGAGATACAAAAACGACCCCAAAGAACTCCCTATAATCATGCCCAAATAAGCGATTTGATTGTTTTTGGCTAAAAACCGGGACAAATCCTTTTTGTTTTCTTTAATATCTGTGATGAGTGAAGCTTCAATCGTGCCGCTAGAGCATGCGCTATACAAACCATACAGCCCCCATGCTAAAAGCATGAAAATAAAGCTATCAAAAAATAGCACAAACGAAAAACTAGCGATTAAAAAGGCATTAGAAACAAGGAATAAATTTTTCCGGCTCATCAAATCCGCTAAAACGCCGCTTGGGTATTCAGCCACTAGCACGCAAAAGCTAAAAAAGGTTTGCACGAGCAAGATTTCACTCAAACTAAGCCCTTTAGAAAGCAACAAAGGGGTTAAAATCGCATGGGGCAAGCTTTGAGCGATGATTAAGAGAAAATTCGCCCCATAGTAAGCTAAAATGTTTTTTCTTAACATTTGAAAATTGTAATTAAAACTAGCTTATAATACAGCGTTATATCTTTTAAAAGGGGTATTGATGCTAACCCAATTAAAAACTTATCCAAAATTACTCAAACATTATGAAGAAATCAAAGAAGCGCATATGCGCGATTGGTTTTCTAAAGACAAAGAGCGAGCGAGCCGCTATTTTTTGCAATTTGAAAGCTTGAGCTTGGATTATTCCAAAAACCGCTTGAACGATACCACTTTAAAGCTTCTTTTTGAATTAGCGAATGACTGCTCTTTAAAAGAAAAAATTGAAGCGATGTTTAAGGGCGAAAAGATCAACACCACCGAAAAAAGGGCCGTTTTACACACCGCTTTAAGAAGCTTGAACGACACTGAAATTTTACTAGACAACATGGAAGTGTTAAAAAGTATTAGGAGCGTTTTAAAACGCATGCGAGCCTTTAGCGATAGCGTGAGGAGCGGTAAAAGATTAGGCTATACCAATCAAGTGATCACCGATATTGTCAATATCGGCATTGGGGGGTCAGATTTGGGCGCTTTAATGGTTTGCACCGCCTTAAAACGCTACGCCCACCCGAGATTAAAAATGCATTTTGTGTCTAATGTGGATGGCACGCAGATTTTAGACGTTTTAGAAAAACTCAATCCAGCCAGCACGCTTTTTATCGTGGCTTCTAAGACTTTTTCCACTCAAGAAACCTTAACCAACGCCCTAACCGCTAGAAAATGGTTTGTAGAAAGAAGCGGCGATGAAAAGCATATCGCTAAGCACTTTGTAGCGGTATCCACTAATAAAGAAGCCGTGCAACAATTTGGCATTGACGAGCATAACATGTTTGAATTTTGGGATTTTGTAGGGGGGCGCTATAGTTTGTGGTCAGCTATTGGCTTATCCATCATGATCTATTTAGGGAAGAAAAATTTTAACGCTCTTTTGAAAGGAGCGTATTTGATGGATGAACATTTTAGAAACGCCCCTTTTGAAAGCAATTTACCCGTTTTAATGGGGCTAATTGGCGTGTGGTATATCAATTTTTTCCAATCCAAAAGCCATTTAATCGCTCCTTACGATCAGTATTTAAGGCATTTCCCTAAATTCATTCAGCAATTAGATATGGAAAGCAATGGCAAACGCATCAGCAAAAAAGGCGAAATCATCCCCTATGACACATGCCCTGTTGTTTGGGGCGATATGGGCATTAACGCTCAGCACGCCTTTTTCCAGCTCTTGCATCAAGGCACGCATTTAATACCCATTGATTTTATCGCTTCCTTAGATAAAAAGCCTAACGCTAAAGGCCACCATGAGATTCTATTCAGCAATGTTTTAGCGCAAGCGCAAGCCTTCATGAAAGGCAAGAGTTATGAAGAAGCGCTTGGGGAATTGCTCTTTAAAGGTTTAGACAAAGATGAGGCTAAAGATTTAGCCCACCACAGGGTGTTTTTTGGCAACCGCCCCTCTAATATCCTTTTATTAGAAAAGATTTCACCAAGTAATATTGGGGCGCTAGTGGCTCTTTATGAGCATAAAGTCTTTGTGCAAGGGGTTATTTGGGATATTAACAGCTTTGATCAATGGGGCGTGGAGCTTGGGAAAGAATTGGCCGTGCCGATTTTACAAGAATTAGAAGGGCATAAAAGCAACGCTTATTTTGACAGCTCCACTAAGCGCTTGATAGAATTGTATAAAAATTACAACCAGTAGGCTTTGTTTGACAACAAGATAAAACCTAAAAAAACAATAAAGCAAAGCTTAATCCCCGTTCTCAAGCGATCCATTCAAAATAATCCGTTAATCATAACGGATTTTAGCACCATATGTTAGCCATTTGAATTTAAAGAGAGTAAATTTTCCACAAATTAATCGTTTTTAGCTTTTAAAAGTTGGATTTTCTCATCATATGCATTATTTTACATATTATAATTATTTCAAAGCTAAGAATAATAAAAATCAAAGAATAGATTTATCTTTAAAAGTATTTGCATTTATCAATCTCATTTTAGGAGGCATGCATGAAAAAGGCAAGTCAGGTTTTATTCTTTGGGGCATTTTTAAGCTCTTCGTTACAAGGTTTTGAAGCCAAGCTCAACGGCTTTGTGGATCAATCCAGCACTATCGGCTTTAACCAGCATAAAATCAATAAAGAAAGAGGCATCTACCCTATGCAGCAATTCGCAACGATTGCGGGCTATTTAGGGCTTGGTTTTAGCTTGTTACCCAAAAAGGTTTCAGACCATGTTCTAAAAGGCAAAATAGGGGGCATGGTGGGATCTATTTTCTATGACGGCACGAAGAAGTTTGAAGACGGATCTGTATCTTACAACCTCTTTGGTTATTATGATGGGTTCATGGGGGGTTATACAAACATCTTACAAACCGATAGCCTTGAAGCACAGAACATGAAGTACAATAAAAATGTCCGCAATTATGTCTTTAGCGATGCGTATTTGGAATACCGCTATAAAGATTATTTTGAATTCAAGGGCGGGCGCTACCTTTCTGGCATGCCTTTTAGAAGCGGGCAAACTCAAGGCTTTCAAGTTTCTGGGCAATACAAGCATGCACGCTTGACTTGGTTTAGCTCTTTTGGGAGGGCGTTCGCTTATGGTTCGTTTTTGATGGATTGGTTTGCCGCTAGGACCACTTATAGCGGGGGCTTTACCAAAAACGATAAGGGAGGTTATGATAGCCATGGGCAAAAGGTGCTTTATGGCACGCATGCGGTGCAACTCACCTATAAACCTCATCGTTTCCTCGTGGAGGCCTTCTATTACCTCTCGCCTCAAATCTTTAACGCTCCGGGCATTAAGATTGGTTGGGACTCTAACCCTAATTTTAGCGGCACAGGCTTTCGCTCAGATACGAGCATCACAGGGTTTTTCCCCATTTACTACCCTTGGATGATCGTTAAATCTAATGGGAGTCCGGTCTATAGATACGACACGCCAGCCACTCAAAACGGGCAGAATCTCATGATCCGCCAACGCTTTGATATAAACAATTACAATGTTTCCATCGCTTTTTATAAAGTCTTTCAAAACGCTAATGGTTGGATAGGCAATATGGGTAATCCAAGCGGTGTGATAATGTCAGGTAACAGCGTGTATGCTGGTTTTTCAGGCACAGCCCTTAAAAGAGACGCCGCTACCATTCTCCTTTCTTGTGGCGGCACTCATTTTGCCAAAAAATTCACATGGAAATTCGCCACGCAATACTCCAATTCAGTGGTCTCTTGGGAAGCAAGAGCGATGATCTCTTTAGCCTATAAATTCTCTGAATATTTGAGCGGCAGCGTCGATCTTTCATATTATGGCGTGCACACTAACAAAGGCTTCAAACCGGGTGAAAACGGGCCTGTGCCTAAAAACTTCCCTGCCCTTTATTCTGACAGGAGCGCGTTATACACGGCCCTAATAGCGTCATTTTGACGCTATGATCACAAAAGATAGCAGGCGTTTTTTAACGCTGTTTCTCTAATCTCTATATATTTATTATAATTTCTTTTCAAACCAAAGCCCTTTTTAAATCATACCCATTAAGCAAAATACCCATCGTCTTTAAAATTGAGCTTTTAAAAAAGCAAGCGATAGCTTTTTAAGAGCCAAAAACAGAAATCCCAAACACCTTTAGTGTCTGCACACTTCACGAACAAAATCAAACTTTTTTCCATGGATTTAAAAGGGGTTAAAACCCCTTTTTTATTCAAGCGGCTTTGATATAGGGCGTTTCAGCCAGCGGCGGGTAAATTTGATTTTTAAAATAAGCGTTTGAGCAAATCCTAACGCTCACGATTAAAACCAGTAGCGCTACAAGCATGAAAAACGCGCACAAAATCGCATCAATAGCGTGGTTAAAAAAGGATTTTTGGAGCGTTTTTAGCGCTTTTTCATCGGTAGTGGTAGCCATTTTTTCTTTGATGATTTGCATTTGCGCCACATGCGAAACGTTATTCAGCACGCTATCATTACTTTTTGGCACCACTTTTAAAATACCGCTATAAAAAGTGATGGATAAAATCAAAACTGCCGGCAAAGCACTTACCATCGCCCCCTTAAAACGCCCCATTTTAAACAACACCACCGTAACCAACAACAACGCCATGCCCGCTAACATCTGATTGCTCACGCCAAATAAAGGCCATAGCGTATAAATCCCCCCTTTAGGATCAATCGTGCCTTGATACAAGAAATACCCCCACCCCGCCACGCACAAAAGAGTGGCAAAAATCCCAGCCTTATAAGAGCTAAGATTGCCCAAAGGCTTATAAACATTACCGAGCAAATCTTGGATCATGAAACGAGCGGTTCGTGTGCCAGCATCCACAGCGGTTAAAATGAACAAAGCTTCAAACAAAATCGCAAAATGATACCAAAACGCCATCACGCTTGGATCCCCTAAAATGTGATACACAATCATCGCCAAACCAATCGCAAAAGTGGGCGCCCCACCGGTGCGGCTCAAAATGGAGCTTTCGCCGATGTTTTTGGTCATCTCATTGATTTCTTCAGCGCTGATACTAAACCCCCATGAGCTAATCACCGAAGCCGCATCAGCTATATCTTTACCGATGCTCACTTCTGGTGAATTGATAGCGAAATAAAGCCCTGGGTGTAAAATCCCTGCGCACACCAACGCCATAAGAGCCACAACGCTCTCCATCACCATAGAGCCATAGCCCACTAGCCTTGCGTCGCTTTCTTTAGCGAGCATTTTAGGGGTCGTGCCTGAAGAAATTAAAGCATGAAAGCCGCTAATCGTCCCGCAAGCCACCGTGATAAACAAGAAAGGGAACACGCTTCCTGCAAACACAGGCCCACTGCCATCTACAAAGGGCGTGATTTTAGGGATTTGTAAAGGCGGAGCGACAAAAATAATAGCCACAACCAACACCCCTATAACGCCAATTTTTAAAAAAGTGCTTAAATAATCTCGTGGAGCGAGTAAAAACCATACCGGTAAAATAGAAGCCACAAAACCATAGCCCATGATCATCCACGCTAAAGAGTTGGCATCAAAGGTGAATATTGACGCTAATTTAGGATCTAAAGAAACATATTTACCCGCATAAATCGCTATAATCAATAGGATAAAGCCAATAACAGAAACTTCTAAAATCTTATGCGGCCTGAAAAACCGCATGTAAAGCCCCATAAGAATCGCAATGGGAATGGTCATAGCGATCGTAAAAAAGCCCCAAGGCGAATGCGCTAAAGCCTTCACCACCACCATCGCTAAAATCGCAATGATAATGAGCATGATCCCTAAAATACCCAAACTTGCGATCATGCCTACAAATTGGCCCATTTCAAGCTTGATCATTTCGCCTAAAGACTTGCCATCGCGCCTAATGGAAGCAAAAAGCACCACAAAATCATGCACGCAACCCCCTAAAACCGAGCCTATCAAAATCCATAAGATAGAGGGCAAGTAACCCATTTGAGCGGCCAGTATCGGGCCTACTAAAGGGCCAGCCCCAGCAATAGCGGCGAAATGATGCCCAAAGGTGATCGCTTTATCGGTTGGCACAAAATCTTTGCCATCATTCCTTACGCATGCGGGCGTGGCTCTGTTATCATCCAACTTTAACACCCTATAAGCGATAAAATGGCTATAAAAACGATAGCCTATGCTATAAATGCAAGCGCTCGCTACTACAAGCCATAGCGTGTTAATGCTCTCGCCCTTGTGTAAGGCTAACACCCCTAAACAGATCGCCCCTAAAATAGCGGCAAAAACCCAAGCCAAAGAAACTAAACTTTTTTGCATGTCCTCTCCATTTAATGGTTGTTTAACCATTGTTGTTAATTTCAGCCAGTTTTTTATTATAATTCAAATTTTCTTTGAATAGGGACTGAATGGCTCATAAACTTTCCATAATAAAGGCTTGGGTTTTCCAAACTTCTAACAATTAGGGTAAATGAGGGCCGTTTTTAAACATGATGCTTTAAAGCGTCATTAATTTTAAGGTATAGCGTTATGGCATTAGATTGGGATTTTATGTTTCACTCCATCCCTGCGTTTCTTAAGGGGTTAGAACTCACGCTTTATATTTCTTTTTTTGGGATTTTGCTCTCTCTTTTGGTGGGGTTTTTGTGCGCAATCGTTTTGTATTTTAAAACGCGCTTTATCTCTCCTATTGTCCATATCTATGGCGAAATTTCTAGGAACACGCCCCTACTCATCCAGCTTTTCTTTTTGTATTACGGGTTGAATGAAATCGGTTTGAGCGCTTTAGAGTGCGCGATTTTAGCGTTAGGGTTTTTGGGTGGGGGGTATATGAGTCAAAGTTTTTTGCTTGGGTTTAAAAGCTTAGCTTCCATTCAAAAAGAAAGCGCTTTGAGTTTAGGGTTTGGCCCTTTGAAAATGATGTATTACATCATTTTGCCTCAAAGTTTAAGCGTTTCTATGCCTTCTATAGGGGCGAATGTGATTTTTTTACTCAAAGAAACTTCTGTGGTGGGTGCGATAGCCCTAACCGATATTATGTTTGTGGCGAAAGATTTTATTGGCATTTATTATAAAACGACTGAAAGCCTTTTGATGTTAAGCGTTGCTTATTTGATCGCTTTGCTCCCTTTAAGCGTTTTGTTTGTGATCTTAGAGCGTTTCTTTAAAAAGAAAGTGGCTTAAAAATGGGAGTTTTACTAGAATTAGACAACCTTAAGCGCTTGTTAGAAGGGTTTGAAACCACCCTTTTAATCGCTCTTAGCTCTGCGGTTATTTCAATCGTTGTTGGGATACTTTTGGGGAGCTTGATGGCGTTTGGTTCTAAAATAGTGGTTTTGGCGTGTCGTGTGTATTTAGAAAGCATTCGCATCATCCCGCTTTTAGCATGGCTTTTTATCGTGTATTTCGGGTTAGCGAGCTGGTTTGATTTGCATATTAGCGCTGTTTTGGCGAGCGTGATTGTTTTTAGCTTGTGGGGTGGCGCTGAAATGATGGATTTAACCAGAGGGGTTTTAACTTCCGTGAGCAAACACCAAATAGAAAGCGCTCTGGCTTTAGGCATGGATTCAAAAAGGGTGATTTTTAACATTATTTTCCCCCAAAGCTTTTTGTCTTTATTGCCCTCAAGCCTTAATTTATTCACGCGCATGATTAAAACCACGGCTTTAGTCTCTCTCATTGGAGCGATTGATTTGTTAAAAGTGGGCCAGCAAATCATAGAACTTAACCTCTTACGCATGCCCAATGCGAGCTTTGTGGTTTATGGCGTTATCTTAATGTTTTATTTTAGTTTATGCTATAGTTTGAGCCTGTATAGTTCCTATTTAGAAAAAAAATTCCAACACATTAGAGGGTAAAATGAGCGTGATTTTAG